>NZ_CAMFHB010000012.1 GCF_945952055.1 uncultured Alsobacter sp.
CCCGAACGAGTGTTCACCATGTCTCCGGTCTGTACACCAAGCCCGGCCATGACGGCGGAAACAACGAGGGAACTGGCAGGAGCGTTTCGGGCAAGCCCGCCTAAACCCCATACGTCCTGATCGCGGTGTCCCGCCAGAACGCCTTCTGCTCGGTCTCGCTGGCCGTGCCGACGATGCCGTCGAGGATCGCCACCCAGTCGGGGTAGCGGTGGGTGAGTTCCGACACCGTCCAGTCGCTGCCGAACAAAGCGCGGTCGAAGCCGAAGCTGTCGAGCACGTGCTCGACATAGGGCTTCACCGTCGCAGGCGTCCAGGTTTCACGGTCCGTCTCCGTGATCACGCCCGAGACCTTGCAGACCACGTTGGGCAGGCGCGCGAGCTCGCGGATCTGGGCGCGCCAGGGCTCGATCATGCCGTTGCGGATGTCGGGCTTGCCGATGTGGTCGAGCACGAAGCGGACGTCCGGGCAGCGGCGCGCGAGCTCGACGGCGTAGGCGAGCTGCCAGCTTTTGACGCAGATGTCGAAGGTGAGACCGTGGGCGGCGAGGCGGCGCACGCCGGCGATGAAGTTCGGGGCGATGCAGACGGACGGGTCGGGCTCCCCCTGGATGAGCCGGCGGATGCCCACCAGCGACCGGTTCTTCTTCAGCGCCACGAGGTCGTCCTCGACCGCGTCGCCCTTGTCGACCGGCGCGTGGGCGACCATGGCTGCGATGCGAGGGTCGCGGTCGGCAAGCCCCTGCACGAAGGCCGCTTCCTGCAGGTGCAAGCCGGGATCGACGGCCACCTCGACGAAGACGAGCTTCTCGACGGCGACGGGACCCCGCGCCACGTCGAACTCCGCCATGCCGTGGCTGCTGTTGATCCGGGGGACGCTCGCCAGCCAGCCGTAGGACAGGCGCGCGACGTCGTAGAGGTGGACGTGCGAGTCGATGATGGGAAAGGCGGGCATGCGGGCACTCCTCGATCGTTCTCGCCATTTCACCCGCTTGCGGGCGCGAGGCAAGCCGCGACGCGCGGCGGACCTCAGCGCTTCGGCGAAATGGCGAGCGAGGCACCTTTCGGCGCCGTCGGGTCGGGGGCCTGCAGGGGTGTCGCAATGGCGAAGGGGGTTCCCTGGCGGCTCTTGCGCAGGAAGTACAGGCCGGCCATCAGCATGCCGACGGCGCACATGACGCCGTTCAGGCCGACCGCGAACCACACGGCCGCGTTGCTGGCGACGGCGCCCGTGAGGAGCTGTCCGATGGGCGATGAGCCGGCGCCGAGAAGATGCAGCATGGACGCGAAGCGGCCGCGCATCTCCGGCGGCGCCTGCATCTGCATCGACGTCTGGACGGAGGCGTTGAAGGTGATCACCGAGGCGCCGACGCCGGCAAAGAAAAGGCAGCTCAGCGGCAGCCAGGACGACTGGCTGACGGCGACGAGGAACAGCGCGAAGCAGCAGCCCGCCAGCAGGATCCTGCCGATCGAGGGCGGTCCGCTCATGCTCATGACGAAGGCCGCGAGCATCGACCCCGTGCCGAGCCCCGAGTTCAGGAGGCCGAACTGCGCCGCGTCCGCATGGACGAGGTAGATCGCGACGAGCGGCACCATGGTCGCGAAGTTCTGCCCGAACATGCCGATGAAGGCCGCGCCGATGAGCAGCACGAGAATCGAGGGCTGAGACCAGGCGAAATGGGCCGCCTCGCCGATCTGCCGGAAGACGTTGCCGCGCGGGCGGGTGCCGGCCACGTGAAGGGCCGAGGGGTCGAGGAGCAGGAGCGCGATGATCGTTCCCGAGAAGGTCGCGGCATTGATGAAGAAGGCCGCGCCCACGCCGAAGCCCGCGATCGTGAGTCCGCCGAGGGTGGGCCCCAGGATGCGTCCGAGGTTCTGGGCCATCGAGTTGAGCGCGATGGCGTTCGGCAGGACCGAGACCGGAACGAGCTCGCCGATGAAGGATTGGCGCACTGGATTGTCGAGGGCGTTGATGAGCCCGAGCCCGATCGCCAGCACGTAGATGTGCCAGACCTCGGCGATCCCGTGCAGGGCCAGCGCACCCAGGGCGACGGCCTGCAGCGCCCCGAGTCCCTGGGTCACATACAGGAGCTTGCGGCGGGGCAGCCGGTCGGCGACCGCGCCCCCGAACAGCGTCAGCAGCATGACCGGAAGGGATTGGAGCGCGGCGACCGTCCCCAGCGCCAGGGGCGAGTCGGTCAGCTTGAGCACCAGCCAGGCCTGCGCGGTGGACTGCATCCAGGTGCCGCTGATCGACACCATCAGGCCGGCGAAATAGATCCGGAAGTTTCGGATGCCGAGAGCTCGGCCGGCACCGCCGCCGCGAAGCGCATCCAGAAGTCCGGCCATGCTTCTGCGCGCCTTTCCGCGGCACCCTTGCTCGTCACCCAACCCATAGGACCGGCGCGGCCCCGGCGGAAGAGCGTCCAGCGCATGGCCCGGCCAAGAAAAAAGGGCGGCCCGAGGGCCGCCCCTTCTTTTCACAAGCGAAACGATGGTCGGAGCGATAGGATTTGAACCTACGACCCCTTCGTCCCGAACGAAGTGCGCTACCAGGCTGCGCTACGCTCCGCCGTTCCGTTGCGAGGCCGGCTTATAGCCGTGCCCATCCGATCCCGCAAGCCCGGAACATCCGCCATCGGCAATTCTCCGCTCCGGGCTCGCGCGATCGGGGCGGGCGACCTTGGCTCCTGCCCCATTCCCGTGCTTTCTGGCCACCCATGCCCGGGAACGCTCCACATGCCGACGCGTGACGATCCGGTTCGGCTGGCGCTGGGGGGCCTCGTGGCCCTCGCCGCCGCCATGGGCGTGGGTCGTTTCGTGTACACGCCCCTCCTGCCGATGATGGCCGCCGACCTGGGTCTTTCCGGCAGCACGGCGGGCCTCGTCGCCTCGGCGAACTTCCTCGGCTACGTGGCCGGGGCCTTCGCCGCCGGCTATCCGGGGCTCAAGGGCTCCCGGCGGGCCTGGATGATGGGCGCGCTCGCCATCAGCGCGTCGACCACGGGCCTCATGGGGCTCGCTCCATCGCTTGCGCCGTGGCTCGTGCTGCGCTTCGCGGGCGGCGTCGCCAGCGCCTTCGTCCTCGTCTTCGCCTCGACGCTGGTGCTGGACCGCCTGCGTCGCCTGCAGCGTCCCGGGCTCTCCACGGTCCATTTCGCGGGCGTGGGCACGGGAATCGCCGTCTCCGCCGCCTTCGTCTCGGCCGGCGCCGCGGCCGGCTTGGGATGGCGCGGGCTCTGGATGGCCTGCGGAGTGATTTCGGTCCTGGCGCTGGGGGCCGTGTGGCGCCTCGTGCCCGACGCGGAGGGCGGTGTGGCGCCGGCTGCCGTCACCGCGGGGCCGCGCCGGCCCGGCGCCCTGGCGATGAGCGTGGCCTACGGGCTGTTCGGGTTCGGCTACGTCGTCACGGCGACGTTCCTGGTGCTCATCGTCCGCGGCACGCCGGCCGTCAGCGCCCTCGAGCCGATGATCTGGCTCGTGGTCGGGGTGGCCGCGATTCCCTCCGTGGCGCTGTGGACGGCGCTGGCGCGGCGAACCGGACTGGCCTTGGCCTTCGCCGTGGCCTGCGTGGTCGAGGCGGTCGGCGTGGGCTCGAGCGTGCTGTGGCCGACCGCGCCGGGGATCGTCCTGGCGGCTGCGCTGCTGGGCGGCACCTTCATGGGGCTGACCGCGCTCGGCATCGGCGCGGCGCGGGCCCTGGCCGTGGGCGACCCGCGGACGCTGACGGCGGTGATGACCGCGTCCTTCGGCATCGGGCAGATGATCGGCCCGCTGGTGGGCGGATTTCTCTCGGATCGGTCGGGCTCGTTCGTGCAGGCGAGCCTTGTCGCCGCCGCGGCCCTGGTGGGCGCCGCGGGCCTCGCTCTCCACGTCCGGCGCGTTGCGGCCATCTGAAAGGCTGACCGCGCGCTTTCGCGAGGCTATGGTCTGCGCATCCGCATTCGAGGCGAAGTCCATGACCCATCCGAGCAACGTTCCGTCCATCGATCCCGCCAAGCTCGACCGTCTCGCCGAAGTGGCGATCAAGATCGGCCTGAGGCTGCAGCCGGGGCAGGACGTGTTCCTCACCGCGCCGTCCGCCGCCCTGCCGCTCGTGCGCCGCATCGCCGAGCATGCCTACAAGGCCGGCGCGGGCATCGTGACCCCCATCCTCTCCGACGAGGAGGTCACCCTGGCGCGCTACAAGTACGGCGCCGACGCGAGCTTCGACCGCGCCCCCACCTGGCTCTACGAGGGCGTGGCCAAGGCCTTCGGCGACAACACCGCACGCCTCGCCATCGTCGGCGACAACCCGATGCTGCTGTCCAACGAGGATCCGGCCAAGGTCTCGCGCGCCAGCAAGGCGAACTCGATCGCCTACCAGCCCGCGCTGGAGAAGATCGCCGGCTTCGACATCAACTGGAACATCATCGCTTTCCCGGGTGCGTCCTGGGCGAAGCAGGTGTTCCCGGACGACGAGGAGGAGGTGGCCATCGCCCGCCTCGCCGACGCGATCTTCGCCGCGTCGCGCGCCGACCAGCCCGACCCGATCGCGGCCTGGGAGGCCCACAACGCCGCACTCCACGAGCGTACCCGCTGGCTGAACTCCCACCGCTTCGCCTCGCTGCATTTCACGGGTCCGGGCACGGATCTCGTGGTGGGCCTGGCCGACGGCCACCAGTGGATGGGCGGCGCGTCCATGGCCAAGAACGGCATCACCTGCAATCCGAACATCCCGACGGAGGAGGTGTTCACGACGCCGCATGCCCGCCGGGTCAGCGGCACGGTAGCGAGCACCAAGCCGCTCTCCTACCAGGGCACGCTCATCGACAACATCGCCGTGCGCTTCGAGGACGGTCGCATCGTGGACGCCACGGCGAGCCGCGGCGCCGAGGTGCTGGGCAAGGTTCTCGACACCGACGAGGGCTCGCGCCGTCTGGGCGAGGTCGCCCTGGTGCCGCACTCCTCGCCGATCTCGCAGAGCGGGCTCCTGTTCTACAACACGCTCTTCGACGAGAACGCCGCCTGCCACATCGCGCTCGGCCAGTGCTACTCGAAGTGCTTCGTCGACGGCGCCACGCTCACGCCGGAGCAGATCGCGGCGCAGGGCGGCAACAAGAGCTTCATCCACATCGACTGGATGATCGGCTCCGACCAGATCGACATCGACGGCATCACGCCCGACGGCGGCCGCGTGCCGGTGTTCCGCAAGGGCGAATGGGCCTGAGCCGAACACCAGGTCGGGCCGTTTCGTGAACGGCCCGGCTTGACCATGGCCGCGGGCCGGGCTCCCATGGCCGTAGGTGTTGCGGGCGGGGGCTGCCCTTCATGGTTGCGTTTCGGGTGGGTGTGTCGGCGGTTGCCGTGCTGGGGACGGCCTCTGCCGCGCTGGCTTGGAGCGACACGATGGATCGTGTCGTCAAGCGCCGGCAATCGGTCATCGTCTCGCAGTTCTCGCTCCTGAAGGAGTTCTGCCAGCCCGGCCACATCGGCCGGATCGGCATCGATCCGGCCCCGAAGCTGGGCACGCTGCGGGTCGAGACCGGCACGTCCACCCGCAACCCGGCCTGCCCGGGCGTCGCTGTTCCCTACACCCGCGTGACGTATGTGGCCGGCCGGGTGGCCGGGGAAGACGCCTTTACCCTGTGGGTCACCAACGGGGAGGCCCTTGAGCCGATCAAGGTCACGGCTACGGTACGCTGACGCAACGACGAGGGGGGGGGGGGCATGTCCGAGGTGCTGACGCGGGAGGGTGAGCAGCTTCGCCCGGCCTTCGACCGGGATGGCTACGTCTGCGTGTCGCCCCTTCACGACAGGGCGACGATGACCGCCATCGTCGCCGAGATGGACCGCGTCCTGCGCGACGTCGTGCCGACCATGCCCCGGGAGCGCGTCTACCTGGAGGACAAGGACGACCCGACGAGCGTGAAGCAGCTCCAGAAGCTCTTCGAGTACAGCGATCTCTTCCATGACCTGATGTTCGACGGGCCGGCCCGGCGCATCGCCGAGGAGGTGCTGCGCGACGAGGTCGTGCCGATGAACATGCAGTACTTCAACAAGCCGCCGGGCATCGGCCAGCCGACCCCGCCCCACCAGGACGGCTACTATTTCCACCTCGATCCCTGCGAGGCGGTGACCGGCTGGCTGGCGCTGGAGGACGTCGACGACGAGAACGGCTGCATTCACTACGTCCGCGGCTCGAATCGCGCGGAAGGTTTCCGTGCCCACGGGTTCTCGGGTGTCCTGGGCTTCTCGCAGGGCATGACCGATTTCGGATCCGACGCGGACAAGGCGAACACCGTCGCCTTTCCGGGCGGCCCGGGGACGTTCCTCATGCACCACGCCCGCACGATCCACTGGGCCGGGCCCAACCGCTCGCCCACCCGCTCGCGCCGCGCGCTGGGCTTCATCTACTACGGCAAGCGCGCCAGGCTCGATGTGGCCGCCAAGGAAGCCTACCAGAAGCGCCTCGACGAGCGGCTGAAGGCCGAGGGGAAGATTTGATCCTGGGGCCCGATCTGGGTCTGGCTCCATCTCTCCGCGTCATGGCCGGGCTTGGCCCGGCCACCCACGACTTCAGGGCGGACCCGGCAAAGTCGTGGATGCCCGGGCCGAGCCCGGGCAGGACGCGCGCAGGGGAAAGCGCCATTTCGCTGACCCGTCAGCAACGAGAGGGCCGGCCCGCTCACCCCTCCAGCCAGCGCATCTCGACCCCGCCTTCCTCCAGGATCACGCGTGACCGGAGGAATGCGGCCCCCCACACCGGATCCTCGAGCGCGGGGGGAGGGGTGTCGACGCAGGCGAAGCCTGCCAGCACGATCGCCCGGGCGCAGTCGATGCAGGGGAAAAACGTCGTCGTGATGTGAGCGCCTTCCAGCGCCACGCCGCGGCGGGTGGCGGCGAAGATGGCGTTGCGCTCGGCGTGCTCCATCCACACGAAGCGCCCGTCGCCCTCGTGACGCTCGGGGAGGTCGCGCACGCCCGGCGGGAAGGTGTTGCAGGCGGCGATCTCGGTGCCGTCGCGGGCCACGATCACCGCACCGACCTGGCGCACCTTGTTCGGGCTGCCACCGGCCGCCTGCCGTGCCGCAGCCCATCGCTCGCCGAGCCTGATCATCCGTGAACCCCCATCGCGCGTGAGGGGCCAATCTTGCAGGTCGGGCGGCGGACCGCCACTGTGCGCGCTCCCGTGACCATCCTGGTTCGAAATCCCGCCATGTCCCGCGACGCCGCCATCGCCACCGCCGCCTCCCGCATCTCCTCCGGCTCCTTCGCCACGCTGCTCGCGCGCCTCGTCGCGATTCGCAGCGCAAGCCGGGAGCCGTCGCTCCGGGAAGCGCTGTCCGACTACCTCGGGGTGGAGATTGTCCCGTGGGTGGAACGCATGGGGTTCGTGACGCGCACGCTCACCGATGCGGCGGCGCCGGGTCCATTCCTGCTCGCCGAGCGGATCGAGGACCCGGCATTGCCCACGGTGCTCGTCTATGGCCACGGCGACGTGGTCACGGGCCTCGACGAGCATTGGAGCGCGGGGCTGTCGCCCTGGGTCCTCACCGAGCGGGACGGGCGCTGGTATGGCCGCGGCACCGCCGACAACAAGGGCCAGCACGCCGTCAATCTCGCCGCGCTGGAGGACGTGCTCGCGGCGCGCGGACGGCTCGGCTTCAACTGCAAGATCCTGCTGGAGATGGGCGAGGAGAGCGGGTCGCTCGGGCTCGACACCATCTGCGAGGCGCATCGCGAGGCGCTCGCCGCCGACGTCCTGATCGCCTCGGACGGCCCGCGCCTCGCGCTCGACAGGCCGACGATCTTCCTCGGTGCCCGGGGCGGCCTGAGCTTCCATCTCACCCGGACCGCGCGCGAGGGCTTCCACCATTCCGGCAACTGGGGTGGGCTCCTGTCCAACCCCGGCGTCGAACTCGCCCACGCCATCGCCTGCCTCGTCGGGCGCAACGGCGAGATCCGCGTGCCGGAGCTGAAGCCGGCCTTCATCCCCGACAACGTCCGCAAGGCGCTCGAGGACTGCACGCCGGAGCCGACGCCCGAGGACCCGGAGATCGAGCCCTGGTGGGGCGAGCCGGGGCTCACCGCGGCCGAGAAGGTGTTCGGCTGGAGTTCGCTCGAGGTCATGGAGTTCTCCTGCGGCAATCTCGAGCGTCCGCTCTATGCCATCCCGCCCAGCGCCACGGCGCGCATGCAGCTGCGCTTCCCGGTGGGGGTCGATCCCAAGGCGGTCGTGCCGGCCGTCCGACGCAACCTCGATGCTCACGGTTTCGAAAGCGTCGAGGTGAGGGCGCATTCGGACGCCATGTTCCTGGCGAGCCGCATCGATCCGGACCATCCGTGGGTGCGGGCCGTCGCCGGATCGTTGGCGCGCACGCTCGGCCGGCCACCCGCCATCCTGCCCAATCTGGGCGGCTCGCTGCCCAACAACCTGTTCTGCGACGGGCTCGGCCTGCCCACGATCTGGATCCCGCACTCCTATCCGGGCTGCCGCCAGCATGGCGCCGACGAGCACCTGCCCATCGCCGTGGCCGAGGAGGGCCTGCGCATGATGGCCGGCCTGTTCTGGGACCTGGGCGAGCCCGGCTTCGCTCCCTGAACGGCGCGAATCCTGCAAGGCATCGCGGGAGCGTGATTGATTCCGCATATCGTATACTGTTACGATCCGGCACCTCCGGGGGAGCGGCCTGAAGGCCGTCGCCGGAGCGTCACAAAAGCGGGTCAGAGGGGAAGGGCCATAGCCATGTCGCGATCGTCGTTTGCCAAGGTTGCCGCCGTCGGCGGCGTTCTGTGCGCCAGCCTCCTGGCAGGGGTGTCCGCGCAGGCCGCGAGCTTCAAGTTCGCCGGACCGCTCGATGCCTACACGCTCGACCCGCACGCCGTGTCGAACACGCTGATCTTCGCGATCCTGAGCAACGTCTACGAGCCGCTGGTGCGCCGCGGCGCCGACCTCAAGATCGAGCCGGCGCTCGCCACGAGCTGGAAGCAGATCGACGACGGCTGGCGCTTCGAGCTGCGCAAGGGCGTCAAGTTCGCCGACGGGTCCGACTTCAACGCCGACGACGTGGTGTTCTCCTTCAACCGCGCCAAGGCCGGCGGCGTGAAGAGCAACCTCGCCACGATCGCATCGGCCGTGAAGGTCGACGACTACACGGTCGATCTCAAGACCACCGGCATCGACCCGATCGTGCCGTTCGAGATCGTCAACTGGTTCATCATGGACAAGGAGTGGTCGGAGAAGAACAACACGGTCCAGCCCGGCTCCGCCGACAACAAGACCGAGACCTTCGCCAACCGCAACGTCAACGGCACCGGGCCCTACCGCATCGCCTCGCGCGACCCGGGCGTGAAGATCGAGTTCGAGAAGAACCCGACCTGGTGGGACAAGCTCACCGGCAACGTCGACAAGGCGACCTTCTTCGTCATCCCGAACAACGCCACCCGCGTCTCGGCGCTGATCTCCGGCGAGGTCGACATGATCGACTCGCTCCCGGCCCAGGACACCCAGCGCGTCGCCGCCGACCCGAACCTCAAGGTCCAGGCCGGTCCCGACCTGCGCACCGTCTACATCCAGCCGGATGTCGCCCGCGACGAGCTGCAGTTCAGCGACGTGAAGGGCAAGAACCCCTTCAAGGACATCCGCGTCCGCCAGGCGATGCAGCTCGCCATCGACATCGAAGGCATCAAGCAGAAGGTCATGCGCGGCTATTCCGTGCCGGTCGGCCTGCCGATCGCCAAGGAAGTGAACGGCTTCGACCCGGTACTCGGCGAGCCGACGAAGCCCGACGTGGACAAGGCCAAGGCGCTGATGGCCGAGGCCGGCTACAAGGACGGTTTCGCGGTCACCCTCGACTGCACCAACGACCGCTTCATGGGTGACGAGGCGACCTGCCTCGCGATCGCCCAGTCGCTGGCGCGCATCAACATCAAGGTCGAGCCGCGCGCGCAGACGACCGGCAAGTGGGCCCAGCAGATCAACCCGCCGGGCTACAACACGAGCCTGGCGATGCTCGGCTATTCGCCCTCGACCTATGACGCGCACCTGTTCCTGAGCTCGATCGTGGCCACCCGCGATCCCAAGTCCGGCCGCGGCACCTTCAACATCGGCGGCTTCTCCGACGAGAAGCTCGACGACCTGATCACCAAGATCCAGAACGAGAAGGACCCGACGGCCCGCAACGCGCTGCTCAAGCAGGCGATGACGCGCCTGAAGGAGACCGCCGGCTTCATCCCGCTCCACCAGCTCAACATCCTGTGGGGCGTGAAGAAGAACGTCGACGTCGTGCAGCCCGCCGACCTCGGCTTCCCGCTGCGCTACTACGTCGTGAAGTGAGCTTGTGAGCCGTCATCTGCTTCAACCCGCCCCCATCTCCCTCAATAAGGGGCGGGTCTCCAGCTTGCGCCACCTTCTCCGCGTCCTGGCCGGGCTTGGCCCGGCCATCCACGACTGGAGGATGACCCCGGCAAAGTCGTGGATGCCCGGGCCAGGCCCGGGCAGGACGGCGGAGAGGTGGTCGCGAAAGCGACATGCGCGCTGCTGGGAAGTTCGCGAGATGGGCGCTCACGCCTCAGGGATGAAGAGCCGGCTTGTCTCGATAGCACCCGGGGAGGCCTGAGTGCTCGCCTATGCCTCGGGCCGTCTCGTGCAGACGGTCCTCGTCCTGGTCATCATCAGCTTCATCGGCTTCCTGCTGGTCTCCAACCTCGGCGATCCGCTGGCATCGTTGCTGACGGCCGATTCCACCGCGGCCGACCGGGCGGCGATGATCAAGGCCCTGCACCTCGACGAGCCGATCACCACGCGGTTCCTGAGCTTCTTCGGCGGCCTGCTGCAGGGCGACTTCGGCATCTCCTACCGCTCGCACGAGCCGGTGGCCAAGCTCATCGCGGAGCGCCTGCCCGCGACGGTCGAGCTGGCTCTGGCGAGCCTGTTCATCACCCTGCTCGTGGCCGTGCCGGCCGGCGTCCATTGCGGCGTGCATCCGCGCTCGGCGCTGGCCAAGGCCATCATGTTCGGCTCCATCGCCGGCGTGACGCTGCCGAACTTCGTGGTCGGCATCGCGCTCATCGGCATCTTCTCGGTGAAGCTCGGCTGGCTGCCGTCCTTCGGGCGCGGACAGGTCGTCGACCTCGGCTTCTGGCGCACGGGGCTGCTGACGGCCTCGGGCCTCAAGGCCATCATCCTGCCCGCGATCGCGCTCTCCACCTTCCAGGTGGCGCTCGTCATCCGGCTCATCCGCACGCAGCTCATGGAAGTGGGCCTCAGCGACCACGTGCGCTTCGCCCGTGCCCGCGGCCTCACCGACAACCGCATCTGGTACGTCTACGCGCTGCGCAACACGCTGCTGCCGGTCGTCACCATGCTCGGCCTCCAGCTCGGCAACATCATCGCCTTCTCGGTCGTCACCGAGAACGTCTTCGCCTGGCCCGGCCTCGGCTCGCTGTTCCTGCAGTCGATCCAGGCGGCCGACATGCCGGTGATCTCCATCTACCTCATCCTGATCGGTGCCATGTTCATGGTCATCAACCTCTTCGTGGAGCTCAGCTATCCGCTGATCGATCCGCGCGTGCTGAGGCGCAAGGCATGAGCGCGGTCCCATCCCCCGCCACGCCGGCCCGTCCCTCCGCCGTCCTGCGCCTGTTCGAGGCCGCGAAGGGCGCGCCCGGTCCGACCCTGGCCGCCATCGTCGGCATCCTGCTCGCAGCCTTCGCCTTCATCGTCCCGCTGTTCGCGCCCGACCCGTTCAACCTGGCTTCGACCTCGGTGATGGACGCCTTCACCCCACCGATGTGGATGGCGGACGGCAGCAAGGTCTTCCCGCTCGGCACCGACGACCAGGGCCGCAACATGCTGACCGCGCTCGCCTTCGGGCTGCGCACCTCGCTCATCGTCGGCCTCGCCTCGGTCGCCATCGGGCTCCTGGTCGGCGGGGCTCTCGGCCTCACCGCGGGCTTTGCCGGCGGCTGGGTCGATTCCCTGATCATGCGCGTCGCCGACGTGCAGCTCGCCTATCCGGCGCTGCTGCTGGCCATGATCATCGATGGCGCGGCGCGGTCCGCGCTCGGCCAGCAGCGCGACGTGAAGACGGCCATCGCCATCGTCATCATCTCGATCGGCGTGGCCTTCTGGGTGCAGTACGCGCGCACCATCCGTTCGTCGGTGCTGGTGGAGCGCGACCAGGACTACGTGGCGGCGGCGCGCGTCACCGGGCGCAGCGCGCTCGGCATCGTCGTCCTGCACATCCTGCCCAACGTCATGGCGCCGGTGCTGGTCATCGCCACGATCAATCTCGGCGTTGCCATCATCACGGAGGCGACGCTCAGCTTCCTCGGCATCGGCATCCCGCTGACGCAGCCCTCGCTCGGCACGCTCATCCGCAACGGCAACAACTTCCTGCAGTCGGGAGAGTGGTGGATCGCGGTGTGGCCCTGCGCGCTGCTGATCGCCTTCGTGGTCTCGGTCAACGTGCTCGGCGACCACCTGCGCGACGTGTTCAACCCGCGCCTCAGGGGCCGGTCGTGAGCGCGGCGCTCCTCGAAGTCCGCGACCTGCGGGTGGAGCTGAAGCGCGGCAAGCAGCAGCTCACCGCGCTCGACGGCATCTCCTTCGCCATCGCGCCCGGCGAGGTGCTGGGGGTCGTCGGCGAATCCGGCGCGGGCAAGTCGCTCACCGGCGCCGCCATCATCGACCTCCTGGTGCCGCCGCTGAAGCGCACCGGCGGCGAGATCGTGCTGTCCGGCCGGCACCTCGACGCGTTGTCGCGCGAGGACATGCGCAAGGTCAGGGGCCGGCGCATCGGCTTCATCGCCCAGGACCCGATGACGAGCCTCAATCCGGTCCTCACCATCGGCCAGCAGCTCGTCGACACCATCGTCACGCACCTGCCCGTGTCGAAGGAAGAGGCGCGACAGCGCGCCGTGCGCTGGATCGCCCGCGTGGGCCTGTCGGATCCCGCGCGCCGCCTCGACCAGTATCCGCACCAGCTCTCCGGCGGCATGCGCCAGCGCGTCGTCATCGCCCTCGCGCTCTGCGCCGAGCCCGAACTCGTCATCGCCGACGAGCCCACGACGGCGCTCGACGTGTCGGTGCAGGCGCACGTGCTGCAGGTGCTGCGCGACCTGCACGAGGAGACGGGCGTCGCGGTGATGCTGATCACGCACGACCTCGGCGTCATCGCCAAGATGGCCGACCGCGTCGCCGTGCTCTACGCCGGACGCGTGGCCGAGATCGGCCCGACGTCCGAGGTGTTGCGGACGCCGCGCCACCCCTACACGAGCGGGCTGATGCGGGCGACCGTGGCCCCGGGGCTCGACCGCAAGGCGCTGGATCCGATCCCGGGCTCGATGCCGAACCTTTCGTCCATTCCGCCGGGCTGCGCCTTCAACCCGCGCTGCGCGCGCGCCACCGCCGAGTGCCGGTCGCAGCGCCCGCCGCTCGTCGACTACAGGGATGGCGCCGGCAAGCACGCCTGCTTCCATCCGCTGGAGGACGGACGATGAGTGCGGCGGACATGCTCGTCGTCGACGGGGTCAGCAAGGTCTTCGCGGGCGAGGCGGGGTTCGTCGGCAAGCTGCTCGGCCGCAGCGGGGTCGGCACGCGCGCCGTCGACGAGGTGTCGCTCACGATCCGCCGCGGCGAGATGTTCGGGCTCGTGGGGGAGAGCGGCTGCGGCAAGTCCACGCTGGCGCGCATGATCGCCGGACTGACCCCGCCGACGCAGGGGCAGATCGCGCTGACCGGCGTCTCGGGCCACAAGCCGCGCCTGCAGATGATCTTCCAGGATCCGTTCTCGTCCCTGAACGGCCGCTGGACGGTGGGCCGCATCGTCGCCGAGCCCATTCGCGTTCACGGCCTGCGCGAGGGCAAGGCCGTCGAAGCGCGGGTGCACGAACTGCTGGAGCATGTCGGGCTTTCGGCGGCCGATGCCTACAAGTACCCGCAGGAGTTCTCCGGCGGCCAGCGCCAGCGCATCTCCATCGCCCGCGCACTCGCCGGCGAGCCGGACTTCCTCGTGCTCGACGAGCCGACCTCGGCGCTCGACGTCTCGGTGCAGGCGCAGATCCTGAAGCTCCTCGACACGCTGCAGTCGGAACTGCACCTGACGAGCCTCTTCATCACCCACAATCTCTCGATCGTGCGGCTGATGACGGACCGGCTCGCGGTCATGTATCTCGGGCGCATCGTGGAGGAGGGGCCGACCGAGCAGCTCTTCCGCTCGCCGCGCCATCCCTACACGCGGCTCCTGATGGACGCGGCGCCGGACCTCGACACCGAGGACCGCAGCCTGCATCCCATCCCGGGCGACCTGCCCAAGCCCGGCACCCCGATGCCCGGCTGCCGCTTCGCCAATCGCTGCCCGCGCGCCGCGGACCTGTGCAAGGCGCAGGAGCCGGCGATGACGGCGGGGGAGGGCGGTGAGCGTTTTCGGTGTCACTTCCCGCTGGATTGAGCGGGCTGGACGATCCTGTCGGCCTTATCCGTCCCGCCTCCATCTCACGGCGTCCTGGCCGGGCTTGGCCCGGCCATCCACGACTTTGCCGAGGCCGCCCCGAAGTCGTGGGTGCCCGGGCCAAGCCCGGGCATGACGCGCGGAGGGAGTGAGGCGTTACTCCGAGAGGGCCCTCACACCTTCTCGATCTCGATCCCGGTCGCCGCCAGGTCCTTGAAGCCGCCGATGTTGTAGACGTCGGAATAGCCCATGGCCTTCAGCGTCTGGCCGGCCAGCGCCGAGCGGCCGCCCGAGGCGCAGTGGACCAGCACGGTGGCGTCCTTGCGGAAGGCGGGGTCGTGGTAGGGGCTCTCGGGGTCGGCGCGGAACTCGAGCATGCCGCGCGACACGGCGACCGCGCCCTTCAGCTTGCCGGACTGCTGGACCTCGGTCGGGTCGCGGACGTCCAGCACGAGCACGTTGCCGGACTTCATCTTCTCGGCGGCCTCGATGGGCGACAGCTTGGGGACGGCCGCGTTGGCGGCGGCGAGCATGTCCTTCACGGATGCGGGCATGGGCATTCCTCGATGGTTGTGACGATCGAGCCGGTCGCGGCCGGCAACGGACGATGAGCCTGCGCCCGGCACACGTCAACGCGGGCCGCCTCCATTGACGATCCCGTCGACTTGAGTCCACTATACCATAATAAGGTTGCAAGTTCCACAATAATGGAATGAGGAGGGTCGCTTGAAGGTACTTCGTCGCACGCTTCTGGCCGGTACCGTCGCCCTGGCGGGCGTGGCCGCGCTGTCCACCGCTCCGGCCTGGGCCCAGGCCAAGGGTGGCGTCATCAACGTCGCCACCGTCGGCGAGCCGCCGACCCTCGACCCGATGGTCTCCACGGCCGACCTGGTCGGCATCATCACGCAGCATTTCTACGAGACGCTGTTCACCTTCGACAAGAACTGGAAGGTGACGCCGCTCCTCGCCGAGACGATGCCCGACATCTCGGCCGACGGAAAGGTCTACACGATCAAGTTGCGCCAGGGCGTGACCTTCCACGACGGCTCGACGATGACGTCGGCCGACGTCGTGGCGTCCCTCAAGCGCTGGATGGACCTCGCCTCGCGCGGCAAGCAGGCTGCCGGCTTCATCGCCGGCGTCGAGGCCGTCGACGGCGCGACCGTGAAGCTGACGCTGAAGGAGCCCTATGCGCCGCTCCTCGCGCTGCTGGCCTTCAACAACGCGGCAGCCGTCATCATGCCTGCCGGCAAGATGGAGAACCCGCTCAAGGAGCCGGTCGGCACCGGGCCCTACAAGCTCAAGGAGCGCAAGGCGGACCAGTACATCCAGCTGGTGCGCCACGATGGCTACAAGTCCCGCGCCGGCGAGCCGGACGGCTATGGCGGCGCCCGCAAGCAGCTCCTCGACGAGATCCGCTTCGTGCCGGTCCCGGACCCGAACACCCGCGTCGAGGGCGCCATCTCCGGCCAGTACGACTATGTCGACGCGCTGCCGGTCGAGGCCTTCCCGCGCCTGCAGAACCAGAAGGCCACGCAGCCCGTGATGCTGAAGCCCTTCGGCTGGCCGGTGTTCGTGATGAACACCAAGCAGGGCATCATGTCGAACCTCGACGCGCGCCTCGCGGTCCGCACCGCGCTGAGCGAGGAGGACATGCTGACGGCCGCCTTCGGCTCGAAGGACTTCTTCGCGCTGAACGCCGCCTACTTCCCCAAGGGCTACGTCTGGAACACGGACGCCGGCACCGAGGGCGCCTACAACATCGCCGATCCGGAGAAGGCCAAGGGCCTTCTCAAGAAGGCCGGCTCCGAGGGCAAGCCGCTGCGCATCCTCACGAGCCGCCAGTACGAGTTCCACTACAAGATGGCGCAGGTCGCCGCCGAGTACCTGAAGCAGGCGGGTTTCGCGGTCGAGCTGATGGTCGTGGACTGGGCGACGCTGACCCAGCGCCGCACCGACCCGGCGCTCTGGGACATCTACATCACCCACAGCCCCTTCCTGCCCGAGCCCGCGCTCACCGGCATCCTGTCGGAAGCCTCGCCCGGCTGGTGGTCGACGCCGGGCCGCAAGAAGGCCGTGGATGCCTTCAACTCCGAGCCCGATCCGTCAAAGCGCCCGGCGCTGTGGGCGGAGGTCCAGAAGGTCATCTACGCCGAAGTCCCGGCCATCAAGATCGGTGACTTCAACGCGCTCTCGGCCCAGGCGCCGAAGGTGACGGGCGTGGACCCGGCCCCCTGGCCCTACTTCTGGAACGCCTCGGTTTCGAAGTGATCGGACGGAGGGCGCGCTCGGCGCGTCTTCCGAGTAGCTCGCCTCAACCTCTCCGCGTCCTGGCCGGGCTTGGCCCGGCCATCCACGACTTCGGGATGGCCCAAGCAAAGTCGTGGGTGCCCGGGCCAAGCCCGGGCATGACGGAGAGAAGGGTGTCAAACCAAGGTCCGCGATGAACCGCTACATCCTCCAGCGCTTCCTCGGCATGCTGGCCGTGATGTTCGTCGTGGTGACGGTGGTCTTCGTCATCGTGCGCATCGCGCCGGGCGATCCGGCCTCGGTGATGCTGGGGCCCGACGCCACGCCGGCCGACGTCGCGGCGCTCAGGACACGGCTGGGGCTCGATCGGCCGCTGGTGGTGCAGTACGTGCTCTTCCTCGGCCAGCTCCTGCGCGGCGACCTCGGCGAGTCGATCTTCCTGAACAAGCCCGTGCTCAGCGCCATCGCAGACCGCGCCGAGCCGACCTTCTTCCTGACGCTGTTCTCGCTGGCCATCGCCTCGTTCATCGCCATCCCGGTCGGCATCTACGCGGCCTACCGGCGCGGCTCGCTGTTCGACCAGGCCACCACCACGGTCGCCATGCTGGCGGCCTCCATCCCGAGCTTCTGGCTGGGGCTCCTTCTGATCCAGTGGCTCGCCGTGCGCTTCGGCGTGTTCCCGGTCTCCGGCTATGGCGGGCCCGGCGCCAGCCTCGCCACGCGGCTCTACCATCTCGTGCTGCCGGCCATCGCGCTCGGCATCGTCTCGTCGGCGCTGATCCTGCGCTTCACGCGGGCCAGCATGCTCGACGTGCTCGGCGACGATTACATACGCACCGCCCGCTCCAAGGGCATGGGCGAGTTCCGCGTGGTCATGCGCCACGCCTTCAAGAACGCGCTGATCCCGATCCTGACCGTGCTCGGTCTCACCGCCGCGCTGCTCGTCTCGGGGGCCGTGGTCACCGAGACGGTGTTCAGCCTGCCGGGCGTCGGCAGCCTCGTCGTCTCGGCCGTGCTGCGACGTGACTACCCGGTCATCCAGGGCGCGCTGCTGGTCGTGGCCGCGCTCTACGTCATCATCAACTTCCTGATCGACATGCTCTATCTCGTGGTCGATCCGCGGGTGCGCTACTGATGGCCGCCGTCGCCGCAGACGCCCCGACGCGCGGGCAGGCGTTGCGCCAGCTCCTGCGCCGCCGCACCGTGCTCATCGGCATCCTGATCCTGCTGGTGATCGCCACCGCCGCGATCCTGGCGCCGTGGATCGCGCCGTTCCCGCCGAACCGCCTGTCGATCGTCAACCGCCTGAAGCCGCCGAGCGCCACCTACTGGTTCGGCACCGACGAGTTCGGCCGCGACGGCTTCACCCGCACGCTCTACGCCGGCCGCCTGTCGCTGCTGGTCGGCATCTGCGTCGTCGTCTTCGCCTGCGTGGTCGGAATCACGCTCGGCCTCGTGGCCGGCTTCTTCCGCCGCCTCGACACGCCGATCGCGCGCATCATCGACGCGATGATGGCGTTTCCCGACATCCTGCTCGCCATCGCTCTCGTCGCCGCGCTCGGGCCCTCGCTCGCCACCGTCATCGTGGCGCTCGGCATCGTCTACGCGCCCCGCCTCGCGCGCGTCGTGCGCGCCTCGACGCTGGTGATCCGAGAGCTGCCCTATGTCGAAGCGGCGCGGGCGCTGGGCGTGCCGACCTGGCGCATCATGACGCGCCACGTGCTGCGCAACCTCGTCTCGCCCATCCTCGTGCAGGGCACCTTCATCTTCGCCTACGCCATGTTGGCGGAGGCGGGGCTCTCGTTCCTCGGCGTCGGCGTCAGCCCCGAGATCCCGACCTGGGGCACGATGATCGCCGCCGGCCGGCAATATGTCGGCCAGGCCGACTGGATGACCCTGTTCCCGGGCATCGCCATCGTGCTCAGCGTTTTGTCGCTGCAGCTCGTCGGCGACGGCCTGCGCGACCTCCTCGATCCGCGTCTCAGAAAGGATCTGTGATGATCCCGTTCCCGCCCGAAACCGGGCCCATCCTCATCGCCGGCGCCACGCCCGTGGCACTGGGCGTCCCGCAGAGCCCCACCGACATCCTCGTGGATGCGCAGGGCAAGGTGCAGGCGACCGGCCAGGGCCTCTCCGCGCCAGATGGCGCGCGCCGCATCGATGCCGCGGGCCTCTTCATCTCGCCCGGCTGGGTCGATCTGCACGCCCATGTCTGGTACGGCGGCACGGACATCTCGATCCGCCCGGCGCTGTGCGGGCTGGAGCGCGGCGTCACCACCATCGTCGACGCGGGCTCTGCGGGCGAAGCCAATTTCCACGGCTTCCGGGAATACGTGATCGATCCGGCGCGCGAGCGCATCAAGGCGTTCCTGAACGTCGGGTCGATCGGCCTCGTCGCGTGCAACCGCGTCAGCGAGCTCATCGACATGCGCTCGATCGACCTCGACCGGACCATCGCGGTGGTCGAGGCGAACCGCGACGTCATCATCGGCATCAAGGTGCGCGCCAGCGGCGTCATCGTCGGCGCCTGGGGCATCACGCCGGTCAAGATCGCCAAGAAGCTCGCCCGCGTCCTGAAGCTGCCGATGATGGTGCATGTCGGCGAGCCGCCGCCCCTCTACGACGAGGTGCTCGACTTGCTCGATCCGGGCGACGTCGTCACCCACTGCTTCAACGGCAAGGCCGGCGGCAGCATCGTCGAGGACGACATGCTGTTCGCGCTCGCCGAGCGCTGCGCGGGGGAGGGGATCCGCCTCGACGTCGGCCATGGCGGCGCGTCCTTCTCGTTCCGCACGGCCGAGATCGCCATCCAGCGCGGGCTGCTGCCGTTCTCGATCTCGACCGACCTGCACAACCGCTCGATCGACAGCCCCGTCTGGGACATGGGCACCACCATGTCGAAGCTGCTGGCCGTCGGCATGCCGTTCGAGAAGGTCATCGAGGCCTCGACGCTGGCGCCCATGAGCGTCATCGGCATGGCGACCGAAGGGCTCCTGAAGCCGGGTGCGCGGGCCGAGTTCACCGTGTTCTCGCGTGACCCGAGCGACCTCTCGATCCGCGACTCAATGGGGCACGAAGCGGTGCTGCGCGAGCTGCTCGTTCCGCGCTGGGCGGTGATGGGCGACCTCGTCGTGAAGGCGAGCCCGTACCGTCCGCACGAGACGACGGCGGGGCCGAACGGCTGCCCGCATTGCGGCTGGGCACCCGGCCGATGAGCGCTGCGGCCGACGACGCGATCCTGCGGGTCGAGAACCTGCAGACCTGGTTCGAACTCGGTTCGCGGGTCGCGAAGTCGGTCGACGACGTCAGCTTCACGGTGGGCCGCGGCAGGACCGTCGCCGTCGTGGGCGAGAGCGGTTCGGGCAAGTCGGTGACGAGCCTGTCCATCATGCGCCTGCTCGCCCCACCGGGGCGCATCGTGGGCGGGCGCATCCTCTACCGTACGGCGACCGGGGAGGAGATCGATCTCGCGCGGCTTCCCGAGAGCCGCATGCGGGGCGTGCGCGGCCGGGAGATCGCCATGATCTTCCAGGAGCCCATGACGAGCCTGAACCCGCTCTACACGGTGGGCGACCAGGTGATGGAAATGATCCGCCTGCACGAGCCGGTCTCGGCGGGCGAGGCGCGGGCCCGGGCGCGGCGGATGCTGGAGCTCGTCGAGATCCCGGCGGCCGAGCGCCGCCTCGACGACTATCCGCACCAGATGTCGGGCGGCATGCGCCAGCGGGCCATGATCGCGCTGGCTCTCGCCTGCAATCCGCGCGTGCTGATCGCCGACGAGCCGACGACGGCGCTCGACGTGACCATCCAGGCGCAGGTGCTCGACCTCCTGCGCCGGCTCCAGGCCGAGCTCGGCATGAGCATCATCTTCGTCACCCACAATCTCGGCGTCGTCGCCGAGATCGCCCACGAGGTGGTGGTGATGTATGCCGGCAGGGTCGTCGAGGCCGCCGCCGTGAACGACCTCTTCGACCGGCAGCGCCACCCCTACACCAAGGGCCTGCTCGCCTGCATCCCGCGCCCGGGCATGCGCCGCGACGAAGTCGACGGGCAGGTGCGCCTGACGCCGATCCCCGGCACCGTGCCGAGCGTCACGGCGCTGCCCACGGGCTGCAGCTTCGCCCCGCGCTGCCCGCTGGCCGTCGCGAAGTGCGAGGAGCCGCCGCCGCTGATCCCGGCGGCGCCCGGCCATCTCAGCCGCTGCTGGAGGCACGAGGACGTATGAGCGCCGCTCCAAAGAGTGCTCCGGCCGACGTCCTGCTCTCGGTGCAGGGCCTGACCAAGACCTTCGACGTCCGTGGCGGCCTCGTCCGCGCGGTCGACGACGTCAGCTTCGACGTCCGGCGCGGCACCATCGTCGGGCTCGTCGGGGAATCTGGATCCGGCAAGACCACGATCGGCCGCACTGTGCTGCGCCTCGTCGAGCCCTCGGGCGGCAAGATCGTCTATGACGGCGTCGACATCGCGGCGCTGCCCGAAGGCGCCATGCGCGCCTACCGGCGGCGCATGCAGATCGTCTTCCAGGATCCCTATTCGAGCCTCAACCCGCGCATGCGGATCGAGGACATCATCGGCGAGGCGATCGACACGCACGGCCTCGCGCGCGGATCGGCGCGGCGCGATCGCATCGCCGACCTGCTCGCGCGGGTGGGACTGGCGCCCGAGCACGCGCGGCGCTTCCCGCACGAGTTCTCCGGCGGGCAGCGCCAACGCATCGGCATCGCCCGGGCGCTGGCCGTCGAGCCGGAGTTCATCGTCGCCGACGAGCCCGTCTCCGCCCTCGACGTGTCGGTGCAGGCGCAGGTCCTCAACCTCATCCAGGACCTGCAGCAGGCCTTCGGTCTGACGCTGCTCTTCATCGCCCACGACCTCTCGGTCGTCGAGTATCTCTGTGACGAGGTGGTGGTGCTCTATCTCGGTCGGGTTATGGAGCGCGGCCCCAGTCGGCAGGTCTATGCCGCCCCGCGCCATCCCTACACGCAGGCGCTGCTCTCGGCCGCGCCCGTGCCGGACCCGCGCGCGCCGCGCAACCGCGTGGTTCTGCAGGGCGACATCCCGAGCCCGATCAACCCGCCGTCCGGCTGCGTCTTCCGCACCCGCTGCCCGTCGGCCGCCGCCGCCTGTGCCGAGGTCGTGCCGCCGCTCGATGGCGTCGGCCCGAGCCACGCGGTCGCCTGCATCCGCAAGGACGAGCCCGACGTGCTCGCCCGCATCCACCCCGCCGCCGGCGGGCCCACACGGAGTTCGCCATGACCACGCCTTACGACCGGCTCAAGGCCCTCGGGATCGTGCTGCCCACGCCGCCGACCCCGATCGCCAATTTCGTCACCCATGTGGAGGCCTCGGGCCTGCTGTTCCTCTCGGGCCAGGGGCCGCGCGAGGCGGACGGGCGCATGCACACCGGCAAGGTCGGCGGCGGCGTCTCGGTCGAGGAGGCCTACCAGCACGCCCGTGTCACCGGCATCAACCTGCTGGCCGTGATGCACGCGGCGCTCGGCGACCTCGGCCGCGTGAAGCGCGTCGTGAAGCTGCTCGGCATGGTCAACGCCACGCCGGAGTTCGGCGATCACCCCAAGGTCATCAACGGCTGTTCGGACCTGATGGTCGAGGTGTTCGGCGATGCCGGCCGGCATGCCCGCTCGGCGGTCGGCTTCGGCTCGCTCCCCGGCCAGATCACCGTCGAGATCGAGGCCGTGGTCGCGATCTGATGGACCTACTGCCAGCCCAGCTGAGCCTCGATGCGCGCCGCGGCCTCCTGGACCGCGGCGACGTAGCCGTCGCGGTTCTCGCGGACCTTGTGCTCCGGCAGAACGATCGAGATCGTCGCCGTGCAGGCACCGGCGCTGTCGCGAATGGGCGAGGCGATGCAGGCGACCGAGAAGTCGGACTCGCTCATCTGGATGCAGAGCCTGTCGGCCAGGGCTTCGCGGCTCTGCTCGGCGAGGATGGCGGGATCCGTCTCCGCCCGGCCGGTCGGCGACAGTTTCACCGAGCGGCGATAGAGGCCGACGAGTTCGTCTTGCGGGCGATGCCCGACGAGCAAACGGCCCGAGGCCGTCCAGTTGAGGGGCACACGGGTGCCGACCCGCGACGTCACGCGGAAATGGCCTGGGCCGTCCGCCATCGCCAAGACGATCATGTGGTCGTCGTCGAGGCCGCAGATCTGCACCGTCTCGCCGACGGCGCGGCAGAGGTCGTGCATCTCGTGCGTGGCGACGTCGAGGACGTCGAGCGACTGCGCGTAGGCGAGGCCATAGTGGTAGAGCCGGGCACCGAGCCACACCGTGCCGTCGGACCGGCGCTGCAGCATGCGCTTGTCCACGAGGTCGTCGATGATGCTGTAGACGGTCGAGAGCGGCGCGCCGACGGCCTTGGCGATGGCATAGGCGGAGGCGGGCTTTCCCTCCTCGCGCAGCACGTCGAGGACCTGCAGGGCGCGGTCGATGCCGCTGACGCGGGTGCGGCGGCCGTCCTTCACGCTCGCATCCATCGCCCGCAATCCTTCTTCCGCAATTGCAAAAGCTCATCCCTTGGGGCGGAATATACCCGAGGGGTTTCCACCCCGCAAAGGACATGACCATGGCCACCGACATCCGCGCCAAGCTCGGGCTGCGTCCCGTCATCAACGTCTCGGGCACGATGACCTTCCTGGGGGCGTCGATCGTGCCGCCGTCCGTCGTCGAGGCGGTCGCCGCCGTTCTTCCGCAGTTCGTCGAGATCGACCATCTGCAGAAGCTCGCCAGCAAGACCATCGCGCGGCTCTGCGGGGCGGAGGCGGGCTTCGTCACCGCCTCCTGCTCGGCCGGCATCAGCGTCGCCGTGGCGGGCGCCATGACGGGCACGGATCTCCTGGCCATCGAGCGGCTGCCGGACACGACGGGCCTCAAGAACGAGGTCCTGATCATGACGGGGCACATGGTGTCCTACGGCGCCCCGGTGGCGCAGGGCATCGCGCTCACCGGCGCCAAGGTCGTGCCGGTCGGCCAGTCCACGCAGGCCCGCCGCTACCAGCTCGAAAGCTCGATCACGCCGCAGACCGCGGCGGCCGTCTACGTCGTCTCGCACCACGCCGTGCAGTACGGCATGATCCCGCTCGACGAGTTCTGCGAGATCTGCCACGCGCACGGCGTGCCGGTGATCGTCGACGCCGCGTCCGAGTACGACCTGAAGGGCTTCATCGCCCAGGGCGCGGACCTCGCGCTCTACTCCTCGCACAAGTTCCTCGGCGGCCCCACGGGCGGCATCGTCGCCGGCCGCAAGGACCTGGTGCGCGCCGCCTACCTGCAGAATGGCGGCATCGGCCGCGGCATGAAGGTCGGCAAGGAAGGCATGGTCGGCACCATCGCTGCGCTCGAGGCCTGGGAGACGCGCGACCACGAAGGCATCCGCAAGCTGGAGACCTCCTACCTCGAGCTCTGGACCCGCACGCTCGCCGACCGTGCCGGCATCCGCGCCGAGTGGGAGGCCGATCCGACCCACAATCCCCTCGACCGGCTCAAGGTGCACGTCGACCCCGTGGGCGCCCACATCACCGCCTGGGACCTCGCCAGCGCGCTGGCCAGCGGCCCCCGGCCGGTGATCGTGCGTGATCACGAGATCGAGCACGGCTTCTTCTACATGGACCCCTGCAACCTCCACCCCGGCGAGGCCGAGGTCGTCGCCGCCCGCCTCGTCGAGGAACTCGACAAGGCCGCGCGCTCCAACGAGGTCATCGCCACCCCGCTCGAACGCCGCCGCAACAAGCGCGCGGAGGCTGCGCAGACCTGGCCGGATTGAGTGGCGGGGAGACGGTGCGTCCTTCGACACGGCCGCTCCGCGGCCTGCTCGGAACAAGCGAACGCTTTCGCCGATCCAGCTTGCGCCACCCCCTCCGCGTCCTGGCCGGGCTTGGCCCGGCCATCCACGACTGAGGATGGCCCCGGCAAAGTCGTGGATGCCCGGGCCAAGCCCGGGCAGGACGGCTGAGAGGTGGTGCAAACGCGAAAGCGAAGCTTTCGTCATTCCGCCTCGGGAAGCGGGTGACCTTGGAGAAGCCGTTCCCCGTACCCTGCATCCACTAGCATCCGCATGGCCCGCACCACGTCGGCCGGAACGTCCTGCGGCACCGAGAAGCCGAGTGATGGGTAGACCATGATGCGGTGCAGGTCGCCGACCATGGCGAGGATCGTGCGTCGCGGGTCCGCTTCGCGGGCGAGGTAGGCGTGGACGCCGATGTCCTCGCAGTGCATCCGCAGTTCGGGCTCCGGCCAGACGCGGCGGCCGGTCGCGAAGCCGCGGCGCGTCATGTAGGGCTTCGCCACCACGGTGAGCCGTTTCGGCCGGATGCCGGCCGCTTCGGCGACCTGCCGGCCGAGCGAGAAATTCTGGCCGGTGTTCTGGGCCTTGTCCTCGATGAGGATCGCGTCGCGGGGCACGCCCATGGCCATGGCGCGGTCTGCGAAGACCTCGGCCTCGGAACGGTCCCAGCCGGTCTCGAGCAGGCCGCCGACATGGGCGACGCCGCCGGACATGATGAGGACCGGGGCGATCTTCTCGTGCCACAGCCGAGCCGCCGCGGACGCCGCCTCCACGTCGAAGCTGCCCAGGACGAGGATGGCGTCCGAGGGCAGGGGCTCGTGCGTGAGGCGCATGTAGTCCCACACGCGCTCCAGGGCTTTTGAAAGGGGCGGGCCTGACAAGGGGCGCTGGTTGTTTTCAGACACGTCGGAGGCTCGGACCGGAGACGGGGATAGTTGCACAGTCTTGCCATATTGGCGCACGCCTCTCAGCCGTCCTGGCCGGGCTTGGCCCGGCCATCCACGACTTTGGCCCAGCGCTGCAAAGTCGTGGGTGCCCGGGCATGACGCGGAGAGGAGGAGCGCTTCTGAAGGCGGACCAAGCGCCCTCTCAATACGCCGGCTTCATCGGGAACCAACCTCGCCGCGCCGGGTCCAGGTAGGCCCCCTCGATCCGGGCGACGGCATACTTCTCCACCAGAGCCTCGTCGGGCGTGACGCCCAATCCGGGAGCCTTCGGCACGTCGAAGGCGCCGTCGCGCAGGACGGGCGTGTCGGGGGCGATGTCGTCGGCGAGGTAGGTGCGCTCGGTGTCGATGGCGAGGTGCATGTTGGGGATCGAGGCGGCGAGGTGGACGTAGGCGGCCTGTGACAGGGCGAGTTCGCCGCCCGAATGCAGGGTCACCGGGATGCCGACGGATTCGCATACGCCGGCCTGCTTGATCACGGGCCAGACGCCGCCTGCCTCGTGCGGGTCGAGCAGGACCACGTCGGCCGCGCCCATGCGCACGATGTTGCCGACGTCGGCGAGCGTGTAGGCGCTCTCGTCGAGCGCGATCGGCACCGGGAGAACCTGGCGCAGCTCGGCATGACCCTGGAGGTCGTCGAGTTCGAGCGGCTGCTCGACATAGGCGAGGTCGAAGCCGGCGAGGCGGGCCAGCTGCCGGCGCGCCGTGCCTGGTGTCCAGGCGCCGTTCACGTCGGCGCGCAGGTCCCGGTCGCCGACGACCTTGCGCACGGCTTCCACGAGAGTGATGTCGCTCTCGCGGTCGACGCCGATCTTCACCTTGAACGTCGAGAAGCCGAGGTCGAGGAAGCGGCGGGCGTCCTCGGCGACGCGCTTGGGATCGTTGACGAAGAGGTAGGCCGACGCCGGCGTGCGGTCCCGCCACAGGCCGCCCCACAGGGCGTGCAGCGGCGCGCCGAGACGCTTGCCGAGCGCGTCCCACATGGCCATCTCGACGGCGGCCAGCGCCATCACGGCGGCGCGCTTGTGGTGGTAGTAGCCGGCACCGAAGACGTTGCGGTGGAAGCGCTCCACGTCGGCGACGTCGTAGCCGATGGCCAGCGGAGCCACGATCTCGCGCAGGACGGCCGGGACGTTGTCGATCAGGGCGATCGTCTCGCCCCAGCCGGTCACGCCCGCGTCCGTCTCCAGGCGCACGATCATGCGCGTCGCGCCGGACCGGCGGCCGGAGCCCCACAGGATGTCCTCGCGAAAGGGCATGCGGACGAGCCAATGGTCGACGCGGGTGATGCGGGCTCCAGACACGACGTTCCTCCAGTTTCACGATGCGGAACTGTGGTCCGCATTCGACGATGTCTTGGCGAGCCTCGTTCCGGTAAGCGGCCGCCTGGATGTGCCAGACGGTGTCGGATTGACAGGAACGCAATCTCGCGACTAACGTGGAACATAAGTCCAAAATATGGAAACGCCAAGCCCGTGCGCCTCAAGGTCCTTCCCACCGCCGACCAGACGGATGCGACCGACTCGCCCCGCGAGGTGCCGGGCGCGCAGGCGCTTCGTCGCGGACTTGCCCTCCTGGACATCGTGGCCGACAGCGCCCGGCCGTTGCGCTTCACCGAAATCGCCGACCGGTCGGGGCTCGCTCGCCCGACCGCGCACCGCATGCTCGCCACCCTCGTGGAGGCGGGCCTGCTGCGGGTCGACGATCGCGACCAGACCTACCGGCTCGGGCTGCGCCTGTTCGAGATGGCGCACCGCGTGTGGGATGACTTCGACCTGCGCAGCGCCGCCGAGCCCGAACTCGAGCGCCTGCGCGACCTGACCGGGGAGGCTGTCCGCCTCGCCGTGCTCGACGGGCGCGACGTGCTCACCGTGGACCAGCGCGAGAGCCAGCAGCCGGTCCGCCTCGGCAACGGCGTCGGCGCGCGTTCGGCCGCGCACGCCTCGGGTGCCGGCAAGGCCATTCTCGCCCATCTCGATCCGCTCGAGCTGCGCCAGCGCTGGGCTGGCAACGACCTTCCCCGCTTCACGCCGAATACCATCGTCTCGGCGGACGAACTCTTCTCCGAGCTGACGCTGGCGAAGGGCCGTGGCTACGCCGTCTCGATGGAAGAGCAGCACCCGGGAGTCGCCTCCGTGGCCGCTCCCATCCTCGACCATCGCGCCCGGGCCATCGGCGCCATCGCCGTCGTCGGCCCCTCCTTCCGCCTCGGGCCGGACCGTCTCCACGCGCTCGGCCGCGACGTGATGGAGGCCGCCCGCCGCATTTCCGGGAACGCCGGCCAGATTGCCATGTCCATCACCATCGCCCCCCGCCCCCTCGGCCCCGACCGCGAGGACGTCCGCGTCGTCTTTCCGTCGTCCTGCTTCCTCGGGGAGGGGCCGTACTGGTCGGCCGCCGATGGCCGCCTCACCTGGGTCGACATCCTGGCGCCGGCCATCCTCACCGGCGATCCCGCCACCGGGACCTTCACGTCGCATCCGATGCCCGAGCTCGTCAGCGCGGTGATCCCCCGCCGACGCGGCGGCTGGGTGGCCGCCATGCAGAGCGGCATCAAGGCCGTCGACCTGGACAGCCGCAGCGTCGTGGCGCTCGCCTCCCCGGAGGCCGACAAGCCGGGCAACCGTTTCAACGACGCCAAGTGCGACCGCCGCGGCCGTCTCTTCGCCGGAACCCTCGCCATCGACACGACGCCGGGCGAAGGGTCGCTGTGGCGGCTCGATCCCGACGGCCGCGTGACTGCCATGGACCGCGGCTTCCAGGTCTCGAACGGCCTTGGCTGGTCGCCCGACAACCGGCTCTTCTACTTCACCGACAGCGCGGCCCGGACGATCTGGGTCTACGACTACGACATCGAGACCGGCTCCATCGCCAACCGGCGGCCGTTCGTCGTCCTTCCGGAAGGGCAGGGGACGCCCGACGGGCTCGCGGTGGATGCCGAGGGCTTCGTGTGGAGCGCGCATTGGGACGGCTGGTGCGTGAGCCGCTACGCGCCCGACGGCAGCGTCGAGCGCGTCATCAACATGCCCGTGCCGCGGCCGACCAGCTGCGTGTTCGGCGGGCCCGACATGTCGACCCTCTACGTGACGTCGGCCCGCATCCGTCTGTCGGCGCACCAGCTCGCCGAGGCGCCCCTGTCCGGCGCCGTCTTCGCCATCGACGCCCGCGTCCGCGGGCTCCCCGACACCCCCTTCGCCGGTTGAGGAGACCCGCCATGGCCACACTCACCCTGCGCGGCGTGAAGAAGACCTTCGACAAGACCCATGTGCTGCACGGCATCGACCTGGACGTGCCCGACGGCGCCTTCGTCGTCTTCGTCGGCCCGTCTGGCTGCGGCAAGTCCACCCTACTGCGGCTGATCTGCGGGCTCGACGAGGTATCCGCCGGCACCATCGCCATCGACGGCGAGAAGGTGAACGACGTGCCGCCCGCGCGTCGCGGCATCGCCATGGTGTTCCAGAGCTACGCGCTCTACCCGCACATGACGGTCGCCCAGAACATGGGCTACGCGCTGCGCCTCGCCGGCACGCCCGCCGGCGAGATCGAAACGCGGGTGAAGGCCGCCGCCGGCGTGCTGCGCCTCGATGCGCTGCTGCAGCGCAAGCCCAGGCAGCTCTCCGGCGGGCAGCGCCAGCGTGTCGCCATCGGCCGGGCCATCGTGCGCGAGCCGCGCATCTTCCTCTTCGACGAGCCCCTGTCCAACCTCGACGCCGCGCTGCGCGTCGACATGCGTGGCGAGATCGCGCGGCTGAAGGCGCGGCTCGGCACCACCATGGTCTATGTCACGCATGACCAGACCGAGGCCATGACGCTCGCCGACATGATCGTGGTCATGAACGGCGGTCGCGTGGAGCAGGTGGGATCGCCGCTGGACCTTTACCGGCGCCCCGCCAACCGCTTCGTCGCCGGCTTCATCGGCTCTCCGCGCATGAACATGCTGCCCGCCACCGTCGCCGAGAACGGCACGGTCGTGCTGCCGGGGAGTGTGCGCTCGGCGGTCGGCATCGCCGCGCGCCCCGGCGAGCGCGCCGAGATCGGCATCCGGGCCGAGCACCTCGTGCTGGGCGACCCCAGCGCCGGCGTGATCACCGGTGCTGTCACCATGGTCGAGCACCTGGGTGCCGACGTCTTCGCGTCCGTCGCGGTCGAGGGCGTGGATGCTCCGGTGATCGTGCGCCTCGACGGCGACAGCGTGGTCCGGCCCGGCCTTCCCGTCGGCCTGACCTTCGATCCCGCCCGGGCCCATCCCTTCGATACGCAGGGGCTTCGCGCCGATGGCGCAGACGCCGTCAGGAGTGCCGCATGACCGCCCGCTATCCCGACCTCGACGGGTTGCCCGTCCTCATCACCGGCGGTGGCTCCGGCATCGGCGCCTCGATCGTCGAGCATTTCGCCGCGCAGGGCGCGCGGGTCGGGGCCATCGAGGTGAACGCGGCCACGGCCGAGCGCACCCGTGCGGCGGTCCGCGAAGCCACGGGCCGCGACGTCGCCTTTGCCGTCGTGGATCTGCGCGACATTGCAGCCACCCGCGAGGCGGTGGCCGAACTCGCCGCGAAGACCGGCCCGTTCCGCGTCCTCGTCAACAATGCCGGCGACGACGAGCGGCACGCCTGGGACACGATGACCCCCGAGCTCTGGGACGACCGCTTCGCGGTCAACCTGCGCCACCAGTTCTTCGTCGCCCAGGCCGTCGCGCCCGGCATGATCGCGGCCGGTGGCGGTTCGATCATCAACCTGAACTCGATCTCGTGGATGTTCGGGGCGGCGACCGTCATCGCCTACACGACGGCCAAGTCGGCCGTGTCCGGCCTGACGAAGTCGCTGGCCCGTGAACTCGGGATCCACAAGATCCGGGTCAACGGCATCGCGCCGGGCTGGGTTCTGACGGAGAAGCAGGTCAACCGCGCCAACGCGGCCGACCCGTCCAAGTTCAAGGCCTATCTCGACCGCCAGTGCCTCAAGGAGCACCTCGCCCCGGCCGACATCGCCCGCATGGCGCTGTGGCTGGCCAGCGAGGAGTCCCGCCTGTGTACGGGCCAGACCTTCATCGTCGATGGAGGGGTCGTCTGAGCCCGACGTCATAACCGGAGCCTCGCGGAGCTCCGGACAACCAACGCGACCGACCGCGCGGTCGACCCGAGAGGAGACACCACCATGGCAAAGATTTCACGGCGCACGTTCGGCGCCCTCGGGCTGGGGGCAGCCACGGCCGCGCTCTCTGGCCGCGGCGCCTTCGCCCAGAGCGGCGGCGCCAGCTTCATGAGCTTCACCTTTGCGGAGGAGCCCAACAAGCCGTTCATCGACAAGTTGATCGCCGACTTCAAGGCGTCCAGCGGCATCGCCGTCGAGCCGATCGGCACGGCCTGGGGCGACGCGCAGAAGAACATCGTGCTGCGCCAGCGCTCCAAGACGCTGCCCGACACCGCGCAGCTGCAGGACCGCTGGGTCCCGGCCATGGCGACCCTGCCCGAGATCGTCGACCTCACCCCGGTGCTCGGCGCCGCCACGCTCGGCGCCATCGATCCGGGCGCGAGCTCGCTCGGCAAGGTCGACGGCAAGCAGGTCGCGATTCCGCTGATCTCCGGTTCCGTCGGCTTCGTCGCCAACAAGGAAGTGCTCGCCAAGGCCGGCGTCGAGAAGCTGCCGGTGACGCTGGACGAGTTCCGCGCCGCGCTGGTCGCCGTGCGCGACAAGGTGCCGAACTCGGTGCCCTACACCATGGCCACCAAGAACCCCGGCGCCGTGCCGCTCGACGCGCTGCTGATCTTCTGGGCCCACAACGCCCGCATGATCGACGAGAGCGGCAAGGTGCTGGTCAACAGCCCCGAGGGGCGCGCCGCCATGGCCTTCATGGCCGGCCTGATGAAGGACCGCCTGATCGCCCCCGAGTTCGACCGTCCGGACTCGCGCCGGCTCTTCGGCCAGGGTGGCTCGGCCTTCTACGTCGACGCGCCGCAGGCCCGCACCTTCGCCCGCAACTTCTCCGGTCGCGGCGAGGCGATGGACGTCAACGTCATCCCCATGAAGACGCCGATCCTGAAGGCCGGCGACACGCCGAAGTCGGTCGAGTGGGGCCACACGGTCGCGATGTTCAAGAACGCCAACGCCATCGGCCCGGACACGCCCGCCTCCAAGTGGATGAAGTACCTGCTCTCCGACGCCGTGCAGACGACGCTCCCGCTGGCGTTGGGCGGCCTGCCGGTGACGACGGCCGGGCGCAACGCACCGGTCGTCGCCAACGACGCCTACCTCAAGGCCTGGGGCGCCACGGTGGTGCAGGCCATGAAGCACGAGGTTGGCGTGTGGTCGAACGGCCCCGAGCTGTCCTCGATCCTCACGGAAGAGATCCAGGCCTGCATCCTCGGCCAGAAGACCGCCGACGCCGCCACCGCCTCCATGCAGACCCGCATGGAAGCCTCCATGGCCAAGCGCGGCTAAGCGACAGTCATCGTCGGTATGGGCACCCATCCTTCAGTTCGTCATGCCCGGGCTTGGCCCGGGCACCCACGACTTGAGCACGGCCCAGGCAAAGTCGTGGATGGCCGGGCCATGACGGCGGAGGGGTGGGCGCAAGCGTTCGCAGGACCACATGGCAGTCCATGACATGAGTGCCTCCACCGCACAGACCACCTTCCCCGTCTCGGCGCTCGCGCGCCGGGGCGGGCTGAAGGCCGGCGAACGGCGCATCGGCTGGCTGTTCCTGCTGCCGGCCGTCGCCGCCTTCGTGCTGGTCATCGCGGTCCCGTTCCTGCGGGCGCTGGGCTACGCCTTCACGCGCTATGACCTGCAGACCCCCGAGCCCGTGTTCATCGGGCTCGGGAATTTCCGGGCGCTCGCGGCCTCGCCGGAGGTGCTCGGATCCTTTGTCACGACCCTCCTCTACGTCGTGCTGGCCACCGGGTTCACGGTCATTCTCGGACTCGCCTGGGCGATCGTGCTCAACCAGACCTTCCGCGGGCGCGCGGCGCTGCGCGCCATGTCGCTCCTGCCCTGGGTGCTGCCCTCCACGGTCTGCGCCTTCGTCTGGGGCTGGATCTTCAACAGCCGCTTCGGCCTGCTCAACGCGGTGCTGCTCGACCTCGGGCTGATCCCGTTCCCGACGGCGTGGCTCTCGACCACCTCCGGCGCCATGAGCGCCATCGTCGTTACCAAGGTCTGGCTGTCGATCCCGCTCTACATGTCGTTCTTCCTCGCTGGCCTGCAGGGCCTCGACCGCGAGCAGATCGACGCCGCTCGAGTCGACGGCGCCGGCAACCTCGCCATCCTGCGCGACCACGTGCTGCCGCACCTGCGGCCGGTGCTTCTGGTCGTTGTCGTGCTCGGCGTCATCGGCAACCTGCAGCAGTTCGACACCATCTTCGCGCTCACCGGCGGCGGGCCCGTGCGGGCCACCACGGTGCTCTCCATCGAGGTCTACCGGCGTGCCTTCGACCAGTGGGACGTCGGCATGGCCGCGGCCATCGGACTCCTGTGGGTCGCGACGATCCTGCCGGCGGCCTACCTCTATCTCCGTCACCTCCTGAAGGGCGTGTGAGATGCTCGACCTCTCCGCCCCGCTCGCGCGCGGCATCTTCCTCCTCGTGCTGGCCGTGATCGGGCTCTTCCTGTTCTTCCCGATCTACTGGCTCGCGATCTCGGCGCTGAAGGGCAACGCCGAGCTCTACCGCATCGACCCGACCTTCTATCCGCACGCGCTGTCGTGGGAGCACTTCGCGACCGCCTTCGGCCGCGGCAAGCTCTTGCTGCACCTGCAGAACAGCCTCGTGGTGTCGGGTTCGGCGGCGGCGCTCAACACCGCGCTCGCCATGTATGCCGGCTACTCCTTCGCCAAGTTCCGCTTCGCCGGGCGCCGCCCGGTGATGCTGATGCTGCTCTCGGCGCAGGTGTTCCCCTTCGGCCTGCTGCTCATCAGCCTCTACCCGATCATGTCGTCGCTGGGCCTGCTCGACACCCGGCCGGGGCTCGTCATCGCCTCGATCGTCTTCGCGCTGCCGGTGTCGACCTACATGCTCTACAGCTACTTCAGCCAGGTGCCGGACGAGCTCATCGAGGCGGCGCGCGCCGACGGCGCGGGCGAGCTGCGCATCTTCCACACCATCGTCCTGCCGGTCTCCATCCCTGCGCTCGTGACCGTGTTCCTCTACGGCTTCATGTGGTCGTGGAACGACCTCCTCTACGCGATGACGCTCATCGTGTCCGAGGACAAGCGCACGGTCGGTCCGGGCCTGCTGCTCAGCTACCTCAACGAGACGAACGCGGACTGGGGCGGGGCCATGGCGGCCTCCCTCGTGGCCTCGCTGCCCGTCGTCGTCGCCTTCGCCATCCTTCAGCGCTGGTTCATCCAGGGCGTCACTGCCGGAGCCGTGAAATGACCACTCTGTCGGGCGTGCTGCCCGTCGTCCCCACGCCCTTCACGCCGGACGGCGCGGTGGACCAAGCCGCCTTCCTGCGCCTCGTCGACTTCGCCCTCGAGGCCGGCGTCGACGGCCTCGTCTTCCCAGGCATGGCGAGCGAGGTCGAGACGCTGACGCCGGAGGAGCGGGCCGGCCTCGTGGCCGCGCTCGGCCAGCGCGTGGCGGGGCGCGTCCCGATCGTGGTCGGCGCCAGCGACCCCGATCCCGAGCGCGCCGCCGCGCGCGCCGAGGAAGGGCGCCGTGCGGGCGCCGTCGCGGCGATGATCATGGCGCCGAACCGGCTCGGTGCGGACGTCGCCGCACACATCGACTTCTACAGCCGCGTGGCCGCGGCGACGTCGCTGCCGATCATGCTCCAGAACGCACCGGCGCCGATGGGGGCAGGGCTCTCCGACAGCGCCGTGGTGGCGGTGGCCAAGGCCGTCCCCCAGGTCCGCTTCGTGAAGGAAGAGACGCTGCCCTGCGGCCAGCACATCAGCGCCATGATCGCCGAGGCGGGCGATGCGCTCGACGCCGTCTACGGCGGGGCCGGCGCCCGCTACGTCATCGACGAGTTCGAGCGCGGCGCGGCCGGCACCATGCCGGCGCTGGAGTTCGCCGACGTGCACGTCGCCATGGCCCGCGCCTTCAAGGCGGGGGACAAGGCCACCGCCCGTCGGCTCTATTCGCGCACGCTGCCCTTCCTGCTGTTCCAGGCGATCTTCCGGGTGCGCGCCACCAAGCGCGTGCTGGCCGCCCGCGGCCTGCTCTCCTCCGTCCACGCCCGTGCGGGCGGCCCGGGGCTCGATCGCCACGACGAGCAGGAGGTCGCGGCGCTGATCGCCGAGGCCGCCGATCTCTTCGCCATCCATCCGGTCAGGACCTGACACCATGCCGCTCGACGCCATCACGAAGGTCGAGACCTTCATCGTCTCCATCCCGCGCGACATGCCCTATCTTGGGCCGCTGCGGGAAGGCGAGCGCATCAACGAGCGCGGCTACCTGATCCGCAAGGGCAACCGCTCGATCTATCCCGCGACCGACATGTCGGTGCTGGTGAAGATCACCGCGGAGAGTGGCGCGGTCGGCTGGGGCGAGACCTACGGCATCGTCGCGCCGAACGCCGTGAAGTCGATCATCGACGACGTGCTGGGCCCGGTGATCATCGGCCGTGACCCTGGCGATCCGGTCGTGATCCACGAGGACCTCTACGACCTCATGCGCGTGCGCGGCTTCTTCGGCGGCTACTACGTCGACAGCCTCGCCGGCGTCGATATCGCCATCTGGGACCTGCTGGGGCGCATCACCAACCGGTCGCTGGCCAGCCTCGTCGGCGGCCAGCGCCATGCGAGCCTGCCGGCCTATGTGTCGGGCCTGCCCAAGGCGACGCTGCAGGAGCGGTGCGACCTCGCGGTCGAGTGGGTGGGCAAGGGCTACAAGGCGGTGAAGTTCGCCGCCGCGATGTCGGACGACGGCATCGTCAAGGAAATGGCGGCGTTGCGCGAGGCGGTGGGGCCTGGAATCCACCTGATGGTCGACCTGCACTGGAAGTTCACGGCGCCGGAAGCCATCCGCATCATCCGCAAGCTCGAGCCCTACGACCTCTACTTCGCAGAGGCGCCCTGCGAGCCGGAAGACATCGACGGACAGGCGGCGGTCGCCGCCGGCATCGGCACGCCTCTCGCGCTGGGCGAGGAATGGCGCACGGTGTTCGAGTATCGCCCGCGCTTCCAGCGCCAGTGCATGGGCGTGATCCAGCCGGAGATGGGCCACACCGGCGTCACCGAGTTCATGGGCATCGGCCGCATGGCCCATGCCTTCCACGTCGACACCATACCGCATGCCTCGATCGGCATCGGCGTCTTCATGGCGGCGAGCCTGCATGCGACGGCGGCGCTGAAGCGCGTGCCCTACCACGAGTATCAGCACTCGATCTTCGACAAGAACCTGCGCTACGTGACCGGCGACATGGACTGCAAGGCGGGGTTCTACACGATCCCGTCCGGCGCGGGCCACGGCGTCGTGCCGCACGACAGCGTGTTCAACCACGTGGTGGGCTGAGCCATGGCCGGTCGACGCTTCGAAGGCATCTATCCGGTCCTCTACGCCTTCTTCGACGGCGAGGGCCGGCTCGACCGGCACGCCATGGCGCTGCAGGTGGAGCACTGCATTGCCGCCGGCGCCCACGGCATCATGGTGCTGGGCCTCGTCACCGAGGTGCACAAGCAGACGACGGCCGAGCGCCTGCACCTCGTGGAGATGGTCGGTGGGCTCATCGCCGGACGGGTGCCCTATGCTGTGACGATCGGCGAGCCGACGCCGGATGCGCAGGTGGATTTCGCCCGCGCCGCCAAGGCCGCCGGGGCCGACTGGGTGATCCTGCAGCCTCCTCCCGGCAAGGGCCATACGGACGCCGACCTGCAGCGCCATTTCGGCGGCATCGCCGATCGGCTCGACATGCCGGCGGCGATCCAGAACAACCCGGTCAACCTCGACAGCTCGCTGTCGCCGGACGGACTGACCGCCCTGCTGCGCGCCCACCCCACCATCTCGCTCCTCAAGGCCGAGGGCTGGTCCGTGGACATCGCCCGCGTCATCGAGAGCCTCGGCGGCGCGGTGCAAGCCTTCGGCGGCCATGGCGGCCTCGAATTCCCCAGCCTGATGCGCAGCGGCGGTGCGGGCCTCATTCCGGCGCCCGACTGCGTGGCGCTGCAGGTCGCCATGTTCGAGGCCTACACATCCGGCGATCCCGCCCGCATCGCGCAAGCCGACGCCATCCACCAGCGCATCCTGCCGCTGATCGTCTTCATGACCCGCTCCATCCCGGGCCTGCTGTGCTACGGAAAGCGCCTGATGGCGCGACGGCTGGGCCTGCCCGAGCCGCACGACCGCGCCCCGGCCATCGCGCCCACCGCCTTCGGCCTCGCCGAAATGGACCGCGTGTTCGCCGACGTGCTGGCGGCGGAGCGGGAGTTCCTGTCCCGGGGCTGAGAGGCGGTCGCGAAACCGCGTCAGCCCTTTCCCTTGGCCTGCGCCAGCGCCACGACGGCCGTCACGTCGTCACCGGCCAGCACGTCGATCACGTCGGCCGCCAGCCCCTCGTTCACCCGTGCCAGCGGATCGAGACCCGCGGCACGGCGCAGGGCGATGCGCTCCGGGCGGGGCACCGTGACGCGCGTGGCGACGCCCGCCGCACGCAGGGCGCGCGCGTCGTCCGGGTGGAACATGTCCGCCTCGATGGCGACGGAAGCGGCCCCCGCGCGCCTGGCCATCTCGACGGGATCGACGTGGCGGGCGTGGGTGATGAGCTCGGTGCGCAGGCCCGGAATCCGCCGCTGCGCGGCCACCAGCGAAGGATGGTCGAAGGAGATGACCAGCACCTCTTCGAGCGCCTCGTGATCCGCCAAGACACCCGCCAGCCTGTCGATGAGCCTGTCCGGGCGCTGGCGTTCCTTGATCTCGACCAGCAGGCCGACGCCGGCGCCCTTCGCCGCGTCCAGCGCCTCGCCCAATGTCGGCACGCGCGTGCCGGCGAACGCGGGGGAAAACCATGCACCGGCGTCGAGCGCCCGGACTTCGGCGAGCGTCAGCGCGGCGGCGCGGCCCTTGCCGTTGGTGGTGCGGTCGACGACCTCGTCGTGGAGCAGGACGAGGGCATCGTCCGCCGTGAGGACGATGTCGATCTCGCAGACCGTGGCGCCCCGCCGCGCGGCCTCGACGATGGCCGGCACCGTGTTCTCCGGCGCCCCGATGCTGTGGCCGCGGTGACCGCAGATGTGGATGCGGCCGGGGCCTGCGTTCAGCGGGTCATAGGGCATGGGCGACCTCCGGGTACGATGACAGCGAGCATGACCTCAACGACCTCTTCCTGAAAGGGTGTGAATCTTTCGGCCGTCCAGCTTGCCTCTCTCTCCGCGTCATGGCCGGGCTTGGCCCGGCCACCCACGACTTGAGAATGGCGCAGGCAAAGTCGTGGGTCCCCGGGCCAAGCCCGGGGATGACGGCTGAGAGGTCGGTTTGAGCTGGACTGCCAATCCTTCGGTAAAAAATTCACAAGCTCTGAGCAGCCCGCTTCAGCCGCTGCTCAGGATGAGGAGTTTTGGAGGATGCACGAACGAGCTCTCACGCCGGCCTGATCGTCACCGCCAGAGCCTCGTGATCGGACACGGCCACGCCGTCGCTGTCCACGGCCGGCAGCACGGCGGCATCCGTGCAGACGAGACCGCGGGAGAACAGCCAGTCGATCTTGCCGAAGGGCGGCTTTGGCGTGCCGTCGGGACGGGTGCGCTGGGTGGCGGTCTTCAGGACGTTGCAGGTCTCCCAGTCGTAGCCGCAGTCCTCGAGCAGCGCGAACATCGGCTCATAGCGCTCGGGCGATACAAGGCGGTCCGGGTCTACGGCGAGGGAGCGGGCAACGTGGGCCTCGTCGCGCTTCTGCTCCAGCGTGAAGGTGGAGGTGTTGAAGTCGCCCCCGATGAGCACGGGCTTGCCCTGCGCGTAGTCGTCGATGGCATCCAGCATGACCTGCGTCTGCAGCAGCCGGTCTGCTGTGTCGGTATGGCTCTCGTAGTGCGCCGTCACAAGCACCACGGGAGAGCCGCCGACATCCAGTTCGGCCAGCATGGCGATGCGTCCGCCGACGCGGCGCTCGTGGAAGGCGCCGTCGAACCAGCGCCCCGAGGTCTCCAGCCTCACGAGGGCCGGTCGGCCGAGCCGGCTGCGGGACACGAAGCCGGCGCCGTGGAGGCCGGACACGTTGCTCTGGCCGGCGAAGGTCGCCTGCTCGCGCAGGTCGCCGAGGCCCAGTTCCAGGAACTCGGTGCCGAAGACGTAGCCGGCGCCCAGCGCGTCGGCCAGCGCCGTCATCGTGTGCTTGTTGCCGGTGCGGGCCATGCCGACGTCGATCTCGCAGAGCACCAGCGCGTCGGCGGGCGTTGCGGTGAGCATCCGGATCGAGCCGTCGAGATATTTGAGGCGCTCGGCGTTCCAGAACACGATTCGGGCCGGCGAGCCGGCCTTCACGGGCGCGGTCGGCTCGCGCACCTCGACCCCGTGCAGGATCGGCAGGCGGGCAAAGGCCTTCTCGAAGCTCTCGTACCGCACCGGCTCGTCGAGGATGGCCTGGCGCTCGGCGAGTGAGGGCGCGGGCAGGCCCTCGAAGACGCGGGTGACGAGCTCAGGCACGGGCGATCTCCTGCAGCAAGGGGCCGAGGGTTTCGGGGTCGTTGGTGGTGATCTGCCCGCAGCCGGCGGCCACGAGGCGCGACAGCACGCGGGAAAGGTCCGGCCGGCTGGGATCAACCGTCCAGGCATCGACCAGTGCCCCGCGACCGGTGACCATCTCGACCATGTTCACGCCGGCGTCGAGCGCGGCGAGCAGCATCGAGGCCTCGAGATAGAAGATGGAGGCGTCCGGCGCGATGGCGAAGGTGTAGGCCCCCAGCGCGCGGAAAGCCTCGGCGCTGAGGCGCCAGGAGCGCGGGTAGAGCCGCAGCGGGTCGAAGCCACCGGCGAGCCCCGGGGCGGCGGCCTGCAGGTTCTGCACCGCTTCCCACTCGGTGCCGCCGGCGATGAAGGCGGGCGCCATGGTCCCTAAGGTGCCGCCCAGCCGGTCGAGGACCGCTGGCGTGAGGTCGCGGCCTGGCACCTTGATGTCGAGTTGCACGAGGGCAGGCGCGACCGGGCCGGCCGCCCGCACGCGCTCGACGATCTCGTCGAGGAACAGCGGCGGCGTGGCGAGCACCTCCCCACCGGCCCCGCGCTGCCGCAGCCGCTCGATCTCGCGACGTGGCAAGGCCGCAGCCAGCCCCGTGCCCGTCGTCTCGCGGTCCAGCGCCAGGTCGTGCAGGCAGACGAAGTGACCGTCGGCGGAGAGCACGAGGTCAACCTCGCAAGCCGCTCCCGCCGCCAGCGCCGCGTCGAGGTTCTCGCGCAGGAACGCCGGATCGCCGGCACGCCGGCGCAGCATGTGCCATTTCAGCCGGGGCATGGTCGTCACGCGGCGATGGCCCGCGCCCCGTCGATGCGCCGGCCCGAATCGGTCGAGAAGACGAGGCTGTCGGCGAAGCGGAAGGGCAGCGTGTCGCCGAGCTTGTGGCGGGCCACGGCGCCGGCCTCCAGCGCGCGCACGCCACCGAGCGGGGTGGTGAGATGGTAGATGGTCTCGCGGCCATGCGGCTCGAGGTCGTCGATCCGCCCCTGCAGGCTGCCTTCGCCGAGCACCACGGATTCGGGGCGCACGCCGAGCGTCACCTTGCCGTCGGCCCGCCCGTCGAGGGGCAGGCGGCCGTCGCCCACCGCCAGCTGCCCGCCCGCGGCATTGGCCTGCAGCAGGTTGATCGGCGGCGAGCCGATGAAGCTCGCGACGAACAGGCTGTCGGGGCGATGATAGAGATCCTCGGCCGTGCCCACCTGCTCGATGCGGCCGCGGCTCATGCAGATGATGCGGTCGGCCATCGTCGTCGCCTCGATCTGGTCATGGGTGACCAGAACCGTGGTGACGCCAAGCTTGCGCTGCAGGTTGCGGATCTCGCTGCGCATGGTGAGGCGCAGCGACGCGTCGAGGTTGGAGAGCGGCTCGTCGAGCAGCAGGAGCTGCGGCTCCTTCACCAGGGCCCGGGCAAGCGCCACGCGCTGCTGCTGGCCGCCCGAGAGCTGCGAGGGCTTGCGCTCCATGTACTCGCGCACCTGCACGAGGTCGGCCGCGGCATTGGCGCGCTTCAGGGCCTCCTCGCGCGGGACGTCCTTGAAGCGCAGCGGGAACAGGATGTTGTCGCGCACGGTCATGTGCGGGTAGAGCGCATAGGACTGGAAGACGATGCCGACGTTGCGGTCGCGGGCCTCGACCTCGTTCACGGCCGCGCCGTCGAACAGGATGTCGCCGCCGCTCGGCGCGTAGAGGCCGGCCAGCATGAACAGGGTCGTGGATTTCCCGCAGCCCGAGGGACCCAGGATCGCCACGAACTCGCCGTCCCCGATCACGAGGTCGGTGGGTTCGACCGCGACGACGTCGTCCCAGGTCTTGGAGGTGGCGCGCAGTTCAATTCTCGCCATGGTCGTCGTTAGCCCTTGATCCCGCCGACGGTCATCTGGGTGAGGTATTTCTGGCACGCGGTGTAGAGGATCACCGAGGGCAGGACGTAGAAGACGCCGATGGCCGAGACGAGCGCGTAGTCGGTGCCCATCACGTCCTCGTACATCCAGTAGAGGTAGAGGCTCATCGTCCAATTCGCCTTCTCGAAGAGGAGCGTGCGGACGAAGACGTATTCCTCCCAGCCGCGCAGGAAGGCGAAGACGCCCACCGCGATGAGGCCGACCTTCACCTGCGGCAGGACCACCAGGAAGAAGGCCTGCCGGCGCGTGGCGCCGTCGGTGAGCGCGCTCATCTCGATGTCCCACGGCACGGCGTCGAAGAAGCCCTTCATCACGAAGATGGCGAAGGGCAGTTCGAGCGCGACGATGACCAGGATGACGCCGGTGAGCGTGTCCAGGAGCCCGATCCAGTGCATGAGCAGGAAGATCGGGATGATCAGCGTCATCGCCGGGAAGGCGTGCAGGATCAGGAGCCCGCGCAGGTAGCCGGCCCGGCCGCGGAAGTCGAAGCGCGACAGGTAGTAGCCGGCGAGCGTCGCCACGGTGACGACGAGCATCATCTGGACGACGGCCAGGATCAGCGAGTTGGCGAAAGCCGACCAGACGCTCGGATAGGTGCCGCCCACGCCGCTCGCGCCTTTCAGGTCGTCGGCGATGTTCTTGTTCCACAGGAAGCGCCAGTTCTGGGCGTGCAGGTACGGGCCCGTGATCACCGCGATGGCGATCAGCGTGACGACCCCCAGAGCGAGTTCGAGCCTCATGAGCCGCTTCGCGTCGGCAATGGTGACCCGCAAGATCGACCAGGCCAGCAGCGCGGGAAGCAGGATCGCCAGCGTCCGCCAGAGCACCACGGTCGTCGCGCCGGTGCGGCCCGAGACGGACACGGTGAACAGCCAGAGATAGGGCACGACGATGGGCAGGGAGCCCAGCACCAGGACCGCATAGAGGAACGCCGTGGTGGCGCGGCGCCGCGAGCGGCCCTTGGCCGCCAGGCGGTCCCAGTATTCGCGCTGGGCGGGGGCCGCCAGCGTGGTGGGGGAGGCGTCCATCACTTCACCTCGATGCGCGGGCGCTGCAGCAGGGCGCGCATGTCGAAGAAGCGCCAGAGGACGAGGGCCACCGCCATGCCGACCACCACGAGACCCAGCGCGAGCGCTGCGCCGTAGGCGTATTGCCCGTTCTCGAAGGCGCGGCGATAGACGTAGAGGGCATAGACGGTCGTGTCGAAGAAGGGGCCACCATTGGTGATGAGCCAGATGTATTCGAAGCTCACCAGCAGCGCGAGCGCCTGGTAGATCGTCACGAAGCTCAGTTGCCAGCGGATGGCCGGCAGCGTGATGTGGCGGATGATCGAGAGCCCGCCGGCCCCGTCCACCCGCGCCGCGTAGAACAGGTGCTGCGGGATCGAGCGGATGGCGCTGGTGAAGATGATCATGCCGAACGACGCCCCGATGAAGCCGTTCGCCAGGATGATCAGCACCATCGGGGCGTTGCTCTTCATGTCGGCGAGCGGCAGCCCGAGCCCTTGCAGGATCTGGTTCAGCAGGCCGTAGTTGGTCGGTGCCACCACCCAGGTCCACAGCAGCGCGTAGACCACCGAGGGGCTCATGCGCGGCAGCAGCCAGACGGCGCGGAAGAAGCCGCCGGCGCGGTCGGGGAGGGCGGTCGTCATCAAGGCGAGCAGCAGCCCGTAGCCGATGTTGAAGATGGCTAGCGTGCACAGCACGTAGGTCAACGTCACGCCCATGATACTGGTGAGACGGCTGTCGCCGCCCAGCAGGCGCCGGACGTTGTCGGTGGTGAACTCGGTCACCTTCAGGTTCCGGCCCATGTCGGAGAAGGCGATCGCCACGTCGACGATGACCGGCACGACGAAGAACAGGAACAGGAGGGCAGTCGCCGGCCCGAGAAAGATCAGGCGGTCGACGAGGGCGCGGCTGGAGCGTGTGCTCACGGGCGGATCCGGATTTTCAGGCTTGCAGAGGCAGTGTGCGTCCTTCGACACGGCCGCTGCGCGGCCGGCTCAGGATGAGGACGATTGTTGCTTGGCAGGACGCTACAACAATCCTCATCCTGAGCAGCGGCCGAAGGCCGCGTGTCGAAGGACGCACCAACTCGGTGCGCGAACGGATCGGGCCGGCTGTCTCCAGCCGGCCCGTCCTGATCAGTTCAGCTTTTCCACGACCTTGATCGAGCCCTTGAACTCGCTCTTGGCCTCGTCCTCGAGGAACTCCACCGCCTGGTCGGGCTTCATGCGGCCGGTCTCCACGCCCTGCAGGGCCTTGAAGATGATCGCGTTGTAGCGGCCGAAGTCGGGGTGGTTCGGGATGAAGGTCGAGCGCGCCAGCATCGGCGTCGCGGCCTCGAGATACCAGGCGTTCTGGTACTCGGGCATCGAGCGCTGGCCGTTCAGGATCGCCGTGTGGGCGGTCGTGACCGCGTGCTTGGTGTTGTAGTAGGGCAGCGTCGCATAGGCGACGAGCTGCGCGGCGAGCTCGGCGTTCTTCGACTTCGGGTTCACCACGTAGACGATCGGGTGCGAGAGGTTGGCCGGCTGGCCGCCCTTCGTCGCCGCCGGCATGTGCATCCAGCCGACCTTCTTGAAGAAGAAGTTCTTGTCGTTGGGCCAGTTGGCGCCCTTGTTGTCGCCCAGCATCCATTCACCGACGGCCCAGACGCCCTGGTGGTAGATGAAGGCCTTCTCGGTCTTGAAGGCGCCCTGGATCTCGTCCCAGGACATGGCGGTGTTGTTCTTCGGCGTGACGCCGTTGGCGGCGTTCCAGGCGTACCATTCCAGGGTCTTCTTGACCTCGGCCTTGGGCAGGATCAGCTGGTTGGTCGCCTCGTCGACAAACTTCGCGCCGAACGTGGCGAAGTTCATGATGTAGTCGGGGCCGGCATTGGGGCGGTGCAGGATGCCCATGCTGGCCGCGCCCTTGTCGACGACCTCCTTGGTGAGCTTGGAGATGTCCTCCATCGTGAACTCACCCTTCTCGACGGCGCCCTGCAGCCCCTCGATGAAGGCCTCGTCCTTGCCGATCTTGCGCAGCATGTCCTTGTTGAAGAACATCATGCGGATTTCGGAATCCTGCGGGACCGCGTAGATCTTGCCCTGGTACTTGGTGGAGTTCCACAGCGCGGGAATCACGTCGGCGAAGGCCCACGGATTGCGCTTGATGAAGTCCTCCATGTTCATGGCGTAGCCGGACTTGGCGAACTCGCCGACCCACTCGTGGGCGGCGACGTAGACGTCCGGCCCCTTGTCGACGGCGAAGGCCTTGAGGATGTCGAGCGCGTCGGCGTCGAAGCCGGAGGCTGGGCCCTCGAACACCTCGACCTTCACGGTCTTGTCGGATCCGGCGGCCTTCAGGGCGGCATTGAGCGGCTCGGCTGCGGCGACGATGTTGCCGGCGCGCAGCGGACCGGACCGGTCGGCCCGGGCCCAGAGCTTCACCACGATCTCCTCGGCGAAGGCCGAAGCGGTGGCTCCGAAGAGGAAGGTGCTCGCAAGCGCTGCCGCCGCGATCTTCGACACGTGTTTCATCCCTGTCTTCCCTTATCCGTTGCGGACGAGGCCCCGTGCGCCCCCGCGCACGTTTTCCCATGATGGGCGAACCTCACTCCGGGGCGACGATGATCGACCCGCGTGCGGCAAGAATCAATCCTAGGTTGTCACAAGTGACACGCACGTGACGCAAAACGGCTGCCCCGGGGCCGTACCGGGGCGTCGTCAGTCGTTGGGATTTTGCAATGTCGTCTGGATGAAGGTGTCGCCGGTCGGTCGTTCGAAGACGACGTCCAGGGGATCGCGTGGCGGCGTCTCGATGGCCAGCACCACGAAGGGGCCATCGAGGATCTCGGGGAAAGCGTGCCACGTGCCCCGCTCGAAGAAGACGGCGTGACCCGGCTCGAGCGTGCGGGGCGGTTCCTCGCCGACGGTGAACAGGGCCCGGCCGCAAACGACGAGAAGATACTCGTCGCAGGCCCGGTGCAGATGCCGTGGCAGCGGGGCGTTCAGGCGGAACAGGCGCATGCCGGCTTCGGGGCGATCCACGAGCCGCATGTCGGAGACGAGGCTCGCAGCCTCGCGCGGCAGCTGCCGCGCGAGAGCCAGGAGATCGAAGGCGGCGGGTGGCTGCGTCACGCCCGCCACATGTGGTCGTAGGGGTAGGGCAGCGGCTTGCGGCTTGCCGTGTCGAGCCGCTCCGTCTGGGTGTTCTCCAGCGTCCAGCCGACCGCGCCGAGATTGTCGTCGAGCTGCTGCACGCTTCTCGCCCCGATGATGGGCGAGGACACGCCGGGCCGCTCGATCAGCCAGCGCAGGGCGACCTGGGCATGGCTGCGTCCGGTTTCCTGCGCCACCGCGCCCAGCGCGTCGACCACACCCCAGGTGTGCTCGTTGGCGTACTTGGCCCAGGTCTCGCTGCCGCCGCGCTGGGGGGCCAGCTCGACACGGGTCCCGGCCGGCGGCGCGTTCAGGCCGCGGTGGAACTTGCCCGTCAGCCACCCGCCTCGCAGTGGGCTCCAGGGAATGATCCCGAGGCCCTCCGACCGGCACAGGCCAACGATCTCCCATTCCAGTTCGCGGTCGAGCAGGTTGTAGAGGGCCTGCAGCGAGACGAAGCCGTGGAGATTGTAGCGGCGGGCATGGTCCACCGACTTCTGCAGCTGCCAGCTCGCGTAGTTGCTGGCACCGACATAGCGGACCTTGCCGCTGCGGACGAGGTCGTCGAGCGCCGCGATGGTCTCCTCGACGGGCGTCACCGAGTCCCACAGGTGGGTCTGGTAGAGGTCGATGTAGTCGGTGCGCAGCCGCTTCAGGCTCGCCTCGACGGCCGCGATGATGTGCTTGCGGCCGAGACCGAAGCGGTTGGGTCGGCGCTGGGCGGGGTCGTCGGTGCCCCAGCGGACCTTCGTCGCGATGACGAGCCCGTCGCGGTCCTGACGCTCCAGCCACTTGCCGACGATCTCCTCCGACAGGCCGCGGCTGTAGACGTCCGCAGTGTCGATGAAGTTGCCGCCGGCCGCCACGAACCGGTCGAGCATGGCGAAGCTTTCGGCCTCCGTGGCCTCTCGGCCGAAGGTCATGGCTCCCAGGCAAAGTTCGCTGACCTTGAGGCCGGTGCGGCCGAGGGTGCGGTACTGCATGGCGATCACTCCCTTCAGCCGGCGATCTCGATCATTGCGTGGCCGCGCAGGGCGGGGACCGTGAAGGTCACGCGTCCTTCCTCCACCCGGAAGTGCACCGGCTTGCCCTCCGGCACGAGGCGGACGGACTTGGCCGGGCCTCCCACGTCCACGCAGACCGTGACGTCGGTCAGCGTGACGAGATCCTGGATCGGCTGGACGTTCTCGTTGCGGATGTTGCCGCGCAGCACCGGATTGGCATGCAGCAAGTGCACGACGTGGCGGCCCTTGTCGGCCTGCCGGCGCAAGGTGGCGCGGGCGGCCCGGGGCAGCGACGTCTCGATCCGCCGCCGCCCGCCGAGCGCGAAAGCCACCACACGCTCGACGATGTCGAGCATGGCGACGGCACCGATGCGCTTGTAGGTGCTGAACAGGGGATGGGCCATGTAGGTGAAGGCGCCCTTCTGCACGCCGGCGTCGTAGCCAGACGGATCCGGCTGGCTCGGCGTGTTGACGTGCCCGCTGAAGTGCTGCGGAGCGCGGTCGAAATAGGGGTCGTGGACGACGCCGAGCGAACGCCCGTCCGTCGCCTTGATCCGCTGGGAGGGGGTGTAGGTGAACAGCGGGTCGTTCACGAACGGCGCCCGCAACTCCGCGATGGGCAGGATGTAGTCGCCGTTGCTGTTGGGCGAAACGCCCTCGAACGTCGCGCCGACGTCGAAGAGGGGCTCGCCGCCGGACGTGAGGCCGCTGCGTCCCGTGAGCAGCACCCGTCCGCCGCCGGCGGCAAAGGCCTTGATTTTCGTGGCCAGCGCGTCTGTCACGACGACGGCGTCCGGCAGGATCAGCAGGCGATAGGGGGTGAAGTCGGAGTCCGGGTCGAGCACGTCGAAGGTGAACTTGCTCTCCAGCAGCGCGCGCACCACGCCTTCGTCGGCGTCGTCATGGTGGCGCGGGGTGCCGGCGAGGCGCGGATGGATCGAGCCCTCGACGCTGAGGACGCCGATCTCGGCCACGTTGGTCGATCCTTCGGCCCACGGCTCGCACGCCTCGACATGGGCATAGGCGTGGCCCACGGCGGCGTAGGTCGTCTCGTCGAAGGAGCCCGTCGGGTGCAGGTGGTCGCCGATCAGGCAGCGAGCCCCCTGGGCGATCATCGCGGCGCATTCGTAGAACAGGGCATCCGGCACCTTGTAGCCGCCGACCTCGCCCCAGACGTGGTGGAACTTGCCGGTCTGGCCGAGGAACGGGATGCCGAGCGTCTCCACGTAGCGCGCCGAGACGGGGAAGTGCTCGTAGCCCCAGAAGGCGGTGGGCAGGGACTCGATCTCCAGGTGGCTGAAATACTTCAGGATGTCGCGCCGCCCGCGGCGGACGTGGCCGAAATTGAAGAACAGCCGCTTCTTGGGATCGTGCTTGCGGACCGCGTCGGTGACGCGCTCGAAGAACTCGATCTGCTTGCGCTCGGTGTAGACGAGCCGGTCCTCGGCATTGGTCCAGTCGAGGCCGATCTCCGCCATGCCCCGCTGGGCCCAGGTGCTCGCGGAGATCTGCTGCGAGCAGATGTCGATGAAGATGCCGTCCCCGTCGGGATACTTCACCATGACCTCCTCGACCTGGCGGCACAGGTAGTCGAGGTAGGGCGAGCCGAAATCGAGCCACGCCCAGCCCGCGCCCATCGGCTCCGCCCGCTGCCTGATCAGGACGCCTTCCGGCGTCACGACCCGCCAGCCGGGCTCCTCGCGGGCGGCGAGTTCGTCCCAGCCGGCGGACACGTAGATCGGGGCCAGGATCCCGTTGCGGTGCAGGGCGTCGAGCTGGGCCCGCATCAGGTCGAAGTCGAGGTGGGGATGCATCTTGCCGACGTCGGTCGGGTGATAGGACCAGCCGTGGTGGCACTTCGAGAAGATCGTGACGCTGTCGACATGCGCCTGCTTGAACCCGCGGCCGAAGGCCTCCGCATCGAAGCGGCTGCCGATGCCCGGAATGAGCTCGGAGGTGTGGAAATCGAGATGGATCTGGCGAAAGCGCATGACGGTACCTCGGACTGCGGGAGGAAGAAGGGTGCCGGGCCGCGGGCCTAGCGGCCGCCGAAGCCGGCGCCGATGGCGATGCCCTTGAAGATGTAGCGGTGCATGAGGACGGTGAGGGCGAAGCCCGGCACCATGGCGATGGTGGCGCCGGCCATCATGTAGCTCCACTGCGTGCCCTGCTGGCCCTGGAACAGCGTGAGGCCGAGCGGGAGCGTCGCGTGGTCGGGGCCGTTGACCACGATGAGCGGCCACAGGAACGCGTTCCATTGGCCGGTGAAGGTGAACAGCGCGAGGAGCCCGAGTGCCGGCTTGGCCAGCGGCACGAAGATCGTGACGAGGATGCGCAGGTGGCTCGCCCCGTCCATCAGGGCCGCCTCCTCGAGCTCGGCCGGAATGGTGAGGAAGAACTGCCGCAGCAGAAACGTCCCGAACGAGCTGAACGCCATGGGGATGATGAGGCCCCAGTAGGTGTCGATCCAGCCCAGCACGCCCATCATCAGGAAGAGCGGGATGACGAGCACGGCCTGGGGCACCATCAAGGTCCCGAGATAGACCACGAACAGGCTGTCGCGTCCCACCCAGCGCAGGCGGGAGAAGGCGTAGGCGGCGAGGCTCGACACCACCAGCGTGATCAGCGTCACCGTCGCCGAGACGAAGAGGCTGTTCAGGAAGAAACGGCCGAACGGAAGGTACAGCCAGGCATCGACGAAGTTCTTCCAGACCAGTGTCTCGGGCACGAAGATCGGCGGGTGCGCGAAGATCTCGGCGTCGCGGCGCAAGGCGTTCGACACCATCCAGAAGAACGGGAACAGGAACACCATGGCGGCCACGACGATGCCGCCGTGAATCATGATCCCGCCGAAGGTGAAACGCGGCGCGGTGCTGCCATCAGATCTCATAGTGCACCCACTTCTTCTGGAGGTGGAGCTGCAGGGCCGTCAGCATCATGATGATGGCGAAGAGGACCCAGGCGATCGCGGAGGCGTAGCCGAGCTTGTAGGTGACGAAGCCCTGGCTGTAGATCGCGTAGCCCAGCGTGGTGGTCGCCGAGCCCGGCCCGCCATGGGTCAGCGCATAGACCTGGTCGAAGGTCTGCAGGCTGTTGATCGCGGTGAGCACCGTCCCGAAGAACAGGGACGGGGAGATCAGGGGCAGCTTGATCCGCCAGAACTGCTGCCAGGCCGTCGCACCGTCGATGGCGGCCGCGTCGAGATAGGACTGCGGGACGGATTCGAGCGCGGCGCCGAACAGAAGCATGTTGTAGCCGAAGTGCGACCACAGCGAGACCAGCACCACCGCCTGCAGGGCGTAGTCGGCATTGGTGACGAGGTTCGGGATCTTCAGGCCGATGCCCGCCATCATCCAGTCGAAGACGCCTCCCGGCGTCAGGATGAGGAGCCAGACGAGCGCCACGCCGACCAGCGGCATGAAGGTCGGCAGGAAGAAGATGATGCGGAAGATCGTCTTGCCCCAGGCGAGCCGGCTGATCCACACGGCGATCGTGAGCGAGAGCACGATGTTCAGAACCAGGTATTCGGCGGTGTAGAGCAGCGTCGTGCGCAGGATCTTCCAGAAGATCGGGTCGATCGTGAGCAGGTTCACGTAGTTGGTGAAGCCGACGAACCGCGTCGTTCCGATGACCTGCCAGTTGGTGAAGCTCAGGACGAGCGAGGCCACCAGCGGGCCGATCAGGAAGATCGTCAGGCCGAGCAGGCTCGGCAGGAGGAAAAGGACGGCGAGCCCGAAGCTGCCACGCACCGACGGCTTGCGATCGGTGCTTCCGGGCCGCACCCGCCGCGACGCCAAGGGCGCCGCCGCCGTGTCGTGCCGCATCGCTGCGTAGTCGACGCTCATGAAGACCTCGCTGACGGTATGGGGGGCGCCGGGGACCGGGAAGGGACGTCCCCGGCGCCGCAGCGGCTCACTGGTTGGCGAGCTGCTGGATCGTCTCCAGGACCTTCTCGGGCTTCTCCGAGCCCGCGAACGCCAGTGGCGCGTACTGTTCGAACAGCGAGGCGACCGTCGACCAGTTGGGCGTCGTCACATAAGGCTCCGCCGTCTTGATCGCCGCATCGATCCCCTCGCGGGCGCCGACGACGTCCTGGGCCGCGGTGTCGTACCAGAACTTCTGGAATTCCTTGCGGGCCGAGAAGGCCCGGCCGGCCTCGGCCAGGTACTTGGCGGCGTCCGGGCCGGTCATGACCTGCACGGCCTTCCAGGCGGCGTCCTTGTTCTGGCTCGTCCGGGAGATGCCGAAGCCCGAGCCGGCGCTGACCGAGATGCTGCCCGCCTCACGCACCGGGACCGGCGCGACGCCGACCTTGAACGACGACTTGCGCTTCACGTTGATGAGCTGCCAGGGGCCGTCGACATACATGGCCGCCGACCCCGCCGTCAGCCGTCCGTTCGCCAGGTTGGACGACAGCGTGCCGGATGCCGGGAAGAGGGGCGCCACCTTGTCGTCGGCGACGAGCCTGGCGTAGGAGGCGAAGGCCGCCTTGAGCGCCGGGTTGACCAGATCGAGCTCGCCCTTGGCGTTGAGGTAGGGCGCGCCCTTGGAGCGGGCATAGACCACGAAGGCGTCGGGCACGCTGATGGCCAGGCCGTGGCGGCCGTCCTTGGTGAGGGCGCGGGCCGCCGCCATGAATTCCGCTTCCGTCCAGCCGGGCTTGGGCAGGGGCAGGCCGGCCTGCGTGAACAGGTCGTGGTTGTAGAACAGGATCAGCGGGCCGAAGTCGTAGGGCAGGGCGAACTGCTTGCCGCCACGCTGCAGGGCCTTGAAGATCGACGGCTCGAAGGCGCCGACATCGAGCTTGTCGGCGGCGATGCGGGCGTCGAGCGGATCCATCAGTTCCGCGAAGCCCGGCGCCCGCAGGCTCTGCAGGCTGACGATGTCGGGCAGCTTGCCCGAGGCGGCGAGCGCGGGAAGCTTGGTCCAGTAGTCCGGGAAGGACGTGGTCTGGAACTCGACGGTGATGTCGGGGTGCTTCTCGTTCACCAGCGCGGCGATGCGCTTCCAGGCCGTGACCTCCGGCTCGGAGCCGGACCACATGAACCAGGTGAGGTTCGTGGCCGCCCGGGCCGGCCGGGACAGCATGCCCGTGGCGGCCAACGCGGCCGTCGCTCCCAGGGCCAGCGCCTTGCGGCGCGATACGCCATGCGTCTTCGCAGTGTCCTCGGTCTTCATCGTGTCCTCCCTCTCACGGCATCTGAGCGCCGCTGTGGATCCGCGTGCCGCACGACCGCCTGCGCCGGAGCGCGGAGGTCCGTCGCCCGGAATGCCATCCCGGGCGCCTCCGAGGCTCCGAAGCCTCGGCCAACGTCGTGCTGAAACGTTTCGTCACGCTAGCTGCGGTTCGTTCGACTCTGCAAGCCGGATTCGATTGTGCGGCGCAAAAATTCGCATTTGACGGAGCGGAGATGCGAAATTCTTGCCTTGCGAGCGGTTTTTGGGCTTGATCTGGCCGGCCTGTCTGCTCAGGATATGACGAAACGTTATTTCATCTTGGCGAGTGTCTCAGCTCCATGGCCACCATCCGCGATGTCGCGAAAGCCGCCGGCGTGTCGATCGCCTCGGTTTCCGCCGTGCTGAACAAGAGCGGTCGGGTGGGCCCTGAGGCCACCGAGCGGATCTGGGCCGCCGTGGAGGCCGTCGGCTACTCGCCCAACCCGATCGCCCGCAGTCTGAGGCGCGGGCACAGCGCTCTCGTGGGCATGATCGTCGGTGACATCACCAACCCGTTCTCCGCCGAACTCGTGCGGGTGGTGGAGCACCGCGTGCGCTCGAAGGGCTTCTCCGTGATCGTGGGCAATCTCGACTCGGACGCCAGCCGTCTTCCCGTCCTCGCCGAGCAGATGCGCAACCAGATGGTCGCCGGCATCCTCGTGGCGCCCACCGGGCACGGCCCCGAGGTCGCCGAGGTTCTGGCGGCGCAGCCCTCGCCCCCCGTCGTCACCTACGACCAGCGCGTTCCGGGGCTCGACTGCGACTTTGTCGGCGTCGACAACCGCGAGGCGATGAGGCTGCTCGTCGACTATCTGGCGCGCATGGGGCATCGCCGGATCGGCCTGGTGAGCGGCGATGGCGGCAACTGGACCTCCGACGAGCGCATGGCCGGATTCCTGAACGCCATCGACGGAGCCGGCCTGGAGGCGGATCCCGCGCTGTGCGTCCGGGCGAGCTACCACGGGCGGGCGAGCTACGATGCCGCGCTGACCCTGATGACGCGTGCCGACCGGCCCACCGCGGTGGTGGGCGCCAACAACGTCATCTCGCTGTGCGTTCTCCAGGCCTGCCTGGACCTCGGTTTCCGCTGCCCGCAGGACGTGTCGATCGTGGGGGTCGACGACGTGCCGTGGAGCGGGCTCGTTCGGCCGAACCTGACGATCGCGGCTCAGCCTCTCAACGAGATCGCCGAGAGGGCCATCGACTGGCTGATCGAGCGCGTCGAGAACCCCGATGCGGCGATCCCGCCGCGCGAGCACATCGTCATGCCGACGCTGCGGATCGGCGAGTCGTGCCAGCCCCTGCTGCGGGACACCTCGCAAGGCAGCGCGGTCGCCTGACGGACGGCGGCGGCTGCCGCCTTCCCCCAACCACGACACCAACGAACCAACACGGAGGAAACCCATGGCCGACGTGGCCCGATTCCTGTCCTGGCGCTTTGGACTGTTCCTGCACTGGGGCCCCTGCTCGGTCATCGGGACCGAGCTCAGCTGGGGGCGCGACAACCAGCATCAGCCGGAACGGTTGAACCAGTCGCCGCGCGACCGCGGCTCCACGCCCCGCGTGCGGGTGCCGGCGGCGCTCTACGACACGCTCTACAAGCACTTCAACCCGATCTATTTCGATGCCGACCGCTGGGTGCGCACGGCCAAGGCCGCGGGCATGAAGTACCTCGTCTTCACCTCGAAGCATCATGACGGCTTCTGCAACTTCGACACCGAGACGACCGACTACAAGATCACCTCGGCCGAGTCGCCTTTCGGCCGCGACATCGTGAAGGAGCTCGCGGACGCCTGTCACCGCCACGATTTCGGGCTGGGCTTCTACTATTCACAGCCGGACTGGCGCCATCCCGACTACGGCACGGCCAATCACGCGCGCTACGTCGAATACTTCCACAAGCACGTCGAGGAGATCTGCACGAAATACGGCAAGATCGACATCTTCTTCTTTGACGGGCTGTTCGACGAGAGCAAGACGCGGGTGTCCAAGACGCCCCCGATCTACGGCCGCAAGGACGGGGCCGACTGGTGGGATTCGGAGCGGCTGATCGCCCGAATGCGCCAGTGGCAGCCCGACATGGTGATCAACGACCGGGCCGGTGTCGCCGGCGACTACGAGACGCCCGAGCAGCGCGTAGGTGCCTACCAGCCCGACAAGCCCTGGGAGAGCAACATCACGCTCACCAAGCGCTGGTCCTACGGGTTCGACGAACAGACGAAGTCGGCCGAGGAGTGCATCCGCATGCTCCTCAACACGGTGACGGGCGGCGGCAACCTGCTCCTCAACGTGGGACCCGATCCCCTCGGCCTGTTCCCGCCCGCCTCCGTGCAGGTGCTCGAGGCCATGGGCCGCTTCCTCGCGGCCTACGGTGAGAGCATCTACGACACCCGCGGCGGCCCCTATCCGAGCTGGACCTGGGGTGGCTCGACCCACCGCGGCAACGTCGTCTACGTCCACGTCCAGCACTGGCCGCTGATCGAGGACCGGCTGCGCCTGCCGATCTCGGCCGGCACGACCCTCCTGTCGGCGGAACTGCTGACCGGCGGCACCGTCGATGCGTCGGTCAAGGACGGCCTGATCCATCTCGTCGTGCCGACGGACCAGCTCCACCCGATCGACACGATCGTGAAGCTCACCTTCGACAAGCCCCTCGTCTTCGAGGGCTGAACGCGCAGCGCGGATGCGGAGGAGGGGCCGCATCCGCACCCGCAAGGGCCATGAGGAGTTCATCGTGCAGCACCACTCCCCCGTGCGGTCGACGCGCCGCGCCATTCCCCTCGACACCCGGCTCGGTTTTGGTGCCAGCGGCCTCGGGACACTCACCTGGGACGTGACGGACGACGTCGCGCAAGCCCTGCTCGAGGAGGCCTGGACGGCCGGCATCCGCTACTTCGACACGTCGCCGCTCTACGGCTTCGGGCTGAGCGAACTCCGCCTGGGCCGCTTCCTGCGTGACCGCCCGCGGGAGGAGTATCTCCTCTCCACGAAGATCGGCCGGTGGTTCAGGGCGCCCGCGCCCGGCGAGACGCTCGACAGGGGAGGCTGGGTGCGGCCGCAACCGCTTGTCCCGGTCCTCGACTACACCTACGACGGCGTGATGCGTGCCCTGGAGCAGTCGCACAACAGGCTGGGCGTCTCCTCCATCGACATGGTCCTGATCCATGACCTGGACAGGCGCAATCTCGGCGCGGATTTCGACCGTCACTATCGCGACGCCACCGGCAGCGGCTATCGGGCTCTCGACGAACTGCGCCGCGCGGGGGTCGTGCAGGCGATCGGTGCCGGCATCAACGAGGCCGACGTGGCCGCCGATCTGGTGCGCGACCTCGACCTCGACCTCGTCATGCTGGCCGGCCGCTACACCTTGCTGGAGCAGCCTGCCCTGGACGCGTTCCTGCCGGCCGCCGTCGAGAGGAAGGTCGGGGTCATCGCCGTGGGCGTCTTCAATTCGGGCATCCTGCTGAAGCCGCCGGAGCAGGGCGGGACCTACGACTATGGCGCCGCGCCGGCGGACGTGGTCGAACGGGCCCGCGCCATGGCCGATGCCTGCGCGAGGTTCGACATTCCGGTCGCCGCCGCGGCGCTCCAGTTTCCGTTAGCCCATCCGGCGGTGCAGGCTGTCGTGGTGGGGGCGAGTCGGCCGGGCTCGGCCCGCCAGGCTGCGGCCTGGATGGGGCTGCCGATCCCGGAAGCCCTCTGGCATGAACTCAAGGCGCGGGGCCTTCTTGCGGCAAACGCCCCGACGCCCTCCTGATGCGCTTATCGGAAGAGGACGACGACGATGCGGGCATTGATGATCGAAGCGGTGGGCGTGAGCGCGATGCACGACGTCGCGGAGCCCACGCCGGGCCCGGGCGAGGTTCTCCTGGCCGTCCGGCACGTCGGGCTGTGCGGCTCCGATCTCGCGACGTTCACCGGGCTCAATCCGCTGGTGGCCCTGCCGCGGATCCCGGGCCACGAACTGGGCTGCGAGATCGTCGCGGCGGGGGAGGGCGTTCCGGCCGACTATGCGGCGGGGCGCCGCGCCATCGTCGTGCCCTACACCACCTGCGGCCAGTGCTCGTCGTGCCGCCGCGGCCGGGTCAACGCGTGCCGCTACAACCGGACCCTCGGCGTCCAGCAGGATGGCGGTCTGGCCGAAAGGCTCGTCGTCCCCCATGGCAAGCTGATCCTGAACGACACGCTCGCCCCGCGTCACCTCGCCCTCGTGGAGCCGCTCTCGGTCGGCTTCCATGCCGTGGAGCGCGGCCGGGTCGGTCGGGCCGACCGCGTCGTCGTGCTCGGCTGCGGCATGATCGGCATGGGCGCTATCGCCGGCGCGGCCCATCGCGGGGCCAGCGTCATCGCGGTCGACGTGAGCCCCGGCAAGTTCGACCTCGCCCGTCGCTGGGGTGCTTCGCACGTCGTCGACGCGTCGCGCGAGGACGTGGTCCAGCGCGTCATGGATTTGACCGACGGCGACGGCGCCGACGTGGTGATCGAGGCGGTCGGACTGCCGGCGACCTTCCGGCAGGCGATCGACGCCGTGTGCTTCGCGGGCAGGGTCGTCTACATCGGCTACGCCAAGGTCGAAGTGGCCTACGACACCAAGTTCTTCAACCTCAAGGAGCTCGACATCATGGGCTCGCGCAACGCCACGGCGGAGGATTTCCGGGCGGTGATCGCCTTTCTCGAGGCGCCCGGCCGCAACCCCGACGATCTCATCACCCGCGTCTTCCCGTTCGACCAGGCGCACGAGGCGCTACCCTACTGGGTGCGCGAGCGCGCCGACGTGCTGAAGATCATGATCGAGCGCTGATGGACCGGCGGGGCAGCGAAGGAGCAGCAGGATGATCGTCGTCACGGGAGGAAGCGGGAAGCTCGGCCGGTTCGTGGTCGAAGAGCTCGCCGCGCACGGCTTCGACGTCGTGAACCTCGATGCCGTCCCGCCGCCGCCCGGCGCACCGGGGCGCTTCGTGCGCACCGACGTGACCGACTTCGGCCAGGTGATCGCAGCCTTCGCCGGCATCGACGAGCGGACCCGCGACGTCGCCGGCGTGGTTCACCTCGCCGCCATTCCCGCGCCCGGCCGGGCGCCGAACCAGGTGATCTTCGGCGTCAACACGATCTCGACCTACAACGTCTTCGAGGCCGCCCGGCAGCTGCGGATCCGCAACCTCGTCTGGGCCTCCTCCGAGACGGTTTTCGGCGTGCCGTTCACCGAGGGCGCCGTTCCCTCGCAGGTGCCGCTCGACGAGAGCGTGACGGCGCCGCACAGTTCCTACGCGCTGTCGAAGACGCTCGGCGAGACCATGGCAGGGCATTACTGCGCCTGGGACCCGGCGCTGAAGATCGTCAGCCTGCGTTTCTCCAACGTCCTGGCCGGCGCGGACTACGACCGCATTCCCGCCGACGGCGATCCGGCGTCCCGGCGCTTCAACTGCTGGGCCTATATCGACGCGCGCGATGGTGCGCTCGCGACCCGGCTGGCGCTGGAAGCGCAACTCGTCGGCCATCATGTCTTCGGCATCGCCAACGCGGATTCGGTGATGGCGACGGATAACGATGCGCTGGTCGATCGCTTCTTTCCCGGTACGCCGCGCCACGGCAGCTATGGCCCCACCGACAGCCTCATCTCCATCGAGGCCGCGCGGCGGGTGCTGGGCTTCGAGCCGCGTCATTCCTGGCGGACGCCGCCCGGATCCAAGGCGTAGCCTGGCCCAGCCCCGAGCAACCCCCGCGGGTTCCCGACGGCCCCATCGCGAAAAGCGTCCCGAGCCCAAGCCCGATTGTCTTGGACGGGAAAGGGTGCGTCCGGCTTGATGGACCTCAGGTGAGACGGTGCGCGGCGGGTTTGCCCGCGTGCCGGCTCTGGAGAGGAAACGCGTGGGAGCGGCAGCCGAATGACCAGCCGGCCGAACGAGACGGCGATACCAGGCGACGGGACGCGCGCTGCATGAAGGGGACCGCCATGGCTGGCGACACGCCTCCCATCGACGCTCGCGGGCCCGGCGCCGGCGACCCGTTGCTCGTCGTTGACGACGTTTCGGTTCGCTTCGACACCCCGCAAGGTCCCGTCACGGCGGTCGACCGGATGTCCTTCGACGTCCGGCCGGGCGAATTCATCTCCGTCATCGGCCCGTCGGGCTGCGGGAAGTCCACCCTCTTCAACGTCATCGGCGGCCTGCTGGACTGCTCGGCCGGCCGCGTGACGGTGGGTGGTGCCACCGTTCGCGGTCCGCATCCCTCGATCGGCATGGTGTTCCAGGAGGAATCGACGTTTCCCTGGCGGACCGTCATCGACAACGTCGCCTTTCCGCTGGAGGTCCGCGGCGTCCCGAAGGCCGAGCGGCTCGACCGCGCGCGGCAGACGATCGCGCTGGTCGGACTGGCCGGCTTCGAGCAGCGCTTTCCCTCGGAGCTGTCGGGCGGCATGCGCCAGCGCGTCTCGATCGCGCGCACCCTCGTCTTCCAGCCGGGGATCCTGCTGATGGACGAGCCGTTCGCGGCGCTCGACGAGCAGACCCGGTTGCTGCTGGGCGACAAGGTCCTGCAGATCCAGCAGGACCTGAAGCAGACCACGCTGCTCATCACCCACAGCATCACCGAGGCGGTCCAGCTCTCGGACCGGATCGTGGTCATGACCTATCGGCCCGGCAAGCTGAAGCGCATCGTCCGGATCGAGCTTCCACGCCCACGCACGTCGGACGTGGTCAGCAGCCCGGCCTTCGGACACTACGTCGCGCAGATCTGGGGCGACCTGAGGGAAGAGGCCAGCCGGGGCATGGCCGAGTCCGAGACGGCGGGGAGGAGTCCGTGACCGCGCTGCTGCGCAGCCGCCACGCACCACCCGTGGTCGGATTCCTGTCGCTCGTCGGCCTGCTGGCGCTCGTGGAGGTCGGGATCCGCGTCGGCTTGATCAACCGCTTCGTCGTGCCCCCTCCGTCGTCCGTCGTCGCCAGCCTCGGTCGGGTCGTCACCGAGGAGGGGATCCCGGAGCGCTTTTCCCAGACGGCGTTCGAGGCGGCGGGCGCCGCCCTGCTGATCACGCTCGTGGGCGTGCCTGCCGGCGTCCTGCTCCATCGGTTCACGCGCCTGCGGCTCGCGGTGGAGGGCTGGGTCGCCGCCTTCGCGGCCGCACCGCTCGTCCTCGCCTACCCGTTGTTCCTCGTCATCTTCGGGCGCAGCCAGTTCACCATCATCATGATGGGCTTCGCCTCGGGCGTGGCGCCCGTCATCCTCAAGACGCTCGAGGGCCTGAGCGGCGTGCGCCGGGTGCTGGTCGACGTGGGCCGCAGCCTCAAGCTCACCCCGTTCCAGCAGTTCCGCATGGTTCTGCTGCCGGCCGCCGTCCCGACCATCTTCGTCGGGCTTCGCCTCGGGCTGATCTTCGCGCTCATCAACATCGTCGGCCTCGAGTTCCTGATCAATTTCGGCGGGCTCGGGCAACTCATCAACGAGCTGGCGGAGCGCTACGACCTGCCGGGCACCTACGCGGCCATCGTCTTCGTGGTGCTGGTGAGCGTGGTCTTCTTCCTGCTGCTGCAAAGGATCGAGCAATGGCTGAGACCGGGGTCCTGAAGCCGCCGGGCGTGCTCGGCCGGCTCGGACCGGTCGGGCGGCTGCGGCTCGTCATCATCGCGGCGGTGCTCCTGTCGTGGGAGGCGCTCGCGGCGTCCGGGCTCCTCTTCCGGGACGTCGTGCCCTCGCTGCACCGGGTGGCCTTCGCGCTGGTGCGCCTGCTCGCTTCCGGGGAGTTCTGGTCGAATGCCGCCGTGACGGCGCTGGAAGTCGCGGGGGCGCTGGCCATCGGCGGTACGGCGGGCGTCGCCGTCGGGCTCCTGCTCGGCGGCAGCCGCTTCGCCGAGCGGGCCTTCGAGCCCTACCTCAACTATCTGGGGCCGACCCCGAAGATCATCTTCTTCCCCGTGATGATCATGGGGTTCGGCGTAGGCTGGGGCTCCAAGATCGCCATGGGCGCCCTGTCGAGCTTCTTTCCGGTGGCGCTGAGCACGGCGGCCGGCCGGCGCGGGGTCGACCGGGTGCTCGTGCGCGTGGGCCGCAGCTTCCACCTCACGCCCTGGCAGATGGTCACGAAGATCTACCTGCCGGCGATCCGCGTTCCGGTGCTGAACGGCCTTCGCCTGGGCTTCGGCGTGTCCGTCATCGGCGTCCTGCTGGCGGAGACCAAGCTGTCGAACCAGGGCCTCGGCTACCTCGTCATGCAGGCCTATTCGCGCTTCGACATGCCGCAGATGTACGCGGCGCTCATCGTCGTCTTCGCGGCGGCGGTAGCCCTCAACGCCTTCATCGAACGTTTCACGGTGCCGCGAGGGCGCCGGACATGACCGTCGGCAACGGATCCGACACCCAACCGTCCACAGGGAGGACACCCATGACACACGCCTTCACCCGCCGCGCGGCCACGGGGCTCGTGGCCGGCGCCATGGTCGCGGCCGCGCTCGGATCGGCCAGCGCGCAGGACGTCCTCAAGGTCGCCGCGGGCCAGCGCGGAAACTGGGACACCGCGGTCGTGGAAATGGGCATGCGCTCGGGGATCTTCCCCAAGCACGGCCTGAAGCTGGAGATCCTCTGGACGGCTGGCGGCGGGGAGACGCAGCAGGCGGTGCTGTCGAACAGCGTCGATGTCGGCGTCGCGGCCGGCACGCTGGGCGTGCTGGGCGCCTTCTCGAAGGGGGCTCCGGTGCGCATCCTCGGCGCACAGGCGACCGGCGCGGCCGACTTCTGGTACGCGCGCGCCGACTCCAAGCTCAAGTCGATCAAGGACGCCGACGCCAACACCACGCTGGCGTTCTCGACCAACGGCTCCTCCACCCAGAGCGTCGTGCTCGGGTTCCTCGCGGCTTACGGGCTGAAGGCCAAGCCGGTGGCGACCGGCAGCCCGCCGGCGACGTTCACTCAGGTGATGTCCGGCCAGATCGACGTGGGCTGGTCCTCGCCACCCTTCGGCTTCGACGCCCTGGAGGAGGGAAAGATCAGGATCATCGCGCGCGCCAACGATCTTCCCGAGATCCGCAACCAGAGTATCCGCACGCTCATCACCAACGTGCAGGCGCTGCAGGGCAAGAAGGAGCAACTGACGCGCTTCATGAAGGCGTATCGCGAGACGATCGACTGGATGTACTCCAATCCGGCCGCGCTGACCCAGTATGCCGACTTCGCCAAGACGACCGAGGTCTACGCCAAGCGGATCCGCGAGGAGTTCTTCCCGAAGTCCCTCATCGATCCCGACGAGATGAAGGGCATGGACCTCGTGATGCGCGACGCCGTGCAGTTCAAGGCCATTCCCGCGCCTCTCACGCCCGACCAGCTGAAAGAGCTCATCCAGATTCCGCCCCGCTCCTGAGCCGGCACGCGCGGGGCGGTTGCCGTCCCGCACGCGAAGTCTGATAGGCTCACGGAACAGAGGATCAGCCGCGGCCACGGCCGCGGCTGCATGCGTCGGGAGGCATCCCTGAATCTTCGACAGCTGCGCTATTTCATCAAGGTGATCGAGGTCGGCAACATCACCCGGGCCTCCGAGCAGCTCTATGTGGCCCAGCCCGCCCTGGGCCTGCAGATCCGCCAGCTGGAGCAGGATCTCGGCGTGCCGCTCCTGGTGCGCCATTCGCGTGGCGTGACCGCGACGGATGCCGGCCGCCTGCTCTACGACAAGGCCCAGGCGATCCTCCAGTCGGTCGAGGAGACGCGGCGAGAGGTGATGGCGCTCGGCGAGGCCTCGCGCGAGACCGTCGTGCTGGGCCTCACGCCCAGCATCATGAACCAGGTCGGCTCCGACCTGCTCATCGATGCCCGCGAGACCATGCCGCACGTCTTCATCAGCCTGGTGGAGGAGTTGAGCTTCGCACTGGTGGAGGCCCTCGAGCGTGAGGACATCGACCTCGCCCTGGCCTACGATGTGCCGGACCGCCCCGCCTTCCTGAGGCGCCCCGTGCTCGCGGAGGAGGTCCTGTTCATGAGCCGCCCGGGCGGCGAACCGACCGCGCCGACGATCACGCTGGCGGAGGCCCTGGGGCACGACCTGGTGCAGGCGGGCGAGAAGGATCCGGTGCGCCGCCTGGTGCAGGCGGAGGGCGACCGCAGGGGGCTGGCCATGAAAGTGGCCTACGAGGCCCAGTCGATCTCGCTCATGAAGTCGATGGCGCTGCGCGGCAAGGCGGCGACCTTCATGCCCTACGGGTCCGCGCTCGAGGAGCTGCGGGCCGGGACGCTCGTGGCGCGCCGGGTTGTCGACCCGTCGATCCGCCGCACGCTGTATCTGGTCCGGCTCGCCCGCCGCCCGCCGTTCCGCAACGAGGAGGCGATCGCCGAGGTGCTCGACGCGGCGTGCCGGCGCCTGCGGGAGGCACTCGGCGACCTCGCGGCCGACGCCGACGAGCCGGTCGCCTGACGGTCAGACGACGGTCGCCTCGAGCGTCGAGGCGGGGAAGAGTTCGTCGACGGCCACGCGCCGGGCCGACAGGCCCTGCCGATGGTGGGCGTCCAGGAAGGCCTCGAGCGTGTGCCGGTTGGCCGGCACGCCGTAGGACCAGTAGTCCTGCCCCATGAGCCGCCGGGCGGCGGCGAGCTGCTCCTCGATGAACGGCAGGGTGACCTTCGTGGCCGAGGTGTCCGACAGCCGCACGAGGGCCGCGGCCTTGGACTGCTCGAACGCCTTCAGAAGGGCCGCGGGCAGCCAGGGATTGGCCTCGACGATCGTGCGACGGACCCCGATGACGTGCATGATCGGGAAGATGCGCGTGCGACGGAACCAGTCCTCGGCCGCGGCGGTGGGGTCCTCGAACAGCCAGCGCAACTGCGGATGACCCTGGTCGAAGCAGGACGGCGTGCGGGGGCCCAGGAACCCGTCGATCTCTCCGGCCGCCAGCAGGGCGTTGAGCGACTGGGTCTCGGGCGCCACCTCGACGCGGATGTCCGGGGGCAGCTGCAGCGGGATCTTCTCCGGGCGCCCGGGCGTCTCGATGCCGCCGCGCACCCAGGTCACGTCGGAGGCCTTCACCCCGTGTTCCTCGAGGATCATGCGGGCCCACACGCAGGCCGTCAGCTGGTACTCCGGCAGGCCGATGCGCTTGCCCTTGAGGTCGGCGGGCCCCTGGATGCCGCGGTCCGTCCGCACGACGATGGAGGTGTGGCGGAAGGCCCGCGAGACGAAGGCCGGCACCCCGACATAGGGGCAATCGCCGCGCGACGTCTTCACCGTGAAGCTGGACAGCGACATCTCGCAGACGTCGAACTCGGCGTGCCGGAAGGCGCGGAAAAAGATCTCCTCGGGCTCCAGCGTCATCACCACCGGATCGACGCCGTCGATGCGGATGCGTCCGTCGATGAGCGGCCGGTTGCGGTCGTAGTCGCCGATGGCGACGGACAGGCGGAGCGGCGCCATCGGATCCTCCCTGGTGCGCAGGGACGCGCGGCGTCCCATGCCAGCGAGGTCTAGGATCGCATCCGATGGGCGTCCAAGAGTTTGTCTCGTCCGCTGCCAGACCGCGACGCTATGGAGCCGTCACGGGAGCTGGCCCCCCTGTGGTTCCTCGCTCTCCTTCTGCGCTGCGCCCTGCAGCACGGCCGGGATGGCGTAGCCGCGGCGCGGGAACTCCTGCCAGTGGTGGCGCAGGCCCTTGCGGGGGAACTGGCGGTGGGGCCTGGCGCGCAGCCGTGCGACGTCGATGTCGATGCCGAGCCCCGGGGCCGTCGGCAGGTCGATCCACCCCTCGTCCACGCGGATCGACGCCAGGGCGATGTCCTCGCACACGTCGAGCCGGTTCACGAAGCACTCGGCGATGACGAAATTCGGCATCACCGCGCAGGCGTGGACGGTGGCCGCCAGGCCCGCCAGCGTGCTGTTGTTGTTGTGGGGCGCGATGCCCACCGCGTGGGGCTGCGACAGGACGGCGATGTCGAGCATGCCGGTGATGCCGCCCACGGCGCAGATGTCCGGGTTGAAGTAGTCCGCCGCCTTGGCCTGCAGGGCGCGCTGGAAGTCCTCGCGGGTGTAGAGCGTTTCGCCGGTCACCACGGGGATGTCGATGGCGCGGCGCACCTGCGCGACGAGCTCGATGTTATCGGCGAGGCAGGGCTCCTCGAAGATCGCCACGTCGAAGGCTTCGAGGCGGCGGGCGAGGCGGATGGCGTGGGTCGGCGAGAGCCGCCGGTGGATGTCGAGCTGGATCTCGATCGCGGGCCCGAGCGCCTCGCGCATGCGTCGGACGTAGTCGACGGCGAAGTCCTCGTCCTCGCGATGGATGAAGGTGCGCCAGGGGCCGGGCAGCGGATCGAACTTCAGCGCCCTGTAGCCCTTCGCGACGACGGCCTGGGCCCGGCCGATGTTGTCGTCGATGGTGCCGGGCGCGTCGCCCCAGCCGTTCGCATAGACCTTGATGCGCTCGCGCGACGGCCCGCCGAGCAGGTTGTAGACCGGCTGTCCGGCGGCCTTGCCCACGATGTCCCACAGCGCCATCTCGATGGCGCTCCAGGCGGACAGGAACCCGACCGACGAGCGCCGGATGACGAAGTCGTCGAACAGCACCTGGCCCGTATGGCGGATCGCGAAGGGATTGCGGCCGATCAGGTGCGGGGCGATGCCGCGCAGGATCTCGTCGACCGCCTTCTCGATCTCGGCCGTGACATAGGCCTCGCCCCAGCCGTGGTGCCCTTCGTCCGTCTCGATGCGCAGAAAGAGGAGATTGCGGGTGCTGCCCGGATCGAACAGGAAGCTCTCGACGTGGCTGATTTTCATGGCGCGTCTCAGGCGAGCATGCGGGTGTCGCCGCACACCGAGATCTCCTGGCCGGATGTCGTGCGCCCGAAGGGCGAGGCCAGGAACACGATGTGGCGGGCGATGTCGTTGGGATCGACGAAGCGCTTGATCGAGACCGCCGCGAACGACCGCTCGGTCATGGCCTCGTGCGAGATGTTGAGGGCGCGGGCCTTGTCGGCGATGACGCCCTGGATGCGCGGCCCCTCGACGAGCCCGGGACAGATGGCGTTGGCCCGGATGCCGAACTCGCCGAGCTCGGCCGCGAGCGCCTTGGTGAAGCCGATGACCCCCCATTTCGCCGCCGCATAGGGCGAGCGCTGCGGGAAACCGTGCTTCCCGGCCTGGGACGACAGGTTGAAGATCGAGGCGTTGGACGACGCCTTGAGGTGCGGCACGGCCAGCCGCGCGCAGTTGAACTGGCCCGTCAGGTCGATGGCGACGCAGCGGTCCCAGTCCTCGGGCGCGATCTCGTCGACGCGCCCCGCCGGTCCCGCGATGCCGGCGTTGTTGACCAGGCAGTCGAGCCCGCCCAGCGCGCCAATGGCCTCGCGGAACAGGCTGGCGACGTCCTCGCGGTTCGAGACGTCGGCGCGGGAGCGGGTGATGACGGGATCGCTCTGCGCCAGCCGGGCGAGGGCGGCCTCGTCGACGTCGCAGACATGCACCCGCGCGCCCTCCGCGAGGAAGGCCCGGGCGATGGCGAGCCCGATGCCGTTGGCGCCCGCGGTGACGAGGACGCGGTGTCCGGAGAGTGCGAGATTCATGGGTTGCCTCAAAGGGTGTGTGCCGTGACTGGCGTGGCGCGCCCTGCTTGGCCCCCCGAGGAGCCAACCTCTCCACCGTCTTGGCCGGGCTTGGCCCGGCCATCCACGACTTCAGGATGGCCCCGGCAAAGTCGTGGATGCCCGGGCCAAGCCCGGGCAGGACGCGTGGAGGGATAGGGGCCCGTCTCGGGGGGCAGAGCGGGCGGGCGCGACATCAGCTCCAGGTGCGGTCCCAGGAATACTCGTCGTCCCACGAGTCCGTCGGCTCCCAGATGTCCTTCACGCCCGGCTGCAGGTGAGCCCGCAGCACCTCGTCGTTCAGGTCGTCGATGCCCAGCCCCGGCTTGTCCGGCACGTGGATGAAGCCCTGGCGCGAGCTGATCGGCAGGCCGACGGCGATGTCGTCCCACCAGTCGACGTCGACCGCGTGCTGCTCGAGGGCGAGGAAGTTCTCGGTGGCCGTCGCGACGTGGGCGGCCGCCATCGCCGCGATGGGGCTTTCGGCCATGTGGATGGCCATGGCCACGCCGTGCTCCTGGGCGAGGTCGCCGATCTTCTTGGTCTCCAGGATGCCGCCGGTGGTCAGCAGGTCGGGGTGGATGACCGCGATGCCGCTCTTGAGCAGCGGACCGAAGTCCTCCTTCAGGTAGATGTCCTCGCCCGTGCAGATCGGGACCGCGGTGCTGCGGGCGAGCTGGGCGTACTGGTCGGTGTACTGCCAGGGCAGCACGTCCTCGAGCCAGGCGACGTTGTACTTCTCGATGCGCTGGGCGAGCCGGATGCCGTCGGACAGCGCGATGTGGCCCAGGTGGTCGATGGCGAGCGGCACCTCGTCGCCGATCACGGCGCGCACCTCGGCGAGGTACTGCTCCATCATGTCGAGGCCCTTCTCGGTGAAGTGCAGCCCGGTGAAGGGGTGCATCACGTTGTGGACGTCGTAGATGGCGTTGGCCTTGCGCCGCTCGTCGAGCGCCTTCGGATGACCGCGATGGTGCGGATTGTCCCGGTAGAGGTCCAGAACGCCGGACGGTGCGTTCACGGTGCCCTTCTCGTGCATGATCTGGCCGAGGCCGAGGTCCATCTTCAGGAAGGTGAAGCCCATGTCCATGCGCCGCTTCAGGCGCTGGCCGGTCTCCGTGCCGCTGGGGAACTGGGCGTCTGTGTCGCTGTACATCCGCACCGTGTCGCGGAAACGGCCGCCCAACATCTGGTAGATCGGCACGCCGTAGGCCTTTCCGGCCAGGTCCCACAGCGCGATCTCGACCGCCGAGACGCCGCCGCCCTGCCGGCCGTGGCCGCCGAACTGCTTGATGCGGCGGAACAGGCGGTCCACGTCGCACGGGTTCTCGCCCAGGAGGCGGCTCTTCAGCATCAGCGCGAAGGTCTTGCTCGCGCCGTCGCGGACCTCGCCGAGGCCGACGATCCCCTGGTTGGTGTAGATCTTCATCAGCGAGGACGTGAACGGCGCGCCCACAATGTCGGCGAACCGGATGTCGGTGATCCGCAGGTCCGACGGGCGTGAATGGGTGTTGACCCTGTCGAGGGCCTGCTCATGCGTGGTCATCGATGCTCCTTGGGCACGGACGTGCTTTGTCTCCCGCGCCGGCGACGTCTTGGGGCGCACCGGCGGCCGCCATCTTAAGCACGCCGGAAGCGATTTGGGCGCCCGAATTCCGGGCAACCGCCTTCAGTGCAACGCATGGCCTGGCGCCCCCGGGGTGCGCTTGTGCTGAAGCGTATTCGTCTTTTGTCTAGAGGCCGTGTCGGTAGTTCTACACATTCGATTTTCTGTCATCGCTACCGAAAATTACAGAATTGCTCTGCAAATGTCGTTCGTGCCTTGCCTTCCGTAGAAAACGAGCTTTGCGAATACGATGTCCAAGCTATCCCTTCGTCGCACCCTCTTCACGATCCTTGCCGTCCTCACCGGCTTTCTCGTCATGCAGGGGGGCGTGACCTTGCTGGAGCTTCGACAGCTGGCCGCCGGGCAGTCCGAGCTTGCCTCGCACATCCTGCCGTCCATCCGCGATCTCGGGACGATCAAGTACCAGGCGACGCGCTATCGCGTGTACTCGGCCCGCTCGCTCCTGACGGACGATGCGGCGGAACAGGCGGCCCTGGTCAAGGATCGCGTCGCGCTTCTCGCCGACATGACGGTGGCGACCGGCAGTTACCGCAAGCTCGTGTCCTCGGCCGACGAGCAGGTCCTGTGGGACCAGTTTCAGCGGGCCTGGAGCGACTACCTCGCCATCGACGAGGCCATGATGGCGCTGCGTGCCGCCGGCAAGCTCGACGCCGCCAAGGACAGCTTCGTCCATGGCAGCCTGGCCTCCTTCAACAGGGCCGTCGAGGCGTTGGAGAAGACCATTGCCTACAACGCGGCCGAAGCCGCAGCCGAGGTGTCCGCCGGATCGGCCGCGGGCGTCCGGTCTCTTCTCGTCAGCGCGCTGATCGTGCTGGTGGGCATCGGCATCGGGGCCTATGCGAGCCGGATCGTCGTGCGCCGCGTCAGCGGTCCGGTGAACGGCCTCTCCGGCGTCATGCGGCGCCTTGCGGGAGGTGACACCTCCGTCGACGTGCCGTACCGGGCCAACGAGGACGAAATCGGAGCCATGGCCGGCGCGGTGGAGGTGTTCAAGGTGAACGCCATCGAGGCCGAGGACATGCGGCGGCGGGCCGCCGCGGTGCAGGAGGAAGCCCGTCGCGCGGCCATGGCCCGGCTCAATGCCGAGGTGGGCGAGGTCGTCGCCCGGGCCGCCGACGGCGATTTCACGGCCAGGCTCGACATCGAGCGGGCCGAGCCGGAGCTGCGCGACCTCATGGGCGGCATCAACGCCATCAACCGGGTGGTCGACGAGGCGACGGGCGAGCTGGCGGCGGTGCTGGCGAGCGTCGCCGAGGGCGACCTCACGCGTCCGGTCCGCTCGACCTTCAGCGGTCGGTTCGACGAGCTCAAGACGGCCGCCAACACGACGATCGCGCGGCTGGCCGACACGGTGCGCGTCATCCAGGAGACCACGGCCGACGTGACCGGAGCCGCGCGGGAGATCGAGGTCGGCTCGCAGGATCTCGCGGGCCGCACGGAACAGCAAGCGTCCGCGCTCGAGCAGACGGCGGCGACGACCGAAGAGCTGGCAGCCTCCGTCAAGGCGACGGCGGCCTCGTCGCGCCAGGTGGTGGAACACGCCGCCGTCGCCAACGCGGTGGCCCGCGAAGGTGGCGACGTGGTCGCCCAGGCCATCGAGGCGATGGCCCGCATCGAACAGACCTCCTCGAAGATCGGCGACATCACCTCCGTCATCGAGGAGATCGCCTTCCAGACCAATCTGCTGGCCCTGAACGCCGCCGTCGAGGCGGCTCGTGCCGGCGAGGCCGGCAAGGGGTTCGCGGTGGTCGCCGCGGAGGTGCGCACGCTGGCCCAGCGATCCAGCGAAGCGGCCAAGGACATCGGCGGCCTCATCGGCACCTCGACACGCGAGGTCACGTCCGGCGTCGGCCTCGTGCGGGCCGCCGGCCAGACGCTCGGGCGCATCGTGGAGGCGGCCGAGCGGGTCTCCAGCACCGTCGCCGAAATCTCCTCGGCATCCGCCGAGCAGGCCAACGGCATCGACGAGATGAGCCAGGCCGTGGCGCACATGGATCAGATGACCCAGCAGAACGCCGCGCTGGCCGAGGAGAGCACGGCCTCGGCGCAGGCCCTGGCCGGCCAGATCGACCGGCTCGCCGGTCTCGTCGCGGCTTTCAGGATCGAAGCCCGCGACACCCCGCGGCGTGGCCAGTCCGCGCCGGCGCCGGGGGCACCGGCGCGCCTGCAGAAGCTCGCGGCGCAGGCTTTCGAGCGCAAGCCCGCCGAGGCAGGCGCCTCCGCCGCGGCGCCACGCCGGGCCGCCGCGGCCGGAGGATGGGACGAGTTCTGACCCACCCGCCCTTGCAGGCCAGGCTGGTGTGGGACACAAGTCGGACGCCGAAACGTCGTCAGGGCGCCCCCCCTCCCGTGTTCCTCTCCGAACTTCTCGCCGTCGCCTCGGCCTGCTGCGTGGCGCTCAGCGCCATGGTGGTGGGCGAACTGAAGGGCCGCATCGCGCTCCTGCGGCTGGCGCGCTGGCAGCTGACCGCGGCCTTCCTCATGACGGCCGCCTTGTCGGTCGCGCTCGGTGGCTGGCGGGGCCTGGGGCAGCGGGAGGTCCTGCTGCTGGCGGGATCGAGCCTGTTCGGCATCATGCTCGCGAGCACGACGTATTACGCTGCGATCTATTCGGCCGGGCCGCGGGTCACGGCGCTGCTCTTCTCCGTGACCTCGCCGTTCGCCCTCGGGCTTGGCTACCTGTTCCTGGGCGAGACGATCCGGCCGGTCCAGGGGCTCGGGGTCGCCTGCGTGCTGGGCGGCGTCGTCCTGGCGCTGGCGCCGGCGCGGACCTCCGGCGGCCCGTCCTTCCGCCCCAGCCGGGCTGGCCTCGCGCTCGGCGTCGCCACCGCCCTCGGGCAGGCGCTGGGCAACCTGTTCGCCCGACCCGCGATGGCGGCAGGCGTGGAACCCTTCACGGCCATGGCGGTCCGGTCGGGCCTGGCGGCCGCGTTCTTCCTTCTGCTCGCCGCGTTCCCCTTCGCCCGCGACCCGGCTCCGTTCCGCGTGCGCGACCTGGGATGGGCGGTCACGGCCTCGTTGTTCGGCACGGTGCTCGGGATGTCGCTGCTGATGGCCGCGCTGGCGACCGGGCAGGTGGGCATCGTCTCGACCCTGTCCTCGATGGCCCCCATCGCGATCCTGCCCATGGTGTGGCTGCGGACCGGTGTCAGGCCGGCCCTGACCGCCTGGCTGGGCGCCGGCCTGGCGATTGCCGGCACGGGCCTCGTGAGCCTGGGCTGACCTGAGCCGCGAGGTTAACGAACATGGTTAACGCATTGTAAAAGCTGCAACTTCGAGTCTCAATTTCTGTGTTCGCTGGCTATGGTCGCCGCTTGTGAGATTGATTCAGGCGGTTTGGTCAACCTATTGGATGACAAAGATAATCCAGCAACTTTTGGTCGAGCTTGGGTCAGCCCGGATCCTTCACCATCAGGCCGCCGCCACTGGCCTGGTCGGTCGGGAAGAGCTCCAGCCGAGCGACGTCGACATGGGCGGGCAGGGCGATCACGTGGGCGATGGCCGCTGCGACGTCCTCGGGCGTAAGCGGCCGATAGCCGTCGTAGAACTCGAACAGGCCCTTGGCGTCCAGCGCGGTGCGGTAGAGCTTCGTCTGGACGCGGCCGGGCGCGATCTCGCTGACGCGCAGGCCGGTGCCCAGAAGGTCGAGCCGCAGGTTGTCGCAGAACATGCTGAGCCCGGCCTTGCCGGTGCCGTAGACGCTCATGGCGGGGAAGGCGGCCTGGCCCGCGCTCGACCCGATATAGATCAGGTGGCCCCGTCGCCGGGAGATCATGCCCGGCAGGAGGGCCCGGGTGAGCTGGATCGGCGCCTTCAGGTTCACGTCGAGCATGGCGTCAATGGCGGCCGGCTCGAGCTCCTGGAACGGGACCCGCGCCGGCAGCACGCCGGCATTGTTGACGAGGACGTCGATGTCGGCCCCTGCCAGCCCGGCGAGGACCGCGTCGGTGTCGCACACGTCCGCCACCACCGGCAGCGCGCCCGTGTCCGCCGCCAGGGCGTCGAGGGCGCCGACGTTGCGGCCGAGCGCATAGACCTTGTACCCGCCGGCCCGCAGGGATCGGACGGTCGCTTCGCCGATCCCGCTCGTCGCCCCCGTCACCAGCACGGTCTTGAGTGCCGCGGCTCCCGTCTCAGACATAGATGTAGCCTCCGCTCACCACGACGTTCTCGCCCGTCGCGTAGGTATTCCGGCTCGACGCCATCATCACGATCCACTCGGCCATCTCGTCGGGTTCGGCCGCCCGTCCCAGCGCGCTCGCCTTGGCCAGTTCCGGCAGGAAGCCGAGTTCCTTGGCGCGATCGGTCGCAAAGCCCGCCGGGGCGACCGAGTTCACCAGGATCTGGTCCTTGGCGCATTCCTGGGCGAAGGACTTGGTCAGGCTCACCACGGCGGCCTTGGTGGCGGCGTAGTGCGCGTTCTGCGGGTGGGCCTTGAAGGCGTCGACGGAGGTCACGTTGACGATGCGGCCGGTGACCTTCGGCGGCTCCACGAAGCGGCGCATGTGCAGCACCGCGGCGACCATCATGTGATAGGTGCCCTTCACGTTGATGGCGTTCTCGAGGTCCCACTCCTCGTCCGTGATCTCGAGGATCGGCCGGCGGGGGTAGATGGCGGCGCTGTTCACGAGGGCGTGGACGCGCCCCAGCGTGGCGGCCACGGCCTCGAATCCGGCATGGGCGGTCTCCCGCCTGACGATGTCGGCCACGGCCGTCGCGACCGTGGCCCCGCCGCCGGCCAGCGTCGCGGCGGCGCTCGTGAGGGCGTCGGCGTTGCGGTCGATCAGGCCGATGCCGCTCGCCCCGCGGCGGAGCATCAGGCGCGCCGTGGCCAGGCCCAGGCCCGAGGCGCCCCCGACGATGACGACGTTCTGTCCTTCCACGCGTGCCGCTCCTGCCGAGAATCCCCGCCGATCTTCGCGCCAGAGTGCACGGCGGGGCGAAGTCGGCAAGCCGTCCACCGCCGTGACGGCGCTGCCGACGTCAGCCCAGGGCGGATACGCCCAGGGCGGCCGCGAATCCGGTCAGCACCACGGCGCCGCCCTTGTTGAGGCCGTCCACCGTCACCCGTCCCGCGAGGCCCCGGGCGGCGAGCGACCCCAGGCCGGCCCAGGCCATGCAGGCCATCACCGTGAGGGTGGCGAGGGCGGCCAGAAATCCGGGCAGTTCCGCTGCATCGGCGGGAGCGAGGGCGAGGGCAAAAACGAGGGCCTTCGGGTTGAGCAGCGTGGTGAGGAAAATCGCCGCCGCTCCGACACGGCCGGGCGAGGCCGAGAGAGTGGACGGGTTGCGCCAGAGACGCACCGCGCAGACCAGCAGCCACACCGTCGCCGCGGCCTTGAGCAGCAGAGGCAGCAGCGGATGACCGGTGAGGGCAGGGCCCGCTACTGCGGTCAGGAGGGTGACCGCGACGAGATAGCCCGTCGCCGCTGCCACCCCGAGGGGCAGGCCGGCCCGCGCGCCGCCCGCCGCACCGCTGGCGGCGAGGAGGATGTTCGTCGGGCCCGGCACGATCAGCAGGGCGCCGACGGTCAGGATTTGGGCCAGCGTCACCATGGCGCCCTCCTAGCACGCATCCCTGGGGGGCGGGCAGTCCGGCAATTCACCCATCCAGGCTCAGATCGAGCGCATCAGGCCGCCGTCCACCCGGATGTTCTGGCCGGTGATGTAGCCCGCCCCGTCGGAGGCCAGGAAGGACACCGTTGCCGCGATCTCCTCGCTGGTGCCGTAGCGCCCCATCGGAACGCTGCTGCGGCGCTCCTCGGTGGCCGGCAGGCTGTCGATCCAGCCCGGCAGCACGTTGTTCATGCGCACGTTGCTGGCCGCGAACGTGTCGGCGAAGAGCTTGGTGTAGGCCGCCAGCCCGGCGCGGAAGACCGCCGAGGTCGGGAACATCGGGCTCGGCTCGAACATCCAGGCGGTCGAGATGTTGATGATGGTGCCGCCCTTCCGGGCGGCCATCACCGGCGCGACCAGCCGCGCGGCCCGGGCCACGTTCAGGAAATAGACCTCCATGCCGCGGTGCCAGTCCTCGTCCGTGATCTCGAGGATGGGCGCGCGGGGACCGTGTCCGGCGCTGTTGACGAGGACGTCCATGCGGCCCCACTTCGCCATGACGGCGTCCACGAGGCGCTTGAGGTCGTCGTTCGATTGGTTGGATCCGGTGACGCCGAGGCCGCCGAGTTCGCCGGCAAGGGCCTCGCCCTTGCCCGAGGACGACAGCACGGCGATCTGGAAGCCATCCGCGGCCAGGCGCCTGGCGCAGGCCGCGCCCATGCCGCTTCCTCCCGCGGTGACCACCGCGACCTTCCCGTCCGACTGCGTGACCATGGCGTGTCCTTTCCCCGGTGAGACGTGCCGGCATCAGTAGACGGACCCCGCGCCCTCGCCAAGGCCGCCGGGGAGACCGTTGCTGGGCGCAGGACGGGCATGCCCGGCCCGGTTCTTGTCCCCGCCACGGCCATCGGACATCCTTCCCGTAAACACGACCAAGGGGGAAACGATGGCTGACACGGTTGTTTCGGCGCGAAGGCCGGTTTCCGCGCCGCTCGCCTGGCGCGGCGACGCGTTCGGCCCGCGGCAAGGCTGGGAGTTCGCCCTGACGCCCGCCCATCTCGACGAGATCGACCGGGCGGTGACGGTCATGTCCCTGCGCGGCCTCGCGCTCTCCGACATCGGCCGCGCCGACTTTCCGCTTCCTGTCCTCGGCCCGGACCTCGCGGCCATGGACCAGGTCCTGCGCGCCGGCCGCGGCTTCGTCCTGATCAAGGGCATCGACGTCACGCGCTATCCCGAGGACACGCTGCGGCAGATCTTCATGGGGATCGGCGCCCATCTCGGCGTCTCGGTGTCCCAGAGCCACCGCGGCGACTATCTCGGCGACGTCTTTGACCGACGCGAGCCGGGCAACGAGCGCCCCTACCGGCGCGGCGGGCTCATCAGCATGCACCGCGATCCGCCCGACGTGGTGGGTCTGTTCTGTCTGCGCAATGCCAAGACCGGCGGACTGAGCCGCATCGCGTCCTCGGCCACGGTCTGGAACACGTTTCTCGCCGAGCGCCCGGACCTGCTGGAGCCGCTTGTCCAGGGCCTTCCCTTCTACAGGCCGGCCGCGGACCGCGGCGACAGTCCGGCGCTGAGCCCGAGGCTGCCCGTGTTCACCACCGACGCCGACGGACAGCTCCACTGCAATTTCATCCCGGAGCTCATCCGCAGCGGCGCCCAGCAGAACGGCGGCACCCTCGATGCGCGAGTCGCCGAGGCCCTCTCCTTCTTTGAAGGCGTGACCGCCCGCGACGGCGTCTACCTCGACATGGAGTTCCAGCCCGGCGACATGCAGTTCCTCAATGACCGGACGATCATTCACGGTCGCACGGACTACGAGGACTGGCCGGAGCCCGAGCGGCGGCGCCACCTTTTCCGCCTGTGGCTCATGTGTCCGCACTGGCCGGCGCCTTCCGCCCGCGTCACGGTGTTCGACAACACGGACCGCGCGGGCGGCGGCATCGCGAAGGCCGCCTGAGGGGGGAGGGGCTGGCCAGTCCGGCTCCGCCGCCCCACATTGGTCCCATGACGCTTCGCATGCCACAGGGTGTCGCCTCCTCGTCCCGTCGAGAGACCGGGGCGAACGTCCTCGACACCGAAATCGCCCAGCTCAAGGCCGAGTCGCTCGGCAGCATCGGCACCCAGGTCGAGACGGCCGTGGCGCGCCTGAAGGCCTTCGACGCCGCCGGCGCGCCGGATCCGGCCCGCCGCGCCGCCTTGCTCGACGCGGCGGCCGAAAAGGCCTGGGCGTTCATGATTCAGCGCGAGTTGTGCGGACTCCGGCACTGGGATGCCGTGGTGAAGGCCTACGGCATTCCGCGCGAGGTGCTGAACCGCATGGGCCGGGTGAAGACCGGCTGAGAGTCTTCTGGAGCGGAAACAGACCTGACTGCGTCAGGTCGTCCGCTCCAGGGTCCTGGTTGAGCATCATCTTTTTCCACCAACCGGCATCCACCTGGTGGGATGATGCTCTAGGCGCTGGGATCGACCAGGATCTTCTCGCCGGTGCTCTTCCTGTTGGCCGCGGCCATGACGTCGGGCTTCAGCATGTCGGCGAGGCCCACCGTCCGCGTGTAGCGGCTGGCGAAGGTCGTGCGGATCTCGTCGACGACGCGCTGGCGCATGCGGGCCGCCACGTCCCGGCCGGCCTTCTGCAGGAAGTTGAAGAGCAGCCAGCCCCCGACGTTCCAGGTGAACCCGAAGCCGCGGCGCAGGACCAGCGGGCTCATGTCGAGCGCGCCGTAGATGTAGACCTGCTTGGCCACGGTGGATCCGTAGCGGCTGTAGGTGGGAAGCGACCGGACCGCGACGGCCTCCATGGCGTTGAGAATGCGGCTCGCCATGTCCCCGCCGCCGATCGCGTCGAAGGCGAGCGTGGCGCCCGTGGCGGCCAGAGCCGCCGCGAGGCTCGCGTCGAAATCGGGCCGGCTGCTGTCGACGACGTGCTCGGCGCCCAGCCCGCGCAGCAGGTCCACCTGGGCCTGGTTGCGCACCACGTTGACGAGCGGGATGCCGTCGGCCTTGCAGATGAGAACCAGCATCTGGCCGAGGTTCGAGGCCGCCGCCGTGTGGACGATGGCCTTGTGCCCGTCCATCCGCATGGTCTCGACGAAGCCCAGCGCCGTGAGCGGGTTGACGAACAGGGCTGCGCCCTCGGCGGCCCCGATGCCCTCGGGCAGGACGATGCAGTCGCGGGCCGCGATCTTGCGCAGCGTCGCGTACATGCCGCCGCCGATCATGCCCACCTTGCGGCCGACGAGGTGAGCGACGTCCGGGGCCGCCGCGATCACCGTGCCGGCACCCTCGTTCCCGGCCGGCATCGCCTGTCCGACGCGCCCCTGCACCGCGGAAAGCCCAGCGGGAGACACGCGCGCCACGAGAGCCGATCCGGCTGCGGCGAGCGTCGACGGATCGGCCGGGCCCAGAAGAAGGCCCAGGTCGGACGGATTGATGGGGGCCGCCTCGACCCGGACCACGATCTCGCCCGCGCCGGGATCGGCGATCGTGACGGGCTCCAGGGTGATGCGGAGCTCGCCTTCCGCGGAAATCAGCGTGCGTAGCTCGAGGGCGTCATGGGCCATGGCGGTTCTCCTGCAGGTCATGGGGATGACTAGCACGAACGGTTGGGCCGCGCTGTGACGTGCGTCGGTACCAAATGGTCAGGGGCGGGCACGAGGCCCGCCCCTTCGGGAGGAGTCCTGCCGAGGAGAGGACGTCTAGAACTCGCTCCAGTCGCTGCCGACTGCCTTTCGAGGGGCCGCCGCGGGTGCTGCGGCCCTGGCGGGCGCCGGGGCGGGCTTCTTCGCCAGCGGCTGCTTGGCGCCGGACTTCGCCGGGGTGAAGGCGGCGGCGGCCAGCTTGCGCAGCCGGGCCGGTTCGTTTCCGGCGCCGGTCGCTGCGTGGTCGTCCGCATGGGAGACCACGTGCCCCTCGTGTGTCCGGAACCGCTCGACCTGCTGGTGGAGCCGCTGGACCTGCTGGGAGAGCTGCGACGAGGCGGCGGCACTTTCCTCCGCCATCGCGGCGTTCTGCTGGGTCATCTCGTCCATGTGGGCGACCGCCTGGGCCATCTCGTCGATGCCGTTGGCCTGCTCGGCCGTCGCCGTCGAGATTTCGCTCACGGTGCCGAGCACCTTGGTCGAGGCGTCCACGATCCGGACCAGCGTGCTGCCGGCCTCGCGGACCAGCTTCACGCCCTGGCCGATCTCCACCGTCGAGGTCGAGATGAGGCCGCCGATGTCCTTGGCGGCTTCCGAGGACCTCTGGGCGAGGGTCCGCACCTCGGCGGCCACCACGGCGAAGCCCTTGCCGGCATCGCCGGCCCGTGCGGCCTCGACGGCCGCATTGAGGGCGAGGAGGTTGGTCTGGAAGGCGATCTCGTCGATGACCGAGGTGATCTCGGTGATCTTCGCCGAGGCCTGCTCGATGCGCGCCATGGCGTCGACCGCCTGGCCGACGATCTTGCCGCCCTCCTCGGCGACCGCGCGGGCCTCGTCGGCGTAGGACACGGCCTGGCGTGAGGCCTGGGCGGAGCTTTTCACCGACGCGGCGAGCTCTTCCGTCGTCGCCGCGGTTTCCTCGAGCGCGGAGGCCTGCTGCTCGGTGCGGTTGGACAGGTCCTGCGACCCGGCCATGATCTCGCGGGCCGAGTTCGAGGTCTCCGCCGAGATCGCCTTGATCTGGAGCGCGAAGTCGCTGAGGTGCTCCGCCGCGACGTCGAAGTCGGAGCCGAGCTTGCCGAACTCGTCCGGCAGTTCGCCCGTGAGCCTGCGGGTCAGGTCGCCCTCGGCGAGCCCCGACAGCGCATCGCCGATCTGCTGCAGCGCGGACTCGCGGATGTCCGCGGCGCGGCGCTCGGCTTCGAGCGCCTTGGCTTCCGCCGCCTTGCGCATCTCCTCGGACGAGTCGATGTAGACGGAGATCGCGAGGTCCATGTCCAGCAGCGCCGCCTTCACGACGCCGGCGATCTGCCCCTTCAGGCTTTCCAGGCCCTGCGCCGGCTTGCCCATGAAGGTCTTCGGCCAGCTCTTCTCGACGATCTTGCCGATCAGGCGTTCCACGATCAGGGCGTAGGAGCCGATGTAGTATCGAGGCTCCAGCCCGACGCGGGCGTGCACCTTTCCGACCGTCGTCACGGCACTCGCATAGTGTTCGCCGAAGTCTCCCTGAGCGATGCGGTTCCAGTGCTCGACCTGCTTGGTCTTGGCCCAATCCATGCGCGAGCTGTCGGAAAACAGGCTCTTCGTCTTGGAGTTGGATCGGATCTGCGTATAGACCTCGTCCAGGACTCCGGAAATTTCCTTATCGATAACGGGCTGACTCGCGCGCAGAGCGTTCACTGCTTTGGCGTCGAGGCCGATATACGCAAGACGTTCTGTCAGGTTGTAGTCGGACATGACGGGCTTACCTATGAGTGCGATACCGTCATGACGCGCCCATCGTCTTAACAAATTGCATCTGGCGAACGTGAATTAAATGACGGAAGACGAATGCTCCCGACAAAATCGGCAATGATGATGTTGCTTGTTCAGTGAATCCGGTATCCGATTTCGCAAAGAGCAAATTTCAGCTGTCGCGCTCGTAGCATCCTCGCTGACATCATGCTGACGAGACCTCAGGCTTTCTGCTCCCAGAAGAATTGGCCGGGGCGCTTGACCGGGTTCTCCTGGCGCACGCGACTGCAACTTTGGTAGTGGGGAATGTCGACGGTCACCACGTCGAAGGGCTTGTAGTAGACGCAACGCGTCTTCCACCCGCTCTCCAGTGAACTCGTCGAAATCAGTATTTCCTCGTTGTTCACGAGGAGAGGTATGTTCAAGCCGACGCCGATGGCGCAGGCGATGATGAACAGCCAAATGCCTTTCATTGCGTCCTCCGACGGCTTTTGCTGTCGAACACACTTTTTGCTGTGCGACGTTGCTCCGGTCCCGCGCGGCGGGTTTCGGTTTCCGGCCTCGTGATCGGCAAGGCTGGAGGATCTATTCGGCGACGTCTTGCGTGTCGCAGCGTGGTGATACCACCCCCGCGTCGCAGTCCTCAAGCGACGACATTGAATAAAACTGATCGGATCTCGGATACGAATACTGCGCCGTTAAGCGGTGCCGCCGATTTTCCGCGTTTCGGATCCGCCTCCGCTCAACGGAAGCTTAACCATGTCGCAACGTCGCGCCGCCGCCGGGTGATCCAATCAGCCGTTGGGCGCTTCCGTGGGCCCCCGGGCGGGGGCGTAGGGCTGGCTTGGAGCCCTCGGCCGGCGGCCGATGTCCGTTGCCGGAAGCAGGAATGCCGCGACGACGATCAGCAGCGACACGCCCAGCATCGTCGCGAAGGTGAGGTGGAGGGCGCCGGCCAGCGCTCCTTCCAGCGCGGCGTCGGTGGTGCGGCCCTGTTCGAGCAACTGCCTGAGCCGCTCGGAGCTGACGTCCGCGAAGCCGTTGCGGGCGAGGCCGAGGTTCAGGACGGCGCCGAACACGGCGGCGCCCACCGTGTTCCCCAGGTTGCGCGAGAAGGCGTTCGAGGCCGTCGCCGCGCCGCGTTGCGACCGGTCCACGATCTCCTGCGCCAGCACGATGCAGCAGACGCTGAGAAGGCCCATGCCGAAGCCCATGACCAGCGATCCCGTTGCGGGCAGCCAGACCGGGGTGTCCTTGTCGAGCAGGAGGAACAGGCTGGCGCCCACGGGCACGAACAGGCTGCCGACCACGATCACCGGCTTCAGTCCGAAATTCGGGAAGATCCGCCCGGAGATGGTGGCGCCCGCGGGCCAACCCAGAACCATCATGGTCAGGGCGAAGCCGGCGGTTACGGCGCTGCGATGCTGAATGGTCTGCAGGTACATCGGCAGGAACGCCGTGAGGCACATCAGGGCCATGTTGGCCAGCAGGCAGGCCGTGTTGGAGACGGCGAGGGGGCGCCTTCGCCAGAGCGCGAAGGAGATCATCGGATCCGGAGCGCGTCCCTCCTGCAGCACGAACAGCGTGGCCAGCACCAGGAACGCCGCCGCCGAGGCGGCCAGCGCCGGTCCGCCCGTGCCCACCGCACCGAGGAACGCCATCAGGGCAGTGATCGCCAGCGTGAACAGGACCGCCCCCAGGACGTCGATGGAGCGCTTCTCGCGCTGCGGGGCCTCCTTGAGGAACAGCAGGTAGCCCAGCGCCGCGAGGGCGCCGATTGGAAGGTTGATCCAGAAGATCCAGGACCACGTCAGGTGCTTCGTGATGAGGCCACCGACCAGGGGACCGACGATGGCCGACGTCGCCCATACGCTCGCCAGGTAGCCCTGCACCTTGCCCCGTTCGGCTGCCGGGTAGAGATCGCCGACCAGCGTCATCGCCACGGGCTGCATGGCGCCCGCGCCGACGCCCTGCAGGAGCCGGAACACGATCAGCGACGGCATGGACCAGGCCAGACCCGCCAGCGCGGAAAACAGGACGAAGATGCCGATGCCGGCCAGGATCACCGGCTTGCGGCCGAACTGGTCGGCGAGCTTGCCGAAGACCACCGTCATGGCCGTCTGCGACAGGAGGAAGGCCGAGAACACCCAGCTGTAGATGTCCAGCCCGCCGAGTTCCGCCGCGATGCGCGGCATGGCGGTCGAGACGATGGTGGCTTCGATCGCCACCATGAACATGGTCGTCATGACCGAGGCGATGACGAGCGGCCGTGAGGTCTTGGTGGGCTGGTACATGGGAGTTCCGGACCGGCGGCGGGGGAGGGCCGGGGCCCCCTATCGTTAGCCAGTCGGCCGGACGTCGTGAAGTCGCGCGAGCGGGCGGCTGGGCAGCGATCGTCGCGGGCCTGGGTCACCGAGGCTGCTTTCCCCACCGCACTCCTGTACGATCGCCGGCAACCTTTCCGTCAGCACGTGGTTCCCCCGCCATGGATGCGCTTCTTCTGGCCCGCTGGCAGTTCGCCTTCACGATCAGCGCGCACATCATCTTCCCCGCGTTCTCGATCGGGCTGGCGAGCTATCTGTTCGTGCTGGAGGCCCTCTGGCTGAAGACGGGGCGCAGCGTCTATCTCGACCTCTTCACCTACTGGAAGAAGATCTTCGCGATCGCCTTCGGCATGGGCGTCGTCTCCGGCATCGTGATGAGCTACCAGTTCGGGACGAACTGGAGCGTGTTCTCGGACAAGGTCGGCCCGGTCCTTGGCCCGTTGATGGGCTACGAGGTGCTCTCGGCCTTCTTCCTGGAGGCCGGCTTCCTGGGCGTGATGCTGTTCGGCATGCAGCGGGTTGGCCCCGTGCTGCACATGCTGGCCACCACCATGGTCGCGGCCGGGACGGCCATGTCGGCCTTCTGGATCCTGTCGGTGAACAGCTGGATGCAGACGCCGGCGGGCTACGGCACGAACGCGGCCGGACAGTTCATCGTGCTCGACTGGTGGCAGGTCATCTTCAACCCGTCGTTTCCCTACCGTTTCGTCCACATGGTGCTGGCCGCCTACCTCACCACGGCCTTCGTCGTCGGCGCGGTGGGAGCCTTCCAGCTGCTGCGCGACCGCGGCAACGAGGCCGCCCGCACGATGTTTTCGATGGCCATGTGGATGGCCGCCATCGTCGCGCCGATCCAGGTCGTGGCGGGGGATTTTCACGGGCTCAACACCCTGGAACACCAGCCGGCGAAGATCGCGGCGATGGAGGGGCATTTCGAGACCCGCGCGGGAGCCCCGCTCATCCTGTTCGGCATCCCCGACATGGCCAGGGAGCGCACGGACTACGCCCTCGAGATCCCGAAGCTCGGCAGCCTCATCCTCACCCATTCCTGGGACGGCACCATCCGCGGGCTCAAGGACTTCCCCCCGCAGGACCGCCCGAACGCCCTGATCGTGTTCTGGAGTTTCCGGGTCATGGTGGGGCTGGGCTTCGCGATGGTCGCCATCGGCCTGTGGAGCCTCGTTCTGCGCTGGCGCCGCAGGCTCTACGACGCGCCGTGGCTCCACCGGGCGGCCGTGGCCATGGGGCCGGCCGGCTTCGGCGCCGTGCTCGCGGGCTGGATCACCACGGAGGTGGGCCGGCAGCCCTACACGGTCTACGGCCTCCTGCGCACCGCCGACTCCGTCTCGGCCGTCGCGGCCGAGGCCGTCGGCGCCTCGCTGGTCGCCTTCGTCCTGGTCTATTTCGCGCTGTTCGGCAGCGGCACCTTCTACATCCTGAGGCTGATGTCGCGACCGCCCCACCGCAACGAGCCCGACCTGCCGGCCGATCCCATGCGCGCGAGCGGCATCATGCCCGCCCCCGCCATGGACGCCCAGGACACGGTTCCGGTACGCTGAAGGGGGCCGCGATGGAAACCGATCTCGCCTTCGTCTGGGCCGCCCTCATCGCCTTCGCCGTGCTGGCCTACGTCGTCCTCGACGGTTTCGACCTCGGCGTCGGGATCCTGTTCCCCTTCGTCGAGGAGGAGGCGCAGCGCGACGACATGATGAACTCGGTCGCGCCCGTGTGGGACGGCAACGAGACCTGGCTGGTGCTGGGCGGCGGCGGGCTCCTGGCCGTGTTCCCGCTCGCCTACGCGGTGATCCTGCCGGCCCTGTACGTGCCGATCATCGTCATGCTGCTGGGGCTGATCTTCCGCGGCGTCGCCTTCGAGTTCCGCTGGCGCACCCGCCGCGGCCAGTTCCTCTGGGACTGGGCCTTCGCGGGTGGCTCCACGCTGGCCGCCTTCGCGCAGGGCATCGCCCTGGGTGCGCTGGTGCAGGGCATTCCGGTCCGCGGTCGCGCCTATGCGGGCGGATGGTGGGACTGGCTGACGCCGTTCAGCGTGCTCACCGGGGTCGCGCTCGTGGTCGGCTTCGCGCTGCTGGGCGCCACCTGGCTGGTCTTCAAGACGGAGGGCCCGTTGCAGGACAAGGCCTACCGCTTCGCTCGCCTCACGGGCGTCGGGACGCTGCTGGCCATCGCCGCCGTGAGCCTGTGGACGCCCTTCCTGAACCCGGCCTTCATGCACCGGTGGTTTGCCTGGCCGCAGGCCGTGTTCACCTTTCCGGTGCCGCTGCTGGTGGCGGCCGCGGCGTTCGTCCTGCTGCGATCGCTCGCGACCAGGCGCGAACTCGCGCCCTTCCTGGCGGCGCTGGCGTTGTTCGTCCTGTCCTATGCGGGGCTGGGCATCAGCTTCTATCCCTACATCGTCCCCACCTCGGTCACGATCTGGGAGGCGGCCGCGCCGCCGGAGAGCCTCGCCTTCCTGCTGACCGGCGCCGCCGTGCTGATCCCGCTCATCCTGGCCTACACCGCCTATTCCTACTGGGTGTTCCGCGGCAAGGTGCATGTCGGCGGGGGCTATCATTAGGCCTTCCGCGCCCGGCCCCTGGTGGAAGCGCGTGGCCTGGTTCGTCGGCCTGTGGGCGGCCAGCGTCGCGGCCCTCGGCGTCGTCGGCCTGCTGATCCGCACCGCTTTGCGGCTCTGATTGCGCTTGTCCGGCCACTTGCGGATTGATCGCGCGGCCCGGCTGTGGTTACGTCGCGCCCATGCGAGTTCGGACCATCCTCTGGGATCTGACCCTTCGACTTAGCCGCCCGGCGCTCTGAGCGCCGGGGTTCAAGGCTTGTCCATCGCATTGCGGCTCGTCGGGCGCCTCTCGCCGACCTGATGCCGCCTCAGCACAAGGGTTTCATTCATGTCCACGATGCCGATTTCGAAGTACCGCGCCTATACGCCCGTCAACCTGCCCGACCGCCGCTGGCCCTCCAACGTCCTCACCAAGGCTCCCATCTGGTGCTCGGTGGACCTGCGCGACGGCAACCAGGCGCTGATCGAGCCGATGGGGGTCGAGCGCAAGACCCGCATGTTCAACCTGCTCCTGAGGATGGGCTTCAAGGAGATCGAGGTGGCGTTCCCGGCCGCTTCGCAGACCGATTTCGACTTCGTTCGCTCGATCATCGAAGGCGGGATGATCCCCGACGGCGTCGCCATCCAGGTGCTGACGCAGTGCCGGCCCGAACTCATCGAGCGCACGTTCGAGGCGGTGAAGGGGGCCAAGGACGTCATCCTGCACTTCTACAACTCGACGTCGACGCTGCAGCGGGACGTGGTGTTCCGGTCCGATCGCCAGGGCATCATCAAGATCGCGACCGAGGCGGCCGCGCAGGTGAAGGCGCTGGCCGCGAAGGCGCCCGAGACGCGCTTCACCTTCGAGTATTCGCCCGAAAGCTTCACGGGCACGGAGCTCGACTACGCGCTGGAGATCTGCGAGGCGGTGAAGGCCGTCATCAAGCCGACGCCGCAGAACAAGCTGATCCTGAACCTGCCGGCGACGGTCGAGATGGCGACGCCCAACGTCTATGCCGACCAGTTCGAGTGGTTCGGCCGGCACATCTCCGACCGCGACTGCGTGCTGCTGTCGATCCATCCGCACAACGATCGCGGCACGGCCGTGGCCGCCGCGGAGCTCGCCTTGATGGCGGGCGCCGACCGTGTCGAAGGCACCCTGTTCGGCAATGGCGAGCGCACCGGCAACGTCGATATCGTGACGATGGCGCTGAACCTGTTCACCCAGGGCGTCGATCCGGAACTCGACCTGCGCGACGTCAACGAGATCCGGCGCGTGTCGGAGTACTGCACGCAACTGCCGGTCCATGAGCGCCATCCCTATGTGGGCGAGCTCGTCTACACGGCGTTTTCCGGCTCGCACCAGGACGCCATCAAGAAGGGCTTCGACGCGCTGACCAAGCGCAACGATCCGCTGTTCCAGGTGCCCTATCTTCCGATCGACCCCAAGGACGTCGGGCGTGACTACGAGGCGGTGATCCGCATCAACTCGCAGTCGGGCAAGGGCGGCATGGCCTATGTGCTGCAGGCCGACCATGGCCTCGACCTGCCGCGGCCGCTGCAGATCGAGTTCTCCAAGATCGCGCAGGAGAAGATGGACGAGGACGGCAAGGAGCTGACCAGCTCCGCGCTCTGGGCCCTGTTCCAGTCCACCTACCTGCTCACCGACGCGCCGCTGACCCTCGTGTCGCACAAGACCTACCCGACCGCCGTCGGCAGCCGGACCCTGACGGCGGACATCCGCCTCCAGGACGGCACGATCCGGACCATCGAGGGCGAGGGCAACGGGCCGATCGATGCGTTCGTCGATGCCCTGCAGCGCACCTACGGCGTCAGCTTCTCGTTCCTCGACTACCAGGAGCACGCGGTGGGCCGCGGCGCGAACGCCACCGCCGCCTGCTACGTGAAGCTCGAGGACGAGGCCGGCCGCACGCTCCACGGCGTGGGGATCGACCCCAACATCGTCATGGCCTCGCTCAAGGCCGTGCTCAGCGGCGTCCAGCGCATCATGGCCGCCCGCGGCTGAGCACCCTCTGCTCTCTCTGAGCCGTCATGCCCGGGCTTGGCCCGGGCATCGACGACTCTGCCGGGGCCATCCGCAGTCGTGGATGGCCGGGCCAAGCCCGGCCAGGACGCGGAGAGGGAGTGCAAACCGATGTCTCACACGAAGGCCATCACGCGGCCGGGACCGCCGCTGCTGCCTTTGAACTTCGGCGCGCCGGCGACCAGCGTGGCTCCCGTCGGCGGAAGGGCCGCCAGGTTGGCCACGGCCTCGATGCCATAGCGCCCCGAGCCGAGCCAGGCGTAGTGGACGGCGAAGTCCTTTGACGGCCCGTGGTCGAGCGACAGCGTGTCGACCGCGATGCCCGCGACGTTGCGCTCCTTGGCGAGGAAGTCGATGGCCTCCAGGTGGAAGCCGGGGAAATGCAGCGTCTTGGCGGCGTCCTCGCCGCGGAACTTCGCCGTTCCCAGATGCGCATCCCATCCCGACAGCATCGCGACGCAGGCCCCGTCCGGGATGCGGCCGTTCTTCGCTTCGAAGGCCTTCAGGTCGTCCGGCGTGACGCGGTAGTCCGCGTCGGCGGCGGCCTTGGACCTGACGTCCACCACCGCGATCGGGCACACGAGCTTGTCGAGAGGGATCTGGTCGACGCTCTGGCCGTCCGCGCTGAAGTGAAACGGGGCGTCGAAATGCGTCCCGGCGTGCTCGCCGTAGCTGAGGTTGTAGAGGTTGAACTTGTCCTTGGCCCAGCTGAAGGCCATCTCGCGCGCATAGGCCGGCGTCCCGAAATAGGTCGGGAAGTCGGGCGTCAGCGTGTGCGTCAGATCCACGACCTGGCGGTATCGCAGGGTCCGCTCCTGCGCGTCGGCGCCCGACGGCGCCACGGCCGCGGCGGCCGCCCCCGCGGCGGCGATCCTGAAGAAGGACCTGCGGTCCATGCGGGCCTTCACGCTCTCGATCACGCAGACGTGGCACATGGCGATTTGCTCCCTCGCTTTTCTCCCCGAGCATCCATTCTCGGTGGTGCAGGCGTCGTCTGTCGAGCGGAAGTCGAAGGTCCCGCCGGGGCATGTTGTCTGGGCGGCGGCCTTGCTGCACTGTCGCGTGGTCCATTCCAGCGGGAGACGCCCATGTCCCTGTCCGACGTCTCCGCGCGGGGGCCATCCTTCGGCCTGTCGCCGCTCGGTTTTCTCGATCTGCCCCCTCCCGACCTGATCCGCGTGGCGGCGCAGGCGGGGTTCGCCGCCGTGGGCCTGCGGACCGCGCCGGCCGTTCCCGGCGGTGCCGCCTACGCGCTCGAGGACGATCCGGCCCTCCTGCGGGCCACGGCCGATGCCGCGGCGGCCTGGGGCCTGCGCATCCGCACCATCGAGATGATCAGCCTGTCGCGCGAGACGACGGCGGCGGCGCTGCGCCCCGTGTTCGAGGCCGGCGCCCGCATCGGCGCGACGCGGGTGCTGTGCACCGGCAACGATACCGACCTCGCCGCGGTGAGCGAGGCCTTCGCCGTCGCGTGCGGGGCCGCGGCGGAGTTCGGCCTCGGCGTCGACCTGGAGTTCATGCGCTTCCGCTCCGTGCAGACGCTGGAGCAGGCGGTCGAGGTGGTGCGGCGGGCCGGGATGCCCAACGGTGCCATCGTGCTCGACTGTCTTCACCTGATCCGCTCGGGCGGGACGGCCGCCCAGGTCGCGGCTCTTCCGAGGGGCGCCATCGGCAATCTGCAGGTGTGCGACGCCCCCGCCGCTTCGCCGCCGCCCGAGGGGCTCGCGACGGAGGCCCGGGAGAACCGGCTTCCGCCCGGGGAGGGAGACCTGCCCCTCGCGGACATCCTGCGCGCGGCCGGGCCGGTCGATGCCGTCGATGCGGAGGTGCCGCTGGGCGCGGCCTTCTCCCACCTCGATGCGCTCGGCAAGGCCCGCGTCGTCCACGCGGCGACCGCGCGCGTGCTCGGCGGCCTCGCCTGGAAGAGGGCCTGACCGCACGGCCGGTCTTGCCGGCCCCGCGGCGATCCGCAATCATCCCGCCGCGAACCAGAGAGTTGCGTCGAAGGACAGGGAGGACACCATGGGACTGAACCGTCGCGCCGTGCTGGCGGGGCTCGGAGCTTCGTCGTTGGCATTGACCGGGCGCGCGCGGGCGCAGGCCCCCTGGGCGCCGTCACGCCCCATCCGGCTTGTGGTGGCCTATCCGGCGGGCGGGCCGACCGACGTGATCGCCCGCATCGTCGCGCAGGATCTCTCGACGGTGCTCGGGCAGAACGTCATCGTCGAGAACGTCGGCGGCGCCGCCGGTGCGCTCGGTACGCGTCAGGTGGCCCGCGCCGAACCGGACGGCCACGTCATCACGTTCGGCAACAACCAGACGCATGGCAACAATATGTTCATGCTGAAGGAGCCCGGCTACGACGCGGTGAAGGACTTCGCGCCGCTGGCCGGCGTCGGCGCCTTCGAGCACGTGTTCGTGGTTCGCAAGGACCTGCCGGCGGCGAGCATCGGCGAGGTCATCAAGCTCGCGAAGGACAAGCCCGGCGAGCTCAACTACGGCTCGACGGGAATCGGGTCGGGTTCGCACCTGTCCACCGAGCTGTTCATGGCCCGCACGGGCATCAAGATGACCCACGTGCCTTACCGGGGCGCCGCGCAGCTCGTGCAGGACATGATCGGCGGCCGCATCGACATCGCCAACTCGACGCTGCCCAGCGTCATCGCGCAGGTGCAGGACAAGGCCCTGCGCGGCGTCGCCATCGGCAGCCCCAAGCGCAATGCCAAGCTTCCCGACGTCCCGACGCTGTCCGAGCAGGGCATCACGGGCGCCGACGCCTCCTCGTGGACCGGCTTCTTCGCGCCCGCCGCCACCCCGAAGCCCGCCCAGGACCGCCTCTCGCGGGAGATCATGGCCAGCCTGCGCAAGCCCGACGTGGTGTCCGCCATCGAGAAGCTCGGCTTCACCATCGACATCCGCGACCCGGAGGCCTTCCGGCCCTACCAGATCAAGGAGATCGAGGTGTGGACCAACATCGCCAAGGCCGCCGGGATCAAGCCCGAGGAGGGGTGAGAGTAGGTTCCTTGTTCCGACCGCCCCCACCCCCCTCATCCTGAGCCATGGCCCGGAGGGCCATGAGTCGAAGGACGCAGGAAGGAGCAGCTGCCGGCACCCTGCGTCCTTCGACTCGGCCGCGCTGCGGCCGGCTCAGGATGAGGGCCGTTTGTATTTCGTCAGGGCTTCCTGGCAATCGCGACGGCCCTGTTCCCCAGGTGCAGGCGCATGACGATGTCCTGGTTGTGGTTGCCGAAGCCGCGGCCGAAAATGTTGACGCCGCCAGGGCGTCCCACCGCCTCGTCGATGCCGATGCGCAGGCGGATCGAGTGGTGTTCGGAGAGCTTGAGGTCGGTGGTGGTGACGTCGCTGATCTTCTGGTCGCCGAGGAACGTGCCTTGCGGGCCGATCCGCCAGCTCGTCAGGATCCCGTACTGCGAGCCTTCGAGCTTCCACCATTTCGGGGTGAACTTGCCGCGCTGGTCGCCGTAGTCGCCGGGCGAGGTCCAGGTCCCGACCTTCACTTCGTTCACCCAGAGGCTGATGTCGGACGGCCAATTGGTGTTCGTGCCGGGCACCTCGGACGAGAGTTCCATCTCGAACTCCAGCGTCTCGACAGGCGCGCCGACGACCTTGGCGTTGTTGGGGAACTTGTACTCGACGTAGCCGCGGCCGAACCAGATCAGCGCCGCCTGCACGCGGGCCGGGTCCAGGAACAGGTCCGGCACGTCGAGGACGCCGATGATGTTCTCCCGCGAGCACAGGCCGCAGGGGGCCGCGACGTTGTAGCTCGTGTAGAGGCCGAGCGGCATCTCGACCTCGATGACGTTCTTCTCCCGGCTGGTCTCCTCGGGATCGAGGCGGACGACGATCTCGTCGAAGCGTGCGGCGCAGATCTTCTGCTGGCCCTTGCTCGCCTTGCCGAGCGTCGTCTCGATGAGCTCGGCCTCCTCCAGGATCTGGATGTTGCTGGCGATCGTCGACTGCGGCAGATCCAGCGCCTCGGCGATGCTGTTGACGTTCAGTGGTCCATGCCGGCGCAACAGTCGCAGGATGCGAAGCCGGACCGGGGAGGCGAGACCCCGCAGGACCCCGAACTGCCGCTCGGGATCCACCACGAGGAAGGACCGGACGCCATCTGCCGTCTCGGCCTTCCGGCGGGTCGGCGCCTTGGCGCCGCCCGGCTTGCTTCGATCGAGCATCGCGTCCCTCGGTGCGCGGTTCTCAGGCCGCGCTCAGCTTGACCACGGTCCATGAGGCAGGCTTCAGGCGAGCCTTCACCGTGCCACCATCCACGCTGACGTCCCGCAGGTCCACGGGGCTGACCTGGTTGGGGCGGTCCTTGGTGTTGATGGCCTTGAGGTCGTCGTGTCGCAGCTCGGTGGCTTCCGTCACCTTCAGGCGGCCGAAGTTGCGGACGTCGATGGTGACGTCGGCCTCCTGCGACAGGTCGCGGTTCAGCAGGAACAGCGCCAGGCCACCGGCATCGTCCGCCACCGCCGAGACCTTGAGGTAGGGCGTCTCGGGGACTGGGAAGTAGAGGTCCTGCGTGCCACGCGGGTCGTAGTAGCTGGCCGAGTAGGTCTCGGATTCGACGCGGGTGCGCAGCACCTCGCCGCGGCCGAGCCGGCTCATCTGGGCGAACGGCCAGAAGATCGTCTGGCGCCAGGCCGGTCCGCCGGTCTCGGTCATGATCGGGGCGATGACGTTGACGAGCTGGGCGAGGCAGGCCGCCTTCACGCGGTCGGCGTGGTTCAGCAGCGAGATGACGGCGCCGCCGAAGGCGAGCGCGTCCTCCATGTTGTAGATTTCCTCGAGGATCGGCGGGGCCACCGGCCAGCCTTCCTTGACGCGGTCGGCGCGCTTGCGACGCGTGCGGTACCAGACGTTCCACTCGTCGAAGCTCAGCATGATGCGCTTGGGCGAGCGGCGCCGGGCGGCCACGCCGTCGGCGATGGCGACCACCTCCTCGATGAACATGTCCATGATGTCGGGCGAGGCGAGGAAGCCCGCCGTGTCTTCGGCATAGTTGTTCAGGTAGGTGTGCAGGGAGATGTACTCGGCGTGCTCGAAGGTGTGCTCGAGGACCTCGTCCTCCCAGCGCCCGAAGGTCGGCATGTTGCGCCCGGACGAGCCGCAGGCGGCGAGCTCGATGGTCGGGTCGATCCAGCGCATCATCTTGGCCGCTTCCTTGGCGACCAGGCCGTACTGCGTGGCCGTCTTGTATTCCATCTGCCAGGGGCCATCCATCTCGTTGCCCAGGCACCAGAACTTGATGCCGTGCGGCTGCTCCCAGCCGTGCTGGCGGCGCAGGTCCGACCAGTAGGTGCCGCCGGGATGGTTGCAGTACTCGACGAGGTTGCGCGCCGCGTCGCCGGCCCGCGTCCCGAGGTTCACCGCCAGCATCGGCTCGATGTTGGCCGCCTTGCACCAGTCGACGAATTCGTTGGTGCCGAAGGTGTTCGGCTCGGTCGTGAACCAGGCGAGGTCGAGCTTGCGCGGGCGCTGCTCCATCGGGCCGACGCCGTCCTCCCAGTTGTAGCCCGAGACGAAGTTGCCGCCGGGATAGCGCATAATCGTGGGGCCGAGCTCGCGCACGAGCTCGAGCACGTCGCCGCGGAATCCCTTCTCGTCGGCCGTGGGGTGGCCCGGCTCGTAGATGCCGCCGTAGACGCAGCGGCCCAGGTGCTCGACGAAGGCGCCGAACAGGCGGGGATCGGTGCGGCCAATCGCGAAGTCGCGATCCAGCATGACGGAAGCTTTTCTCATGGCTCTCTCCGGCGAACGGGTCTCAAGGTGTGGACGAAAGGGTTGGGGTGGACGGAACCGCGAGGGTCTCCGGCAGGAGGACGGCCTCGCGAAGCTGGCGGGAATAGGGGTGCTGGGGCGCGGCGAGCACGGTGCGGGCATCGCCGGCTTCGACCACATGCCCCTTCTGCATGATGATCAGGCGGTCGCTGATGTAGTAGGCGGTCGCCAGGTCATGGGTGATGTAGATGATCGAGATGCCGAGCTCGTCGCGCAGCGCCTTGAACTGGTTGACGATGGCCATGCGCAGCGACGCATCGACCATCGAGACCGGCTCGTCGGCGACGATCAGCTTCGGTCGCGAGATCAAGGCCCGGGCGATGGCGATGCGCTGCAATTGGCCGCCCGACAATTCGTGCGGAAAACGTCCCTTGGCCTCGGCGAGAGAGAGGCCGACCTGGCGCAGTGCCGCGTCCGTCAGGCGCTCTTCTTCCGCCGTCGAGGACGCGCCGGCGAAGCGGCGGGCCGTGAGGAAGAGATAGTGGTCGAGGCGCTTCAGCGGATTGAAGGCCTCGAACGGGTTCTGGAAGATGGGCTGCACCTTCGCCATGAAGGCATGGCGCGCTGCGCTGCCCCGGATCGTCGCGAGGTCCGTGCCGTCGAGCGTGATCCGGCCGGCGCTCGGGCGATGCAGGCCGAGGATCATGCGGGCCAGCGTGGTCTTGCCGGAGCCGGACTCGCCGATGATCGTGAAGATCTCCGGCCCGTTGGCGCCCACCGTGAAGCTCACGTCCGACACCGCCGCGACGCGGCGACGGGACAGAAGGCCGCCGCGCGCGAAGGTCTTGGACACGTTGTCGACCGTCAGCGGCGCGCTCATAGGGCACGCTCCCCGCTGACGGCATGGCAGGCGACCCGGTGCCCCGGCTCCTCTTCCACCATCTTCGGCACCGCCGTGCGGCAGACGTCCATCGCCAGCGGGCAGCGCGGGTGGAAGCGGCAGCCGGGCGGAGGGTCGGCGAGGCTCGGCGGGCTGCCCTCCAGGGCCTTGCGCGGCGTGTCGTCGCCGATGCGGGGCAGGCTGGCGATCAGGTGACGGGTGTAGGGGTGCAGGGGACGCTCGAACAGCGTTCGCGTCGGTCCTTCCTCGGCGAGCCGCCCCGCATACATGATCCCCAGCCGGTCGGTGAGGTGGGCATGCACGCCCATGTCGTGCGTCACGAACAGCACCGAGGACCGCATCTCGCGCTGCACCGAGCGCAGCATGCCGAGCACGTCCTTCTGGACGAGCACGTCGAGCGCCGTCGTGGGTTCGTCGGCGATGATGAACTCCGGCCGGCAGATCGTGGCGAGCGCGATGGTGACGCGCTGGCGCATGCCGCCGGACAGTTCGTGCGGATAGGCCTGCAGCACGGAGGGATCGAGCCGCAGGCGGCCCAGATGCTCGACCACCTTCTCCTGGAACACGGGGCCCGGCCCGCCCATGTGGCGCGCGGCGAAATCCTTGAAGGTGCCGCCCACCTTGCGCAGCGGGTTCAGGACGTTCATCGACCCCTGCATGATGTAGGAGAGGTGCCGCCAGCGGATGCGGGCCACCTCCTGCGGCGGGGCGCGGTGCAGGGCGTCGTAGCCCGGCAGGAACGAGAAGCGGACGCTGCCGCCCACCATCTCGAGGGGAGGCTTCACCAGCCCGGCGACGGTCTTGATCAGCGTCGTCTTGCCCGAACTGGACTCGCCCGCCAGCCCGTAGGTCTCGTCGCGACGGATGTCGAAGGTGACGCCGTCGACGGCCTTCACCTCGCGGTTCACGCCGAAATAGCGCGTCCGGAAATGCGCCTGGAGGTCGCGGACCTGCAGCACGGGGCCTGCCCGCTCCGTGGATGGCACGCCCTCCGGCCGTGTGGGAGAGGCGCTCACGATCCACCCCCTCCGACCCGCGCCAGGCGGCTGCGCGGGTCGATGTACTCGTTCATCGAGACGGCGAGCAGATAGAGCCCCACGAAGGCCATGACGATGAAGATCACGGGGAACGCGATCCACCACCAGATGCCGGCGACGATGGCCGTGTGCTGGTTGGCCCAGTAGATCATGCCGCCGATGGTGGGTGTGTTGATGTCGGTGAAGCCGAGCACCGACAGCGTCACCTCGAGCCCGATCGACCAGTTCATGTTGTTCATGGTGGTCGAGAAAACGATCGGCATCACGTAGGGCAGGTGCTCGCGCGTGAGGATCTCGCGCGTCGTCATGCCGGAAAACAGGCTCGTCTGCGTGAACTCGCGGGTCTTCAGGCCCATGGCCACGGACCGGATGAGCCGTGCGTCGTAGGCCCAGCCGAGGCAGGCCATGATGACGGCGAGCAGGACCCAGCTCATGGAGTCGCGCAGCACGAAGTAGAACAGGATGAGGATGGGGAAGAGCGGGATGATGATGAAGGTGTCGTTGATCGACATGAGCACCCGGTCGACCCAGCCGCCCTTGTAGCCGGCGACGAGGCCGATCAGGAGCGACAGGATGCGCGACAGGATGGCAACGACGAAGCCGAAGGCGAGCGTGTTGCGCAGCGCGAAGGTGAGCTGCCAGAACACGTCCTGCCCGCGCGAGGAGGTGCCGAACCAGTAGGCCTCCGACGGCGGCACGTCGGGCGGCGCGACGTAGACGTCGATGGGCGAGTAGGGCGACACGAACGACAGCATCGCCATGCCCAGCACGGTACCCACCAGCAGGAGGCCGATGCGGAACTCGATGTTGTAGCGCAGGAGATCGCGCAGGATTGCCAGCATCACGCCACCTGCACGCGCGGATCGAGGATGGGGTAGAGCAGGTCGATCACCAGCACGCAGATCGACACGCCCAGGATGGACACGGTGGTCACGCCGAGCACCAGGCTGTAGTCGCCGGCATAGACCGCGTCGATGAGGAGCGAGCCGAGGCCGGGATAGCCGAAGACCTTCTCCGTGATGACGGCGCCGTTGAAGATGGCGCCCAGCGACATGGCGAGCCCCGTGACCTGCGGCACGAGCGCGTTGCGCATGACGTAGGAGGTCAGGATGCGGCGGCTGTCGACGCCCGCGACCTCCGCGTAGACCACGTAGTCCTCGGTGACGATGTTCGACACCAGCGAGCGCATGCCCAGGAACCAGCTGCCGAGCCCCAGCAGGATCAGCGAGAGGGACGGCAGGATGGAGTGCTTGATCACGCTCGACACGAAGGCCCAGTTCCACCCCTGCGGCAGGTTCATAGCCGAGCCGCCACCGATGGGCAGGATGGGCCAGATGAACCCGAAGGCGACGAGGAGCGCGAGGGCGACGATGTAGTAGGGCACGGGGTGGATGCCCATGGCCAGCACGCCCATGAGCTTCAGCGAGCGGTTCTTGCGGTAGTAGCCCGCGAGGCCGCCGAGAAGGTTGCCGAGCGCCCACGTGATCAGCGTGGACGTGATCAGCAGTCCCGCGGTCCAGGGCAGGGCGCGCGCGATCAGGGCGGAGACGGGCGTGGGGAAGGCGGAGAGCGACGGGCCGAAGTCACCCACCAGGATCCTGCGCCAGAAGGTCACGTACTGGTCCCAGCGCGAGCCCTTCAGGCCGTAGAGCTCCTGCAGGGATTCCCGCATCTGCGCGATCGCGTCCGGCGCCGTGCTGCTGAACGAGGTCACGGCCGACACGGACTGTTCGACCGGGTCGATCGGCGTGGCATGCGTGATCACATAGGCCAGGTTCACGCCGATGAACACGACGAGCAGGAACTGGCCGATGCGCTTCAGGCAGTAGGCGAGATAGCCGTGCATGAGCACTCGCTGCGCGGAGAAACCAGAATGCCGAGACGTTCGGACATGGAGCGCCGGCCATGGCCGGCGCCGTCGTCTTGTGTCGCCCCCTCGGCCGTCCTGCCCGGGCCTGGCCCGGGCATCCACGACTTTGCCGGGGCCATCCCGAAGTCGTGGGTGGCCGGGCCAAGCCCGGCCATGACGGCGGAGAAAGGAGCGAACCGGGGGATTGGTGAAGCCTGTCGGGCTTCACCGCGGCCTCAGTTCGTCGGCTTGATCTTCACGAACATGTAGCGCGAGTTGCCCCAGTTCGTGACCGGGTTGGCGTACGGGTTCTCCGAGGTCGGCCAGCCCGTCCAGTAGGTCTGGTCCATCGCGGTGAACACGTTGTAGGCCATGAGCGGGATGATCGGCATCTCGCGGACCATCAGCTTCACGTACTCCTTGCCGATCTCGATGCCCTTCGGGTCGTCGAAGGAGATCGTGCGGGTCTGCTCGATCAGCTTGTCGAGTTCCGGGTTCGACCAGCGCTGCCAGTTGCGCAGCGGCTGAGGCTTGCCGGGCTCGGCGACGAACTGGGAGTGCCAGCTGTCCATGAAGTAGGAGAGGTCGTTGTGGCCGCCCCAGGTCTCGACGCTCCAGCCGATGAAGGCGTCGAAGTCGCCGGCGGCACGGCGCGTGAGCAGCGTGCCCTGCGCGACGTCGACCTTGGCGTCGATGCCGAACTGGCGCCACTGCTGCACGATCATGGTGCCGGCGCGGGTCATGACCGGGCGCAGGTCACCCTCGACCATCAGGCGGATGGAGAACGGCTTGCCGTCCGGGCCCATCCACTGGTTGCCCTGCTTCTTGTAGCCGGCCCGCTCCAGCAGTTCCGTGGCCGCCTGGGCGTCGGTCTTCCACCACCCCGTCCCGAAGGCGCGGGCGATCTCGTTGGGATCGCTGGGGATCTGGTCGCCCATGGAGGGGCGCAGCGAATCGGCGATCTGCTTGCCGACGGTGGCGTCGTACGGCTTGATCTTCCGCTTGCCGGTGTCGAGCTCGTAGTCCTTGAGCCAGGCATCCATCGGGAGGTGGTAGGCGTCCGGATGCACGCCGGTCGGCGGGACGGCGATGGCGGAGATCGTGGCGGCGCCGCGATAGGACGCCATGGCGACCGCCTTGGGGTCGATCAGCAGGGTCAGGGCCCAGCGGACGTCCCGGTTCTTGGCGTGCTCGGTCTGCGTGTTGAACACGACCGCCGGCAGCGTCGGATCCGGATGGCCGTAGGGGAAGCCCTTGAACCAGGCACGGGTCGACTTGCCCTGCTTGGCCAGCGTGAACATGCCTTCCGGCGCGATGTCGTGGATGACGTCGAGCTCGTGGTTGAGCTGGGCGATGACGCGCTTGTCCGGCGGGCCCGGATCGACATAGGCGAGGTAGCGCGGCGCGGGCTGTCCGTAGCGGGCGAGCGTGGTGCGCTGCCAGTCCTCGCGGCGCTGCCAGATGTACCACTTGCCGTCGGGATCGTAGCTGTGGAGCGTGTAGGCGCCCAGCGACACCGGCTTGTTGAAGTCGAACTTCACCGGGTCCTCGACCTTTTCGAAGACGTGCTTGGGCAGGATCCAGATTCCGCCCCAGCGGACCGTGAAGTTGGTGTGGAAGCGCGAGTTCGGCTTCTTCAGCTTGAAGATGACCGTTTCGGCGTCGGGCGCCTGCACCTCGGCCACGTTGTTGGCCAGCACCGCCGAGAACCGCATGGCCGGGTTCTTGACCTGGATGTCGACCGTGGCCTTCACGTCGGCGGAGGTGAACTCGACGCCGTCGCTCCAGAAGATGCCGCGGCGCAGCTTGACCCGCATCTCCGTGTAGTCGGCGTTGTAGACGGGCTTGTCGGCGGCGAGCGAGTTGTCCCAGGAGCCGTCGAGACCGCGCTCGGGGTCGATGTACCACAGCGTGTCGAGGGCGACCTGCTGCAGCCCGTTCGACTGGCTGCCGGCGTTGATCGCCCACATGTTGAACCAGCCGGCGTTCTTGATCGTGCCCTCGGGGTTCTCGAGGATCACGAGTTCCTTGCGGGGGATGTTCTGGGGGATACCCTGGGCGTGAGCCGGGGCCGTGAGGGCCCATACCGGCGTCAGCGCGCACGCAGCAACGAGCATCGCACGGATGCGCTTCATCGTTTCCTCCTCGGTGGGAACGGTGCCTTCGGCACTCGTTGGAGAAAACTTATCTGCGCCGCGCCGGATCAACAACGGAGGATCGGATCAATATCGGAAGATCCGGTTTGAATGGGCCGGATCCGCGCGCTTGCGTGCGTGCCGGCAGACCGCCTGCTTCACGCCGGGACGGCCGTCCTCCCGCGCGTCCTGCGCGGGCTGACGGCTGTCCCTCAGGTCACGCCGCCGCGGGACGCGGCTGCTTGCGGACCGTCAGCACCAGCATGGATGCGGCAAGGCAGGCGAAGCCGGCGACGTAGAGCGCCGGCAGGTAGGACAGGAAATCCGTCCGGGCGAAGCCCGCGCCCCAGGCGGCCGACGCGGCGCCGATCTGGTGGCCGCAGAAGACCCAGCCGAACACCACGTTGGCCTTCTCGCGGCCGAAGCGCTGGGCCGTCAGTTGCACGGTCGGCGGCACCGTCGCCACCCAGTCGAGGCCGTAGAAGACGGCGAAGATCGACAGGCTCATGACGGAGAAGTCGGAAGAGGGCAGGAAGATCAGCGAGAGCCCGCGCAGACCATAGTACCAGAACAGGAGCCAGCGGTTGTCGTAGCGGTCGGAAAGCCAGCCGGACAGGATGGTGCCGATGAAGTCGAAGATGCCGATCACCGCGAGGATGCCGGCCGCGCCAACGGGCGCCACGCCGAAGTCGCCGCACAGCGTGATCCAGTGGGTCTGGATGAGGCCGTTGGTGCTGAGCCCGCAGACGTAGAAGGTCAGGAACAGGACCCAGAAGATCGGGGTGCGCGCCGCGTCGCGCAGCGTGGTGAGCGGGGTCGAGACGAGTTGCGGCAGCGTCTGGCGGTTGGCCGGCGCGGGCACGATCTCGGTCTCGCCATAGGGCGGCAGCCCCACGTCGGACGGCCGGTCGCGCATGAAGAAGGCCACCAGCGCCGCTGCCGCGAACAGGACGCAGACGACGGTGGCCAGTGCAGTCCGCCAGCCGAAGGTCGTCGTGAGCGTCGCGAGCAGGGGCAGGAAGACGAGCTGCCCGGTGGCGTTGCTCGCCGTCAGCATGCCGACGACGAGACCCCTGCGATGGGAGAACCAGCGCGTCGCCACCGTGGCGCCGAGCACCATCGCCGTCATGCCCGTGCCGATGCCGATCACGATGCCCCACAGCGCCACGAGGTGCCAGACCTTCGTCATCAGGAGCGAGCCGACGATGCCGCTGATGATCAGGGCGAGCGCGGTGAGCGCCACCGGGCGCACGCCGAAGCGGTTGATCAGGGCGGCCGAGAACGGCGCCATCAGGCCGAACAGGCCGAGCCGCAGCGCCATGGCGGCGGAGATGTCGGCGTTGGTCCAGCCGAACTCCTTCTGCAGCGGCTCGATCAGCACGCCCGGAGCGCCCATGGCGCCCGCCGTGGCCAGCATCACGAGGAACGTCACGCCCACGATGAACCAGCCATAGTGGATGTTGCGGCGGGCCAGGAACGTGGCGATGGCGCCATCGGGGGCAGGGTGGGGGACGGCAGTCATCGCGGGTCCTTTCGGGTATATACCCGTTTCAGTTCGGCAAAGGGGGCTCAGAAGGCGTCGGCCAGGCGGTTCAGGCTTTTCACGCCGGATGCGCCCAGCACGTCCTCGATCTCGGTCTGCACCTGCTCCCAGAGGGGTTCGGCCTGGGCCAGGCGCTCGTGCCCGGCCTTGGTCAGCGCGACGGCGGCCTCGCGCTGATCCTTGCCGGGCGCCATGGCGACGAGCCCGGCTTTCTCCAGCACGCGCACGTTGCGGCCTATCGTCGACCGGTCCAGGCCAGCCCGGCGCCCCAGATCGGTCAGCGACGCCTCCCCGGCGCGCCGAATCTTCCGCAGCAGGGCGAACTGCGCGATCGTCAGGCCGGTCGGCTCGAGCGCGCCATCGTACCGCGCCGTGATCTTACGGGCGGCGAGGCGCAGGGTGTCGGCATAGCAGGTGGCCATGACGCGGGTATATGCCCGTTTTTGGGTGGAGGCAAGGAAGTTCGGCTACCTGTGAGTTCATTGCTTCGTGAACTCAGTGGTCCTGTTGGATCCCGAACCTCGATCTCTCAGCACGTCCTGCCCGGGCTTGGCCCGGGCATCCACGACTTTGCCGGGGCCATCCTGAAGTCGTGGATGGCCGGGCCGAAGCCCGGCCAGGACGCGGGGAGAATGGAAGGGAGAGTAGTGGAGTCACTCACCCGCGCTTCCACGCGGGGGCCACGAGGCGGCGCTTGCCGTCGAGCGCCTTGGCCATGCCGGGCTCGTCGAGCTGCTCGCGGTCCCAGAGCTGGCAGGTGACCTGCTTGTGCTTCTGGTCCAGCCCCTCGCAGTAGTTCGTGTACTCGCAAAGCCGCACCGCGCCGCCCTGGCCGGTGCGGACCTTGAGGAACCAGTCGGGATCGGCGAGCGCCTGGCGCGCGAAGCCGACGATGTCGGCCTTGCCGTCGCGCAGCACGCCCTCGGCCTGCTCGTAGCCGTGCATGCCGCCGGCCACGACGACCGGCGTCTCGATCCCGGAGGCGCGCAACGCGGCGCGCACCGCTGCCGTGGCCGGCACGTTGCGGCCGAAGGGACCGACGACATCGGAGATGTAGCCCGGCATGCACTCGTAGCCGCTGCGGCCGGTGTAGGGATACACCGCCTCGCCGACCTTCGGCTGCTTGGCATCGTCGAACTTGCCGCCCCGCGACAGGGACACGAAGTCCATGCCGTCGCCCGCGAGCGCGAGGCCGATGGCCGGCGCGTCGCCCGCCGTGTTGCCGCCCTCGATGCACTCGTCGGCGAGATAGCGGCAGCCGACCGCGAAGTCGTCGCCGACCGCCCTGCGCACGGCGGCATAGACCTCGCGCGGCAGCTTCAGCCGGTTCTCCAGCGAACCGCCATAGCCGTCCGTGCGGGTGTTGGTGGCGGAGAGGAACGAGGCCATCGTGTAGGCATGGGCGTAGTGCAGCTCGACCCCGTCGAAGCCAGCCTCGCGGGCGCGCACCGCCGCATCGGCGAACAGTCCCGGCAGCACCGCCGGGAGCTCGGCGATGTGCGGCACATGCGTGTCCGTCACCCGTTCGCGGAAGCCCATGGTGAGGTCCTGGAGCTCGCGCGGCGTGAGGATGGTCGCGAGCTCGTCCGCCGGCTTGGCGGCGAGCGCCGCACGCACCTCGGCCTCGGTCCAGTCCGCCGCGCCGAGCGCGGCGCGATGACGGTCGGTGACGCGCAGGAAGCGCTCGAAGAACTTGTCCGCGGCGGGGCGCCGGCGGATGCCGAGGAAGTCGATGATCTGGATGTAGACCCGCGTCTCGCCGTCGCTCGCCGCCTTCACGGCGCCGGCAAGGTCGCGCAGCCCGGGCACGAAGCGCTCGTGGCCGATGCGCAGCAGCGGTCCCGACGGCACGTCGCGGATGCCGGTTGCCTCGACGACGACCGCCCCGGGGCGACCCTGCGCGAAGCGGGCATACCAGTCGATGTTGTCCTGCGTGACGAAGCCGTCATCCGTCGCCCGCCACGGCACCATGGCGGGAATCCAGGTGCGCGACGAAAGCGACAGTGCCTTGTGGGAGATCGGCGAAAACAAGAGCGAGCGACCCGCATCCTCGGCGGTCGGCCAGGCTCCGGGATGGGTCTCGAACTTGATCTTCTCGGCGGGCTTCCACATCGGCTGAGGGCCTCTTCGGGCATGCGCTACGCGTCATCGGTGTGCCTGAAGGTAAGGCCGAGATATTTAACATGTAAAGTAATTTTGCGAGCCGCCGGGCGCTGGGTGAGATGGCCTGGGCGGCTCGGCCGCGCGCACCTGGAACCGGTCCGCTGCTCAGTCCCGGTTGCTCAGCCTGATGTGGCAGCAGCCCTCGCCGTGTCCCGGCGTCCAGGTGGCGTTTTCGAAGCGGATCCCGGTCGCCTCGAACAGTCCGCGGTCGAAGGCGCCGGCGATGCGGCACAGAGTCGCCAGGTCGGAGTCGGAGACGCCGGCGTCGCGCCAGGCGTCCTTCAGGGGGCAGCGCTTGACCTTGAAGGCGATGCCGCCGTCGAACCGCTCGACCTCGGTGGGGTACATGCGGCCACCGTCGGGGCTCACCTTCAGGAACGCTTCGCCGATGGCGCGCGCATCGTTCGGTCCCAGGCCCGCGAAGGCGGCGGCGACCTCCCGGCCGCGCCGCTCGATGGCGCGGATCATGACGCGCTCGGCGGCCTCCTGGCCCCATTCCGCCCGCATCTCCTCGAGCATCAGCCGGTAAAGGTCGGCCCTGTTGCGGAAGGCGCTCTCCAGTTCGCGGGCCAGCGTCTCGGTGCGGTTCGTGTCGGACGGAGCGGTCATCGGGAAACCTCGTCAGCGGGGCGGGGAGGAAGGTGGGGCACGGCGTCCAACAGCGCGCGGGTCTCGGCTGCCTGCGGGCTCGCGAAGACGGTGGCCGTGTGGCCCGCCTCGACGATCCGGCCGGCCGCCATCACCGCGACCCGGTCCGCGACGGCGCGAACGACGCCCATGTCATGCGAAATGAAGAGGTAGGCGATGCCGTCCTCGCGCTGCAGGTCCATGAGGAGGTTCAGGATCTGGCCCCGCACCGAGACGTCCAGGGCCGAGACGGGCTCGTCCAGCACGAGGACGGCCGGCTGCGTCGCCATGGCCCGGGCGATCGCCACGCGCTGGCGCTGTCCGCCCGACAACGCGTGCACCGGACGGTCGGCCAGGTCGGCGGGCAGCCCGACGCGCGCCAGCAGCCCGGACACGGCGTCCCGGCGCCGGGAGGCGGGCACGATGCTATGGACCCTGAGCGGATCCTCGATGACCCGCCCGATCGTGGCGCGCGGGTTGAGGGCGGCGGCGGGGTCCTGGAAGACCATCTGGAGATGCCGCCGTTCGGCCCGCAGCGCCGCGCCCGACAGGGCCAGGAGGTCGCGACCGCGCAGGGAGACGCTGCCGCCGTCGAGATCGAAGAGACGCATCAGGGCGCGCGCGAGCGTCGTCTTGCCGCTGCCGGAGGCGCCCACGACCGCCAGCGTCTCTCCGGGGGCGAGCGTCAGGCTCACGTCGTCGAGGGCGGCGACGGTCCTCGAGCCGGACCGGAAAGTCTTGCGCAGGCCGCGCGCCTCGATCGCCGGGGCCGTCATGGTGCGAGCCTCTCGGCGAACACGCAGGCCGCGCCGTCGTCCGGCTCGCCGTACCACGGCGGGTCCCCCGACGTGCAGCCCGCCACGGCGAGGCTGCAGCGCGGCGCGAAGCGGCAGCCGGGCGGCGGGGAGGCCAGGTCGGGCGGCGAGCCCTCGACGGTCGCCAGCCGGCCGCCGGGCGGGCGGTCCAGTCCCAGATGGGCGGCCATGAGGGCGCGGGTGTAGGGATGGCGCGGGTGCGCCAACACGCGCCCGCGTGGGCCGATCTCGACCAGGCGTCCCGCATAGACGACGGCCAGCCGCGAGGCGAGGCTCGCGGCCAGCGCGATGTCGTGCGTCACGAAGACGAGCGCCAGACCCTCCTCGTCGCAGAGCCGGCCGATCAGCCCGACCAGCCGGGACTGGACCACCGGGTCCAGGGCACTCGTCGCCTCGTCCGCGACGAGCACGCGGGGGCGCCCCGCCAGGGCGAGCGCGAGGGCCACGCGCTGGCGCTGGCCGCCCGAGAGCTGGTGGGGATAGGAGCGCGCGAGGTTCGCCGGATCCGGGAGCTCGACCCGCGCCAGGAGCTCGACGGCCTGCTCGCGCGGGCTCCTGTCCGTCGGCCCCGCGGCATGGGCGGCGACGACCTCGGCCACCTGGTCGCCGATGCGCATGACGGGATCGAGGCTGCCGGAGGGATCCTGGTAGACGATGCCGATGTCACGGCCCGGCAAGGGCTTTTCGCCCAGCCCGGGCCAGGCGATCCGCCCCTCGGCCGCGGCTCCCTTGGGCAACAGTCCTGCCAGGGCGAGCGCCAGCGTGCTCTTGCCCGACCCGCTCTCGCCGATCACGGCCAGGCGGTCGCCCGCCATGAGGTCGAGCGTGACGTGCCCGAGCACCCGCGGCGTGGCGGGACCGTAGCGCACGCTGACGTCGCGCAGGCTGACCAGCGGTGCCGCGCTCATGCCTGGCTCCGGCGCAAGGCCAGGGCGGCGACGACGCCCTCTCCGGTCAGGTGCACGCCCAGTACCGTCACCACGAGGGCAAGGCCCGGCCAGATCGAGAGGAAGGGCGCGCTGCGCAGGACCGAGCGCCCTTCGGCGATCAGGCCGCCCCAGGTCGCGCGGTTGGGGTCGCCCAGGCCCAGGAACGACAGAGCGGCCTCGGTCAGGATGGCGCCGGCCACGATGACCGAGGCGAGCGCCACCACCGGCGGCAGGGCGTGCGGCAGGACCTCGCGCCACGCGATCGCGAGGGGGTGCATGCCGATGACCCTGGCGGAGGCCACGAAATCCCGTTCGCGGATCGACAGCACCTCCGCCCGCACCAGCCGCGCGGGTCCCGTCCAGGCGCCGAGCGCGATGGCGACGACGATGGCGGCGAGCGAGGGCCCGACCGTGCTGACGAAGGCGAGCGCCAGCAGGAAGCCCGGGACAGTCTGGAAGGCCTCGGTGACCCGCATGAGCGCCTCGTCGATCCAGCCGCCCATCAGGCCGGCCAGGGTGCCCACCGCGGATCCGACGGCGATGGCCACGAGGGCCGCCGCCAGGCCGACCGTCAGGGAGGTGCGGGCGCCGTGGACGATCATGGCCAGCACGTCGCGCCCGAGCCGGTCCGTGCCGAGCGGCGTCGCCCAGGCCTCGAAGGGGCGGGTGAGCGGCGCGCCCACGATGTTCAGGGGATCGCCGGGAGACAGGACGGGGGCCGCGATGGCCACGATGGCGAGCAGGGCCAGCACGGCGGCCCCGGCGATCCCGTCGGCCGAGCCGCGGAAGCGGGAGAGCCCGCTCATGCCGCGGTCTCCTTGCCGGAGCCCACGCGCGGGTCGAGCGCGGCATAGGCCACGTCCACGGCGAGATTCACCAGGATTACGACCAGGGCGCCGACGAGGATGATGCCCAGCAGGAGCGGCGTGTCGCGCTGCGCCACGGCCTCGTGGGCGAGCCGTCCCAGGCCCGGCACCGCGAACACGCTCTCGATGACGACGCTGCCCCCGAGCATCGTCGCCGCCTGCAGCCCCAGCATCGTCACCAGCGGCAGCAGGGCGTTGCGGGCGACGTGCCGCCACAGCACGCGCCGCCGGGGGACGCCCCGGGCCAGTGCCGCGCGCGCGAAGTCCTGCCGCCAGACCTCCGCCATCGACGTCCGCATCATCCGCAGGTAGAGCGCCAGATACAGCAGACCGAGCGCGCTGACCGGCAGCACGAGGTGGCGGGCGATGTCGCCGGCCCGCGCGAGGCCGCCGAGACCCGAGGCGATGGTCTCGATCCCGCCGCTGGGCAGCCAGCGGAGCTGGACCGCGAACACGATGATCAGGACGAGCCCGAGCCAGAATCCCGGGATCGCGTAGAGGGCCAGCGACCCGATGGAGAGCGCCCTGTCCGTCGCGCTGCCCGGCCGGCTTCCCGCCACGACGCCGAGCAGGGACCCGAGCCCGAAGGCGAGCGCGATGGCGGCGCCCATCAGCAGAAGCGTGTTGGGCAGCCTTTCGAGGATCACCGTGAGGACCGGCTTGGAGAACGCCACCGACCAGCCGAGGTCCAGGCGGGCGAGGGCGGCGACGTAGAGGCCGAGCCGCTGCAGCGGGCCCTGGTCCAGGCCCCAGTCCCGGCGCAACTGGTCGACGAGGCCACGGTCGCCGCCGGTGGCGCCCAGATAGGCGTCCACCGCGTCGCCGGGCGCGAACTCCAGCAGCGTGAACGTCCCGACGATCACCAGCGCCAGGACGGGGATCGCTCCCAGAAGCCGCCTGCGGACGAGCGAGAGGGCGCGCCTCACGGCGCCAGCCAGACGTCCGCCCAGTTCGAGACCGCCCAGCGCGGATTGCTCGTCACGTTGCGGAGCTTGTTGCTGGCCACGCTGGTGAAGCCCCATTCGGCCACGTTGATCAGCGGCAGGTCCGTGACGACGAGCTGCTGGAACTCGCGATAGAGCGCCGTGCGCTGGGCCTCGTCGATGGTCGTGGCCGCCTTGGCGATCAGCGCATCCATGGTGGCGCTCTGGTAGCCGCCCTGGTTGGAGAACGGCACGCCCGGCGGCAGCCCGCCCTGGACCAGGATGGTGGTCGAGATGGCGGGATCGCCGCGATACACGGGAGAGCCCACGGCGAGGTCGAACGCCCGGTCGGTGTAGACCGCCTTCGTGTGGGCCGCGGAGTCGTTGTTCACGAGGTCCGCCTCGATGCCGACGGCCGCCAGCGCCTGGCGGAGATAGGCCCCGAACTGGCGGGTCTCGTTGAAGAACGGCGCCGGCAGCAGCCGCAGCTTGAACCGCATGCCGTTGGCGCCGCGCTTGAATCCCGCCTCGTCGAGGAGGGCGTTCGCACGGGCGGGGTCGAAGGCCGGCACCTGCGCTGCGGCGTCGTAGAACTGCGGGTCATTGCGCGGCACCGGACCCGACGAGGTCGCGGCGAAGCCCACGAAGATCGTGCGTGCCACGAAGTCGCGGTCGATGGCGTGCGAGATGGCGCGCCGCACGCGGACGTCGGCGAGCTCGGGCTTGCGGTGGTTGACCTCGACCACGAGCTGGTAGGTCAGCGCCTCGTAGCCGCGGGTGATGACGTCCAGTCCCGGGACCTTGGCGATCCGGGCGAGGTCGGCGAGGGGCACCATGGAAAAGGCGGCGAGCTGGATCTCGCCGGCTTCCAGCGCTCCGGAGGCGGCGGCCCGGTCGGGCAGCACCCGGTAGACGATCTCGTCGAGATAGGGCTGGCCGGCGCTCCAGTAGGAGGGATTGCGCACGAGGCGGGTGTATTCGCCGGGCCGGCTCTCGCCCCAGCGGAAGGGACCGGTGCCGACGGGCGCCGCATTCGCCTTGTTGGCGTTGATGTCGGTGCCCTCGTAGAGATGCTTCGGGAGAACGGCGGTGAGCGCCGGCAGCGCGTTGCGGATCAGCTGGAACGGCGTCGGCTTCGCGAAGCGGAAGACGGCGGTCAGGGGATCCGGCGTGTCCACGGACTCGAGGTCCGCGAAGACGACGCGCCCGAGGTTCTGCAGCTTCTTCCAGACCTCCATGGCGGAGAACGCCACGTCGGCGGAGGTGAACGGCTTGCCGTCGTGCCAGGTCACGTTGGGGCGCAACGTGAAGGTGGCGCTGCGGCCGTCGGCCGATCCCGTCCAGGAGAGCGCCAGGCGCGGTGCCAGGCCGTCCGGCGTTCCGAAGTCCGCTTCGGCCAGCGGCTCGACGACCTTCGAGGAGACGAAGAAGACGCCGTTCGAGGCGACGATCGCCGGGTTGAGGTTGCGGGGCTCGGAGTCCGCCGCGACGATCAGACGACCGCCGGAGCGCGGCGACTGCTGGGCCAGGGCCCCGGCGGGAAGCAGGGCCGACGCGGCGGCAAGTCCTCCGGCGCCGAGTACGGTCCGGCGGGACATGCCCCTTGCGGCGAAAACGTCGAAGCGGGCCATGGTCTCGTCCTCCAGGGAAGCGCCAAGAACCGGGCAACACTCGCGCCCACGGCACGATTTTGCAAGGCGACCTGACGACCCGGCGTCGGATCAGGCCACTTTGGCGGGTTTTGCACCATGTTCGTCGCCGAGCGTCCGCGGGCGGCCGAACATGAATCCCTGCAGCATGTCGATCCCCAGCGCCCGCAGCGCGTCGGCCTGGTCGGGCCTTTCGACGCCCTCGGCGATGACCTTCAGGCCGAACGCCCTGGCGATCATCACGGTGCTTTCGACGATGACGCGGTTTTGCGTGTTGAGCTCGGCCACGAAGCTGCGGTCGATCTTGATCGCGTCGATGCTGAGCCGTCTCAGGCGCGACAGCGAGGAGTAGCCCGTCCCGAAGTCGTCGATTTGGACGCTGACGCCCAGGAGCTTGAGGTCATCCAGCGTGCGGGCGATCTGCTCGATGTGCTCGTCGTCGAACACGCTCTCGGTGACCTCGATTTCCAGGAGGTGGCCCGGAAGCCCCGTCTCGGCCAGGATCGCCACGACGTCGTGCTGGAACGTGCTCTCGACGAGCTGGCGCATCGACACGTTCACGGCGACCTTGCGCTGGAGGCCGGCATCGCGCCAGCACCGCGCGTCGCGGCAGGCCTGGCGCAGGATCCAGCGGCCGAGGGCGACGATGCGGTCCGTCTCCTCGGCGATGTGGATGAATTCGTCGGGCCGGATCGGGCCCAGCTGTGGATGGTTCCAGCGGCACAGCGCTTCCTCGGCGATCACCTCGCCGGTCTGGGCCAGGACGACCGGCTGGTAGACGAGCTGGATCGCGTCGGTGCCGATGGCGTCTCCCAGCGCGCGGCCGAGGTCGAAGTGGCGTCGCAGGGTTTCCGAATGGGTCTCGCTGTAGGCCAGCGCCCTCCCGCGTCCGGTGCGCTTCACCTCCGACGCCGCGAGATCGGCGGCATGGATCGCGCCCGACAGGGAGGTGTCTCCGCCCGGGCAGCAGGACCAGCCGATGCTGAGGCCGACCTTCAGGTTGACGCCGTTGATGACCAGCGGCAGCCCCACGGCCTCCGAGAGGCCCTTCCACGCGCGCTCCACCAGCTCGTCGGGCCTGCCTTCGTGCGGCCAGACGAGCACGAACTCGTCGCCGCCCCAGCGGGCGAGCCGCGCCTTGGCCGGCAGCGCGCCCTGAAGCTTGTGCGCGATGGTGAGCAGGACCCGGTCGCCCACGTCGTGGCCGAGCGCGTCATTGATGTTCTTGAACCGGTCGAGGTCGAGGAAGAACACGACCAGCGAGCTGTCGGGCTCCTGCACCCGATAGCCCTTCCACCAGTCCGCGAGGCCATGACGGTTGAGCAGGCCCGTCAGACCGTCGGTATGGGCGAGCGCCTCGAGCTGGGCCGTGCGCTCGGCGACCTTCGTCTCGAGGTCGACGTTGATGGCGCTGAGTTCGCGGACCAGGTTGAGGTTGGTTTCCTTCAACTGCAGGCCGCGCAGCAGGACCTTGTTGTTGACGTGCAGGCTGCCCAGCATGGTCATCCAGAACAGCAGGCCGAGGGCCCCCAGAGTGCGCCCCTCGCCCCCCGCGACGATCAGCGCCAGGGCCGTCGGCAGCAGCAGGAGCGTGAGATACGTCATCCCGATGCGTCGGAACGGAGACGTCACGCCCGATGCCCCGCCGGCGAGGCCGGACAGGACGATGAGCACGCCGTAGTCGTGGAGGAAGCTGCCCGTCAGATGGCTGGTCAGGACGGTGTGCAGGCCCAGGCCCGCCCAGAGAGCGCCGGAGCCCCACAGGCCCACGGCGAACACGGCCTGCCAGCCCGTGGGCCCCAGGGGATCGTGCGGGGAGCGGTAGAGCTTGGCGAAGGCGAGCCAGCTCGCAGCCCGCAGCATCATCAGGAACGAATGAATGACGATCCACGTCGGCACGACGGGGTCCGACCAACCGACCACGAAGCCGACGCCGAGCACGGCAGACTGCCCGATCCCGATCATGGGGCCGAGGTTCTGGTAGGCGTGCTCGAGGACCTGGCGGTCGCGCGAGATGTCGGATCCGGGTGACGGCGCCATCATCCAAGGGGTCGGAAAACGAATGTCTCCGCCTCACTTAGCGCCCTAGCGATTGATATTTGGTGTGTGCAAACAGGACCTAAGCCGCAAGTTGAGTCGAGATGTCGATATTCGTCGTAAACGGATCGTTGATCCGGTCTCTCAATACCGTCGAGACCAGCGCCGCAGGGCCAAAGACTGACAGAATGCTGACACGATCGACCGTGTCAGCATGACGCGGGACCACGGCGCGCCAGGACAACGCGACCGGTGAGTTGTTTACTGTCGGATATCCGGTTCGACCAGGCGGGCCAGGTTGTCGAGCGAGTTCTGCCAACCCGGGTAACAGGTCTCTGGAGGTATCGCGTCCGGGATGCCCTCCTGGGTGATGCTCATCTCGGTTCCGCAGGACACCTTTTTCAAGGTCACGGTCACCTTCATCTCGCCGGGCAAGTTCGGGTCGTCGAAGCGGTCGGTGTAGACGACGCGCTCGCCGGGCACGAGCTCCAGGAACTCGCCGCCAAAGGAGTGGCTCTGCCCGGTGGTGAAGTTCCGGAACGCCATCCTGAACGTGCCACCCGCCGTTCCCTGCATGGACTCCACCGTGCAGGTGAAGCCGTTTGGCGGGAGCCATTTGGCCAGGGCGTCGGCCTCGATGAAGGCGCGATACACCTTGTCGGGCGTCGTGGCGACGACGCGGTGCAGGCGGATGGTGCTGGGCATGGGACGCTCCTCGGTTGGCCATGGCGGCGATCGTTGCGCCACCGACAAAGGACGGCCGCGCCCCTCGGGTTCCGACACGGCGAGGCCAAAGAAAGGGATGGCCTCCCCAGTTGCCTCGGACGGCAATCCCGCGTCCTTCCGGACGTTCGCGGCTGCTCAGACGTCGTGAGCCTTTCGGCCCTCCTGCCTGCAACTCCCTCTCCGCGTCCTGGCCGGCCTGAGCCCTTCGACATGCACACAAGTGATTGTCGATGGCTGAGCGCGCTTTCCCTCCCCTGCAGGGGAGGGTGGATCGCGCGAAGCGCGAGACGGGTGGGGGCGGTGCCGCAGGACTTGGCGCGACGACAGGGCCGGCCCCGGCATATCCGCTCTTTCTTTGCCGCTGTCCCCACCCGTCAGCCGCTTTGCGGCTGCCACCCTCCCCTGCAGGGGAGGGAGAGCGCCCTTCCTTCGGGCTCGAGTGAGAGGTGCGAATCCCGAGGGTCTGAGCCCGGGCAGGACGGCTGAAGGATGGTGCCGGACTGGATGGGTGCGCTCCGAAGCGACGCTGGAGATTGGCCGGCGCTGGTGGGCTCAGCAGACCGGCGCTTCGACCGGGCGTACCGATGAGCCACGGTCCTCCAGGACCGCCGTCACGGCCGCCAGGACCGCCGTCACGGCCGCGAGCGCGCCGTCGCTTTCCGCCGGGCCGGCGTCCAGGTCGATCTCGACGGCGTCGCCGCCGGTGAACCGACGCCAGGCGTCCAGGTTGCGGCGGGGGACGGCGATCAGCAGCGGGATCTCCGCCGCGGCGATCTCGGCGAGAACGTCGCGCAGGCCACCGCCCTCGGCCTCGCTCTTCCCGAACTTGTTGACGATCACGAGATCGGGCCGGTCGTCCAGCGCGCGGCGAACGAGTTCACCCGCCCGCAGCAGCTCGCCCAGGTCCAGCCGGCACCCCCGCGCCATCTCGCCGCGATCTTCCGAGATCCGGATCCTTTCGCCGCTGCGCGGGTCCTCCAGCACCATGTCGCAGCGGGAGCGGCCGGGCCGCTGGACCGCGTGGGGCAGGAGCCCCGTCACGACGCGCCCCTCCCGCGCCAGGGCGGCAGCGACGGCGTGCAGGAGCGCGTCGGCCCGGGCGCCGTCGCCGTAGACGATGGCCACCAGCGATCCGGTCATTGCGCGGCCTTGGCCTTGGCCACGTCCGCTCCCTGCAGGAAGTCGATGGCCCGCTGGACCGGACCCACCTGGTCGATGGTGGCGAGCATCTCCGCGTAGCTCTCCTTTGCCTTCGGCGGCAGCCTGTGGGCGATGCCCTGGTGGCAGTCGATGCAGGTCTTGCCCTGGGTCAGCGCGGTCTGGTGGATCTTCGAGGCCCGCGGCTCCTGGGCAGCGTAGTCCATGAAGTCGAACTTGTGGCAGTTGCGGCACTCGCGGGAGTCGGTCGTCTTCATGGCGCGCCAGACCGACTTCGCGAGCTCCAGCCGATGGGCGTTGAACTTCTCCGGCGTGTCGATCGTGCCCAACGCCTTGTGCAGCAACTCGTTCGAAGCCTGGATCTTGCGCACCATCTTGTGCCCCCACTCCTTGGGCACGTGGCAGTCCGGGCAGCTGGCGCGCACGCCCGTGCGGTTGGAGTAGTGCACGGTGTTGCGGTACTCGACGAAGACGTTCTCCTTCATCTCGTGGCACGTGGTGCAGAACGGCTCTGTGTTGGTGGCCTCGAGGCTCCAGTTGAAGCCGCCCCAGAAGATCACGCCGCCGGCGAAGAACACGATGGCGATGGCGCCCCACGCCACCGTTTTCGCGGGCGAGAAGAACCAGCGGAGAAAGCGCCGGATGGGCCCGGCACGGACCTGTTCGTTGTCCTGCATCGCAGCCCCCGTCACTTCGCCTGCGTGGCGTTCTGGAACACGTTGCTGACGAGCGGCTTGGCGTCGGCCTGGGGCACATGGCACTGCTGGCAGAAGTAGCGGGTGCCCGCGACCTTATCGAGCCGCACGCCCTGGCGGTCGACGTAGTGGGTCTCGGAGATCTTCGGCGCGCCGACCTTGGTGTTGCCGGGCCAGTCGTGGCAGCTCATGCAGGCGTTGTTGTCGACCGAGACCTGGTAGCCCTCGACCTTGTGGGGGATCAGCGGCGGCTGCTGGCGGTAGGCGCGTTCGAAGCCGCCGGCCGGCACGGACTGGCGCGTGATGTCGGGTGGCGCGGCCTCCTCGGCGAGGGGCAGCTCGCGCAGCGGCTTCACGGCGGCGCTCTTGTCCTGGGCTTCTCCCGGCAGCAGGCCGGCGAGCGCCACGGCCATGGCCAGGGCGACGGCGGCGAGCAGTGAACGGCTTCTCATGGGGCGCTCCTTTCGAGGGCGTCCGGGGGCGATGGCGCACGGCCGGCGCGGGCGGGACGGGACGGTGGGACGGCGGACGCGTCGGTCCGCGTGTCGAAGCGGTGGGTGAAGCGGAAGACCCGCTCCGGGCAGGAGTCGACGCAGGCGCCGCACAGGGTGCAGTCGCCCGCCAGGATCACGGGGCCGCTCCCGGTGCGCTCGCCGCGCAGGGCGGGGACGATGACTTGCGGCTCCGGGCAGACCGCGAAGCAGTCCATGCAGTCGTCGCAGGCCGCACGCCTCGGCGCGGCGACACGCAGCGGCGAGACCCGCCCGAGGACGCCGTAGAAGGCGCCGACCGGGCAAAGATGTCCGCACCACCCGTCCTGCGCCACGAGGAGGTCGAAGAGGAACACGGCGAGCGCGCCCATGGCGCCGTAGCCGAGCCCGAAGACGAGGGCGCGGTGCAGGGCCGTCACGGGGTTCACGAGCTCCCAGGCGACGGTGCCCGTGGCGGCCGAAACCGCCAGGATCGCCAGGATCAGCCAGCGCCGCCACTCCGGTCGCAGCTTGGCCGAGCGGGTGATGCCGAGCCTCCGGCGCAGCCATGCCGCGAGGTCCGTGACCGGGTTCACGGGACAGACCCAGGCGCAGTAGGAGCGCCCGCCGAGAAGGGCATAGGCGAGGGTCACGATCGCCGCCCCGATGAGGGCCGTGGTCGCCGGGACGCGGCGGGCGGCGAGGCTCTGCAGGAGAACGAAGGGGTCGGTCAGCGGCAGGACACCCAGCGTCATCGAGGAGGCCAGCGTGCCCTTGGCGATCCACACGCCGAACAGCGGGCCGGAGAGGAACAGCGCCAGGAAGCCGAACTGCGAGACCCGCCGCAGCACGAGGACGCGGCTGGCCTGCCAGAGGCCCTTGCGGGCGCGGGCTGCCGCATAGGCTGTCGAGCGGGTGCTCACGGCGCGCCCCCGTTCTGGCCGGGCAGGCGCGTCGGCAGCTTCAGGGGGGCGTCCACGAGCGGCTGGCCCGCCTTGTCCTTCTCCTCCCAGCCGCGACGATAGTGCGCGTCCTGCGCGGCCGCGGCCACCTGCAGCGGCAGCACGCGGATGGCGGGTTCCGCCAGCACGCAGGCCTTCTCGCAATTGCCGCAGCCCGTGCAGGCGTCCGCATGCACGACCGGCTCGAAGATCGCGTGCTTCGCGGTGCGGGCGTTGTGGGTCGGCTCCAGCGTGATGGCGCGGTCGATGGCCGGGCACACGCGGTAGCACACGTCGCAGCGCAGGCCCTGCAGGTTCAGGCAGGTCTCGCGGCTGGTGATGACCGCGAAGCCCATGCGCGCCTTGCCGACATCGGTGAGGGCCGGGTCGAGGGCGCCCGTCGGGCAGGCCTTCACGCAGGGCAGCGTGTCGCACATCTCGCAGGGCACCTTGCGGGCCTCGAAGAAGGGCGTGCCCAGGGCTGGGCCGTCGGCCCAGTCCGCCAGGTGCAGGGTGTCGTAGGGGCAGTCGCGCACGCATAGTCCGCAGCGCACGCAGGCCGAGAGGAACGCCTTCTCGTCGAGGGCGCCCGGCGGCCGAAGCGCCTGCGCCGGCCGCGCCTTCGACTGCTGGGCGAAGCCGGCCAGCATCACCCCGCAGGCGGCGGCGCCGCCGGCGAGCCGAGCCATGTCGGCCAGCGCCTTGCGGCGCGCCGGCACGGCGGGCGGAGGGGATGCTGGGGCTTTGGCCATGGCGGGTGGAGGCGCGTTCGTCAGGTCAGGCCGTCACCACGCGGCAGGCGCACTTCTTGAAGTCGGTCTCCTTGGAAATCGGGCAGGTCGCGTCCAGCGTCAGCTTGTTCACGAGCTGCCCCTCGTCGAAGAACGGGAAGAAGACGAGGCCGCGCGGCGGCTTGTTGCGGCCCTTGGTCTCGATGCGGGTGATGACCTCGCCGCGCCGCGTCTGCACCTTGACCGCCTGGCCGCGGTGCAGATTGCGCGATGCCGCGTCCTCCGGGTGCATGAAGAGGGTGGCGGCCGGCACGGCGCGGTGCAGCTCGGGCACGCGGCGGGTCATCGAGCCGGAGTGCCAGTGCTCGAGAACCCGGCCCGTGCACAGCCACAGGTCGAAGTCCTTGTCCGGGGACTCGGCCGCGGGCTCGACCGGGCAGAAGATGATCCGGGCCTTGTTGTCCGGCTTGCCGTAGAAGGACACGCCTTCGCCGGGCTTCACGTAGGGGTCGTAGCCTTCGCGGAAGCGCCACAGCGTTTCCTTGCCGCCGACCACCGGCCAGCGCAGGCCGCGGGCCTGGTGATACTGCTCGAAGTCCGCGAGGTCGTGGCCGTGGCCGCGGCCGAACTTGGCGTATTCCTCGAACAGCCCCTTCTGCACGTAGAAGCCGAAATGGGCGCTCTCGGAGTTGTCGAAGCCCTTCTGGCACTCGGTGATCGGGAAGCGGTTCACCTCACCGTTGCCGTAGAGCACGTCGAACAGCGTCTTGCCGCGCAGGTCCGGCTTCTTGGCGATGAGCTCCTCGGGCCAGACCTCCTCGACCTTGAAGTACTTGGCGAACTCCATGGTCTGCCAGAGGTCCGAGCGCGCTTCGCCCGGCGCCTTCACCTGCTGGCGCCAGAACTGGGTGCGGCGCTCGGCATTGCCGTAGGCGCCTTCCTTCTCCATCCACATGGCGGTCGGCAGGATCAGGTCGGCCGACGTCGCGGTGACGGTGGGGTAGGGGTCCGAGACGACCACGAAGACGGCGGGGTTGCGGTAGCCCGGCAGCCCCTCCTCGTTCATGTTGGGGGCCGTCTGCATGTTGTTGGTGCACTGGACCCAGTAGGCGTTGAGCTTGCCGTCCTTGAGCATCCGGTTCTGCTGCACGGCGTGGTAGCCGACCGTGCCGGGGATGGTGCCCTCCGGCAGCTGCCAGACCTTCTCGGCCATCTCGCGGTGCTTGGGGTTCGTCACCACCATGTCCGCCGGGAGGCGATGGGCGAAGGTGCCGACCTCGCGCGCCGTGCCACAGGCGGAGGGCTGGCCGGTGAGCGAGAACGGGCCGTTGCCCGGCTCGGAGATCTTCCCCACCAGCAAATGCACGTTGTAGATCATGTTGTTGACCCACGTGCCGCGGGCATGCTGGTTGAAGCCCATCGTCCAGTAGGACACGACCTTCTTCCTGGGGTCGGCGTAGAGCTTGGCGAGCCGCTCGAGGTTCTCCTTGGGCACGCCCGAGGCCTGGTGTGCGTAGTCCAGCGTGTAGGGCTCGAGCAGCTTGCGGTAGGCCTCGAAGCCGATCTTGTCCTGGAAGCCCGCCGGATCCTGCGCACCGTTCTGGCCGGTCTTGTGCGAGGCGTTCACCGCCTTCGCCTCCAGAGGATGGACCGGGCGCAGGCCGTAGCCGATGTCCTCGACGGTGCGGGCGAACTCGACGTGCTTCTCGACGAAGTCGAGGTTCACGGCCCCCGAGTTCACGATGTAGTTCTGGATGTAGTTCAGGATCGCCAGGTCGCTCTGCGGCGTGAACACCAGCGGGTTGTCGGCGAGTTCGAAGGAGCGGTGCTCGAAGGTGGAGAGCACGTGCACCTCGCAGCCCGGATGGGTGAGGCGCCGATCCGTGATGCGCGACCACAGGATCGGGTGCATCTCGGCCATGTTGGAGCCCCACAGCACGAAGGCGTCGGCGTGCTCCACGTCGTCGTAGCAGCCCATCGGCTCGTCGATGCCGAAGGTGCGCATGAAGCCGGTCACCGCCGAGGCCATGCAGTGGCGGGCATTCGGGTCGAGGTTGTTGGAGCGGAAGCCCGCCTTGTAGAGCTTGGAGGCGGCGTAGCCTTCCCAGATCGTCCACTGGCCCGAGCCGAACATGCCGATCGTGGAGGGGCCGCCCGCCTTCAGCGCCGTCTTCCACTTCTCCGCCATGATCGAGAAGGCTTCGTCCCACGACACCGGCGTGAACTCGCCGTTCTTGTCGTACTTGCCGTTCTTCTTGCGCAGGAGCGGCTGGGTGAGGCGGTCCTCGCCGTACATGATCTTGGAGAGGAAGTAGCCCTTGATGCAGTTGAGGCCGCGGTTCACGGGCGCGTCCGGGTCGCCCTGGGTGGCGACGACGCGGCCGTTCTTGGTGCCGACGATGACGCCGCAGCCGGTGCCGCAGAAACGGCAGACGCCCTTGTCCCAGCGGATCCCGTCCGTGCGCCCGGCCTGCGCCGCGGCCTGATCGGTGAGCGTGATGCCGATGGAGGCGGCGGCGGCCACGGCCGCGGCCGACTTCAGGGCGTCGCGGCGGGTGGCGTCGAGGGTGTTCGTGTCGGACATCGTCGGGCTCCGGTCAGGGGCGGGCGAGGCAATCGTGGGAGGCATCTGGCGCGGACGATCCGCAGCCGCAGGACGGCGTGATCTCCTCGACCTGGTGGTAGGCGAGCGACGTCGAGACGACGCCGGGGATCCGGTTGATGGCGGCGATCTGCTCGAGCGCCTGCGTGGTCGGCGTGTCCATGACGGTCACGACCAGCCGGTCGCCGTCGCTGGCATGCAGGTCGAGGCCGCTGAAGGCCGCCAACTTGCCCCGCACGCGGTCCGCCGCGGTGGGGGCGACGTGAACGACGAGGCCGCAGACGTTCACCTGGTGCATGGGTCCTGGTCTCCGAGATGGGCGAGGCCGCGGATCAGCGCGGTGGCTTCCGCGTCTGCGAGGGCGATGGCTGAGACCGGGCACACGGACGCGCAGTCGCCGCACCCCGTGCAGCGGTCCGCCGCGAGACGGGGCATGGTGCGGCCGCCGCCCAGCGGGGCGAAGGTGATCGCGGAGGTGTCGCAGGCTTCGCCGCAGCGCCGGCACGAAACCCCCGCCGGCTCGACGCAGCCGGCACCGATCCGCGCCACACGCGCGGGCGGCACGGCGTCGGGCTGCTGGGCCGGGCGGGGCAGGACGGCTCGAAAGAGCGCGCGGCGGGAGAGGGCAGGATCCATGGCTTGATCTCTGCCAGACCCAGCCCGCCCGTCTTTGATTTACGTCATCCGGATTGTGCAGGAGATGACATTAGTGGCATCCGTACGATCCCGGAGGATCCTGGCGCAGGCGTCATTGGACGGCACGGCGGCCGATCCTGTAAGGCGGATGGAGCGGGCAATGGGCTCGCCACGGAACGACGATGCGTACGAGCGACCGGCACCTGATCCGCGGTTTCCCGATCTTCAGGGGCGTTTCGGACACCCTGTTCGAACGGCTGGTCGCGCGTGCCGAGATCCACGATTCGCAGCCCGGCGAGGTGTTGCTGACCGAGGGCGACCCGCCGGCTTTCCTGTTCGTCCTGCTCAACGGTCTCGTCGAAGCCTATTCGAGCCATGCCGGCGTGGATGCCACGCTGTCGTTCATCCGTCCGCCGGGGGCCTTCATCGTCGCCGCGGTCTGGACCGGGCAGGTCCAGCTCACGTCCGTGCGGACCGTCCAGACGTCCCGCATCCTGCGGCTGCCGGCCGAGGACGTGCGGGCCGCCATCGCGGACGACGCCGCGGTGGCCTCGGCGATCGGCCTCGAACTGGCGATCCGCTACCGCGACATCATGCGCGAGCTTAAGAACCAGCGGATGCGCTCGGCCACCGAGCGCCTGGCGAACTGGCTCCTGCTCGAATCGGAGGTGGCCGGCTCGCCAACCTTCCGGCTGGGCATCGGCAAGGGCCTGCTGGCGGCCCGCCTCGGCATGGCCGGCGAACACCTCTCCCGCGCCTTCGCCATCCTGCGCGATCACGGCGTGACGGTTGCCGGCAACGAAGTCACCGTGGAGCGCGAGAGGCTGGCCGACTTCGCGCGGCCGAGCGTGCTGATGGACGGACAGGACATCTGAGGGGAACGCGAGGGTGCGGGGGGTCTTGCCCTCCATCCCGCCGCGCGTTCTCCCCGGGCGACGCCCGGGGAGGACCGCGGAGGGCGGTGGGCAAGGCCGATTTGACTCTCCCGCCTTCCTTTCTAAACTTCAGAAACAAACTCGGAGGGATCGGCGCTTGGGAGTCCACCACGGCAGCGTGCTGCGCATTCTGCGCGATGCCGGGCCCTTGTCCCGGGCGGAGCTGGCGCGCCGGAGCCGTCTGTCACCCACCACGCTGACCCACGTCACCGCGCAGTTGCTGCGCGACGGCGTCATCATGGAAACCGAGACGCACCCGGCGGGGCAGGGGGCCATCGGGCGACCCGCCCAGGCCCTGCGGATCGTGCGCGAGGCGCGCGTGGTGGCCGGCGTCAACATCGGCGCAGGGCACGTCGAACTCACCATGGCCGACCTCCAGGCCGCCACCAAGGGGTGGCGCTCCTTCGGTTTCGATGCGAAGGGCACCGAGCCGCGGGCGCTGGTGCGCGAGGTCGCCCGGCAGCTCACCGAGCTCTCGGACGAGATCCAGCTCGACCGCTCTCGCCTGCTCGGCATCGGCCTCAGCGTCCCGGGCCCCGTCGATGCCGGGCGTCGGATCGTCCAGGCGGCCATCAACGTCGGCTGGAGCCATGTGCCGATCGCCGATCTCCTCGAGGAGGAGGCGGGGCAACCTGTCGTCGTCGAGCACAATGTCAGCGCCATGGCGCTCGCCGAGAGCCGCTATGGCATCGGCCGCGACGTGCCGGCGCTGCTCTTCGTCTACTTGCGCACCGGCCTGGGCGCCGGCCTGGTCATCGACGGCACCCTGTTCCGGCCCGGCGGCCACGGGGCGGTGGAGCTCGGACACATCCAGATGACCCCGAAGGGGGCGCTGTGCGCCTGCGGCAACCGCGGATGCCTCGACACCTTCGTCTGCGAGGCCGCGCTGAAGCGGGCCGCCGGCATCAAGGGAGCCGCGCCCGAGCAGCTGATGGCCCGCGTCGAGGGCAACGGACCGGCCTGGGAGGCCATCGTCGGTCATCTCACCACTGGGCTCGCCAGCGCCGTCAACCTGCTCACGCCGGACCTCATCGTCTTCGGCGGGCACCTCGGCGAAGCCCCCGAAAGCCTGTTCCAGCGCCTGCGCCGGGACCTGCCGCCGCGCATCATGCCGCATGTCCGCGACCTCCTGGACATCCGCCCGTCCAGCTTCGGCCCGGCGGCCGGGGTGATCGGCGGCGCGACGGTGGCGCTCGAACATTTCTTCTATGGGGGAGGGCTGCATTGACCGACCGGCCCGACGTGCTGCCCGCGCCCGAGGATGCCGCGCGGACGCCAGCCCTCGGTGGCGTCCCGTCGCTCGTCCTGAACGCGATCGCCTTCGCCGTGGGCATCGCGATCTGGTGGGCGATCACGGCCGCCAAGCTCGTCGTGCTGCCGGGCCCGGGGGAGGTCGCTTCGAAGGCGGTCGACCTCATCGCCAGCGGCCAGCTTCCGCTCGACATCCTGGCGAGCCTCAAGCGCGTCCTGACGGGATTCTTGCTGGGCGTCGCGCTCGCCGTGCCGGTCGGCTTCCTGATGGGCTGGTACCAGGTCGCCCGCGCGCTCATCGAGCCCTACGTCCAGTTCTTCCGGATGATCCCGCCGCTGGCGGTCATCCCGCTCGCCATCGTGACGCTCGGCATCGACGAGGCGCCCAAGATCTTCGTCATTTTCCTCGCCTCGTTCCTGTCCTGCGTGGTGGCGACCTACCAGGGCGTGATCAGCGTCGACCGCACGCTCATCAACGCCGCCCGCGTGCTCGGGGCCTCCGACGCGGTGATCTTCCCGCGCGTCATCATTCCGGCCTCGACGCCGTTCATCCTCGTCGGCGTGCGCATCGGGCTGGGCTCCGCCTGGGCGACCGTGGTCGCGGCCGAGCTCATCGCCGCGCAGTCGGGGCTCGGCTTTCGCATGCAGCAGGCCCAGCTCTTCTACGACCTGCCGACCATCTTCGTGAGCCTCGTCACCATCGGCATTCTCGGGCTGCTGATGGACCGCGGCCTGCAGGCGCTCGACCGGCGGCTGACCCATTGGCAGGAGCGCGCCCGATGAGTGCGTCCGCCCCGAAGATCTCGTTCCAGCACGTGACCCGCCGCTTCGGCGACGACGAGCGTGCCTTCGTCGCGCTGGACGATTTCAACCTCGACATCGCGGACGGCGAGTTCGTGACCGTGGTCGGCCCCTCGGGCTGCGGCAAGTCGACGGCCATGAACATCGCCGCCGGTCTCCTGCCGGCCTCGTCCGGGCGCGTGCTGGTGGACGGACGCGCCGTGGCCGGCCCCGGGCCCGAGCGCGGCGTCATCTTCCAGCAGTATGCGCTCTTTCCCTGGCTCACCGTGCGCCAGAACGTCGAGTTCGGACTGCGCATCAAGGGCATGCCGGCGGCCGAGCGGCGCCGGATCTCGGATCATTTCATCGGCCTGGTGGGTCTCACGGATTTCGCCGACGCGCTGCCCAAGACGCTGTCCGGCGGCATGAAGCAGCGCTGCGCCATCGCCCGCGCCTATGCCGTGAACCCGACGATGCTGCTCATGGACGAGCCGTTCGGCGCGCTGGATGCCCTGACACGCGTGCAGATGCAGGACCAGCTGCTCGAGACGTGGAGCCGCGAGCGGCGCACCGTCATCTTCATCACCCATGACGTCGACGAGGCCGTCTACCTCGCCAACCGCGTCATCGTCATGGCCGCCCGGCCGGGGCGCCTGCACCGGATCATCCCGGTGGACCTGCCCTATCCGCGCACCGAGGCCATTCGCCTGTCGCCCGAGTTCGCTGCGATCCGCAACGAGGTCTGGCATTCCGTCTACCACCAGCCGTCCCTTGCGAGGGGCTAAGAGCAATCACGGGAGGAGAAGCATCATGACGCTCACCAGACGCCAGTTCGTCGCCACCGCCGCCGCCGCCACGCTCGCCGGCGCCGCCGGCCCGGCCTTCGCGCAGCAGAAGCCGATCCGCGTCGGCTACATCGCCGACTTCTTCGGCGCGAGCCTGACGGCGATCGCCAACGACCAGGGCCTGTGGGCCAAGCACGGGCTCACGCCCGACATCAAGGTCTTCACCAACGGCCCGATCCAGATCCAGGCGCTCGGCGCGGGCAGCCTCGACGTCGGTTACATCGGCCCGGGCGCGCTCTGGCTGCCGGCAAGCGGCAAGGCCAAGATCCTGGCCATCAACGCCATCGGCTTCTCCGACCGCGTCATCGCGCAGGCCGGGCTCACCAGCATGGCTGCGCTCAAGGGCAAGAAGGTCGCGGTGCCCGAGGGCACGTCGGGCGACATGATCCTGCGCCTCGCGCTCGCCAAGGCCGGCATGACGCTCGCCGACCTGCAGATCATCAAGATGGACCCGTCCACGCTGGTCTCGGCCTTCGCGTCGAAGCAGGTCGATGCCGCCGGCATCTGGTACCCGCTGGTCGGCGTCATCAAGAAGACCGTGCCGGACCTGAACGAACTCGCCAAGAACGCGGACTTCTACCCGCAGCATTCGTTCCCCTCGTCCTTCGTCGCCCGCAACGAGGTGATCGACCAGGACCCGGACCTGGTGAAGCGCTTCATCGCCGTGCTGAAGGACGCCAACGACTACCGTGCCGCGGACTTCAAGCGGGCCGTGGGCATCACCTCGAAGTTCATCAACATCCCGGTCGAGGTCCTCACCACCGAGGCCGAGACCGGCAAGTTCCTCACCAGCGCGGAACTCGCCGCCGCCAGCAAGGACGGCACGGTCAACGGCTGGCTCAAGGGCATGACCGACCAGTTCGTGTCCTTCGGCCGCCTCGAGAAGCCGCTGGACGCGAAAGACTACTACCTGGCCAACCTCTACGCCGGGGGGTGATGGCCGTCGTCCAGAACTCCCTCTCTCCGTTCGTCCTGCCCGGGCTTGGCCCGGGCATCCACGACTTTGCCGGGGCAAGGCCATGTGCCCCCGTCGGAGTCGTGGATGGCCGGGCCAGGCCCGGCCAGGACGCGGAGAGGTGGGAGCCCAACAGCCCCGTCCGAATGTCTAGTTCCTCCGAGACCTGCCCATGACCCGCCGTCCCAACATCCTCTTCATCATGTCGGACGATCACGCTGCGCGCGCGATCTCGGCCTATGGCTCGGGGCTGAACAGCACGCCGAACCTCGACCGGCTCGCGCAGGGCGGCCTGCGGATGGACCGCTGCTACGTCACGAACTCGATCTGCACGCCGAGCCGCGCCTCGATCCTGACGGGCACCTACAACCACGTGAACGGCGTCACGACGCTCGACACGCATATCGACAACCGCCTGCCCAACGTCGCCAAGCACCTGCGCACCTCGGGCTACCAGACGGCCATCTACGGCAAGTGGCATCTCGGCGAGGGCAAGGCGCACGAGCCGACCGGCTTCGACAGCTGGGCCGTGGTGCCGGGGCAGGGCGAGTATTTCGATCCGATCATGGTCCACCCGGACGGCGAGCGGACGCATCCGGGATACGCCACCGACATCATCACCGACATGTGCCTCGACTTCCTGAAGGCGCGCGACCGTGACCGGCCGTTCTTCCTGATGTGCCACCACAAGGCGCCGCACCGCAGCTTCGAGCCGCATCCGCGCTATCGGCACCTCTATGCCGACGGCAAGCTGCCGGTGCCCGAGACCTTCGACGACGACTACGGCAACCGCGCCGCCGCGGCCGAGGCGGCGAAGATGCGCATCCGCGCCGACATGACCTACAAGGACCTCGGCCTCGTCCAGCCCGAGGGCGGCGACGAGGTGGGCGAACTGCTCGTGCCGTATTTGCGCGACCGCAAAGTCCCGCAGCTGAAGCCTGGCGGCGAGCTGCGCCTCATGGACGCGCTCACGGGGCAGGTGCACGTCTTCACCGATCCGCAGGCGCTCGCGCTGTTCAAGTACCAGCGCTACATGATGCGCTACCTGCAGACGATCCAGGCCGTGGACGACAATGTCGGCCGCCTGCTCGACTACCTCGACGCCGAGGGGCTCTCCGACGACACCATCGTCATCTACACCTCCGACCAGGGCTTCTTCCTCGGCGAGCACGGCTGGTTCGACAAGCGCTTCATGTACGAGGAATCGCTGCAGATGCCCTTCCTCGTCCGCTACCCGGCGGGCATCGCGAAGGGCACGACCACGCTCCACATCGCCTGCAACGTCGACTTCGCGCCGACCTTCCTCGACTACGCCGGCGTCACGGTGCCGAGCTACATGCAGGGCACGAGCATGCGGCCGATCCTGGAAGGCAAGGCGCCGGACGATGCCAACGACCTCGCCTACCACCGCTACTGGATGCACCGCGACGAGTTCCACAACGCCTACGCCCATTACGGCGTGCGCGATGCCCGCTACAAGCTGATCTACTGGTACAACGACCCCCTCGGCGAGCCGGGCGCCTACCCCGGTGGCGAGCCGCCCGAGTGGGAGCTCTTCGACTGCGACGCCGACCCGTACGAGCTCGTCAACCGTGCTGGCGACCCGGCGTTCAGGGCCGTCTTCAAGGACATGCTCGCCAAGCTCGACCGCAAGATGGCCGAGATCGGCGACGTGCCCGAGCACGACAGCCGCAAGGTCCTGGCGGCGCTGGGGGCGTGAGGCTATCCGGACTCATCCACTCCCAAGCCCCTCATCCTGAGCCACGGCCCGCAGGGCCGTGAGTCGAAGGACGCACAAAAGTGCCGCTGCGCCACTCTGCGTCCTTCGACTCGGCCGCCTTGCGGCCGGCTCAGGATGAGGGAGATAGAGGCTGGAATATGGGTCCGGGTCCTACCGCCGCGCCTTGTCCCCCAGGTGCCCAAGCGGCAGCGCGGCGGTCTGCTTGATCCTGTCCAGGACCACCGAGGAGCGCACGTGGGCCACGGCCTCGTGCGGCAGGAAGACCTCGTTGAGGATGCGCGCCAGCACCTTCAGGCTCGGCACCGTGAGCTTCACGAGGTAGTCCGAGGCGCCGGTCACGGCATAGGCCTCCTGGACCTCCTCGAGCCGCGAGACGAGCTCACGGAACTTGTCGGCGTTGTCGGGCGAGTGGCTCGCCAGCATCACCTCCACGAAGACGAGCACGTCGAGGCCGAGCGCCTCGGCCGAGAGCTCCGCGCGGTAGCGGGCGATCATCCCCGACGCTTCCAGGGCGGCGCGCCGCCGTGAGCACTGGGAGGCGGACAGGCCCACCTTTTCGGCGAGGTCATTGTTGGTCAGGCTGCCGTCGTCCTGAAGGGCCGCGAGGAGCTTCAGGTCGAAGCCGTCGAGTTCCACTGCGTGCATGATCTCTGCCTTTGTTGCACGATCCGCGCGCATCGAGCCCCAAGCGACCGGATTTCTCACACTTCGTGCGCGCGCCTTGCGTCAAGCTTGCACTCTGTCAGGCTCTCATCGCAAGGACTTCCCCCATGGGTCCCTTCCCCCACGATGCGCCTCCCGCCACCATCAGCGCGGACAATCCTGCCGGAACCGACGGCTTCGAGTTCGTCGAGTTCGCCCATCCCGATCCCGCCGAACTCGCCCGGCTCTTCGAGCGCATGGGCTACTCCGAGGTGGCGCGGCACCGGACCAAGGACATCTCGCTCTACCGCCAGGGCGACATCAACTACCTCGTCAACCGCGAGCCGAACTCCCATGCGGCGGGCTTCATCGCCCAGCACGGGCCCTGCGCGCCGGCCATGGCCTGGCGTGTCGTCGATGCCCGGCATGCGCTGGAGCGCGCCGTGTCGCTCGGGGCCACGGAATACACCGGTCCGGGCAAGTCGCTCGACGTCCCGGCCGTCGTCGGCATCGGTGGCTCGCTGCTCTACTTCGTCGAGCGCTACGGCGGGAAGGGCTCGCCCTACGACGCGGAGTTCGCGTGGCTCGGCGAGCGCGATCCGCGGCCCAGGGGCGTCGGCTTCTACTACCTCGACCACCTGACCCACAACGTGATCCGCGGCAACATGGACACGTGGTACCGGTTCTACGCGCAGACCTTCAATTTCCGCGAGATCCGCTTCTTCGACATCGCCGGCAAGCTCACGGGTCTCACCAGCCGGGCGCTGACCTCGCCGTGCGGCAAGATCCGCATCCCGATCAACGAGAGCGCCGACGACAAGAGCCAGATCGAGGAATACCTGCGCCGCTACAAGGGCGAGGGCATCCAGCACATCGCGGTCGGCAGCGACGACATCTATGCCTCCACCGATGCCATCGCCGAGCGCGGCCTGAAGTTCATGCCGGGCCCGCCGGACGTCTACTACGACCGCTCCTTCGCGCGGGTGCGGGATCACGACGAGCCGATCGAGCGCATGAAGCGCCACGGCATCCTGATCGACGGGGAGGGCGTGGTGGATGGCGGGACGACCCGCATCCTGCTGCAGATCTTCTCCCGGACCGTGATCGGCCCGATCTTCTTCGAGTTCATCCAGCGCAAGGGCGACGACGGCTTCGGGGAGGGCAACTTCCGGGCGCTGTTCGAGTCCATCGAGGAAGACCAGATCCGCCGCGGGGTGCTGAAGGCGACGGCCTGAGCGGTGGGGCACCACCGCTCCTCCGCCGAATGGATCCCGCCAGCATCATCCATCGTTGTTCCACGGGGGCGACCGAGGAGAAACGCCATGTCGGCCCATGCCGTCCTGACCGCCCGCAGCAAGGATGACTGCATCATCGACCAGGGGTGGTCGGGCTACACGCCCGAGCAGCACGAGACCTGGGGGATTCTGTTCGAGCGCCAGCTCAGGACGCTCGAAGGCCATGTCTGCCAGGAGTACCTGGACGGGCTCCAGGCGCTGGGCGTCGACGCCCGCGGCATCCCGGATTTCGCGTCCATGAACCGCAGCCTGCGCCAACGCACCGGCTGGGAGGTGGTCGCCGTGCCGGGGCTCATCCCGTCGCGGCCCTTTTTCGAGATGCTGGCCAACCGGCAGTTCCCGGCGGGCACCTTCATCCGCACCCGTGAACAGCTCGACTACCTGGAAGAGCCCGACATCTTCCATGACGTGTTCGGGCACGTGCCGCTCCTGACCAACCCGGCCTACGCGGACTACATGGAGGCGTATGGCCGGCTCGGCCTCAAGGCCATCGAGGCCAAGGGCGTCAAGTTCCTGGCCCGGCTCAACTGGTATACGATCGAGTTCGGGCTCATCCGCAAGCCCGAGGGGATCAGGATCTACGGCGCCGGCATCTGCTCCTCGTTCGGCGAGGCCCGCTACGTCGTGGAGGACGGCTCCGCGCATCACCTGGGCTTCGATCTCGATCGCGTGGCGCGCACCGGCTACTACATCGACGACCTGCAGGCGTCCTACTTCGTGGTCGACAGTTTCGACCAGCTGTTTCGCGCTCTGCGCGACACCGACATGGTGGAGCGCTTCGCGCGCTGGCGCGCCGAGCCGGCGCTGTCGCCGTTCGACATCGAGGAGGGCGACGCGGTGCTGCGCCGCGGCTCCGGCCGCTACTGGGCGGGTTTCCCCGCGCGCAAGACCGCGCTCAAATAGGGCCGTCGCGGCCAGGACGATGGGGGAGGGGATGACGCTCAGGATGATGCCGGGCTTCGGCAACGACTTCGAGACGGAAGCGCTGGAGGGCGCGCTGCCGCAGGGCCAGAACTCGCCCCAGCGCGGCGCCTACGGGCTCTACGCCGAGCAGCTCTCGGGCTCGCCCTTCACCGCCCCGCGGGGCACCAACGAGCGCTCGTGGCTCTATCGCATCCGGCCCTCGGTCAAGCACACGGGGCGCTTTCGGCGGATCGAGCTGCCGTACTTCAAGACCGCGCCCCACGTCGTCGAGCACGGCCTCGCCCTCGGGCAGTTGCGCTGGGACCCGGTCCCCATCCCCGACGAGCCCCTGACCTTCCTCACCGGCCTTCGGACGATGACCACGGCAGGCGACGTCTACACACAGGTCGGCATGGCGGCGCATGTCTATCTCGTCACCGCGCCCATGGAGGACGAGGTGTTCTTCAACGCCGACGGCGAGCTGATGATCGTGCCGCAGGAGGGCAGCCTGCGCATCGCCACCGAACTCGGTGTCATGGAGATCGGCCCCTGCCAGATCGCCGTGGTGCCCCGCGGCATGAAGTTCAAGGTGGCGCCGGTCGGCGGCCCCTCGCGCGGCTATGTCTGCGAGAACTACGGCGCCAAGTTCACGCTGCCCGACCGCGGCCCCATCGGCGCCAACTGCCTGGCCAATCCCCGTGACTTCAAGACCCCGGTCGCCGCCTACGAGGATCGCGAGACGCCCCACCGCGTCGTGGTGAAATGGTGCGGCACCTTCCAGGCGTGCGAGATCGGCCACTCGCCGCTCGACGTCGTCGCCTGGCACGGCAACTACGCGCCCTATTGCTACGACCTGCGCACCTTCTCCCCGGTGGGGGCGATCCTGTTCGACCATCCCGATCCGTCGATCTTCACCGTGCTCACGGCGCCGTCCGGCGAGGCCGGCACGGCCAACATCGACTTCGTGATCTTTCCCGAGCGGTGGCTGGTGGCCGAGCACTCGTTCCGGCCGCCCTGGTACCACATGAACATCATGAGCGAGTTCATGGGGCTCATCAAAGGCCGCTACGACGCCAAGGAGCAGGGCTTCGTGCCCGGCGGCATGAGCCTGCACAACTGCATGCTGCCGCACGGCCCCGATCGCAGCGCCTTCGACAAGGCGAGCCATGGCGAGCTGAAGGCCGTGAAGCTCACCGACACGCTCGCCTTCATGTTCGAGACCCGCTTCCCCCAGCAGCTCACGATGTTCGCCGCGCGCGAGGCGCCGCTGCAGGAGGACTATGCGGCGTGCTGGGAGGGGATCGAGAAGCATTTCGATCCCGGTCGGAGGGACTGGGGGGAGTGAGGGTGGCCCGTCTCGCACCGCAACCCTGCACCCTCAGCAATCCTCTCCGCTCGTCTTGCCCGGGCTCGGCCCGGGCATCCACGACTTCGCCGGGGACGCGCGCAAGTCGTGGGTGGCCGGGCCAAGCCCGGCCATGACGGTTGAGAGACGGAGTGACGGGCGGTTACGGCCTTGGATCGCCCGAGTCTTGCGCAGGTCGGGGAGCCGGCAGTCCTGCCCCCTCAACACGCCCCGCCGAGCGCCTTGGCCAGCAGCTTGTAACGGGTCTTCGTGGCGCTGAGGTCCCGGAACCAGTTGATCACGTCGCTCCACGGGTCACGCACCTTGGCCAGTCCCGTGACGAAGGCGACTACAGTGCCGATCTCCGTCTGCCCGTTCACGACCAGCCAGCCGCCCACGCCGAGCACGGCCGCGGTCCCGACATGGTGCAGGGCGTTCATCGAGAAGTTCAGGCCGTATTTCAGCTTGTAGATCGTGAAGTTCAGGTCGAACACCCGGTTGATCAGGATCGAGAGTGGCCCGCGCTTCTTGCCCGTCACGAGGCCGGCACCGATCTCGCGCGTCACGGCGATGCGCTTGGCGATGCGCTCGTTGACCGCGCGCTGGACGAAGGGCACGAGCACGGTCTGCGGCACGAGGATGAGGATCGAGACCGCCGCCATCTTGGGCTGCAGGAACAACAGGTAGCCGAGCACCGAGCCGAGCAGCCCGATCTGCAGAACGGGCTCCGACACGCTCACCGCGACGAAGCCCGCCACCGGCTCGGCTTCCGACAGCATCATCGAGGCCGAGGTGCCGTCCGGCTTGTCGGCCACCCGCCGGTCGATGCAGCGGCGCAGCCAGCGCACGGCCTTTTCGCCGACCCAGCCGCGGTAGACGTTCATGACGAATTTGGTGCCGCCCTCCGCCATGGCCGCGGCGAGGTAGAGGCCGGCCAGCCAGAGCAGCGGCTCGAACGGCGCTCCGACCGTGGCCTGGTTGACGAGGCGCCGCTGCAGCTCCAGCGGCAGCGTGGCCAACAGGAACACCATCGCGGAGAGCACGCACAGGATGACCTGGTGCTTGCCGCTCACGTGCCAGACGAAGCGCATCAGCTGCGCCGGCGGCTCGCGCAGAGCCACGCGGCGGGTTCGTTCGAGAATGGCCAGCACCGGAAACGCTCGCGTACGGTCAGGGTCACGCCTTCAACTGCGGATGCGCTGAAGCCGTTCCATCGCACCGGCGGGCGTGATCGTCGCGGTGGGCCCGTCACACCGGCGGCGGGTTGCGCTCGGCGAAGCCGCGCTGGTGCCAGTAGGGGTAGGCCGGCACGAAGGCGCTGGCCTCGTCGAGCCTGGCCACCTGGCCCGCGTCCAGCGACCAGCCCACGGCACCGAGATTGTCGCGCAGCTGCGCCTCGTCCCGGGCCCCGATGATGACGGTGGCGACCGTCGGGCGCTGCAGGAGCCAGTTGAGCGCGACCTGCGGGATGGTCTTGCCCGTTTCGCCCGCGATGGCATCGAGCGCGTCGACCACCTTGAAGAGCGCCTCGTCCGAGACGGGCGGCCCGCGCTCGGCGGTCTTGTGCAACCGGCTGACCGCCGGAAGGGGCTGGCCGCGGCGGATCCGCCCGGTGAGGCGACCCCAGCCGAGCGGGCTCCAGACCACGGCGCCGACACCCTGGTCGAGGCCCAGCGGCATCAGCTCGGATTCGTAGTCGCGGCCGATCAGCGAGTAGTAGGCCTGGTGGGCGACATAGCGCGGCCAGCCGTAACGGTCCGCCACGGCCAGCGACTTCATGAGATGCCAGCCCGAGAAGTTCGAGCAGCCCACGTAGCGCAGCTTCCCGGCGCGCACGAGGTCGTCCAGCGTCGAAAGGACCTCCTCCACGGGCGTCTGGGCATCGAAGCCGTGCAGCTGCAGCAGATCGATGTAGTCCGTTCCGAGCCGCTTCAGGCAGGCGTCCACGGAGCGCATCAGGCGATGCCGCGAGGAGCCCACGTCGTTGGGTCCCTCGCCGAAGCGGAAGGTCGTCTTCGTCGAGATCAGGACCTGGTCGCGGCGCCCCTTGATCGCTTCGCCCAGGATCGATTCCGCCGCGCCCGACGAATAGGTGTCGGCGCTGTCGAACATGCAGAGCCCTGCGTCGAGGCAGATGTCCACCAGCCGACGCGCCTCGGCCACGTCCGTGGCGCCCCAGGCGGAAAAGAAGTCGCCCTTGCCGCCGAACGTGCCGGTGCCGAACGTCAGCGCGGGCACTTTCAGCCCGGATGCCCCCAGCCGCCTGTAGTCCATGGTCGTTCCTCCGGTCACGCTCTCGGGGGCGCCAAACTAGCAGGGCGCCACGGCGCGAGCCCTTGTCCTGGCGCATGCCGCCTGTTCGCGTGCCGCGGGGTCCGGGCGTCGACTTCGAGCGTCGGACCGGTCACAATCGCCGCCGTGTTCAGCCCCGATCGTCCCCTGGAGCGAGAGCGTCGCGCCGTGGCGTCCGCCACGCGCGCCGGCATGCGCGCATGACCGAGGCGACGGCGTCCCACGAGGCCGTCCCGGCGGACGAGCTCCGCTTCCGGCGCCGGCGCATGATGTCGGGCCTGGCATGGGCGGCCATCACCGTCTCCATCTTCGCCGGCTGGTTCGTCGTCACCCGCGTCGGCGTCACGCGGACCCTGCGCTTCTGGGACATCACCGCGCTCCGGTTCGCCATCGGCGCCGTCCTCATGGCGCCGGTGCTCGTGCGCGGTGCGTCGCGCTATTCCCGCAGGGACTGGATCGACGGCCTGCTGTTCAGCCTCCTGTGGGGCGTGCCGTTCGTCCTGCTCGTCTCCTACGGGCTCGGTTTCACCTCAGCGGCGGCGGCCTCGTCGACCGTTCCGACGCTCATGCCTGTGATTGCCGGCACGCTCGCGTGGGTGTTCCTGGGCGAGAGGCCCGCGGGCCAGCGGCTCCTCGGGTTCGCGGCGATCGTCTGCGGCATGCTCACCATGGCCTGGCTGTCGTCCGGCCTGGGCCACGGAAGCCTCCTGGGCTTCGCCTGCCTCATCGGGGCCTCGACGCTGTGGTCCATCTACACGCTCGTGTTCCGCCGGAGCCGGCTCAACGGCATCGAGGCGGCCGCCTTCATCTGCGTGTGGTCGGCGGTGCTCTACCTGCCGCCCTACGTCTTTCTCGGCGCCAGCCACCTCGGTGAGGCCTCGGCGGGCGAACTCGCCCTGCAGGTCGTCTACCAGGGCATCCTGGTGAGTACGGTCGCGGTCATCACGTTCAACAGGGCGGTCGCCCAGCTCGGCGCCCCCGTGTCGTCGGCGATCATGGCGCTGGTCCCGGTCGTGGCGACGCTCCTCGCGATCGTCGTCCTGGGCGAGGTTCCCTCGCTGCCCGAGGGCGCCGCGATCGTCACCGTGGCCTTGGGCGTCGTGCTGGCGTCGGGGCTGTTCGCCCGATCAGGGAACCGCCCACACCCATAAGGTACGGAAAATGGTCCTACTTCCCGAAGATAGTTCTGTCCCCGGCGGCGCTCCCGGCGTATCGTGAAGATCTCGAGAGCCTAAGCACAGCCTTAGGACTGCGTCGATCGCGCGGCCCAGTGGTGGCACCTCCCGCGGAGACGACGCACTTGCCAGCCATGCAGATCGTGCCGTTGGACGAGGTTCGTCCAGGCGACAACGTGGTCCTGTTCGACGGGGCCTCCGAGGTCATCGACATGCCGGAGGTGATCCGGATCGAGACCGACCGGGACATCGTCATCCGCGACCCCAAGGGCGAGCGTCGGATCAACCCCGGCAGCGTCCACGCGGTCGTTCGCGTGATCCCGCCGCCTCCCGGGGTCATGGCGTCGTCGCGCGGGTTCGGGGCCTGACGCTGTTCTTCTTCGGCCACCGACAAGCCCCCGGAAACAGCAAAAACGGGCGGCTCCCCTGCGCGGCACTCCAACGGCGCTCCGAGCGACTTGTTCCGGGAGGGCCGGTCGCGCGCACCGTGGGCGCGCAATCGTAGCGAGGCATGGATCCCATCGGCAGCGTGTGCGTTGCCTTGGCAGTCTCGTCGGGGTCACATCATGCTGCTCGTGCTGATCATCATTCTCGTTCTTCTCTTCGCGGGCGGCGGCTTCTATGGCCGCCGCGCGGGATGGGGCCCGCGGGGCTTCGCCGGCCTGCTCCTCCTCGTTCTCGTGGTGATCCTGCTGGTCTGGCTCCTGAACGAGCTGCTGCTGCCGCCGCTGCCGATGCCGGCGGGCGTCCCGTCCATCATGAAGTAGCCGGCGGGAGCTCGCCGGTCGGGCCGGACGGGCGCATCGGTGGATGCGCCCGTGCCCTTCGCGGTCAGCAGGACTTCTTGGTCACTTCCTTGGCGTCGCCGAGCACCCCTTCCTTGCGGACGGTGGTCGACTCGCAGCCGGTCGGCTCGCGCGTCACGGTGCCGGTCGTCTCGGTCGTGGTCGTGCGCTTCTCCACGACCGTGGGGCTGCGCTCCTCGACCACCACGCCGCTCGACGGCTGGTCGCGCTGGATGATCGTGGTGCTGCTCTGGGCCAGGACCGGCGTGGCGGCGGCGACGCTCAATGCGAAAGCGAGGACACAGGGGCGCATGGACGCTCTCCTCTCGGTGACGCCCGGGCAATCCGGGCTGGGGAAACGCGAACGCGGCCCTGGCTTGGGTTGTTCCAGCGGGACCGCAGCCGGAGGGGGGCGTTGTGGTGGTCAAGCGGAGCGGTATTGGCTAGGCTCGCGGTCCTTTCGCCGAGCCAAAGCCGTCATGACTCTTCGGCAGTTGCGATACCTCATCGCGATCATCGACGCCGGCAACATGACGCGCGCCGCCGCGGTCCTGAACGTCGCGCAGACCGCCTTGAGCGCGCAGATCCGGCTTTTCGAGGACGATCTCGGCATCACGCTTCTCACGCGGCATTCGCGTGGCATTGAACCCACCGATGCCGGGCGTTTCCTGTACGCCAGGGGACAGGAGATCCTGCGGCTCGTCGAGGACACCCGGCGCGACGCGAGGCAGTTGGGCACCGCTCGCCTGGAGCGTGTCCGCTTCGGCATCACGCCGGCGCTGATGCTCGTGGTCGGAGCTGACCTGATCGAACGGGTCGCCAGGGAATGTCCCGGTGTCGGCCTGGTGCTCATCGAGGCCATGAGCCATGTGCTGCTGCCCGATCTCCTGTCGGGCAATCTGGACTACGCCTTGTGCTACGACCTGCCGAGCCATCCTCATCTCGTACGCACGGCCTTCCTGCGGGAGGACCTCGTTTTCGTCTCTCGCCCGCAGGGCGAGGCGACGCGGACGATCCGGTTGGGAGACGTCCTCGAACACCGGCTCGCCATGCCGGAAGAGCCGGACACGTTGCGGGTCGCCGTGGCTGCCGCGGCCCGCGAGATGGGTGCGACCCTCCGAATAGCCCATGAGGTTCGCTCGATCTCGGCGATGAAGACTTTGGCTCTGCGGGGCACGGCGAGCTGCGTTCTTCCCTTCGCGGCCGTCTCCGACGAGGTCGAGGCCGGACGTCTCGAGGCCCGGCCGATCGTGGAGCCGTCCGTGTTCCGGACGCTCTACCTGGCGACGCCCTCACAGGGGCCGCCGTTCCGGTGCCACGAGCCGTTGAGCCGCACGGTCCGCGACTCCCTGTCAGCCCTTTTCGATCTTCTCGGTCCTCTCGCGCATCCGCTGTGAGGGCTTCGGTCCAGCGATCGGAAAATCCGCTCGCAGCCTTCGCGCGATACTGTTGGTCAGCCGCGTCGTCCGCGACGCTAATGGCGTCAGCACACGCAGGGAAAAGCGCAGATGACCGACAGCGTTGCCCGGGTTCTCGACGACTTGGTCATGGCCAACCGCATCCTCGCGGTCGAAAACGTCCTGGACGGATTCGGGCATGTCAGCGCGCGCCATCCTGACAAGCCGGACCGCTTCCTCATCACCACCGTCCGCGCGGCCGAACTGGTCCGCGCCGACGACATCGTCGAACTCGACCTCGACGGCCGGCCGGCGGAGGGCGAGACCCGCCGGGTGTTCGCGGAACGCATCCTTCATGCGGCCGTCTACAGGCTGCGCCCCGACGTCCATGCGGTCTGCCATCATCACGCGCCACCCGTCCTTCCGTTCTGCGTCACCGGTGAGCCGCTCGTTCCGGTCGTCCACCTCGGCGCCACCATGGGTTCGACCGTGCCCTTCTGGGACAGCCGGGACGAGTTCGGGGACACCGATCTCCTCATCCATACCGAGGAGCAGGGGCTCGCGATGGCGCGGGCTCTCGGTCCGCATTGGACGGTCCTTCTCCGCAACCACGGAGCGACCGTCGCTGGCAGGTCGATCAGGGAATGCGTGTTCCGCGCCATCTACGGCGCCCACAACGCCACCGTCCAATGGCAAGCTCGGCAACTCGGGGCGGTGAGACCGCTGACGCCGGGCGAGGCCGAGCGCGCCGGTGCCTTCAACCTTACGCCCATCGCTCTCGACCGCAGCTGGGAGCGCTGGTGCAGCCGCGCCTCCGCATGATCAGGGTCCACTCTGCACGATCACCAGAACCAGGAGGAATCCCCATGGACCGCCGTTCTTTTCTTGCTGCCGCTGCCGGCTTCGTCGCGACCGGCGCCTCGGCGGAGCGTGCCGGTGCCCAAGGCTCCTATCCGCAGCAGCCCATCAGGGTCGTCGTCCCGTTTCCGGCGGGCGGCGCCGTGGACGCATCGATGCGCATCATCGAGCCGCGGCTGAGGGACCTGCTCGGGCAGCCCCTCGTGATCGAGAACAAGGCCGGTGCGAACGGCATCCTTGGCGCCGCCCAGGTGGCCCAGGCCACGCCCGACGGGTACACGTTGCTTTTCGCGCCGCGCGAGGTCTACGGCGTCAATCCGATCCTCCAGGCCAAGCCGGCCTACGATGCGCGACGGGACTTCGCGCCCTTGGGCATCGCCACGGGAGCGCCGTACCTTCTGATCGCGAACACTGGCGTCGGTGCCAGGTCGCTCGACGAGCTGGTGGCCAAGGCGAAGTCGACGTCGCTGGCCTATTCGAGCTTCGGCCACGGCAGCATGGCTCACCTCAACATCGAGTCTTTCGCCCGCCATTTCGGCATCAAGCTCCTGCACGTGCCGTATCGGGGATCGGCACCGGCCGTTCAGGCGGTCGCCACGGGCGAAGTGGCGCTGTCGATCTCGACGCCGCCGGCAGCCGTGGGCTTCATCGGCGACGGCAAGATCGTCGCGCTTGCGGTCGGCGCCGAGCGGCGGATCGACCTGCTGCCCGACGTGCCGACGTTCGTGGACCTCAAGCAGCCCGCCGATCTCCTTGTTCCCGCATCCTTCGCACTGGCGGCACCGGGCCGGACCGCCCCCGAGATCGTGGCGCGTCTCAGTGCGGCCCTGACATCCGCGCTGTCGCACCCCGAGACGGTGGAGCGCCTGCGCAAGGCCGGCCTGGAGATCGTTGCCAGCTCTCCCCAGGGGATGGCCGAGGCGATCGAGTCGGACATGGTCCGTTTCGGCCAGCTGATCCGCGAGACGGGGATCAAGGCGGACTGAGGCCGCCGGCCCGCAACGGGCAACCCTACTGCCGCGCCAGCGTGGCGATGAAGCCGGCGTCGATGAACTGGATGAAGGAGGTGAAGCGCCCATCCGGACCGATGGTGACGAGGTCGAACAGCTCCACCGAGTGGACGGGACCGTTCAGGGGGGCGATTTCGGCCCGCGACAGGACCGCCGCCTTGTTGCCCTCCACGATGGCGCCGAGCCGCTGGACGCTCTTGAACACGTAGTTGTCGATGAGGGCGCTGATCGCCGCGACCGCGGAGGGTTCGGCGTGGAGGACGCCCTGCAGCGGAAGGCGGCCGCCGCCGATCCTGAAGATCCCGTCGGGCGCGAACATGGACCGGATGGCCTCGACGTTGCCCTCGACACGGTAACCGTAGGCCTCGTCGATCCTCGCCAGGAACTCATCCCGGGTCATGTCGGTCCTCGTCGGTGCGGCGGTGCGGTGCGCTGCACTCTAAGGCGAGCCGCCGCGCGCCGACAAGACCGGTCAAGGTCCAGCCGGCCGCTTCCTCCGGACCGGCCGACGGGCTCAGCCGCGGCGGGGCTTGCCCTTGCCGGGCCGGCCGGGCTTGCCGGGGCCGCCCTGGTCGGGGTGGGGATGCGGGCCCTTGTTCTTCTTGAAGGGCGGGCCCGGCTTCCTGGCCTCGAAGCCACGGTCCTCCTTGCGCGCGGGCTCGGCATCGCGCTCGCGCCGCTTCTTGAACGGCGGCCGTGCACGCTCCTCGTGCGCCGGCGCCTCGGCGCGCGGACCTGCCTTGTGCGGGCGGAACGGCCGGTCCCCGCCCTCCGGCCTGGCCTCGCGCCTGTCGCGGTCGCCGGTGGGCTTCTCCCGACGGGGGGCCTCCCCCTGGGGACGCTCACGCTCCTCGCGTCGCATGTCCCCCGAGCCCGGCGGCTCGCTGCGCTCGAAGCGGATCGTCTCGCCCTTGCTGACCTTGCCCAGAGCCGCCTGCGCGAAGCGCTCGGCCGCGTCCTGCGTGATCTCGAACTTCGTCTCGCGTTCGAAGATGCGGATCGCGCCGATCTCCTTGCGAGTCACGTGGCCGCGGCGGCAGATCAGGGGCAGCAGCCAACGCGGGTCGGCGTTCTTCTGCCGTCCGATCCCCATCCGGAACCAGACCATCGGGCCGGTGGCGCGGTCGACCTTCACCGGGTCGTAGCTCGTGCGCGTCTCGGGGGCGTCGTGCTCGCTGTCGAAGGTCCGCGCCTTGCGGGCGGGACGTTCGCGCTGCGGGCCGGGATCGTAGACGTCTTCCGGCTCGGGCAGGCGTGAGCGCATGGCGCGCACGAAGGCCGCGGCGATCTCCTCCGGGGTCCGCCCGGTCATGAGGAGGCGGGCGGTCGCCAGATCCTCGTCGGAAGCCTCCTCGGAGAACACGGGATCCTGGAGCAGCCGCTCCTGGTCGCGCCGGCGCACCTCCTCGGCCGACGGCGCCCCGCGCCATTCCGCCTCGAGGCCGGCCTGCTGCAGCAGGAGCTCGGTGCGGCGGCGGCGGTTGAACGGCGTGATCAGCACGCAGACGCCCTTGCGCCCCGCACGCCCGGTGCGGCCGCTGCGGTGCAGGAGCGTCTCCTTGCCGCGCGGCAGCTCGGCGTGAATGACCAGGTCGAGGCCCGGCAGGTCGATGCCGCGGGCCGCAACGTCGGTGGCGACGCAGACCCGGGCGCGTCCGTCGCGCAGGGCCTGGAGCGCATGGTTGCGCTCGTTCTGGCCCATCTCGCCGGACAGCGCGACCGTGGCGAAGCCGCGCTCCAGCAGGCTTCCGTTCAGCCTCTTCACCGCCTCGCGCGTGTGACAGAACACCAGGGCCCCGGGGGACTCGAACCAGCGCAGGACGTTGACGATGCCGTGTTCGATCTCGCCGGGCGACACCGTGATCGCCTTGTAGTCGATGTCGCCGTGGGGCTGGCTGCGGTCGACCGTGTCGATGCGCAGGGCATCGCGCTGGAAGCGCTGGGCCAGGACGGCGATGTCGCGCGCGATCGTGGCCGAGAAGAGCAGGGTGCGCCGCTCGGCCGGGGCCGCGTCGAGGATGAACTCGAGATCCTCGCGGAAGCCGAGGTCGAGCATTTCGTCCGCCTCGTCCAGGACCACGGCCCGCAGCTGCGTCGGGTCGAGCCGGCCGCGCTCCAGATGGTCCCGCAGGCGTCCGGGCGTTCCCACCACCACGTGGCAGCCGTCGGCCAGCACGCGGGCCTCGCGGCGGACGTCCATGCCGCCCACGCAAGAGGCGATGCGCGCGCCGGCGGGAGCGTAGAGCCAGGCGAGCTCGCGCTGCACCTGCAAGGCCAGTTCGCGGGTCGGCGCGATCACGAGGGCCCGCGGTTCGGTGGCCTTTCCGAACCCGTCCGCGTCGCCGAGAAGCGTCGAGACCATCGCCAGGCCGAAGGCGACGGTCTTTCCCGATCCGGTCTGGGCGGAGACGAGAAGGTCCCTCTCGCGCGCCTCGGGGGTCAGGACGGCGGCCTGCACGGGGGTGGGGTCGGCATAGCCGCGCTCGGCGAGGGCGCGTTCGACGCTGGGATGGGTCGCGGGAAAGGGCATGGTCGTCCCGATGGACAGAGCGGTCAGAAGCTCCTTCGCCCGTTCGTCCGACGGTCGGGAAGGAAGGCGCAGGCGGAATGCGCGGTTCACGGCAGCGCTATCCGCGTGGCGGTGTTCCGTCAACTGGCGGTGCCGGTCCGGCGGCTCGACGCCATGCTCTGCCGGGCGCTGACAGGATGGTGATCGGGGCGCCGGGCGCTGGGTGTGGACCGGTGCGGCGGGGCTCCCTAGATTACCGCGCAGCAATCTTTCTCGTCGGCCCGAGCTGCAGGGAGGCCATCATGACCGGCAGGATCATCCGCATCGACCGCAGGGCGCTGGTGTTCGGCGCGGCCGCCATCGGGGCAGCCGGCGTTTTGTCGCGTTTCGCGGGGGCGGAGCGGGCCGAGGCGGCGGCGGCCGGTGCCCTGGCGCCGACCCAGACGATGCCCGGCGGTGCCAACAACTACATTCCCGGCGCGCCGCTGGTGCAGAACCTCGGCACCGGCTTCGTCGTGTCCGGGATCGTGCGCCGCGCCGGCGACGGCGCGCCGATGCCGAACATGCGGGTGCAGATCTGGGCGGCCACCGACCGCGGCGGCGAGCGGGAGCCCAGCAACCGGGGCAGCGTCGTCACGGGGCCGGACGGCCGCTACCGGCTGGAAACCTCGCCGATCGTGCCCAATTTCGGCCAGCCGCACGTCCACATCGCCTATGACGACCCCGGGTTCGCCACCCTGTTCCTCCGCCCGGTGCTGAACAGCCGCCACGACACCAGCATCACAGCCGACTTCGTGCTGATGCCGGCGTAGCGCGTGGGCGGTCCCGCCCTCATGGATCGCTTGCGGTTGCCCGCCTGGGTCGCCGTCGTCGCCATTGCCGGCCTTCCCGCCGTCCTGGCGGCCGTCAGCCCGCTGCAGCGGGGGCGGGAAGCGCTGTGGGTGATCGGCGGCATGGCCGGCGTTCTCGCCTTCAGTCTGCTGTTCGTCCAACCGGTCCTGATGGCGCGCGTCCCGCGCCTCCTCGCCCCGGCCGCGGCCCTGCGCTGGCACCGGCGCGTCGGCTCCTGCGCGATCGCGCTCGTGCTCCTGCACGTCGGAGCGCTCTACGCCTACAGCCCGGACGACGTCAGAGACGCGCTGCTCCTGGTGTCGCCCACGCCCTTCTCGGTCTACGGGGTGATCGGCCTCGTCGGCATCGTGGGGACCGCCGTCCTCGTCGTCTTGCGGCGGGCCTGGCCGTCGGCCGCCATGCGGACCTGGCGGCTCTTCCACAGCCTGCTGGCCATCGTCATCGTCACCGCGGGGGCCGTCCACGCGCTGATGATCGAGGGCACGATGGAAGACCGCACCAAGCTCGTCCTGTGCGTCGCGGCCGTCGTCGCCGTCCTGGTGAGCGCCTGGCAGGTCAACATGCGCCCGGGACTTCGCGGCGGCGCACGGGGCTGATCTTCGCCGGAGCTAGCGCCGGCCGGGGCGGGTCGCGAGCCAGATCACGTGGCGGGCGCCGCGCTTGGCCCTGTCGGCCTTGACCGTGGTTTCCTCCACCGAGAACCCGGCACGCTTGAGGCGGGTCGCGAAGCCGCGATCCGGCGCCGCGGACCACACCGACAGCACCCCGCCGGGCCGCAGTGCCGCGTAGGCGTCCGCCAGCCCGCGGACTTCGTAGAGCGCGTCGTTCGCCGCCCGCGTCAGGCCCTCGGGCCCGTTGTCCACGTCCATCAGGATGGCGTCGTACGTCCTGGGCGAAGCGCGGATGACGTCCTGCACGTCGTCCACGATGACGGTGACGCGGGGATCGTCGAGGCTCGTGCCGAACACGGGTGCCAGCGGGCCGCGGGCCCAGGCCGCCACCGCGGGGACCAGCTCCGCGACGTCGATCGTCGCGCCGGGGCCGAGCGCCTTCTGGGCCGCCCGCAGCGTGAAGCCCATGCCGAGCCCGCCGATGAGCACCCGCGCCTTGGCGGCGTCGGGCAGGCGCTCGCACGTCAGCGACGCCAGCGCCTCCTCCGAACCGCTGAGGCGGCTGTTCATCAGCTCCGTGTGTCCGAGCCGGATCACGTACTCGCCGCCACGCCGCAACAGGCGCAGCTGGCCGCCGTCTCCGGGCATCTCGGCCGTGTCGAGCAGCTCCCAGGGGATCATGTCGGTCGGTCCGTCACAGCACGGCCTCGCCGCGGAACATCGGCACGCAGCCGCCACCGACCCGGGCCCGGTGGCCGTCCGCGGTTCGCCGTGCCGTCACGTGCAGGGTGCTCGGCCGCCCCATCTCGACGCCCTGTGTGATCGTGAAGGAGGCCTCGTTGCCGCCGTCGAGCGAGAGCAGCAGGGCGCCGAGCGTGGCGCTGGCGCTGCCAGTGGCCGGGTCTTCCCAGGTCCCGGCGAGCGGCGCGAACATGCGGGCCCGCACCGCCTGGCCATCCCGGGCATAGAGGAACAGCGACAGGCGGCCGGCGAGGTCGGGATGGTCTGCCGACAGCGCGCGGAACGCGCCCAGATCCGGCGTCGCCCGGGTGAGGGCCTCGCCCGAGACCTCGGCCAGGACGAACCTGACGCCCACCGAGGCGGTCACGGGCCGGTGCGCCGCGGTCAGGACGGACCCGGCAGGCAGGCCGGCGCAGGCGGCGATGCGGTCGGCCGGCAGTTCGAGACCCAGCGAGAGCGGCTGCGGGGCGGCGATGTCGGCGCCGGTCACGGCGCCGGCGGCATCCCGGCGCACGGCGATCTCGACGAGGCCCGCCTTCTGCTCGAAGCGCAGCAGGCCGTCGCGGCCACGGCCATGGCGCGCCAGGACGCAGGCGGTCCCGACGTTGGGATGCCCCGCGAACGGCATCTCGGCCGTGCGGGTGAAGATGCGGACGCGCGCGTCGTTCGCCGGGTCGTCGGCCGGCAGCACGAAGGTCGTCTCGCTGTAGTTCATCTCGGCCGCGAGCGCCTGCATCTGCGCATCCGAGAGGCCGCTGGCGTCCGTGAAGACCGCCAGCGGATTGCCGCCGAAGGCACGGTCGGTGAAGACGTCGACGGTCTCGTAGGCAAAGCGGGGCATCGGCGGGCTCCGGATCGGGGATGCGAAGCCGCTCCCTATCAGCGCAGACCGCCGTTGGCCACACCCGCGCCTCAGGGAGTGGCCGTCACCCGGTGCGTGCCGCCCTTCTCCGAGACGGCCGTCACCGTCACCGATCCGCTGCCGCCCGGCAGGCGCACCAGCCATTCGGGGGGGGCTGGTGGCCGTCCACTGCTGGCCCCAGGGCGACCAGGGGTACTGCCGCTCGTTGCGGCCGGCGAGGTGGCCGAGATCGGCGTCGGCGGGGTTCATGACCACCTCGCCGCCCGCCACCGCGATGCTCGCCTTGACGGGCTTGGCGACCTTGTTGGCGAGCGCCACGTCGGAGAGGTTGGTCGGCAGGTAGCCGTGGTTCCCCACCACGGCCCGGACCTTGTAGAGGTCGGCGCCGAGCGGCTCCAGCGTGAGGCTGTCGACCATCACGCGCGGGGCGCAGGCGGCGTGCTTCAGGTTGATCAGGACGTTCTTGCGGCAGATGTCCTCGAGCAGCTTGCCCGGCGGATTGCGGTACGACCAGATGTTGACCATGCCGCCGATCTCGACGGGGCCGAGCTGCGGGTGGTCGAAGGCCTTCCACTCCCGGAAGCCCTTCTCGCCCACGTGCTCGAGCACCCACTGGAAGACCTTGGTCTGGATCTCCTCGGTGCGTGGGTAGAGGTTCATGTAGCCGACCTTTTGGACGCCGGCCTCGCGCTCGAGGTCCCACAGCTCGGTCCCGAAGGAGATGATGCCCATCTCCTCGTAGGTCCAGTCCATCAGTCCGCCGCGGCGGATCTTGGTCTTGTCGGGCGTGAAGTCCTCGTAGATGGACACGGTCGGATAGCCGGTGATCTCGGTGCCGACCTTGCCGATCTCCTTGAACAGGGCGATGTCGCGGGCGCCCATGGCGCTGTCGGGCTTGGTCATGCTGGGGCGCATGATGATGCCGCCATGGGTGTGGTAGGCGCACATGCCGCAGATGTTGGGATGGTCGAGGATGAGCCGGCCCATGGCGGCGGCTTCCGGCTCGGACAGCGGATGCTCGCCCGCGCCGTATTCCTGCGGCGACCAGTGGGTCGGGAAGTTGCGGTTCATGTTGCCGTCGAACGGCATCTCGATCGGCACGTTCACGCCGTCGAAGTTGCGGATGCGGCCTTCCGGGTAGACGCGATAGTACTCGCCGCCTTCCTCGCCGGGACGCCGCTGCACCATGATGCGCGGATCGATCGTGCTCTTCTTCCACTCGCCCTTGCCGTCTCGCACCCGCATCCAGACGATGTAGCCGTCGCCGTCCAGGTCCTCGGGGATCAGGCCCTCGATGCGGTCGAAGCCGGGCATGAAGCGCCCGTTGCCGCACCAGTTGTAGTAGGGCGGCTGCAGGGACAGTTCGGCACCGTCCGGGTTGATGCGCGGAAGGACGTAGAAGACCTGCTGGTCCACGAGGCGCGTCGCCTCCTCGTCCTTGCCGTAGCCGGTCAGCAGGTGCCAGATCGCGTAGAGCGCGGTCGCGCTGGTCGCGTGTTCCTCGGCGTGGATCTGGGCGTCGATGTAGTAGCCGGGCTTCTCCGCCGCGGGGCCGGTCTTCGGGTTGTTGATCTCCACCAGCCAGACGTCCCGGCCCTGGAAGCTCTTGGCCAGCGACCGGATCGACGCCAGGTGCGGGAACGCGGCGACGAGCGCGTGCAGCCGCTCCGTCATCTCGTCGTAGCTGTAGTAGCGGTCGAAGGCGATGTCCGGCAGGGTCATGGGGCTCGTCCTCACTGAAGGGGCTCGGCCGCTCCGCAGGAGCGGCAGGACAGTCGTCGGCCGCGCTTGACAAGCTGCGCCGCGCGACCTCACACTCTGTATAACAATTACACAATTCGTGCGTCCAGAGACTGCTCTCGAGAATGCCCCGCCACTGCATCGGCCGGGCTTCCCGGTGCAGCGGCGGCTGCGCGTGTCGGCGACGACCCCGACCGCGCCCCGGCCCTCCGGCCGGGACCTTCCGACATCGGGTATGGAGAGGATGTGGCGATGCCTTCGAAGCTGACCAGGAGCCTTCAGGCGTGCGGCGCGGCGGCGCTTCTCGTGGCTCTCGCGGCGCCCGCCGGCGCTCAGGCCCCGGACAAGGACACGCTCGTCATCGCGCAGGGCGTCGACATCGAGACGCTCGAGCCGGACAACCTCAACGCCACGCAGTCGATCAACATCGCCTCCCACCTATGGGCCACGCTGCTCCAGGTCACGCCGGACGGCACGGTGGTGCCGTCGCTGGCGGAAAGCTTCAGCTGGAACGCGGCCGGCACGGAGCTCACCTTCAAGATCAGGAAGGGCCAGGCGTGCGAGAACGGCGAGCCGCTCACCGCCGAGGACGTCGTCTACTCGCTGAAACGGCAGGTCGATCCGGCGCTGGGCCTCAAAGGCAACATCGGCTCGTTCGTGTATCCGACGATCGGCTTCGTCGACGCGCGCCAGGACGGCGAGGACCTCGCCACGGTGATCTTGAAGAAATACCAGTCGATCGCGCCGGGAATGCTGGCGCAGGCCTACATCAAGTGCAAGGGCGCCTATGAGCCCATGACCAAGGAGCAGGCCGCCAAGACGGTCATTGCATCCGGGCCGTACAAGCTGGTGAGCTGGACCCTGAACGACCGCCTCGTGATGGAGCGCAACCCCGCCTACACGCTGGCGGAGCCGAAGTTCAAGCGGATCGTCTGGCGCGTCATTCCGGAGGCCAGCACGCGCTCGGCCGAACTCATCGCCGGCAACGTCGACATTGCGACCAACATTCCGCCGGACCAGCAGGGCGCGGTGAACTCCCGCGGCACGGCCACGGTGATGCCCGTGTCGGGAACCCGCCGCATCTTCGTGGGCTTCAACTTCGCCGACGCGTTCAAGACGGGGAAAGGCGGCGAGGCGATCCAGAAGCCAGAGGTCCGGCAGGCCCTCAACATGGCGGTGGACGTGCCCGCCATCTGCACGCAGCTCCTGTCCTTCACCTGCACACGCGCCACGGGCCCCGCCAATCTCGGCAACCCGACGCTCAAGCCCTATCCTTACGATCCCAAGGCCGCGGAGGCGATGCTCGACAAGGCGGGCTATCCCCGCGGCGCCGACGGAACCCGCTTCACCCTGAAGCTGCAGGGCCCGCGCAACCGCTACCTGAACGACACGAACGTGGCGCAGGTCGTCGGCCAGTACCTCAGCGACATCGGCGTGCAGACGACGGTCGAGCTGCAGGACTTCGTGACGATCTTCTCGCCGGCCGCGCGCGAGCACCGGGCGGGGCCCCTGTTCCTCATCGGGCAGGGCGGCGTGACGTGGAGCGCCGTCTACGACATGGCGCTGTTCCCGACCCGGGAAGCCCCGGTCAACAACGGCATGTGGTTCAATCCGCAGTGGCAGTCCCGCTGGGACAGCCTCGCGGGCATCCGCGACGCGGCGGAGGAGCGCAAGGTCGTCGACGAGATGCTGAAGATCTTCTACGACGACCCGCCGTGGATCATGCTGTACTTCCAGCCGGACTTCTACGGCGTGTCGAAGCGCGTGGCCTGGACGCCGCGGCGCGACGAGAAGATCGACGCGCTCGCGGTGTCGCTGAAGCCGTGAGGCGGGAGGTCCAGCCGGCGACTTTCCGGCCCGGCGGCACCGCTGCCGGGACCACCCGTCCTAAAAGCTTGTGATACTTTCGGCCGTCCAGCTAGGAGATCCCTCTCCGCGTCTTGGCCGGGCTTGGTGTTTAGACCGGGGAGATGGTGGACACCTGTTCGGGGACATG
>NZ_CAMFHB010000013.1 GCF_945952055.1 uncultured Alsobacter sp.
AGAACCAGGCCACGAAGAACATCACCTCGGAGGCGATGAACATGATCATGCCGTACCGGTGGCTGATCTGCACCACGCGGGTGTGATAGCCGCCGTACTCGGCTTCCTTGGTCACGTCGGACCACCAGGCGATCATCGTGTAGAGGATGCCGATGAAGCCGATGCCGAAGAGAACCGGCCCGGCCTTCAGGCCGGCCAGGGTCAAAGCCTTCATCCACATGATGGCACCGACCGCCATGACGAAGGCCGAGATCGAGCCGACGAACGGCCACGGGCTCGGATCGACGAGATGGTAGTCGTGGTTCTTGGTATGGGCGTCCGCCATGTGGTCGCTCTCCGATCATTCCGCGCCCGGCCGGAGCCTGGCGCGTCCCCCGTGTTCTAAAGGTTCGAACCCGTTCCGTCCTTAGCCGCAGCCAGGGGCTTTGGCGAGCCCTTGGCCGGGAAGAAGGTGTAGGAAAGGGTGATGGTGGTTGCGCTCTTGAGATCGCGTTCCTTCTCGATCGCGGGATCGATGAAGAACACGACGGGCGCCTCCAGGCTCTCGCCAGGCTGCAGCGTCATGTCGGTGAAGCAGAAGCACTGGATCTTGTTGAAGTAGCCGCCGCTCATTTCGGGCAGGACGTTGAACGACGCGATGCCGGTCGTCGCCTTCGTGCCCGTGTTGGTGAGCTTGTAGAAGATGGTTTTCGTCTCGCCCAGCCGCACGTCGACGGAGCGAACCTCGGGCTCGAAGCGCCAGGACAGCCCCGGAGACACGTTCGCGTCGAAGCGCACGGTGACGGTGCGATCGCCGATCGACGAGGCTCCCGCCGTCGCGACCCTCGGCGTTCCGCCGAAGCCCGTGGCCTTGCAGAACAGGTCGTAGAGCGGCACGGCGGCGTAGGAGAGGCCCGCCATGCCGGCGATGAGGCCGGCGCACAGATAGGCCGTGCGCCGGGCGGCGCGTCGGGCCTTGTCGGTGGGGGAGGGGGTGGTCTCGGCCATGGTCAGAGCGGACGGTTCAGGACGTTCCCGCCGAGCTTGGCGATGGTGACGACGAAGAACAGGATGGCGAGGGCGCCGAGCACCAGGCCCAGTGCGTTGGACCGCGAGCGGCGGCGGCGTTCCTCGTCGGCGGTGAGGGACACCCCGTTCTCGTTCGGCTTGCCGGTCATGACAGCGCTCCTGTGAGGACGCCCGCGACGGCCCGAACCCGGTCGAGGCCGACGATCGTCTCGGCCATCAGGGTGGCGAACACGATGAAGAGATAGAGGATCGAGAAGGTGAAGAGCTTCACCGCGGCGCGGCGGGCCGCATCGCCCTCGGGCTGGCGGTACACGGTCCAGGAGCGCGCGATCATCATGAGGCCGGAGATGCCGGCGACGACCGCATAGAACGGACCCGCGAAACCCATGGCGACGGGCAGCAGGCCGACCGGCAGCAGGAGCGTGGAATAGACGAGGATCTGGAAGCGGGTGGAGGCCTCTCCGGCGACCACGGGCATCATCGGGATCCCGGCGCGGCGGTAGTCCTCGGTCTTGAGCAGCGCCAGCGCCCAGAAGTGCGGGGGCGTCCACATGAAGATGATGGCGAAGAGCGCCACGCTCTCCAGCGACACCGAGCCGGTCGCCGCCGCATAGCCGATCATGGGCGGGAAGGCGCCGGCGGCGCCGCCGATGACGATGTTCTGCGGGGTCCAGCGCTTCAGCCACATCGAGTAGATGACGGCATAGAAGAAGATGGTGAAGGCCAGGAGCCCGGCGGCGAGCCAGTTGGCCGTCAGCCCGAGGAACGCCACGGAACCGGCCGACAGGACGATGCCGAAGGCCAGCGCCTCGTCCGGGGTGACCTTGCCGGAGGGGATTGGACGCTTCGCCGTGCGGCCCATGAGGGCGTCGACGTCGGCGTCGTACCACATGTTGAGGCAGCCGGAGGCGCCGGCGCCGACCGCGATGGCCAGGAGCCACGCGAAGCCCAGGACCGGGTTCACATGCGGGGCGAGCAGCATGCCCGTGAGCGCCGTGAACACCACGAGCGACATGACGCGAGGCTTCAGCAGCGCGAAGAAGTCGCCCGCCGTTCCCATCGAAACGCCGCTCTCAGTGCCTTTCGAAAGGCTGGTGCCCTTTGCGAGGCTGTCCGTGGCCAGAGACATCGTCTCTCCGCTTGCTCCGTTTCAGGTCCGGAACCGGCAGGTCCGCCGGCTCGTCCGGTCCTCGGCTCCGCCGCGGGACAGGCCGGCGGCGGAGCGAAGGATCGGTGGTGGAGGCGGGCCGGCTGCGAGAGCCGGCCCGCCTCGTGTCTTCAGTGATCCGAGCCGGTGATGCGCGGCAGGGTCTCGAACTGGTGGAACGGCGGCGGGGAGGGAAGGGTCCACTCCAGCGTCGTCGCGCCCTCGCCCCACGGGTTCTCGCCGGCCTTCTCCTTGCGCTGGAAGGCGACGAAGATGCCGTAGAAGAACACGAGCAGGCCGAAGGCGAAGATGTAGGAGCCGAACGAGGAGATCCGGTTCCAGCCCGCGAAGGCCTCCGGATAGTCCACGTAGTGGCGCGGCATGCCGGCCAGGCCCGTGAAGTGCATCGGGAAGAACAGCACGTTGGCGCCGATGAAGGCGATCCAGAAGTGCAGCTTCCCGATGGTCTCCGGGAAGACGTAGCCGGTCATCTTCGGGAACCAGTAGTACCAGGCCGCGAAAATGCCGAAGACGGCGCCGAGCGACAGCACGTAGTGGAAGTGCGCCACCACGTAGTAGGTGTTGTGCAGCACGCGGTCGACGCCGGCATTGGCGAGCACCACGCCGGTCACGCCGCCGACGGTGAACAGGAAGATGAAGCCGATCGCCCAGATCATCGGCACGGTGAAGCGGATCGAGCCGCCCCACATCGTCGCGATCCAGGAGAAGATCTTCACGCCCGTCGGCACCGCGATCACCATGGTGGCGAACACGAAGTAGCGCTGCGTGTCGAGCGACAGGCCGGCCGTGTACATGTGGTGCGCCCACACGACGAAGCCGACGGCGCCGATCGCCACCATCGCGTAGGCCATCCCGAGATAGCCGAACACCGGCTTCTTGGAGAAGGTCGAGATGATGTGGCTGACGATGCCGAAGGCCGGCAGGATCATGATGTACACTTCGGGGTGACCGAAGAACCAGAACAGGTGCTGGTACAGGATCGGGTCACCGCCGCCCGACGGATCGAAGAACGTCGTGCCGAAGTTGCGGTCGGTCAGCAGCATGGTGATCGCGCCGGCGAGAACCGGGAGCGACAGCAGCAGCAGGAAGGCCGTGATCAGCATCGCCCACGCGAACAGCGGCATCTTGTGCAGGGTCATGCCCGGCGCGCGCATGTTCAGGATCGTGGTGATGAAGTTGATGGCGCCCAGGATCGACGAGGCGCCGGCCAAGTGCAGCGACAGGATGCCGAAGTCCAGCGCCGGGCCGGGGTGGCCCGCCGTGGAGAGCGGCGGATACACCGTCCAGCCGCCGCCGAAGCCGTTCGCGCCGGGTGCGCCCTCGACGAACATCGAGATGAGCAGCAGGGCGAAGGAGGAGGGCAGCAGCCAGAACGAGATGTTGTTCATGCGCGGGAACGCCATGTCCGGCGCCCCGACCATGATCGGCACGAACCAGTTGCCGAAGCCCCCGATCAGCGCAGGCATGACCACGAAGAACACCATGATCAGGCCGTGGCCCGTCACGAAGACGTTGTAGGTCTGCGGATTGGAGAAGAACTGGAGCCCCGGCTCCTGCAGCTCGAGGCGCATCGCGATCGACAGCGCGCCGCCGATGAGGCCCGCCATGAGCGCGAAGAGAAGGTACATCGTGCCGATGTCCTTGTGGTTGGTCGACAGCACCCAGCGTCGCCAACCCGTCGGTATGGAATGATGCGCGTCGTGCGCAGTAGCGGCATGAGCCATGGTTCAGATCCCGCAGGTCTTCATTTCGGTCGGGGCGCGCCGAGGGCGTCCCGTCATTCGGTGGCGGCCGCGGCGACGCGGACCGGCGTGTCGGCCGAAGCGAACTTCTTCTTCGCGTCGGCGAGCCAGGCCGTGTACTTCTCCTGGCTGACGGCGCGGATGGCGACCGGCATGTAGGCGTGGTTCTGGCCGCACAGGCGCGAGCACTGGCCGTAATAGACGCCTTCGCGCTCCGTGCGGAACCAGGTCTGGTTCAGGCGGCCGGGCACCGCGTCCATGCGGAAGCCGAGCGAGGCGACCGAGAACGAGTGGATGACGTCGTTGCCGACGACCTGCAGCACGACCGTCTTGCCGACCGGCACGACCATCTCGTTGTCCACCGCGAGCAGGTTCGGCTGGCCGGCCTTCTTCGCCTCTTCGGGGGAGAGGACGTTCGAGTCGAACTTGAAGCCGCCGCCCTGGTCCGCCGCGTACTCGTAAGACCAGTACCACTGGTTGCCGTAGACCTTCACGGTCATGTCGGCCTTCGGGATCTCCACCTGGAACTTCAGCAGGCGGAAGGACGGGATGGCGATCCCGACCAGAATCAGCACCGGAATGATGGTCCAGGCGATCTCGAGACCCGTATGGTGAGTGGTCTTGGAGGGCGTCGGGTTCGCCTTCTCATTGAACTTCACCACGACCAGGACCAGGAGGCCCAGCACGAACAGCGAGATCAGGGTGATGATCCAGACCAGCGCCGTGTGCAGATTGTAGGTGAACGCGGCGACCTCGGTGGCGGGACCCTGAAGTCCGACCTGCCACGACACGGGATGTCCGATCTCGGCCATGGCCGGTCCGGCGGTGCTGAGACCGAGCGCGGCCACTGCCAGCGCAGTACGGTTCCAGAAAGACATCTTCACTTCTGGTTCTCCCCCTTGACCAATCGCAATTCGGAAGCGTGAGGGCGCCCGAATTGCCCGAAAACGACCTTGAGAAACGCCAATGCGCCCCAATCCGTCTCCGGCGGAGTGTTGCAGTCGCCAAAAATCACATCAGGGCCACGAGCGCAACGCCGTCTTAGGATCTATGATCTGCGTCATGGGGAAGCGTTGTGCTTTGGTCGCATGCCCGGGGACGCTGCCGACGCCGGCATCCGGACCGGCTGGGCGGCATGCGGCACCTTGTCTTGACAGGTGACACGGGCCATGGTCCGAACGCCGCTTGACGCGGAGGGGCGCGTTGAGAGCGAATCTCCTCGGCGCCGGCTGCAGACGCGACGAGAGCGGGAGCATCGCGAATGGCGGTGACACACGACCAAAGCGGGCCGCGGCGCTGGCCGACGGGACCGATGGCGGCCTTGGCCGCCGTTTTTGCCGTGGGCATGGCGGCCAGTCCGGCACCTGTCCTGGCCCAGGGCGCGGTCAAGAGCACCTTCGGCGACTGGCAGATGCGCTGCGAGACGCCGGCGGGCGCCAAGACCGAGCAGTGCGCCATCGTCCAGAGCGTGCAGGCCGAGGACAAGCCCAACGTCTCTCTCGTCGTCATCGTGCTCAAGACGGCCGACGGCCGCAGCCGCCTCTTGCGCGTCATCGCGCCGCTCGGCGTCCTGCTGCCCTCGGGCCTCGGCCTCAAGATCGACAGCACCGACGTCGGTCGCGCCGGCTTCGTGCGCTGCCTGCCCTCCGGCTGCATCGCCGAGGTCGTGATGGACGAGGACCTCCTGGGCAAGCTTCGCAACGGCCAGGCCGCCACCTTCATCGTCTTCCAGACCCCGGAGGAGGGAATCGGCATTCCCGTGTCCCTCGACGGGTTCGGCAAGGCCTTCGATTCGCTGCCCTGATCTCGGGACCAGCGCCTTTCTTCCTTCGTCCTCGCTTCGCCTCCCTGGAGTTGCCGTCATGAACCGGTCCTCGTCGCGCCCCTCGACCCTGCCCAGCGTCCTCGTCCTGGCGGTCACGGCCGGTGTCCTGGGCGGGTGCTCGACGCTGGGCCTCGGCTCCGACGAGCCGCGCGCCACCGTGGCGTCGTCGTCCGGCACGTCCTCCTTCTCGGAGTTCTTCCGCAACGGCGGCTCCACCGTGCCGCCGCCGGCCGCCCCGGTCGACGACGACTTCGAGTGCCCGTCGGTCGAGATCCTCGATGGCGGCGCGGCCATGCGCCAGGTCGGCGGCTCGGACGTGCGCAACCAGGTGTCGCTGGGCGAGGTCGCGCGCGAGTGCCGGGCCCAGCCCGGCGGCCAGATCGCGATCAAGGTGGGCGTCGAGGGGCGCGTCCTGCTCGGCCCGGCGGGATCGCCGGGAACGTTCACCGCGCCCGTCCGCGTGGTCATCAAGCGCGGCGACAAGGTGCTGGTGTCTCGCCTCCAGCGCGCAACGGCGACAGTGCCGTCGGGCGACGTCCAGGCGCGCTTCGTCGTGATCGAGGACAACATGATCGTGCCGCGCCAGGGCGAGGAACTGTCGATCTCCGTGGGCCTCGATCCGTCGGGTCGCGGCGGCGATGCGCCGCGCAAGCGCAAGCGCGGCTGACCGCGTTCCGGCCTATACACGTATTGCGAGTTTGACTGCAGTCTCGCAAGTATAAGAAGTATTCGTGCGCCGGTCGGCGTGGTTTACTTTGTATTTCATATTTTGCTCCAACTTGACGTCATTGGCTCCTGGGCTTTCCGGAGCGATATTTTGATGTCGAGGTTATTGTCATGGTGAGCGCCCTTTCTTCACAGCAGCTGTCCGCCCTCAATGGTCTGCTCGACATGAGCGCCACGATGAGCGATCTGCAGACGCGAATCTCCACGGGAAAGAAGATCAACTCGGTCTTCGACGGGGCGACGCAGTACCTGCAGTCGCAGAGCATGAACAACCGCTCCACGGCGCTGCTCGCCGCCAACAAGCAGATCGATCTCAGCGTCTCGGCGGTCTCAATGGCCCAGAAGGGACTGGCCAAGATCACGTCGGACTTCAACAGCGCCGTGTCGGACTTGAGAGCCCTGAAGGGCACGAAGGCCGCCAGCGGCGCGGTCGTGGGCTCCAAAATCGACGAGGTCATCAAGGGTGTGACCGGCACGGTCACCGGCGAGACGATGTCGATCTCCACCTCCGCGGGGGTCATGGGCGTCGGCGCAAGCGCCTTGCGTGCGAACAAGAAGCTCTTCGGCACTCAGGAAGAAGCGTCGGCGACGTCCCAGGGCAATCTCGGACTGAATCTCCCGACGGGGCAGACCCTGCGCGTCGAACTCATCCGTGCCAACGCAACAAACAACGGCATCAACAACAACGGCGTTTCGGCTTTGGACATCACGACGGCCACGACCGGCGTCGCCAATCTGGCGGATCTCACGCTCGGTGATCTGGTCAGGACCATCAACACCAGCACGGTCTTCGACGCCGCGCTTGGCACAGGTGGCAACTTGTCCGCCTCGATCGACCAGGACGGAACGCTGCGATTTTCTTCGAACAACTCAGTCCAGTTCAAGATCAGGATCGGCACGGTCACGACCGGCACGTCGACGGCGGCTGGCAACGCGTCCCAGATCTCCACCGACCTCACCAGCAACCTCGGTCTGGCCTTCAACTCCGCGAGCTCGACAGGCTATGCGGCGACAGTCGTGGGAACATCGACCGGTCTGACGGCCGTCGAAGCCACGGGAAACTTCGCCAACGTGGTTCCGGCGAACCTGACCGCGGGATTGATCAACGCCAACCGCCAGATCTTCGGGGCCGGCACGCCGCCGCAGTGGGATGCGACGAACAACGCGATCAACTACGGCAATTATGGCGTGACGACCGGCAACACGATCGCGGTGGCGGTCACCGAAAACGGTGTGCGCACCACCATCTCGGTCACCGGCGCCCAGATGAACGGCGCCACCTCGACGGTTTCGGATTTCATCAACGCATTCAATACCAATGCAGTGACCGCCGGGATCACGACGCGCGCCGTTTACGACGCGAGCAAAGGGCTCACGTTCAGGAACAATCTCGCAAGTTCAAGCATCAGCATCGGCCAGGGCAACGATGCCGCATCTGCGGCCACGTCAGCCACGAACGGGACTCTCAACAGAGCTTTCGGCCTCCCAGGCGTCGCGTCCTTGAACGTCGATCAGAGCCTTGCGGCCACGGATGCCTCGACGATCTCCCTGATCGGGACGGGAGCCGGACAGTTTCAGGTCGGTGACATCTTCTCGATCACCGTGCGGTCCGACGATCCCGTGAAGCCCGACACCCGCACCATCAGCTTCAGGGCCGCGGCTTCCTCGCCCGCGAGCTACACCGGCTATGACGGCTCGGCCACCAAGCCGTACGAATTCAGCACGATGCAGGATCTCACCAAGGCCATCAACACGGCCTTCGGACCGGGCCAGGTCAAGGCCGACGCGGTGAAGCTCGCGGGAACGGGGCAGAACGCTTCGGCCAGCCAGTTCCAGCTTCAGCTCACGTTGACGGCCAACTACAGCATGGAAATCGAGCAGACGAACAACGTGGGAGACAACACGGCGTCGAGCAACGGCACGCTCGGCGGTATTCCGTTGCTCAGGAACAAGGCAAACGCACTCGACACGCTCTTCGGGACGGCGAACGGGACCGGCGCGGGACAATTGGCCTCCAAGCTCGGCGGCGATACCCTGCTGAGCACTCAGGACAACCGCAATGCCAACGGCGCGGTCATCGCCAAGCAGGAGAACTACGGCGCCAAGATCAGCTACAGCCGCAACCCGTCGACATCGGCCACGACGGGTGACCCCAAGCGGGAAGCCGCGACGCAGTCGATCGCCAAGATGCTCAACATGATCGCCAAGACGGTCGACGACTCGTCGCTGGTCGGCCAGGCCAACATCCTGAAGGGTGGTATCCTGACGACCCAACTGTCCGACGGCGACGCGAAAGTGGACATCGGACTGACCACCGGCGTCGATACGACCTCGCTCGGCTTCACGATGACCGGTACGGACTATGATTTCCTGACCACGGCGCTGGGCGATGACGCTGCCGTGGACAAGGCCATCGCGCTGTTCCAGACGGCGATCGGCAAGGTCGATGGACATACCAGCACGCTGGCCTCCAGTTCGACGCTGCTCACGAACGCGAAGACCTTCAACGACAGCATCAGCAAGGTTCTGACCGACGCGGCGACGGCCATGACCTCCAGCAACGCCACGGAAGATGCCGCGCAGATGCAGGCCACATCGACCCGCTACCAGCTCGCGACATCCGCCCTTGGCATTCTGAACCAGTCCAACCAGCTGGCTGCACAGCTTCTCCGCTGAGCCTGTTTCTTAACGGCGGCCCGCGTCGATTGGGCCGCCGTGCCCATCCTGAAGCACACCAATTGGTACCATGAACGCCAAAGCCCAGCAGACCTACGCCACCGCAGCACGAGCGGGCCTCACCGGCCGTGCGCTCGAAGCCGCACTGTTCAACCAGATCGCCGTGGAGATCGAGCGCTGCGTCAGCGACGATCGCGTCGACATCGATGCCCTGCAGCGCGCCGTGGACCGCAACCGGACATTCTGGGCTCTCGTCGGCGGCGACGCGGCGGCGCCGGAGTCGAGCCTGCCGGGCGATCTCAAGCGCGACCTGCAGGGCCTGTGCGCCTGGACGATGAAGCAAAGCGTCCGTGCGCTGGTCGATCCGCGACCGCCGCAGGTGCTTCCCCTGGCACGGATCAACCGCATCCTGGCCGAGGGCCTGTCCGCCCGACCCGATCCGGTCGGTCCGGCTGGGGCGCCGTCTCCCCTGCGCGGCCCCGTCGCGGCCTGACCCTCCTCGACCGCCGCCGGGTCGATTGACACGGCCGCCGCGCGCCACTACCCCTTGGCGCGTCTTTGATCCCCGCGGAAGAGTCCGGCGGCCGCCTTCGGGCGGAGAGGCCGGCACCGAAGGCGCAACCGCCCCGGAAACGCTCAGGTCCCAGGACCGCGGGGAGCTGACACTCTGGAAAGTGGCCGGGTCCGTCAGGGCCCCGGCCCACCGACGGGGGTAACCGGGCGCCTGCGCTCCGGGAAATCTCTCAGGTCTGCGGACAGAGGGGGCACGCCGGTCGGGCCGAGAGGTCCGGCCTCAACGTGCCGCGCCCCGGGAGCCGCCATGGCCGACGCCGACCAGACTGCCGCCGAAAGCGGCGCCCCGCTGAAGCAAACCCCTCTGCACGCCCGCCACAAGGCGCTGGGCGCCCGGATGGTGCCGTTCGCCGGGTACGACATGCCGGTCCAGTACCCCACGGGGATCCTGACCGAGCACCAGTGGACCCGCGAATCCGCCGGGCTCTTCGACGTCTCGCACATGGGCCAGGGCTTCCTCGTGGGATCCGACCACGAGACCGTGGCGCGGGCGCTGGAGGCGATGTGCCCCGCGGACTTCGTGGGGCTGGCCCCAGGCCGGCAGCGCTATTCGCAGCTGCTCGCCGACGACGGCGGCATTCTCGACGACCTCATGGTCACGCGATCGTCCGACCCGTCCGAGGACGGGGTGCTGATGCTGGTCGTCAACGCCTCACGCAAGGACGCGGACTGGGCCCACATCGAGGCGCGGCTGCCCGCGGGCGTGCGCCTGATGAAGGCGGACAACCGCTCCCTTCTCGCCCTCCAGGGGCCGAAGGCCGCCGAGGTCCTGGAGCGTCATGCGCCGGGTGCCGCCGCGCTCGCCTTCATGGGCGCCACGTCCCTCACCTTCGACGGCATCCCCTGCCATGTCTCGCGCTCGGGCTACACGGGCGAGGACGGCTTCGAGATCTCGGTCAAGTCGAAGCGGCTCGAGGCCGTCGCCGAGGCGCTTCTCGCCGAGCCTGAGGTGAAGCCGATCGGCCTCGGGGCCCGCGATTCGCTGCGGCTCGAGGCGGGCCTGTGCCTCTACGGCCACGACATCGACGAGACCACGTCGCCGGTCGAGGGCGCGCTCGTGTGGTCCATGCAGAAGCGGCGGCGCGAGGAGGGGGGCTTCCCCGGCTTCGACCGCATCCGCCGAGAACTCGCCGAAGGCCCCTCGCGCGTCCGCGTCGGCCTGCTGCCCGAGGGGCGAGCCCCGGCCCGCGAGGGCGCGGAAATCGCGCTTCCTGACGGCAGGATCGTCGGCCGCGTGACGTCGGGCGGGTTCGGTCCCACCGTGAACGGTCCCGTCGCCATGGGCTATGTCGAGGCGGCGTTCGCCGCCCCCGGCACGGAGCTTGCCCTCATGGTGCGCGGCAAGGCGCTGCCCGCGCGGGTCGCGCCCATGCCGTTCGCTCCCCACCGCTACGCGCGCGCCCCGCGCTGATCCGTCCCACTCCCTTTCCGCCCAGGAGCCCAGCATGGCCGAGACCCGCTACACCAAGGACCACGAGTACATCCGCATCGAGGGCGACACCGGGACGGTGGGCATCACCGACTACGCGCAGCAGCAGCTGGGCGACGTCGTGTTCGTCGAGCTGCCCCAGGTGGGCAAGACCATCGGCAAGGGCGCCGAGGCGGCCGTCGTGGAGAGCGTCAAGGCGGCCAGCGAAGTCTACGCCCCGGTCGGCGGCGAGGTGGTCGAGGTCAATTCCGAGCTGGAGGGGGCTCCGGCCACCGTCAACGAGGATCCCAAGGGGCGCGGCTGGTTCCTGAAGCTTCGCGTCACCGACGCGTCGGAACTGCAGGGCCTGATGACCGAAGACCAGTACAACGACTTCGTCGCCAACCTCTGATTCGCCTCGGCGCCGCCGGCCGCGGTGCCTGTCCGATCCGTCCGGAGCCTGCCCGATGCGTTACCTGCCACTCACCGACACCGAGCGCGCCGACATGCTGGCGCGCATCGGCGTCGGCTCCATCGACGCGCTGTTCGTCGACATCCCCGAGAAGCACCGTCTCGCGGACCTCGTCGATCTGCCGCGCCGCAAGACCGAGCTCGAGGTCGAGCGCGCCATCGGGCGCATGGCCGCGGCCAACGTTTCGGCCGGCTCGGTCCCGTTCTTCGTGGGGGCAGGGGCCTACAAGCACCACGTGCCGGCGAGCGTCGACCACCTCATCCAGCGCTCCGAGTTCCTGACGAGCTACACGCCCTACCAGCCCGAGATCGCCCAGGGCACGCTGCAATACCTGTTCGAGTTCCAGACCCAGGTGGCGGCGCTGACCGGCATGGAGGTCGCCAACGCCTCCATGTACGACGGCTCGACCGGGTGCGGCGAGGCCGTGCTGATGGCCCACCGGGTGACGCGCCGGCGCAAGGCGGTGCTGTCGGGCGGGCTCCACCCCCATTATGCCGACGTGGTGCGGACGCTGTCGGCCATGGCCGGCGACGACGTGGTCGCCCTCGAGCCGGACGTCAGCGCGGCCGAGGACCTGATCCAGGCCATCGACGGCACCGTGTCCTGCGTGGTGGTGCAGACGCCCGATGTCTTCGGCAACCTGCGCGACCTGCGCGCCGTCGCCGATGCCTGCCATGCCAACGGCGCCCTGCTGATCGCGGTGTTCACGGAGGCGGTGTCGCTCGGGCTCGTCGAGCCGCCGGGCGCGATGGGCGCCGACATCGTGGTGGGCGAGGGCCAGTCGATCGGGAACGCGCTGTCCTTCGGCGGCCCCTATGTCGGCCTCTTCGCCACGCGATCCAAATATGTGCGCCAGATGCCGGGCCGCCTGTGCGGCGAGACGGTGGACGCCGACGGCAATCGCGGCTTCGTGCTGACCCTGTCCACGCGCGAGCAGCACATCCGCCGCGACAAGGCGACCTCGAACATCTGCACCAATTCGGGCCTGTGCTCGCTCGCCTTCACCATCCACATGTCGCTCCTGGGCCAGGCCGGCCTGACGCGCCTCGCGCGCGTCAACCACGCCAATGCGGTGCGGCTGGCCGACATGCTGGACGGCGTTCCCGGCGTGACCGTGCTGAACTGGGTGTTCTTCAACGAGTTCACCGTGCGCCTGCCGCGGCCCGCCGCGGACGTGGTCGAGGATCTCGCGCGGCGCGGGATCCTGGGCGGCGTCCCGGTCTCGCGGCTCCTGCCCGGGGCCGGACTCGACGATCTGTTGCTGGTGGCCTCCACGGAGGTGAACACCGATGAGGACCGCGCCGCGCTGGTGGCCGGCCTGCGGGAGGTGCTGTGATGCTGAATCGTCAGGGACGCCCCACGGGCACGGGTGAGGCCGCAACGTCGGGAGCGGGCACCTTCACGGGGAACCGCGCTCTCCTGCAGGAAGAAGCGCTGCTGTTCGAGACCGGGCGGCTGGACGCCACCGGCGTGGACATCGACGAGCCGGCGCCTTTCGTCTCGCGACTGGGGGGCCTGGAGCGCAAGACGCCGCTGGCTCTTCCGGGGCTCTCCGAACCGGAGGCCATGCGCCACTACGTCCGGCTGTCGCAGAAGAACTACGGCATCGACACCGGGCTGTTCCCGCTCGGCTCCTGCACCATGAAGCACAACCCGCGCCTGAACGAGAAGATGGCGCGCCTGCCCGGCATCGGCGACATCCACCCGCTCCAGCCGGTCTCGACGGTCCAGGGCGCGCTGGCGCTCATGGAGATGCTCGGCCACTGGTTGACGACGCTCACCGGCATGGCGGCGGTCGCCCTGTCGCCCAAGGCCGGCGCCCATGGCGAACTGTGCGGCATGATGGCCATCAAGGCCGCCATAGCCGCCCGGGGCGAAGCCGCGCAGCGCACGGTCGTGGTGGTTCCCGACAGTGCCCATGGCACCAACCCCGCGACGGCGGCGCTGATCGGCTTCACGGTCCGCGCCGTTCCGGCCCGTGAGGACGGCACCGTCGATCCGGAAGCGGTGAAGGCCGTGCTCGGGCCCGACGTTGCCGCCATCATGCTGACGAACCCCAACACCTGCGGGCTCTTCGAGCGCGACGTGGTGGCCATCGCCGACGCGGTGCACGCGGCCGGCGCCTACTTCTACTGCGACGGCGCCAACTTCAACGCGATCGTGGACAAGGCGCGCCCGGGCGATCTCGGCGTCGACGCGATGCACATCAACCTGCACAAGACCTTCTCGACGCCGCACGGCGGCGGCGGACCCGGCGCTGGCCCGGTGGTGCTGTCCGATCGGCTCGCGGCCTTCGCGCCGGTGCCCTTCGTGCGGCGGTCCGGCGACGGGCTCGCCCTGGTGGAGGTCGACGGCGACGGCGAGGCGGCCCAGTCCTTCGGGCGCATGACGGCGTTCCATGGCCAGATGGGCATGTTCGTGCGGGCCATGTCCTACATGCTCTCGCACGGGTCCGACGGCCTGAGGCAGGCCTCCGAGGATGCCGTCCTCAACGCCAACTACGTCCGTGCGGGTCTCGCCGACCTCATGTCGCAGCCGTTCGGCGACAAGCCCTGCATGCACGAGGCCCTGTTCGACGACACGTGGCTGAAGGGCACGGGCGTCACCACGCTCGATTTCGCCAAGGCGATGATCGACGAGGGGTATCACCCGATGACGGTGTACTTCCCGCTGGTGGCGCACGGAGCCATGCTGGTCGAGCCGACCGAAAGCGAGTCCAAGGCTTCGCTCGACCTGTTCGTCGCCACGCTGCGGGATCTCGCGCTGGCGGTGAAGGCCGGCGACACGGAGCGCTTCACCGCGGCTCCGCGTCTGGCGCCGCGCCGGCGCCTGGACGAGACCAAGGCGGCGCGCTCGCCCGTGCTGCGCTGGACGCCACCGGAGCCCATCCGCGACGCCGCCGAGTAGTCCCGCCGGGAAGGTTTCCGCCGGGCCGCGCATGCGGCATGATGGTTGGACAGCCCGGCGTTGCAACCGGGTGGCCGGTCCTGCATTGATCCTGCGGCCGGCTGCACAGTCACGGGTGGAACGCCATGCGCATCGACGATCTCAGGACATCCCAGAACATCGAGGACCGCCGCGGCGATGACGGCGGCGGCTTCGGCGGCGGTTCGGGGCCGAGTGGAATCGGGTTCGGCGGCGGGCGGCTGGGCATCGGCACGGTCATCGTGCTCGGGCTCGTGGGCTGGGCGCTGGGCATCAACCCCGCGATCCTCATCGGCGGCGCGGAAATGATCGCCGGCGGCTCGTCCAGTTCGGTGCAGCAGCGCCAGAGCGCGCCCACGCGGCCCGGAGCGCCTTCGGACCAGGTGGGCACCTTCGTCGCCAAGATCCTCGGCGAGACCGAGGACGTGTGGTCGCAGGTGCTGCCGCAACAGGCGAACCGCGAATACGTCGCGCCGCGCCTGGTGCTGTTCTCCGGCGCGACGCGTTCGGAATGCGGTGCGGCCCAGGCCGCGATGGGGCCGTTCTACTGCCCCGTCGACCAGAAGGTTTATCTCGACACGTCCTTCTTCCAGGAGATGCAGCGGCGCTTCGGCGGCGGTGGGGACTTCGCCTATGGCTACGTCATCGCCCACGAGGTCGGCCACCACGTCGAGAACCTCCTCGGGATCCTGCCGAAGGTGCAGCAGGCGCAGCGCCGCGGCGACCGCACCGAGGCCAACGCGCTGTCGGTGCGCGTGGAGCTGATGGCCGACTGCCTCGCCGGCGTGTGGGCGAACAAGATGAACGCGCGCCACAACAACATCGACGAGAACGACGTCAGGCAGGCCGTCGCCGCCGCGACCGCGATCGGCGACGACAAGCTGCAGAAGCAGGCGCAGGGCTACGTCGTGCCCGACAGCTTCACCCACGGCTCGTCCGAGCAGCGCGTGCGCTGGCTGACCATCGGCCTCAAGGGCGGCGACATTCGCCAGTGCAACACCTTCCAGCAGAACGTCCGGCTATGAGCCGGGGCCCATCCGCCGGTCGTGGATGGGGCTTTGCAGCCGGGTGAACGGCAACGAGCCCGCGCCGTCGCGCGGGCGGATGAGACCCAGGTCGGGATGGGGCCGCCCCAGCAGGCCAGCCGAGGCGTTGATGGCCCAGGCGCGCAGCGCAGCGCTGGCCCCGCGGGCGGGCTGAAGCGTGAAGCCGGCCGTCTCCGGGCGCCTCGACCTGGCGACGAAGTCGGCCGCCTCGTCGGCCCACAGCGAGCCGGGGACGAGGCCGGGTTCGAGCACCAGCAGCCAGTCGCAGCGTGCCTGGCCGGCCGCTGCCGCGACCAGCGCAGCACGAGGCCCCACAGTTTCGACCAGCCGGCACCCCGTGGCATCGGAGAGGTCGCGCAGAATGCCCGTCGACGGTGGCGCCGCCAGGCTGACGTCGCGGATCGCCCCGTCCGCCACGGCCGGGACGAGGGCGGCGAGGGTCTCGATGAGGGCCGATTCGTCGGCCACGACGGGAATGATCACGGACAGCATGGCGGCACGCTGCAAGGCGCGCGCCAACGAGGCAAGAGGGGAGTGGCCGAGAGCGGGGGATGCGGCAGCGTTCCTGCTTGCGTTGGGAACGAGTCTGGGGTTTGTTCTCTTTATGTTCCGAACTCGGAGCGAAGAGATGCTGAACCGCCAGACCAGTTTGCGTGCGCCGGCCGACCGCCTCGGCAAGCCGCGCCCCGGACCCAACAACGTCGTCATCGGCGATGGCCTGGCCTTCGGGTCGGATGCCTTGGATCCCGCCCGCCGGCGCGGGCGAGGCACGGCCACCAACCGCACGGGCCGATTCGAACCGCTGACGCGCGAGGCCGTGGACGACGGCTGGGAGAGCGGCGGAGACCTGCCGCCGCTCAAGACCGAGGTGACGGTCGAGAAGCCCAAGACGGTGATCACCCGCAACGAATCGCCCGACATCTCGTTCGATCGGTCGATCAATCCCTATCGGGGGTGCGAGCACGGCTGCGTGTACTGCTTCGCCCGGCCGACCCATGCCTTCATGGGGCTCTCGCCTGGGCTCGACTTCGAGACCAAGCTTTTCGCCAAGGCCGGCGCCGCGCAGCTCCTGGAGCGCGAACTCGCCGCTCCCGGCTACAGCCCGAAGACGATCGCGATCGGCACCAACACGGATCCCTACCAGCCGATCGAGCGCGAGCATCGCATCATGCGCTCGTTGCTCGAGGTGCTGGAGAAGGCGAATCATCCGGTCGGCATCGTGACGAAGTCGGCCCTGGTGACGCGCGACATCGACATCCTGTCGCGCATGGCGGCGAAAGGTCTGGCCAAGGTCGCCCTGTCCGTCACGACGCTCGATCCCAAGCTCGCCCGCGAGATGGAGCCGCGCGCGGCCGCGCCGCACCGCCGGCTGGAGGCGATCCGTCAGCTTTCGGCGGCCGGCATCCCTACCTCGGTCATGGTGGCGCCCATCATCCCGGCGGTGAACGACCCCGAGATCGAGCGCATTCTCGAAGCGGCCTACGAGGCCGGTGCGCGCGAGGCCGGCTACGTGATGCTGCGGCTCCCCCTCGAGATCCGCGATCTCGTGCGGGAGTGGCTCCTGGAGCATCATCCCGGCAAGCTGCGCCACGTGCTGTCGCTGGTGCGCTCGACGCGTGGCGGCAAGGACTACGATGCGAAGTGGGGAGAACGCATGACCGGCGACGGCCCGTTCGCCTGGCTGATCGGCCGCCGTTTCGAGATCGCGTCCGAGCGCCTCGGCTTCAACAAGCGCCGGGCCAAGCTCCGGACCGATCTGTTCACGCCGCCGCGCGCCGCGGGCGAGCAGCTCACGCTGTTCTGACGAGGGGGATGCCGCCATGGACCAGAGGATGAGCCTGATCACGCTCGGCGTGCAGGACGTCGCACGGGCGCGCGCCTTCTACGAACGGCTGGGATGGACGGCATCGTCCGAGAGCCAGGAGGGCTGCGCCTTCTTCCAGGCCGGGGGCACAGTGCTGGCGCTCTACGGCCGCGCCGACCTTGCCCGGGACCTCGGACAGGAGGCTGGCGGGCCGCCCGGCGCGGGAGTGACGCTTGCGTTGAACGTGGCGGACCCCGCGGCCGTCGAGAGCACCATCGCCGGCTTCGTGGAGGCCGGCGGGACCCTGGTGAAGCCGGCGCACAAGGCGTTCTGGGGCGGCACCATCGGCTTCGTCGCCGATCCGGACGGCTTCATCTGGGAGATCGCCTTCAACCCGTTCTGGACCTTCGATTCGCGCGGAAACGTGGTGCTGCCGGATTCGGCCCGGGACGCATCGTGACGGTGGGCAACCCGCCCCGGCCCTTGCGCTCGGCCCGCGAGGCGACAGCATGGGGGCATGGCCCGAATCGCTATCCGCACCGTCCAGTTCGTCTCAGGTCCCGACTTCCGGCGTGAGGCCGATCTCTACCGCTCGGGCACGGCCCCCGTTGCGGGCGTGGACGAGGTCGGCCGGGGACCGCTGGCGGGGCCCGTCGTCGCCGCCGCGGTGATTCTCGATCCCGACCGCATCCCCAGCGGGCTCGACGATTCGAAAAAGCTCCAGCCAGGGCAGCGAGAGATCCTCTACGAGGCCATCCTCAGCACGGCCGACGTCGCCGTCGCGTCGGTTTCGGCCGTCCGTATCGACGAGACGGACATCCGCAAGGCGTCCCTCGAAGCGATGCGCCGAGCCCTTTCGGCCCTCCGGCATCGCCCCGCCTTCGTGCTCGTGGACGGTCGCGACCTGCCGCCGTGGCCCGGCCCGGGCGAGGCGGTGATCAAGGGTGACGCGCAGGTGGCGTCCATCGCGGCCGCCTCGATCGTGGCCAAGGTCACGCGCGACCGCATGATGGCCCGCCTGGGCCGGCACTATCCCGGCTATGGCTTCGAACGCCATGCGGGCTATCCCACGGCCGCCCACCGCGCGGCCATCGGGACCCTGGGGCATTGCCCTTTCCACCGCCTGACCTTCGGGTCCGCAGCGTTCGGTTCGGAAACGAACGATTAATCTCAATTAACAACCAGTAAAAATCAGACATCGGCAATTCTTGCCGAAACTGTCCTTATTTCGGACGAAATAATATCACGCTGGAAACGAGCTCTTTACCCTGATGCACCCATGATCGCGTCGTTGAGTTGCGTTGCGTAAACGGTGCTGCACATGGGTATCCAGCGTACCGACGCAGCCGACAGTGGGACCCGGGTTCAGGTTTTGCGTACCGGGCGACCCCTGTCGGCACGTCGGATGGAGCGCGCGCCGCTCCCCCTCGACCGTGTCCTGGTCGGAGACTGCGTCGCGGAGCTCGAGAAGCTTCCCGACGCCAGCGTCGACGTGGTCTTCGCCGACCCACCCTACAATCTGCAGCTCGAAGGCGGCCTCACGCGGCCGGACCAGTCGCTCGTCGATGCGGTCGATGACGACTGGGACAAGTTCGCGAGCTTTTCCGACTACGATGCCTTCACGCGGGCCTGGCTGCTGGCCTGCCGGCGCGTGATGAAGCCCAACGCCACGCTGTGGGTGATCGGCTCCTACCACAACATTTTCCGCGTGGGCACGGCGCTCCAGGACCTCGGGTTCTGGATCCTCAACGACGTGGTGTGGCGCAAGGCCAACCCCATGCCGAACTTCCGGGGGCGCCGGTTCACCAACGCCCACGAGACGATGATCTGGGCCTCGCGCGACCAGAAGTCCAAGTCCTACACGTTCCACTACGACGCCCTGAAGGCCGGCAACGAAGACCTGCAGGTGCGCTCGGACTGGTTCCTTCCGCTGTGCACCGGCCAGGAACGGCTGAAGGACGCGGGCGGCCAGAAGCTTCACCCCACCCAGAAGCCCGAGGCGCTGCTGGCCCGCGTGATGATGGCGTCGTCCAACCCCGGCGACGTCGTGCTCGATCCCTTCTTCGGGACCGGCACCACCGGCGCCGTGGCGCGCCGGCTCGGGCGTCATTTCATCGGCATCGAGCGCGAGACGTCCTACGCGACGGCGGCCATGGAGCGCATCGCGCGGGTCGAGCCCCTGTCGGCCGCCTCGCTCGAGCCCGCGCCCGAGAAGCGCAGCGAGCCGCGCATCCCGTTCCTCGCCGTCGTCGAGGCCGGCATGCTGGTGCCCGGCGCCGAGCTCACCGACGAGCGCCGCCGCTGGCGGGTGGTCGTGAGGCCGGACGGCACGCTCGCCCATGGCGGGGTGATCGGCTCGATCCACAAGATCGGTGCCCTGGTCCAGGGCCTGCCGGCCTGCAACGGCTGGACGTTCTGGCATGTCGAGCAGGGCAGCGCGCTCGTGCCGATCGATTCGTTCCGGCAGGTCCTGCGCGGCGCGATGAAGGCTGCCTGAGCCAAAGGCTCGGGCTGTTCTTCGTTCAAGTCCTTGTCCCCGAGAGCCAATGACTCTTCGGCCCATCCAGCTTGCCTGACCCTCTCAGCGTCATGGCCGGGCCTGGTGCTTAGACCGGAGAGATGGGCGCGCAGTCGACAGGGTTGCTTCGCTGCGGCGGAGGGGGCAGGACTTGGTGCCCTTCGTTGCGCTTTGGCTCCCCCGGTGAATGAGTCCCAGGCCCTCGCGATGAAGAGCATGGGGCAGGGACGGCAGAGCGTCAGCTCGCTTCCAGGAACTGCTCGGCGCGTTCCAGGTCCACCGATACCAGCTGGCTGACGCCGCGTTCCGCCATGGTGACGCCGAAGAGGCGGTCCATGCGGGCCATGGTGATGGGGTTGTGGGTGATGACGATGAAGCGTGTCTCGGTCGACTGCGCCATCTCGTGCAGGAGATCGCAGTAGCGCTCGACGTTGGCGTCGTCGAGAGGCGCGTCGACCTCGTCCAGCACGCAGATTGGCGAGGGGTTCGTCAGGAACACCGCGAAGATGAGCGCGATGGCGGTCAGCGCCTGCTCGCCGCCGGAGAGGAGCGTGAGCACCTGGGGCTTCTTGCCCGGCGGGCGAGCGACGATCTCGAGGCCGGCCTCCAGCGGGTCGTCCGATTCGATGAGCTCGAGCTGTGCGGTGCCGCCCCCGAAGAGGCTCGTGAACAGGCGCTCGAAATGCCCCTGCACGACCTGGAAGGCGGCGAGAAGGCGCTCGCGGCCCTCGCGGTTCAGGTTGCCGATCGCGGTGCGCAGGCGCTTGATCGCCTCGGTGAGGTCCTCGCGCTCCGCGACGAGGCCGTCGCGCTGCGCCTCGATGGTGGACAGTTCCTCGTCCGCCCGCAGGTTGACGGCACCCAGGCGTTCGCGGTCCTGGCGCAGGTTCTCCAGCCGGCGCTCGACCTCGGCGACGTCCGGCACGGCCGCGTTCGCGGCGAGACCGGCCATCTCCGGCAGCTGCGGCGGGTCGGCCTCGAGCCGCTCCTGGATGGTGCGGACGGTCTCGCCGAGCTTCTGCCGGGCCGCCTCGAGGCGGGCTTCGGAGCGCGCGCGTTCCTCGCGCACGGACGAGAGGGCCGCGAGGGCCTCCCGGGCGACGCGGTCGAGGTCCGACAGCGCGCCCTCGGCGGCAGCCAGCACCTCGGCGGCCTCCTTGCGGCGGCCCTCGGCCTCGCTGATCTGAGTCATGACGGAGCGCCGCCGCAGCAGGAAGGCCTCGGGCGCCTCGCGCAGCGCCTCGCGCTCCTCCTCGACCTCGGTCGAGCGCCGCTCGATCTCGTCGATCTGTCGGATGCTCCGGCTGCGACGGTCGTCCCAGGCGGTGCGCTCGGCCACGATGGCCGCGAGCCGACGGGCCCGCATCTCGCCTTCGCGTTGCAGGGACTGCACGAGCACCCGCGCTTCGCTGGCGGCCTGGCGATCGTGGGCGGCCCGCGCCTTGGCCCGGTCGAGCGCCGCCTCGAGGTCGGCGGCGCCGGGGAGGCCCGCGATCAGCGCGGTCGTCTCGTCCCGGCTGCCGATCGCGTTGGCGAGTTCCGTCGACAGGCGCTCGAGCGCGTCGGACAGGGCGGCACGGCGGGCGGCCACCTCGCCACGGCGACGCTCGGCCTCGGCGAGCCGCTGGCGCACAGCTTCCACGCCACGGCGCATCATCACGGCCGATTCGTAGTCCTGCGTCTCGTCCCGGGCGGCCAGCTTCACGGCGGCCTGCGCGGCCTCGGCCTCGACGCGAAGGCTGTCGGCGCGCTCGCGCGCCTCCTGGGCCTGGGCCTTGAGCTCGCCCAGCCGGTTGCGCTCGGCCAGGCGTCTCGCGGCGGCGCTCGGGGCATCGGCGGCACTGGTGAACCCGTCCCACCGCCACAGGTCGCCCTCGACGCTGACGAGCCGTTGCCCGGTCCTGAGCAGTCCGCGCAGGCGAGGGCCGTCGGCGCGGGCGACGACGCCCACCTGGCGCAGCCTGCGCAGCAGGGCTGGCGGGCCCTCGACATGGTCGGCCAGCGGGGCGGCGCCGGCCGGCAGAGCGGCATCCGCGCTACCGTCCGTCTCCGCCCAGTGGATCGGAGCTGCCGTGTTGGCCGGCGCGTCCAGGTCCTCGCCCAGCGCCGCACCCAGGGCGGTCTCATATCCCTTGGTCACCGTCAGCGCGTCGAGGACGGGCGTGAAGCGGCGGTCCGAGGGCGGCGTCAGCAGCTTGGCGAGGGTCCGCGCCTCGGTGTCGAGACGCTGCGCCGTGCGGTCCGCTTCCTGGAGGGGCGCGCGCAGGGCCGCTTCGCGGTCGCGGGCCGACGCATGGGCCTCGCGCGCGGCGGCGGCGCGGTCCTCGGCTTCCGCGGCCGCCTCGGTCACGGCCTCCATCTCGGCCCGCAGGGTCTCCAGGTCGGCGTCGCCGCCCAGCGAGGCGTCGATGGCGGCGATGTCGCGCGCCACCTTCTCGCGCTCGCGCTCCAGCCGCACGACCCGTTCCTCCGCCTCGCGCAGGGCGCGTTCGGCGGCGGCGCGGCGGGCATTGCGGTCGGCGACGGCCGATTGGGCGGCGGCCAGCGCGGCCTCCGAATCGAACAGCACGTCCTCGAGCGCCGCCAGGCGCTCCTGGGCCTCGGCCTGGGCCTCCGTCGCGCCTTCGGCGTCCGCGGCCAGTCCCTCGGATTCGGTGTCGAGGCGTTCCAGGGCGCCGGCCGCATCCTCGATCAGGGCGCGCTCGCGGGCGAGGTCGCGCACGAGTTCCTCGGCGCGCCGGGCGAGCTCGACCGCGCGTTCCTGGGCGCGCCGTTCCTCGGCGTCGAGGGCCTCGCGCGCCAGCAGCAGCCTCTGCAGTGCCGCTGCGGCCGAGGCCTCGGCATCGCGCAGGGCGGGGAGCCCGTGTGCCGCGACGGCCTGCAGGCGGGCGGACTCGGCCTGCTGGCGCGTCCGCTCGGCCACGTCCCGCACGTCGGCGTCGACCTTGGCTTCCGCGGCGAGAACAGCCTCGCTCGCCTCGCGCCACGCCAGCCACAGCAGCAGGGCGTCGGCCTTGCGGATGTCGGAGGCGAGCGAGCGGTAACGGGCGGCCTGGCGGGCCTGCCGGCGCAGGCTGTCGACCTGCCCGTCGATCTGCTGGAGCACGTCCTCCAGGCGCAGCAGGTTGTCCTCGGCGCCCTTCAGCCGCATCTCCGCCTCGTGGCGGCGGGAGTGGAGGCCGGCGATGCCGGCCGCGTCCTCGAGAATGCGGCGGCGGGCCTGCGGCTTGGCGGCGATGATCTCGCCGATCTGCCCCTGGCGGACCATGGCGGGCGAGCGGGCGCCGGTGGAGGCGTCGGCGAACAGGAGCTGGATGTCGCGGGCGCGGACGTCCTTCCCGTTGATCTTGTAGACGGAGCCCTCGTCGCGCTCGATCCGGCGCGTCACGTCGAGCTGGTCGGCGTCGTTGAAGGCGGCCGGGGCCGTGCGTTCCTTGTTGTCGATGACGAGGCCGACCTCGGCCGTGTTGCGGGCCGAGCGGTTGCCCGAGCCCGCGAAGATCACGTCGTCCATGCCCGAGGCGCGCAGGCTCTTGTAGGAGCTCTCGCCCATGACCCAGCGCAGGGCCTCGACGAGGTTCGACTTGCCGCAGCCGTTCGGCCCGACCACGCCGGTCAGACCCGGCTCGATCAGGAATTCCGTGGGTTCCACGAAGGACTTGAACCCGACGAGCCGCAGCCGGGTGAGCCTCATGACGCGCGGTCCCGCGGCGCGCGGCCTCCCGCGCGCCGAATCAGGCCGGCGGCGACGTCAGCTCCCGACGAGCGGAGCGAGGATCTTGTCGAACTCTTCAATCGAGATCGCGCCCCGCTGGATCTGGCCGTTGATGAAGAACGTCGGGGTCGAGTCCACGCCGATCTTGGCGCCCCGATCCCGTACCGCGTTCACCGCGTCATAGATCTGCTGGTTTTTCAAGCAGGCTTCGAAGGATTCCTGTGTAAAGCCCGCCTGCTTGACGAGCGAGGAGAGTCCCTGGAGCGGCTTGTCGGTGAACGCCCAGTTCTTCTGCTGCGAGAACAGGAGGTCGACCACCGCGTAGTATTTGTCGTTGCCGGCGCACCTCGCGAGCATGAAGCCCGCGGTGGCGAGGGGATCGAGCGGGAATTCCCGCAGCACGAAGCGGACCTTGCCCGTGTCGATGTACTTCGACTTGAGGGCCGGCCAGGTCTTGCCGTGGAAGGCCGCGCAGTGCGTGCAGGTCATCGACGCATATTCGTAGATGGTGACCTTGGCGTCGTCCTTGCCGAGGAAGATGTCTCCCATCGGACCCGGGATCGCCAGCTCGGCCGCAGATTGAGCCGCGGCCGGAGCGGACAGACCCGGCAGCGCCAGGGCGAGCGCGCCCGCGGCGGCGAGGCTGTGGAACACGGAACGGCGGGTCGGCATCGATCGTCTCCTCGGTCTGGCTGCCCAGGCTGTGCGGCTGTCGCGCCGGAGCCGGGTCCACGTCGACAATCCATCGGCACGAGCATTGTGGCAAGACGCAGGTAAGCCCGAGTGAGACACCGGGTGGAAGCAACCTGCGCGCCCCAGCGCGGTCACAAACGCGTCAACGGGCCGCTTTTCGCGACAGGATGCCCGCACCGAGCCTCACCAGCGCATCCCGCAGGGCATCGTCCTCGACCCCGCCGACGACGTCACGCGCCGCCGCGACGGCGCTCTCGTCGGGGGGAGGGGGCGGCTTGGCCACCACCCTGTCGCGCCCGACCGGCCCCTGCTTCAGGACGATGCGGCCGACACAGCGCCAGCCGTAGCGCGTGTTCACGCGCTCCATGATCACCGGGACCATGTGCTGCACTTCGAGCGCGAAGGCGCCCTCGACGCGGATCTCCAGGGTCGCCGGTTCGCCGGGAGAACCGTCGACGACGCCGGCAGGCTTGCGCGGCCAGCGCATCCGCAAGGGCTCGCAGTGAGGGGCGAGCCGGGGCCCCACGATCTCGGGCCAGCCGACGACGACGTCGGACGCCGCGAATCCCTTGGCGGCGAGAATCGGCCCGATCGCCGAATCGAGCAGGTCGGCCAGCGGCGAGAGCCGCGGCTTGAAGGGCCGGGGGGACGGGGCCTTGTCTTGCGTCGTCTTGTCCACAGCCTGCCTCTTGCGATGCCGGGGCCGCACCGTCAGCCTTGTTAGCATGACGCGATCCCCCGCTCCCGACAAACGCGCAAGTCCGCTTCCGGATGCCGCGGACGCCCTCCTGGCCTGGTACGACCGGCATCGGCGGGTCCTGCCCTGGCGCGCCCGCCCCGGCGAGACGGCGGATCCCTACCGGGTGTGGCTGTCGGAGGTCATGCTGCAGCAGACCACCGTCAGGGCCGTCATTCCCTATTTCCAGAGGTTCCTCTCCCTGTTCCCGACCGTCGCCGACCTCGCGGCGGCGCCGACGGAGGAGGTCATGAAGGCCTGGGCCGGGCTCGGCTACTATTCCAGGGCGCGCAATCTCCATGCCTGCGCCAAGGCCGTCGTTGAGAAGCATGGCGGCGTGTTTCCCGACGGCGAGGAAGCCCTGCGCGGCCTGCCGGGAATCGGGGCCTACACGGCGGCGGCGGTGGCCGCCATCGCCTTCGACCGCAGGGCGGTGGTGGTGGACGGAAACGTCGAGCGCGTGGTGACGCGGCTCCATGCCTTCGAGGAGCCGTTGCCCGGTTCCAAGCCCGCCATCCGCGCGCTCACCGACGCGCTGACGCCGTCGCGGCGGCCGGGCGATTTCGCCCAGGCGATGATGGACCTTGGCGCCACGCTGTGCTCGCCGAAGAACCCGGCCTGCGGGCTGTGCCCCTTCGCCGACCGGTGCGAGGCCCGCGCGCTGGGCACCGCCCAGAGCTTTCCGCGCAAGGAGAAGAAGACCGAAGGCAAGCGCCGCTCCGGCGCCGCCTTCGTCGCGGTGCGGGCCGACGGCGCCATCCTGGTGCGCACGAGGCCGCCCAAGGGTCTTCTGGGCGGGATGACCGAGGTGCCCGGGACCGCGTGGGCGGCGACCCGCGACGACTCGGGCGACCTCGGCGAGGCTCCGCTCCCCATCGCCTGGCAGAAGCTCCCGGGCGCCGTGGTCCACGTCTTCACGCATTTTCCCCTCGACCTGACCGTCTACCGTGGCCGGGCCCCGGTGCCGACGCCGGCCCCCCCGGGCACACGCTGGTTGCCGGCCGGCGAGATCGCGGGCGCCGCCTTTCCCACCGTGTTTCGCAAGGTCCTCGCCCATGCGGGCGTGGAGGGCTGATCGACCCGCCCGGAGCGCCGTGAGTCCCGCACGACCGCCACGCCGCCGCGCGATGTTGCGAAACGGAAAGGTCGATCGTCCCCATCCATTGGTCGAAGGACGCAAAAATCCTGTTATTTCAACGGGATGATGGAGATCCGACCATCCTTGACACCTAACAGACCGGAAACTATGGTGCGCCCGACTTTCAAGGGGGTGTCCGGTGGCGCCCCGGGCTCTTGGGCGCGGTTTTCGCCATGACGGCTGACGACCAGCGAGACGGGCACGGGACGGGACCGGGATCTCCCAGGGACGTCGATCTCTCCGGAAGGCTCGAACGCCTGGAAAAACGTCTCGCGGAAACGCGTGGCGCTGCTCCCGGCGGGCGCGCGGACCGCACGCCCCAGAAGGCAGATCCATCCTCGATGGGGAAGGCCTTCCGTCTCTCGACGGAGTTCATCGCCGGCATCATCGCCGGGGCTGGCATGGGGTGGGGGCTCGACCAGTTCGCGGGTACGCGACCCTGGGGGATGATCATCTTCGTGCTGCTGGGCTTCGGCGCCGGCGTCTGGAACGTGATGCGTGCGTCGGGCTTCGTCCGGCCGCCCGGATCGCCGGACGCGGGTGGGGGATCCTGACCGAATTCGTGGTGCCGTTTCGACGGCGGGCGTGCGGCCTTCCTCCGGGAAGGACGCGCGACGGAAAAGAGAGAGCCTGACCGGCCATGGCCGATCCGATTCATCAGTTTCAGCTGAAGACCATTGGGCAGCCTCTGTTCCACATCGGCGGGACGGAAATCGCCTTCACCCAGTCGGCGCTGTACATGTTCGCCGCCGTGGCGGTCATCACGGTCGTCATGCTGATGGCGACCTTGAGCCGCAGCATGGTGCCGTCCCGGCTCCAGTCGGTGGTGGAACTGCTCTACAATTTCGTGGCCGACACGGTTCGAAGTTCGGCTGGGCACGACGGGATGAAGTTCTTCCCGCTCGTCTTCTCCCTCTTCATCTTCATCCTGGTCCTGAACCTGGCGGGCATGCTCCCCTACGGCTTCACGGTCACCAGCCACATCATCGTCACGGCGGCGCTCGCCGGCCTGGTGATCCTCACCGTCATCATCTACGGGCTGATGGCGCACGGCACGCACTTCTTCGGCCTCTTCGTGCCGTCGGGCGTGCATCCGCTCATGCTGCTGATCCTGGTCCCGATCGAGGTGATCTCGTTCATCTCGCGGCCCATCAGCCTCTCGGTCCGTCTGTTCGCCAACATGCTGGCGGGTCACATCGCCCTCAAGATCTTCGCGGGCTTCATCGCCACGCTTCTGGCCGCCGGGGCCTGGGGAATCCTGTCCCCGCTGCCGCTGGCGCTCACCGTCGCGCTCACCGCCCTCGAAGTGCTGGTCGCCGTGCTGCAGGCCTATGTCTTCGCCACGCTGACCTCGATCTACCTTCACGACGCCCTTCACCCCGGCCACTGACGTCACCCCGGCCGGGGCTTCTCTCCCCACGATCCGACCTCAAGGAGTGTTCCATGGATCCCGTCGCTGCGAAGTACATTGGCGCTGGTCTGGCCTGCCTCGGCATGGCGGGCGCCGGCATCGGCCTCGGCAACCTGTTCGGCCAGTTCCTGTCGGGCGCCCTGCGCAACCCGTCGGCCGCCGACGGCCAGCGCGGCACGCTTCTCCTCGGCTTCGCGCTGACGGAAGCGCTCGGCATCTTCTCGCTGCTGATCGCGCTGCTCCTCCTCTTCGCCGTCTGATCGGCGGCAAGGTCGGTCGTCGTCCGGCGCGGGGCGGTCATCCGCCCCGCTGCCCGTGGTCGGCGGTCCAGTCAGTCTGAGGAATGGTCATGGCGCAGACGACACATACATCGACCGGACATGCTCCCGCCGAGCACGGCGGCGGCTTTCCGCCGTTCGACAGCAGCACCTTCGGTGGCCAGCTGCTTTGGCTGGCGATTGCCTTCGGCGCGCTCTACGTGCTGATGAGCAAGGTGGCCCTGCCGCGTGTCGCCGCGATCCTCGAGGAGCGCAGCAACCGGATCGAGGGCGACCTCGACAAGGCGGCCAAGCTCAAGTCCGAGACCGATGCCGCCATCGCGGCTTACGAAAAAGCGCTCGCGGATGCCAAGGCGAAGGCCCAGGCCATCGCCGGCGAAACCCGCGACAAGCTCGCTGCTGAATCGGACGCCCGCCGCAAGGCGCTGGAGGCCGACCTCAACGTCAAGCTCGCCGCGGCCGAGCAGCAGATCGTCGACGGCAAGCAGAAGGCCATGCAGAACGTCCGCGGCATCGCGGTCGACGCGGCCGCTGCGATCGTCGAGCGCCTTGCCGGGCAGGCGCCCGCGACCGACGAGGTCGAGGCTGCCGTTTCCCGTTCCCTGGCTCAGTGAGGACGCGCCATGTTCTTCATGGAACCTGAATTCTGGGTCGCCGTCGCCTTCTTCATCTTCGTGGGCATCGCCTGGAAGATGGGTGCCTTCAAGGCGCTGGTCGATGGTCTCGACGGCCGCAGCGCCAAGATCAGCGCCGAGCTGGAGGACGCCCGCCAGCTCCGCGAGGAAGCCCAGCGCGTCCTGGCGGACTACCAGAAGCGCCGTCAGCAGGCCGAGTCCGAGGCCGACGACATCGTGAAGGCCGCCCGGGCCGAGGCCGAGCGTCTCGCCCAGGACGCCCACGCCAAGCTCGCCGACTTCGTCGCCCGCCGCACCAAGATGGCCGAGCAGAAGATCGCGCAGGCCGAGGTCCAGGCGACTGCCGAGGTTCGCGCCGCTGCCGCGGAGGCCGCCGTCAAGGCTGCCGAAGGCATCCTGCGCAACCGGGTTCACGGCGGCAGCGGCGACGCGCTCGTGAGCCAGGGCCTGGCCGAAGTTCGGGCCAAGCTGAACTGATCCGCTCGCACACCGGATCCACTCCGAGACAGGCCGCCTCCGGGCGGCCTTTGTCGTTTCAGCCCTTCCGTGTGTCCTGCCGACCCTGCATCCGGGGCGTGCGAAATTGTCGCACCCTCGCGTAACGGTGGCTTAAGCGCTGCCGCTTTCTGCTGACGTCGTTTCAGACGTCTTTTTTTATGTCGTGGTTTCAGATGGGTACGTTGCGACGGATCTGGTCGTTCCGCTATCTCGTGGCGGACGACAGCCTACCCCAGCGAAAGCTCGCGGTGCGGACACTCAGGACCTTCGGCGCCAAGTTCGTGAGCGACGTCGGGTCCGGAGCGGACGTGTTGTCGGCCGTGCTCGAACGCTCGCCGGACGTCATCCTTCTCGACTGGTTCATGACCGACATGAACGGCGACGTCGTGTTCCGGTCTCTCTCGTCGATCGACCTGGCTCCCCGGCCAGCCATCATCGTCATGACCGCCTTGCCCACGGCAGCCATGGTGGCCATGGCGAGGGACCTCGGCGCGGTGACGGTGATCCGCAAGCCGTTCGCACCCGACGTGCTGCTGCGCAGCATCGCCCGCGTGGCCGAGACGGTCCCCAGCGTCGAGGTCGAGGGCGCCCGTCACAAGCTCATGCCGACGGGCCAGGGGGACGGGGCGTTGCGTCCAATGCCGCCCGAATCGTCTTGAAGTCGCGCCAGGCGAGCCGCTTCTGCAGCGGCTGCCGCAGCAGGTAGGCCGGGTGGAGGGTTGCCAGGGCGCGGATCTCCCGCGTGCCGGTGGCGTAGGTCGTCCATCGGCCGCGGCTTTTCAGGATTCCGTCCTTCGTGGCCAACAAGGCCTGCGCCGACGGACCTCCGAGGCACACCAGGATGTCGGGATCGGCGAGCTCGATCTGCCGCTCGATGAAGGGCTGGCACACGGCCGCCTCCTGCGGCGTGGGCGTGCGGTTTCCCGGCGGCCGCCACGGAATGATGTTGGCGATGTAGACTTGGTCCCGGTCGAGGCCGATGGCCGCCAGCATGCGGTCCAGCAGCTGCCCGCTTCGCCCCACGAAGGGCTTGCCGATCCGGTCCTCCTCGGCACCCGGGGCTTCCCCGACGAACATCACCCGCCCGGCGGGATTGCCGTCCGCGAAGACCAGCGACTTCGCCGTTCCGCGCAGGGCGCAGCCCTCGAAACGCTCCAGCAGCCCCCGCAAGGCGTCGAGATCCGGTGCGGAGCGCGCCAACTGGCGCGCCTCCTCGGTCGCGTCGCCCGGAGCGGCGACCGGGCGAGCGCCCGGCGAGGGCGTTACCCGCTCCTGGACGACGGGCCGGCGCGCCTCGGCCAGCCGATCGCGCGGCGCCTCGTCCACCACGGCGTCGACGCCCATCTCCACGTACCAGCGGATGAGCTCTGCGGCAGATTGGCGGGGGTCGAAGGCGAGGTCGTCCATGGCTCGTTTCTAGAGCATGCCGCGCCTCCAGGGAAACGCGGCGTGGTCTCACGCCCCGGCGGCGGCACGCTGTCTGCGAGAACATCGCGTCCCCCCTTTCACGGCCCGCGTCCGGAGCGTCGGGGACGCGAGGGGAATGGCCTGCGAGCCCTCGTGCAGTCCTCCGTCCGCTTTTGCGCGGCAACGGTCGAGCCGGTGGCAAAAGGACGGCTTGCAGGCTTTTCGCCCGTCCTCCATAGGTGAACGCGAAGCAAAGCGGAGATGACCGGGAATGGACCTGGCCGAAGCCCAGAGCACGCCCCGCGAGGGCATGGACTACGACATCGTCATCGTCGGAGCGGGCCCCGCGGGCCTTGCCGCCGCGATCCGCGTGAAACAGGTCAATCCGGATCTCTCGGTCGTCGTGGTCGAGAAGGGATCGGAGGTCGGGGCCCACATTCTTTCCGGGGCCGTCGTCGATCCGATCGGTCTCGACCGGCTTCTGCCCGATTGGCGCGAGGATGACACCGCGCCGCTGCGCACCCCCGTGACGGACGACCGCTTCTACGTCCTCGGGCCGGCGGGAGCCCTGCGGCTTCCCAACATGTTCATGCCGCGGCTGATGTCCAACCACGGCAACTACATCGTGTCGCTCGGCAACGTCGCGCGCTGGCTTGCGACTCGGGCCGAGGCGCTCGGCGTGGAGATCTACCCGGGCTTCGCGGCGGCCGAGGTGCTGTTCGGCGAGAGCGGCGAGGTCGTCGGCGTCGCGACCGGCGACATGGGCATCTCGAAGACGGGCGAGGTGAAGGACGGCTTCACGCGCGGCATGGAGCTGCGTGGCAAGTACGTGCTCTTCGCCGAGGGGGCCCGCGGGTCGCTGTCGAAGCAGCTGATCGCGAAATTCAACCTCGCCGAGGGGCGCGAGCCGCAGAAGTTCGGCATCGGCCTGAAGGAGCTGTGGCAAGTCGCGCCGGACAAGCACCAGCCGGGCCTCGTGCAGCACAGCTTCGGCTGGCCGCTCGACAACTCGACCGGCGGCGGATCCTTCCTCTACCATCTCGAGGACAATCTCGTCGCCGTCGGCTTCGTGGTCCACCTCAACTACCAGAACCCGACCCTCTCGCCCTTCGACGAGTTCCAGCGCTTCAAGACCCATCCGCTGGTGCGCTCGACGTTCGAAGGCGGCAAGCGCATCAGCTATGGTGCCCGCGCCATCACCGAGGGCGGCTGGCAGTCGGTGCCCAATCTGGCCTTCCCGGGCGGCGCGCTGATCGGGTGCTCGGCCGGCTTCGTCAACGTGCCCCGCATCAAGGGGTCGCACAACGCCATCCTCTCGGGGATGATGGCGGCGGAGCACGCCTGCGACGCGATCGCGCAGGGGCGCTCGAACGACGTGCTCGCGGGCTACGAGAAGACCTGGCGGGATTCCGCCATCGGGCAGGATCTCAAGAAGGTCCGCAACGCCAAGCCGCTGTGGTCGCGCTACGGCACCGCAATTGGCGTGGCGCTCGGCGGCCTCGACATGTGGACCAACGAACTGTTCGGCTTCTCGCTGTTCGGGACGCTGGGCCATGGCAAGCCCGACCACGCGACGCTGAAGCCCATCGACCAGGTGAAGCCCATCGCCTATCCCAAGCCCGACGGCGTCGTGTCGTTCGACAAGCTGTCGTCGGTGTTCCTGTCGGCGACCAATCACGAGGAAGACCAGCCGGCCCACCTGAAGCTGGCGGATCCCTCGATCCCGGTGGCCAGGAACCTGCCGGTCTATGGCGAGCCGGCGCGGCTCTACTGCCCGGCCGGCGTGTACGAAATCGTCTATGCCAATGCCGACGCGAAGACCGATCCCCGCTTCGTGATCAACGCGCAGAACTGCGTGCACTGCAAGACCTGCGACATCAAGGACCCCGCCCAGAACATCACCTGGGTGACGCCCGAAGGGGGCGGCGGGCCCAACTATCCCAATATGTAGGCCTCGCGGCGCGATCGCGAGGAAACCAGGATCGGCGGGGAAAAGGGACGAACTGTCGCTCGACCTTGCCCGCGCACCCCAAAAACGCCATGTTGCGGGGACGATTCAGCGATGACTAGGGCTGCGCCGCGCAGCCCGTCGGAGACACCACGCCGTGGCCCATTGGACTTCGAAGTCGGGGCGCGCACGCGCCGCTTTCATCCGGACAGCCGCGACCGCGGCTCTGCTGGCGGCCGGCCTTTTGCCGGGGCCCGTCCAGGCGGCCGGGGAAGGCGCGACGCAGGCTTACACCGACACCATCGACGCCGGGTCGAGCCTGGCGGGCAACTACCTGTCCGCATGGGTCGCCGGTGCCTCGCGGGACACGAGCGCGGCCGCCTTCTTCTATCGCGAGGCGCTGCGCGACGATCCACGCAGCGCGGAATTGACCGAGCGGGCCTTCATCGCGCTGCTGGTCGAGGGGGCCTATCCCGAGGCGGTGAAGCTCGGCGAGCGCATCGTCGCCAAGCAGCCGGCCAACGTTCCCGCGCAGCTCGTTCTGGCGGTCCGCGATTTCAAGGCCAAGCAGTACGCGAAGTCCCGGCAGCGCTTCGCCCGCGGCGGCAAGAACCGGGCGGACGACCTCACCGGCACCCTGCTGAGCGCGTGGTCCTATCTCGGGGCCGGGAACGCCAAGAAGGCCATCGAGACGATCGACGCGATGAAGGGTGGCGAGGGGCTCGGCGTTTTCCGCGACTACCATGCCGGCCTGATCGCCGACGTCGCCGGCAACGTTCCGGAGGCCGAGAAGCGCCTGAAGGCCGCCTACGACGCGGAGAGCCGGACCCTGCGCATGGTCGACGTCTACGGCCGCTTCCTCGCGCGCCGCGGCAAGATCGACGAGGCCAAGAAGGTCTACGCGGCGTTCGACAAGCTGCTGCCGCGCCATCCGATCGTGGTGGACGCGATGGCGAAGCTCGACGCCGGTAAGCCGCTCGACAGCGCCGTTCCGACCGTCGCGGCCGGCGCCGCCGAAGTGCTTTACGGGCTGGGCGCCGCGGGCAACCGGCAGGGCGACGAACTGGCCGGCATGATCTACCTGCGGCTGGCGCTGTGGCTCGACAACTCGAACGTTCTGACGACCATCACGCTGGCCGACATCTACGACCGCCTGAAGCAGCTCGAGCGGGCCAACGACACCTACGAGATGGTGCCCGCGACCTCGCCGATGCGGCGCAGCTCCGACATCCAGATCGCGCTCAATCTCGAGCAGCTCGAGCGTCGCCCCGAGGCGGTGGAGCACCTGCAGAGGATCCTGACGACCTCGCCGAAGGACTTCGACACGCTGAGCGCGCTCGGCAACGTCTATCGGTCGCGCAAGGACTTCGAGAAGGCGGTTGACGCCTACACCCGCGCCATCGGCACGCTCGACAAGGTCGAGCAGGGGCACTGGTCGGTGTTCTACTTCCGCGGCATCGCCTATGAGCGCACCAAGCAGTGGCCGAAGGCGGAGGCCGACTTCCGCAAGGCGCTGGAGCTCTATCCGGACCAGCCGCTGGTGCTGAACTATCTCGGCTATTCGTGGGCCGACCAGCACATGAACATCGACGAGGCGTTCAAGATGCTGAAGCGCGCCGTCGAGCAGCGCCCGACGGACGGCTACATCGTCGACAGCCTCGGCTGGGCCTACTACCGGCTGGGCCGCTACGACGAAGCCCTGCGCTTCCTCGAGAAGGCCGTGGAACTGAAGCCCGCCGATCCGGTCATCAACGACCACCTCGGCGACGTGTACTGGAAGGTCGGCCGTCGCCTCGAGGCGACGTTCCAGTGGAACCACGCGCGCGACCTGAAGCCGGAGCCCGAGGATCTTCCCAAGATCCTGGAGAAGATCGAGAAGGGCCTCCCGGACGATCCGAAGCCGGCCGCGGCCGAAGCCGAGCCCAACAAGGCCAGCGGCGGCTGACGCCAGACGACGTGGCCGGCCCCGTGCTCGCCGAACGTGCCCCGGCCAAGGTGAACCTGACGCTCCACGTGCGGGGGCGTCGCGAGGACGGTTATCACGACCTCTTCAGCCTCGTGGCCTTTGCCGGCGCCGGCGACAGGCTGGAGCTGGTGCCGGGCCCCGACCTGTCCATTGCCGTCGAGGGGCCCACCGCAGTGTCGGCGGGGCCGGACGACGAGAACCTCGTCATCAAGGCGGCGCGGCTCCTGGCGCGCGAGGTGGCGGGGCTGCGCCTCGGTGCGTTCCGGCTTCTCAAGCGCCTTCCGGTGGCCGCTGGCCTGGGCGGAGGATCCTCCGACGCGGCCGCGGCCCTGCGGCTGCTCGCCCGGCTGAACGGGCTCGCCCCGGACGACCCGCGCCTGTCCTCTGCGGCACGAGCCACCGGCTCGGACGTGCCGGTGTGCCTCGATCCGGTGGCCCGCATCATGGCGGGAGCCGGCGAGCGGGTCGGACCGCCCCTGGGGCTCGCTCCCCGGTTCGCGGTGCTCGTCAACCCGCGCCGTCCGGTGCCCACGCCGTCCGTGTTCGCGCAACTCGGGCTGGCCAAGGGGGCGGCCAATCCGGCCGACCGTGGCGAGGGGGCCGACGACCCGGCGGACCTCATCCTCAAGGGGCGCAACGACCTGCAGGCGCCGGCGCTGTTCGTGCAGCCCGTGATCGGGGAGGTCTTGTGGACGCTCGCGGTGACGCCCCAGGCCACCATCGTCCGCATGTCCGGTTCCGGCGCGACCTGCTTCGCGCTCTATCCGGATTGCCACGCCGCCGCCCGCGCCGCGCGCCAGGTCCGGCTGCGCCGGCCGGAGTGGTGGGTGGTGCCGACGGTGCTGCGCTAGGCCGGTCCAACGTGCACCTGCCTCTCCGCATCCGGGTCGGGCGTCATGGCTCCTTTGCCAGCCGCTCGATCTCCGCCCTGCGTTCCGCCGTGTCGGGGTGGCTCGACCAGAGGCTCGAATCGTCCTGCTTGCCGAGGCGGCCCAGGATCCTCGCCAGGGCGAGGGGATCCCGTCCGGCGGCCTTCATCGCGGCGACCCCGTAGCGGTCGGCTTCGCGTTCGAAGTCCCGGGAGTAGGAGAGCATCTGCAGCGCTCCGGCCTGGGTCGCGACGGTGTCGGCGAGATGGCCGGGATCCCCGCCGATCATGCCCATCACCACGTAGATGCCCAGGGCCGCATAGAGCTGGCGCAGGCCATGGCGGGCCTGCACGTGACCCGCCTCGTGGGCCAGGACGCCCAGGATCTCGTCGTCGGTGCTCGCCAGCGTCAGGAGGCCGTCGGTGACCAGCACCGTGCCGCCGGGAAGGGCGAAGGCGTTCGCCCCGATGGAGGGCGCGCTGGCGAAAAGCAGCCGGGGCGGCGGCCCCTGGTAGCCCGCCTTGTCCAGCATGTCCGCGAAGGCCGATCGCAGCTGGTCCTGCCGGGCCTGGGACACGGTGGTCGGCTGCAGGATGGAGCGCTCGAACGTTTCCCGGCTGGCGGCGTCGATGGCTGTCACCACCGCCGCGGGCGTCACTGCGGCGAGGCCCCGCGCCGCTGCGGGCACGCCCCAGACGTAGAGGGCGGCCGCCGTCAGCACCAGGCCAACGGTCGCGGCCGCCACCGCCATCCAGTTGCGCTCCACGCGGTTGAGCACCGCCTCATGCGCGCCGGAGACATGGCCGAGGACGGCGAGGTCGGCGTCCCAGGGAACCTCGAAGGCGCTGCCGTCGGAAAAGCGGATCTGGACCGGGATGCGCCCGACCCGCTCGCTCACCTCGGCGATGGTGGGCGCGGCCCGGCGTTCGCCGTCGCCGAGATCGACGATCAGCGTGCCGGCCTCGCGCCGCAGCACCGCGTTGCGGACCGTCGTGGCTCCCTGGGCGAAGAAGCGCCCCCGCAGGCCCTGGCTCTGGCCGGGATCAGACACCGAGGTCGATCCCTCCGACGTCCACGTATTCCGAGGCGACGACCGAGCCCTGCGTGGCCGCCGCCGCGACGATCCCGTCGAGCGAGCCCTGCACGACCAGTGCCGAGGACGCCATCGTGTACCGGTAGGACCGGATGGCGGCCCAGGGGCGCATGAGGCCGATGGTGAGGATGGTCACGACGGTGTTCGACACGGCGATCCAGGCCATCTTGGCCCGGTTCAGGCGAGAGACGAGCTGGTGGCCGGGTTCGAGCCGCGTGGCGCCGAACAGAACGTTCCTGACGCCGGCCCGGTAGAACACCGCCGAGACGATGAAGGAGACGTAGATCGCAAAGGGCACGACCGCGACCATCTCGCGTCCATCGACGGATTTCCCGGCGGTCGCCACCATGATCAGCCCGATCAGCACGGCGAACGCGACCGAGCAGCCGAGCAGGAACAGGACGCTCAGTCCGAGATTGCCGTAGAGCGGGCCGACCTTCATGTCCGTGCGGAAAGCCGCCACGCCGAAGCGGAGCCGGTTTCCGACATAGCTGCCGGACAGCTTCGAGAAGAACGGCAGCAGCAGGCCCAGCGACAGAAGGATCAGGACGGGGAAGACGGCGTAGATGAAGAAGGCGGACCAGTAATTGCCCTGGAACGAGAACCGCACGTTGCGGTAGCTCGTCATCCGGGCATTGAACGCCAGCGAGCTGTTGATGGCCCAGGGCAGGGCGAAGACATAGGCGACGAGCAGGACGGAGAAGAACGGCGAGATGGCCACCAGCGCCTGGTAGAGGATCAACGCGCCGACGACCAGGACCCGCCCCTTGAGGATCTGCATCGGCTGGGCGTGGTAGTCAAAGGTGTGCCCGTCCAGCTCCGTGTTGCCGTAGAAGTAGCGCAGCCGCCTGACCTTGGCCCAGGCCGAGTAGATGCCGATCGTGACGATCGACAGCAGCACGTTGACGATCCAGATGCCGAAATACTCGGAGGCCTGCCCGCGGAACTGCGGCGTGACCTCGCGCGGCACCAGGGAGCGGATCGGGGCAGGGGCGGCCGGTGCTCCCGGCGCATCGGCGACGAACTGGCCGCAGGAGGGGCAGAACCGCACCTGGTCGGGCAGCTTGGTGCCGCAGGCGGAGCAAAAGGAGGGGGTCATCGCGCACGCAGTCGAATGGATCGTCGAATAATCTCCATATCGTGCATGCGAAATGTCGCCCGACAAGGACCGTCGGGCGACATGCTTCACAGTCCGTGAGCAGAGCGAGGGCGCAGGAGCCGCGGTTCGACGCCGCTAGACCATGCTCGTCCGTGCTTGGTCTTGAGCGGCAGGGTCCGCGGCTTCGGCCGGCCTTAAGCGCCGCCGATCTCGCTCAGCACCACGCCGGTGCCGTTGCAGTCCTCGCACATCGATCCGTCCGGCATGCGGCCCTTGCCGGCACAGTGCCGGCAGGTGTTCTCGCCCGCGCCGGGCGTTCCGGCTGGGGCTTCGTCGCCGGGTCTTGGGCTCTGTGAGGGAACGTATCCTTCGTTTCCCGGGTCGCCGCTCATCGCTGCTTCCTCCGCGCTGGGTCCGGTCGTAGAACGCCGGCCGCGCGGAGGAGTTCTCGCGGGCGGGTCAGTAGGCCCGGGAAATGCAGAAATCGACGGCTTCGAGCATGGCCGACTTCATCGGGCCATCCGGGAACAGGGCCAGCGCGTCGACGGCCATGGCGCCGTAGTGACGGGCGCGCTCCACGGTGTCCTCGATCGCACGGTGGCGCCGCATGATCGAAATGGCGTGCTCGAGCTCGGCGTCCGAGCCGTTGCCCGCCTCCATCGTCTTCTTCCAGAAGGCGCGCTCGGCGTCGCTGCCGCGCCGGAAGGAGAGCACGACGGGCAGCGTGATCTTGCCCTCGCGGAAGTCGTCTCCGACGTTCTTGCCGAGCTTGGCGCTGGTGCCGCCGTAGTCGAGCGCGTCGTCGATGAGCTGGAAGGCGATGCCGAGATTGGCGCCGTAGCTGCGGCAGGCGGCCTGCTCGGCCTTGCCCTGGCCGGCGATGATCGGCCCGACCTCGCAGGCGGCGGCGAAGAGCGCCGCCGTCTTGGCGCGGATGACCGCGAGGTACTCGTCCTCGGTCGTCTCGGTATTCTTGGCGGCCGCGAGCTGCATCACCTCGCCTTCGGCGATGACGGCCGCCGCGGTCGACAGCACGTCGAGAGCCTGCAGCGAGCCCACCTCGACCATCATCTTGAAGGCCTGGCCCAGCAGGAAGTCGCCGACGAGGACGCTGGCCTCGTTGCCCCACAGCATGCGGGCGGCGAGCCGGCCGCGCCGCATCTCGCTGCCGTCGACGACGTCGTCGTGCAGCAGCGTGGCGGTGTGCATGAACTCGACGCTGGCCGCGAGCTTGGCGTCGCCCTCGCCGCTGTAGCCGCACAGCTCGGCCGTCGCGAGCGTCAGCATCGGGCGCAGGCGCTTGCCGCCCGAATTGATCAGGTGGCGCGCGATCTCGGGAATCAGCATCACGTCCGACCCGACGCGGGCCAGGATGAGCTGGTTCACCTTGTCCATGCCCCCGGCCGTCAGGCGGACGAGGGCGTCGATGGACGGTGCGGACGACGGCTTGCCGTCCATATTGAGTACGATGCCCACGCGAATGCCTCTCTGCGGACCGCGGCCGGGTGTGCCGCGACCCGCGCAAACTGCCACGGTGAAGGGGGGCCGGCAACACGCCAGTTCGTCACGCGCGGCGAACCGCCGCCCCGGTTGCGTTTGCCGGCTCCAGCAGGGATGGTGCGGCATGATCCCGGTCCTTCGCACCAACGACATCGTGCTCCTGTCTCTCGCCGAGGCGATCCTGCAGGATGCGGACGTGGCCTGCTTCGTGGCCGACCAGCACATGAGCGCGATCGAGGGCTCGATCGGAGCCTTTCCCCGGCGCCTCCTGGTGCCGGCCGACGAGGTGCGCCAGGCCCGTCGGCTCCTGACCGATGCCGGGCTCGCCGCCGAACTGCTGCCCGCGCAGGAGCCTTGATTGACAGAGCCGGCCGAGCCCAACGCGGCGGTGCGCACGGACGCCTTTCTCGGCGGCCGCCTGCACCTGCGCCAGCCCGTCCGCGGTCACCGCGCCGGGACCGACGCGCTGCTGCTGGCCGCTGCCGGCCCCCAGGGCTTTGCCGGACGGGCCGCCGATCTGGGGGCCGGGATCGGCGTGGTGGGGCTCGCCTTCGCGTTGCGCGAACGGGGGTGTCGGATGAGCCTCGTCGAGGTCGAACCCGGGCTGTGCCGGCTCGCCGCGGAGAATGCGCGGGCGAATGGGCTCGCGGAGCGGGTCGAGGTGATCGAGGCCGACGTCCTGGCCTCGGGAAAGGGGCGGCGGGAGGCCGGGCTTGCCGCCGACGCGTTCGATCTCGTGCTGACGAACCCGCCCTTCGACGATGCCGGGCGCGGGCGCCCCTCGCCGGATCCGGCCAGGCGGCTGGCCCATCTGTCCGCCGCGGGCGATCTGGAGGCCTGGTTCGGGACCGCTGCCGTTCTGCTGCGCCCGAAGGGGCGGTTCATCGCGATCCTGCGCGCAGACGGGCTGTCGAGGGCTCTGTCAGCCCTGGGGCCGGCCTTCGGGGGCGTTACCGTGCTGCCGATCCACCCGCGCGACGGGGTGCCGGCGACCCGCATTCTCCTGCGCGCCGTGCGCGCCAGCAGGGCGCCGCTGGCGATCGCGCCGGGCCTCGTGCTCCACGCGGCCGACGGGGCCTTCGTCCCGCGGGTCGAGGCGATGCATCGCGGCGACGCAGCCCTGGCGTGGTGACGGGTTCATCCGCGCGATCACGCGTTCACCGGCTCGCGGCAACTCACTGACGCACGGGCTGGGGAGCGGGCGTCGCGGTCCTGCAGGTGTTGATGACGGGTTCGCCGTAGCCCACGCCCACGACGCGGACCGTCTTGGCGCAGCCGGCGGGCGTGGCCGTCACGACCTCGGCCTTGCGCTCGGCCGGGGCCTGGGGAGCGTCCATGCTGGCCGTCTGGACCGGGGCCGGCCGGTCGATGGTGGCGGTGCCGGCGGTGGCACCGCCGTCGAAGCCCACGACGGCGGCGGTCAGGACCAGGGCGGCGGCGGAAGCGGTGGCGAGCAGGCGGATCATGGCGGTCACCCTCGAAGCGTGTTGTTCCGTGTCTGGACGCGTCAATGCCATTGCGCCCGATTGGCCGATGTGCGGCGGCGCACACGTCTCAACGCCGTCACCGACTCTCGGTTTCCGGCGATCGTGAGGCAGCGATCGGCAGGGTGAACAAACCGGGTTTTCATCGTTGGCCCTGATGCTGTATGCGACAGGTGCGGCCCGGCCGCACCGCAGACCGCTCCTGGGAGCGTGCCGTTCAGGCGGCCGGCCCATACCGAGAGACCTCGCATGACCGATGCCCTGCGCCCCGAACGCTCGTTCCAGGGACTGATCCTGACGCTCCACCGCTTCTGGGCGGAACAGGGTTGCGTGGTCCTGCAGCCCTACGACATGGAGGTCGGCGCGGGGACCTTTCATCCCGCCACGACGCTGCGCTCGCTGGGTCCCAAGCCCTGGAAGGCGGCCTATGTGCAGCCCTCGCGCCGGCCGAAGGACGGTCGCTACGGCGAAAACCCGAACCGCCTGCAGCACTATTACCAGTACCAGGTGATCCTGAAGCCCTCGCCGCCGGACCTGCAGGACCTGTACCTGCGCTCGCTCTACGCGATCGGCATCGACCCCGGCGTGCACGACATCCGTTTCGTCGAGGATGACTGGGAAAGCCCGACACTCGGCGCCTGGGGCCTGGGCTGGGAGTGCTGGTGCGACGGCATGGAGGTGAGCCAGTTCACCTATTTCCAGCAGGTCGCCGGCTTCGAATGCTCGCCGGTTTCGGGCGAACTCACCTACGGGCTCGAACGCCTGGCCATGTACGTGCAGGGCGTGGACCGGGTCTACGACCTGAACTTCAACGGCGGCAGCGGGGCCGACAAGGTCACCTACGGCGACGTCTTCCTGCAGGCCGAGCAGGAATATTCTCGCCACAACTTCGAGGCGGCCAACACGGAGATGCTGTTCCGGCACTTCAAGGACGCCGAGGCCGAGTGCAAGGCGCTGCTCGAGCAGGGCGCCGCGGGGGCCAATGGCGGGCCGCACACCATGGCGCTGCCGGCCTACGACCAGTGCATCAAGGCGAGCCACGTCTTCAACCTGCTCGACGCGCGCGGCGTGATCTCGGTCACCGAGCGCCAGAGCTACATCCTGCGCGTCCGCGAACTCGCCAAGGCCTGCGGCGCGGCCTGGCTGCAGACGGACGGCGGCGGGTTCTCGGGCTGAACCAAGGCGACCCGTGCCTGCGCTTGCACGCTCGCACGGCGTCGCTTGCGCTGACGCATTTGCCGCGGCCTGCGGCCACGCCTTAGCCTAGGGGCGACGGCGCGCGGAGGGTGCGTCGCATCGGAGAGCTCACACATGACGACGCCCGCCATCGGGGGCAAAGCGCCCATCCCCGTCGAGGTCAAGGCCGGCCAGGACTACTGGTGGTGCACGTGCGGCCAGTCGAAGAACCAGCCGTTCTGCGACGGTTCGCACAAGGGCTCGACCTTCACGCCCCAGAAGTTCACGGCCCCGGACGACAAGAAAGTCTTCTTCTGCACCTGCAAGCAGACGAAGAACGGGCCGATGTGCGACGGCAGCCACAAGGCGATCGCCTGATCGACCTCCGGTCCTCGTGCCGCCGGCATGGACCCCTCGTCTTTGCCGTTCCTGCACCAAGCCGCCCAATCGGGCGGCTTTCGCGTCTCGACAGGTCGGCTGCTCCTGATTAAAGCCAGTACTCCGGCTCCGGCCACGATCCTGGTGTCAGCGCATGCCCGACCTGCTCATCGAACTGTTCTGCGAAGAGATCCCCGCCCGCATGCAACGGCGTGCCGCGGAGGACCTGAAGTCGCTCGTGACGGACGCGCTGGTCGGTCGCGGTTGCGTCTACGAGGGCGCGCAGGCCTTCGCGACGCCGCGTCGCCTGGCGCTGCACGTAGCGGGCCTGCCGGCGAGCCAGCCTGATCTTCGCGAGGAGAAGAAGGGCCCGCGCGTGGGCGCGCCCGACGCCGCGATCCAGGGCTTCCTGAAGAGCGCCGGCCTGAGCGACATCGGCCAGGCGACCGTGCAGACCGATCCCAAGAAGGGTGATTTCTACGTCGCCATCGTGGAGAGCAAGGGCAAGCCGACTCCCGACGTGATCGCCGAGATCATGCCGGGCATCATCCGGTCCTTCCCCTGGCCGAAGTCGATGCGGTGGGGCAACGCCTCCTCGCAGCCCGGCGCGCTGCGCTGGGTGCGTCCGCTGCAGTCGATCCTGTGCACCTTCGGCCCGGAGACCGAGACGCCGGACGTCGTGCCCTTCGAGATCGACGGCTTGCGCTCGGGCGACTTCACGCGCGGTCACCGCTTCATGGCTCCGGACCTGATCCTCGCGCGCCGGTTCGAGGACTACGAGCAGGCCCTGCAGCGCGCCAAGGTCGTGCTCGACGCCGACCGCCGCAAGGAGATCATCCTGGCGGATGCGCGCAACCTGGCCTTCGCCCGCGGCCTCGAACTCGTCGAGGACGAAGGCCTCCTGGAGGAGGTGGCCGGGCTGGTGGAGTGGCCCGTCGCGCTGGTGGGAAGCTTCGACGAGAGCTTCCTGGCCATTCCGCCCGAGGTGGTCCGCGCGACGATCCGCGCCAACCAGAAGTGCTTCGTGCTGCGCCAGCCCGCGGAGAAGGGCGGGGCGCTGTCGAACCATTTCGTCCTGGTCTCGAACATCGAGGCGAAGGACGGCGGCGAGAAGATCGTCGCCGGCAACGAGCGCGTCGTGCGCGCCCGCCTGTCGGATGCGCGGCACTTCTGGGAGACGGACCAGCGGCCGCTGCCGGACTACGCGATGGTCGCGGACAAGCCGCTCGACCAGCGTCTCGCCAAGCTCGAGAACCTCAACATCGTCTTCCACGAGAAGCTCGGCACCCAGGGCGAGCGCGTGGAGCGCCTGGTCGAGCTCGCGCGCGCCATCGCGCCGATGGTGGGCGCGGATGCCGACCTCGCGGGCCGCGCGGCGCGCCTCGCGAAGGCCGACCTCGTGACCGAGATGGTCGGCGAGTTCCCCGAGGTGCAGGGCCTGATGGGCCGGCGCTACGCCGAGTTGCAGGGCGAGCACCCCTCCGTCGCCGCGGCGATCGAGGAACACTACAAGCCGCAGGGTCCGTCCGACCGGGTGCCGACCGACCCGGTCAGCATCGCCGTCGCGCTCGCCGACAAGCTCGACACGCTGGTCGGCTTCTGGGCCATCGACGAGAAGCCCACCGGCTCAAAGGATCCCTACGCCCTGCGCCGCGCCGCACTCGGTGTCATCCGGATCGTGCTGGAGAACGAGACGCGCCTGCCGCTCGGCACGGTGTTCGGCGCCGTCGTGCGCTGCTGGCTGGAGCAGAAGGCTCCGGCCGTTCTCGCGGGTCTCAACGGCTGGTCCTCGCCCGCGACGCTCGAGGAGCTCGCGCAGATGGAGCGGGTGATGACCGCGGCCTTCCGCACGGCCAAGCTCGGCGACTTCTTCGCGGACCGGCTCAAGGTCTATCTTCGCGACCAGGGCGCGCGACACGACCTGATCGACGCCGTGATGTCGGCCGGCGAGAACCAGGACGACCTCCTGATGATCGTGCGCCGCGTGGACGCGCTGGCGAAGTTCCTCGACAGCGAGGACGGCGCCAACCTGCTCGCCGCCACCAAGCGCGCGGCCAACATCCTGCGAATCGAGGAGAAGAAGGACGGGCGTTCCTACGCCGAGCCGCTCGACCTGCCGCTCCTCAAGGGCGCGGGGCAGGCCGAGGAGAAGGTGTTGGCCGAGGTCCTCGACGTGGCCGAGGCGCATGCCCGCCAGCACGTCCTGGCGGAGGATTTCGCCGGCGCCATGGGGCAGCTCGCGGCGGTCCGTCCCGCGCTGGACGCCTTCTTCGACAAGGTCACCGTGAACGCCGACGATCCGGCGCTGAGGGCCAACCGCCTGCGCCTGCTGGCGCGGCTGCGCGAGGCGACACGGGCGGTGGCGGATTTCTCGAAGATCGGCGGGTGAGGCGTTCAATCGGTCGTGCGTCCTTCGACACGGCCGCTCCGCGGCCTGCTCAGGATGAGGACCTCTGTAGTCGTGCATAATCCACGGTCCTCATCCTGAGCAGCGGCCGCAGGCCGCGTGTCGAAGGACGCGGGATCTCTCACCAGCGGGGATCGTGATGGCGCTCAAGGGCATCCTCTTCGACAAGGACGGCACGCTCGTCGACTTCGAGCAGACGTGGGGGCCGGCCACCTACGAGGTGATGCGCGAGATGTCCGCCGGCGACGAGGCCGCCTTCCGCAAGCTCGCCGAGCTCAATCATTTCATCGTCGAGGAAAAGCGCTTCCTGCGCACCTCGCCGCTGGTGTCCGGCACGTCCGCGAGCTACGGCCACCTGTGGGCGGAAGCGCTCGGCCGCGAGAACCACCCGGACCTCCATGCCGAGATGGACCAGCGCCTGTCGGACTGGGCCCTGAAGTCGATGGCGCCGATCGGCGAGCCCCTCGCGGTGCTGCAGCTCCTGGCGGAGGCCGGCTACCGGCTGGGCATCGCGACCAACGACGCCGAGGCTTCGGCCTGGCGGCAGGTCGAACGGCTGGGGCTCGCGCCGCACCTGGAATTTGTGGCCGGCTACGACTCCGGCCACGGCGAGAAGCCTGAGCCGGGCATGGTGCTGGCCTTCGCCGCCCGGATCGGGGTGCCCCCCGGCGAGGTCGCGCTGGTCGGCGACAGCCGTCACGACTTGCATGCCGCCAAGGCGGCGGGCGCCGTCGCCATCGCGGTGCTCACCGGGCCGGCGACGCGGGAGGAGCTGGAGCCGCTCGCCGATCACGTCGTGGACAGCATTGCCGACCTTCCCGCGCTGCTGGGGGCGGCCGGACCACGGGCGGCCTGAGCGTGCCGCCGGGAGCTTTCGCCGAGACACTTGCCGCACGGGGCACCCCGATGCGCGTTCCGGCCGGGACCGTGCTGTTCCGGCCGGGCGACAGTTGTGGCGGGCTGCTGGTGGTGCAGGAGGGGTGCATCCGGGTGCAGCTCGTGTCGGAGTCCGGCCGGCAGATCACGCTCTACCGGGTCGTTCCGGACGTGGCCTGCGTTCTGTCCACCCAGTGCCTCCTGGCCGGCGGGACCTATCCGGCGGAAGGGATCGCCGAGACCGAAGTGGCCGGTTCTTTCCTGGGGGCGCGAGACGTCGAAGCCCTGCTGCGGGACGACGCCGGCTTCCGGTCCTGGCTCTTCGGGGTCTACGGCACGCGGCTCACCGAACTCGTGCTGCTGGTCGAGGACCTGCTCGAGACAGCCATCGACCGGCGCCTCGCCGAACTGCTGCTGCGGCAGCGGGACGGGGACGGCCGCGTGGCCCACACCCACCAGGCCATCGCCGCCGAGCTCGGCACGGCGCGCGAGGTGGTGAGCCGCCATCTGAAGGATTTCGAACGGAGGGGGGCCGTTGCGCTGGCGCGGGGCACCCTCACGGTGCTGCAGCCGGATCTGCTCCAGCGCTGGGCGGCCGGGCCGGCGGCCTGAAGCCTAGAGCGGAATCCGACCTGACCGAGTCAGGTCGTCCGCTCCAGGGTCCTGACCGAGCATCATCCTTTTCCACCAACCGGCATCCACTTGGTGGGATGATGCTCTACTCGACGCCCGTTCCGCCCGTCACGAGCGGCTCACGCTCCGTCATGATCTTCACCACGCTCACCGCGGCGGCCCCGATGAGGCTTCCCACCGTGGTCCCGGCCAGCACCACCATGACGGCGACGCCCAGGCACGCAAAGCCCAGCATGCGCAGGCGGCGCGGCCCCTGCGCTGCGACTTCGCCCTCGACGGAAACGTCGCCACGACCGACACTCAGGCTCGGGAACCGCGAACACAGAACCACCCACAGGCGTTGCCACCGCGGGGGCTGCCGGGCCGGGGAGACCGGCTCCGTCCCGGGAACCAGGTCCGTCCCCTTCGTGTCCTCGCCATCGGAAGTACTCATGCCATGACCCTCGACGACTTCTCGGCAACGCTCTCGGACGGTCGCCCGCCCATTTCGCTGTCTGCGCCCCTCGCGGCCCTGTGGTGGGACGCGAAGGGCGAATGGGATTCAGCCCACGCCTGCGTGATGGACGACAACAGCACAGACGCGGCATGGGTTCATGCCTATCTCCACCGCAAGGAAGGCGACGCCTCCAATGCGGCCTACTGGTATCGGCGTGCCGGCAAACCGACCCATTCCGGCTCTCTGGCAGAGGAATGGGCCGCCATGACGGCAGCCTTGCTGGCCCGCCTCACTCCGCCGCGATCCTGAAGGGACGCTCGCCCGCGCTGAGCTGGGCGCCCGTCGCGGTGCCGTCCGGCTGGCCCGGTGCGTCCGGCTCGTCGGCCTTGCCGAGGAACCGGCCGAAGACCCACCGCAGCAGCCGGCTGACGTCGTCCATCACCAGGAACACGGCCGGCACGAACACCAGCGACAGCAGCGTCGAGACGATCAGGCCGCCGATGACAGCGATCGCCATGGGCGCGCGGAACTCGCCGCCGTCGCCGAAGGCGAGCGCGCTCGGCAGCATGCCGGCGGCCATGGCGATCGTGGTCATCACGATCGGCCGGGCCCGCTTGCGGCCTGCGTCGATGATGGCGTCGGTGCGGCTCACACCCGTCGCGATCTCCTCGATGGCGAAGTCCACGAGCATGATCGCGTTCTTGGTGACGATGCCCATCAGCATCAGCAGGCCGATCACGACCGGCATGCTGATCGGCTTGCTGGTGATGAGCAGCGCCAGCACCACGCCGCCGAAGGAGAGCGGCAGCGAGAACAGGATGGTGATGGGCTGCAGGAAGCTGCCGAACAGCAGCACGAGCACGCCGTAGACCATCAGCACGCCGGCACCCATGGCGGTGGCGAAGCCCTGGAACACCTCCTCCATGACCTCGGCGTCGCCGGAGGTCTGCAGCTTCACGCCGGGCGGAAGGGCCTTGGCGGTCGGCAGGTTCATGACCTCTTCCAGCACCTGGCCCAGCGCGTCGGTGCCGTAGAGATCGGCCTCCAGCGCGACGCGGCGGGTGCGGTCGTAGCGGTCGATCCCCGACGGACCCTGGCCGTAGCCGACGGACGCGACGACGGCGAGAGGCACGGATCCGCCGCGGGCGGTGGGCACCTTCAGCGCCTCCAGGATGCTGCGATCCGACCGCGAGCGCTCGTCGAGCTGCACGCGGATGGGCACCTGCCGGTCACCGACGTTGAACTTGGCGAGGTTGGCCCCGACGTCGCCGATGGTGGCGACGCGCACCGTTTCGGCGATCGCGTCGGTGGACACGCCGAGGTCGGCGGCGAGGTCGTTGCGCGGCTCGATCCGGATCTCGGGCCGCTCCAGCGCCGCGGTGGACACCACGCCCTGCAGCGTCGGCATGCGGCGCATTTCGCTCTGCAGGCGAGCCGCGACGTCGGCCACGACCTTGGGATCCTCGCCCGTGACGAGCAGCGACAGGCCGCGCTGGCCGTTCTCGTTGAGGAGCCAGGAGCGGATGTCCGGGATCTGCGCGATGTCGGCCAGGACGGCGCGCTCGAGCGCCTTCTGGTTCATGGTGCGCTTGTCCTTGCGGACGTAGTTCACCACCAGCGTGGCCTTGCGGACCTCGGCGCCGCCGCCCAGAACCTGGCCGCCGTTGACGAAGACGCTGGTCACCTCCGGGCGCTCGCGCAGCTTGGCGACGATGCGGTCGGTCAGGGCGCGGGTGTCGTCGAGGCGGGCGCCGGGGGCGAGTTCCACCACGAAGAGCGAACGGCCGGTGTCCTCGCCCGGCAGGAAGCCGGAGGGCAGCAGCCGCGTGCTGTAGACGGACGCGCCGAAGAAGGCGAGGCCCAGCAGCACGGTGAGGAAGCGGTGGCGCGCGGACCAGCCGACGAGGCGGGTGTAGGCCCGCATCACGAAGCCGTCGGTCGGCGGCTCGTGATGATGCGAGCGCATCAGGTAGGCCGCCATCATGGGTGTGATCAGGCGCGCCACCAGCAGCGAGAACAGGACGGCCACCGCGACGGTCAGGCCGAACTGCTTGAAGTACTGGCCGGCGATTCCGCCCATGAAGCTCACCGGCGCGAAGACGGCGACGATGGTGAGGGTGATCGCCATCACCGCCAGGCCGATCTCGTCGGCGGCCTCGATGGCGGCGCGGTAGGCCGACTTGCCCATGCGCATGTGGCGCACGATGTTCTCGATCTCGACGATGGCGTCGTCGACGAGGATGCCGGTCACCAGCGTGATCGCGAGAAGGCTCACGAGGTTGAGCGAGAATCCCATGGCGCTGATGGCCCAGAAGGCCGGGATCACCGACAGGGGCAGGGCGACGGCCGAGATCAGCGTGGCGCGGAGGTCGCGCAGGAAGATGAACACCACGATGATCGCCAGGATGGCGCCCTCGATGAGGGTGTCCATGGCGGATTCGTAGTTGCCGACCGTGTAGGTGACGTAGCTGTCGATGAGCTTCAGCTCGACGTCCGGGCGCTTCTCGGCCAGCTGGGCGACGCGCTTGGCGACCAGTTCGGCCACGGTGGCGTCGCTCGCGCCGCGCGCCCTGGAAATCGAGAAGCCGACGACCGGCTGCCCGTCGAAGCGCGCGAAGGTGCGGGCCTCGGCGGCGCCATCGGTGACCGTGCCGAGATCGTCCAGGCGGACCTTGCGCCCTCCGGACAGCGAGATCGAGGTGGCCGCGAGATCCTCGATGCTCGTGGTGCCCGCGAGCGTGCGGATGGACTGCTCGCGGCTGCCGATCTCGCCGCGTCCGCCGGCGAGGTCGACATGCGTCGCCCGCAACTGCCGGTTCACGTCGGCGGCGGTGATGCCGAAGGAGAGCAGGCGATCGGGATCGAGCGACACCCGGATCTCGCGGTCGACGCCGCCGATGCGGTCGACCTTGGACACGCCCTTCACCGACTGCAGGTCGCGGGCGACCACGTCGTCCACGTACCAGGACAGTTCTTCCGGCGAGAGCGTCGGCGCGCGCGCCGCGTAGGTGACGATCGGCAGGCCGGCGATGTCGATGCGCTGGGTGATCGGCTCGTCGATGGTGCGCGGCAGGTCGGCGCGGATGCGCGCGATGGCGTCCTTCACGTCGTTCAGGGCACGGTCGCTGTTCACCTCGAGCCGGAACTCGATGGTCGTCACGGAGCTGCCGTCCGTGATGGCGGAGACGACGTGCTTCACGCCCGAGATGCCGGAGACGGCGTTCTCGACCTTCTTGGTGACCTGCGTCTCGAGCTCGGCCGGCGCCGCGCCCGACTGGGTGACGGTGACGGAGACGAGCGGCAGGTCGATGTTGGGGAAGCGCGTGATGGGCAGGCCCTTGAAGCTCACGAGCCCCAGGACGCACAGCACCATGAAGAGCACGATCGAGGGGATCGGCTTGCGGATGGACCAGGCGGAGACGTTGAGAGCCATCACCGAACTCCCGTCGCGGACGCCGGCACGACCGGCCGGACGGCGTCGCCGTCGCGCAGGAACGCTCCCGCCCTGGCGATCACCTCGTCGCCCTGGGCGACCCCTTCGAGAATCTCGGTCCAGCCGTCGGCGACGATGCCGGTGCGCACGAGGCGCTCCTCGATCTTGCCGTCGCGCACGAGCTGCACGCGCTGCCGGCCGTTGTCGGCGAAAAGCACGGCCGGCGAGGGCACGGCCAGGCCGGAGCGGCTGGCCACGGTCACCACGGCGCGGGCGAAGGCACCGACGCGCAGCGCCGGGTCCGCGGGCAGGGACACCCGGACCTTGCCCAAACGCGTGGTGCTGTCGACCTCGGCCGGCAACAGCCGGATCCGGCCTTCGACGGCCTTGCCGCCGGCGGGAGTGACCGTCACGGCGTTGCCCACCGCGAGGCGGGTGAGCTGCGTTTCCAGGACGTCGGCCTCCAGCTCGACCTCGCCGTTGGCGATGATCCGGAACATCGGATCGCCGCCGAGCGAGGCCATGGCGCCCACCTTGACGGTGCGCCGGCTGATCACGCCGGCGACCGGTGCGCGGATCTCGGTGCGCGCCAGCTTCACCATAAGCTCACGGCGCTGGGCTTCGGCGGAGGCCTTGTCGGCCTGCGCGATGGCCAGGCCGCTGCGCGAGGCGGCGAGGCGGGCGTCCGCGGTGCGCCACGCGGCCGTGCGCTGCTCCAGGATCTCCTGCGTGGCGTTGCCGGTCTGCCGGAGGGCCTGGGTCCGGGTCAGCGCCGCCTGCGCCTCGTCGAGAGAGGCTTCCGCCTGGGGGATCTGGTTGTTGGCCTGGGCGATGGTGGCCGACGCGCGGGCGATCGTCGCATCGTTCTGCGCCACCTGCGCATCGAGGGTGTCGCGGCTCAGGCGGGCGAGAACCTGCCCGGCTTCTACCTTGTCGCCCTCGTCGGCGAGGAGTTCGACCACCCGGACGCCGTCGATCTCGGCCGAGACCAGGGCCTCCTGGCGCGCCACGAGGTTGCCCGTGGCGATGAGCCGGTCGGTCATCGGCCGGGGTGCCACCGTGGCGGTGGTGACGGCGGGAACGGACAGGCTGCTCGCGCCGGCGGCCGGCGCGGCCTCGACGGCACGCGCGGCCGGTGCCGCGCAAAGGGCCATGGCGGTGCAGAGAAGGGAAACGCGGATCACGCTTGTCACGGGAGAGCCTCGGGACGGTCGGGGGAGGGGATGCCTGCGGTCGCGGTCGGGATCAGCCCGGCGAAGACGGCGCGGAAGATGGTCATGGCCATCGCCAGTTCGCGTTCGCCGTCGAAGCCGGGTTCCAGCGCGCGACGTTTGACCAGCCCGTCGGCGATGGTGAGCATCATCTGGGCGGCCATGTCGACGTCGGTCGACGGGGAGATCATTCCCGCGGCCTTGGCGGCCGAGAACAGCATGCGCATGCCGTTGTGGACCTCGCCGTCGAACGCGCGACACATGGCCGCGATGTTCGGGTTGCGGCTGGCCTCGGACCAGATCTCGACCACGAGGATGGCTTTTTCGCGGGGCTCCTCGATGAGGTGCTTGCGGCCCACGGCCTCGAACGCGGTCAGGAAGTCGGTGGCCGTGCCCATCGCGGCGAAGTCCGCCGTGAGCATCTCGCGGTCACGCTCGGCGAGCCCGGACACGATCGCCTCCTTGGAGGCGAAGTAGCGGTAGAGGTTGCCGGCGCTCATGCCGGCTTCCGCCGCCACGTCCTGCATCGTGCTGCGGTGGAAGCCGCTGCGCACGAAGCAGCGCTCGGCTGCTTCCAGGATGTGGTCGCGGCGCTGGCGCGCGGCCTCGGGAGATCGATGTTGGACGGACATGCGGCCCAGGAATGAGAATGAACGTTCATTCTCATATGGGCGGGTGGCAACATTCGTCAAGGGCTACGTGTTCGCCCTGGGCGCGGATCACCGCGCGGGGGCGCGTCGGCCGATGGAGTAGGACAGCACGCCGATGGCGAAGAGCACAGGCACGGCGCCATAGGCGGCCTCCATGCCGAAGCGGTCGGCCAGGGCGCCCAGGACGAGCGGCGACAGGATGATCGCGAGGCCCGACCCCAGCGGCGCCCGCGACGCGGCGACGCCCGTGGCCGGGCCGGCGGCGGCCATCGCGAGGGCGATGCCGGCCGGGTAGAGGTTGGCGAGCCCGAGCCCCGTCACGAAGAGGCCTGTGAAGCTCAGGAACGGGTTCGTCACCTGCCAGAAGATCATGAAGCCCACGAAGCCGAGGGTCAGCGAGGGGAGCACGAGCCAACCCACGCGGATCTTGCGCAGCAGGATCATGCCCACGACGCGGCCGACGATCATGGCGACGGAGAACACCGCGGTGGAGAGGATCGCCGTCTCGCGCGAGAGGCCCTTGGCCGTCTCCAGGTAGGACGAACTCCAGATCAGCACCGCGAATTCGCAGGCCACGTTGACGCAGAGCAGGGTCCAGAAGGCCCAGTAGCCGCGGGGCAGGCGGGCGGATCCGGCCGACGCCGTGACCGTGGGTGGCGGGCAGCGGGCCTTCATGAAGGCCAGGGCATAGGCGGCGAGCGCCAGCCATCCCACGAGCCCGGCCCACCGCCATCCGCCGACCAGCACGAAGGCCCAGACGAGGATCGGCGCCAGCAGGGCGCCGACATAGGCCACCGCGTTCTGCTCGGCCAAGGCGAAGCCGCGGTTTTCGCCGTGCACTTCGGACAGAACGGCCGGGACGGCGATGACCATCATCGTCCCGAACACGCCCATCAGGCCGCAACTCGCGATGCTGACCGCTGCGGTCGGGGCGATGGCCAGGCACGTCAGCCCGACCGCCATGCCGAGGAAGCCGACCCAGATCGTCCCGTCCCGGCCGATGAGGCGAACCAGCCGCTCACCCACGAGCCCGCAGACGATCATGCCGATGGCGAAGGCGCTCGTGTGGAGCGCGGCCTCGGCGTAGCTCAGGCCGAGCGCATCGCGCAGGTGCGGCATCAGCGGCCCGATGAAGCCCAGCTGCATGGCGAAGGCGCCCGTCGCGGCATAGACCGCGAAGGTCACGCGATCGCGGACGAAGGGGAGGGGCTGGCGCGACATCGGTGCCTGAAAAGAAGAACGGCGCCCTCGCGGACGCCGTTTGCCGATCTGATCTGCGAAGGGCGATCAGGCCTGGCGGCGGTCCACCAGGTTCCAGACGGCCGGAACCAGGGCGGTGCCCAGCAGCGTCTTCAGCAGGGTCGCCGCGAAGAACGGGGCGACGCCGCCCATCCAGGCCGGGCCCGTGCCGATGAGGGTGGCGAGCCAGGCAAAGCCGCACACGAAGATCGCGACATGGCCGATGGTCATGGCGGCGAACATGCCCACGATCGAGCGGCCGAAGCCGCTTTCCGCGATCACGCCGGAGATCCAGGCGCCGGCCACGAAGCCAAGGAGGAAGCCGCCGGTCGGGCCCATCATGTAGGCGAGCCCGATGCCGCGCTCGGGCGTGTCGGCGAAGACGGGCAGCCCGAGAGCCCCTTCCAGGAGGTAGAGGGCCACGGTGGCCGCGCCGAGGCGCGAGCCGTAGGCCGCGCCGATCGCCAGGACGACCAGGGTCTGCATCGTCATCGGCACCGGGTAGAACGGCACCTTGAGCTTGGCCGAGAGCGTCAGGAGCAGGGTGCCGGCGAAGGCCAGCACGATCATCCGGATCACGCCAGCCGTATCGCCGCGCGACGGCCAGAGGGCGGAGGCGATGGTGGTGGGCATGGGCTGGGAAGCCATCGGACGTCCTTCATTGCGCAGGCCGGGCCGCAGCGCGGACCGAGGAAACTCGACCCGTGCTCTATAGCTTTTCCCTGGCCCGCCCCACAAGGGCGCGCAGGCCCGACAAAAGACGGTTTGCCTGTGCATTCCGAGCATGCGACGAGGGACGATGAGCGAGCCCATTCCCTTCGACACCACGTTCGACGATCCCCCCGGCGAGCTGCGGGCCCTGAGCCCGCTCGTGCGACGCATGGTGGCGGGGAACAAGAGCCCGTTCACGTTCACGGGCACCTGCACCTACGTCGTGGGCCGCGGCGACGTCGCGGTGATCGATCCGGGCCCTGCCGACCAGCGTCACATCGACACGCTGGCGGCCGCCCTCGCCGGCGAGCGCGTGTCGGCCATCGTGGTCACCCACACCCACCGGGACCATTCGCCGGGGGCCCGCCTCCTGTCGGCGCTCACGGGCGCGCCGATCGTGGGATGCGGTCCGCACGTGTCGTTCCGGCCCCGCTGGGACGAGGAAGCCCCGGGTCTCGACGCGGCCGGCGACCGCGAGCACGCCCCGGCGCGCATCCTGGCCGAGGGGGACAGCGTGGAGGGCGACGGCTGGTCACTGGTGGCGGTCGACACCCCCGGTCATTCGGCGAATCACCTGGCCTTCGCGCTGCCGCAGGAGCGGGCGCTGTTCTCGGGCGACCACGTGATGGCGTGGTCGACGACCATCGTGGCCCCGCCCGACGGCGCCATGGCCCCCTACATGGCCTCGCTGCAGAAGCTGATGGACCGCGACGACGTGGTCTACTGGCCGGGCCACGGCGGCCCCGTCACCCAGCCGAACCGTTTCGTGCGGGCCCTCATGGGCCACCGGCGGCAGCGCGAGGCGTCGATCCTCGACCGGATCAAGGCGGGCGACGAGACCATTCCCGCGATCGTCGAGCGGATCTACGAGGGCCTGTCGCCGGCGCTGCGCGGTGCCGCGGCGCTGTCCGTGTTCGCCCACATCGAGGACCTCGTCGGGCGCGGCGCGGTGGTGTGCGAGGGGCCGCCCCTGCTCGACACCCGCTACCGGGCTGCCTGATCAGCGGTCCTCGGCCAGTTCCTGCAAGGTCTGCAGGAAGGACTGGATGCGGCGTGCGTTCGACCCGAAGTCGTGCGTGCCGATGCGGGAGGCCGAGCGCACGTCCACCCGCGCGCCGACCGCTGTCGGCCGGATGCGGATGGTGATGTCGTCGGGGAACCGCATGATCAGCGACCGGTCGATCGCCTCGAGGCGGCCCACGCCCGTCCGCCCGCCCGGAGAGGCCGATTCGTAGACGAGCCAGCCGCGCTGGGCCGCAGCCTTCTGCACCAGGGCATAGACCTCGGACGGCTGCATCTCCAGCGTGAGCGGGGCGATCCCCGGATAGGCCTGGCTCTGCTCCGCCCGGCTCTGGGGCGTGCGTTCCGGCGGCGTGCGCCCGTTGCGCAGTTCCAGCGCCCTGCGCGACCGCGAGAAGGCCGGCGGCTCGTTGAGGTCGGTCGAGATGTCGGTCAGGCGCGGCAGCCGCAGCGCCTGCACGGCCAGGAAGCAGGGGTAGGCGAGCAGGGCGGTGGCCAGGAACAGGCCCGCCGCTGCCGCGCCGAAGCCCGGCCGCCCCTCGTTCCAGATGGCGACGAACCCCGAGACCGCCAGCACGACGGCCGTGACGGCCATGAACAGCCCGGCCCCCAGGACGGCCAGGGCGGCCGCGACCTCGATCCTGTCGAGTCGGGCCAGCAGGACGGCGATGCCGACGACGAGCACCGCGAACCACGCCAGCCGGCGGCTCCAGCCGGCAGCGAGCGAGGGCGGCATTTCGACGACGAGTCGGCGCATGGGCTAGTGATAGGTCGCCGGCCGGGGAGCGGCAACGGGAAAGGAGACGCGGCGACACGGTGTGCTCTTCGCCGCGCTTCCGCTAGGGTCGGCTGTCGAAGGTGAGGTCGCGCGTGGACGGCACGGACGGAAAGCACAGGGCCGAGCGGCCGGCGGGGCGGCGCTCCCGCAGCACCGGGCACGTCCGGATCGAGGACGTGGCCCGGGCCGCGAACGTGTCCGCGCAGACCGTCTCCCGCTACTTCCGGCATCCCGGAAGCGTCAGCGCGCCGACGGCGGACAAGATCCGCGCCTCGATCGCGGCCACGGGCTACGTCCCCAACCTGGTGGCCGGGAGCCTCGCCTCCAACCGCAGCCGGATCATCGCGGTGATCGTGCCGACCGTCGCCAACCCGGTCCACGCCACGCAAGTGCAGGGGCTGAGCGATGCGGTGCGCGCCGAGGGATACCAGGTGTTCGTGGGCACCACGGACTACGACCGGGACACCGAGCACCGGCTGGTCGAGACCTTCCTCGGCCGGCGGGTGGACGGCATCGTGCTGGTGGGCGCGCACCTGCGCCAGGACACCGTCGATCTCCTGAAGCGCAGCGGGCTGCCGACAGTCCAGGTCTGGGAACTGCCCGAGAATCCCGTCGACATGGTGGTCGGCCACTCGAACTACGAGATCGGCCGCACCGTCGCGCGGCACCTGCTCGAGCGGGGGCGCAAGCGGTTCGCCATCATCGCCCACGCGGCGGTGACCGACACCCGCGCGGCGGCGCGCGTGCACGGCTTTCGCGAGGTGCTCGCGGCAGCGGGGGTGAAGGCGCCCGCCATCATCGAGGTGGCGCGGCCGAACGACATGACGGCGACGCCCGAACTCCTGGCCCGGCTGCTGCGCATGCGCCCGAAGCCCGACGCGATCTTCTGCGTCAACGATCCCCTCGCGGTCGGCCTGGTGCTGGCCTGCCATCGCGCCGGGGTGCGGGTTCCGCAGGACCTCGCCATCGCCGGCGTGGGCGACAGCGACCTGGCGGCCATGGTGACGCCGGCGATCACCACGGTCCGCATTCCCCGCTACGAGCTCGGCCAGACCGCCGGGACCATGCTGATGGAGCGCCTGGCCGGCACCGGTCCCGCCCGCTCGGTGGTGGACCTCGGCTTCAAGCTGGTGGTTAGGCAGAGCACCTGACCGAGCCGGCGCACCGCCTCCAGTCCGCTGCTTGCTGACGCCCAGGTCGCGTGCCTTCCAGGCCGGCTTGCCTTCCCGTGGCCGACCACCCCTCCGCCGTCCTGCCCGGGCTCGGCCCTTCGGGATTTACACATCTCACTCGAGCCCAAGGAAGGGCGCTCTCCCTCCCCTGCAGGGGAGGGTGGCAGCCGCAAAGCGGCTGACGGGTGGGGACAGCGGCAAAGAAAGAGCGGATATGCCGGGGCCGGCCCTGTCGTCGCGCCAAGTCCTGCGGCACCGCCCCCACCCGTCTCGCGCTTCGCGCGATCCACCCTCCCCTGCAGGGGAGGGAAAGCGCGCTCGGCCAGGACGCGGGGAAGGAGGGGCCAGCTGGACTGCCGAAGCATTCACGGGCTCTGAGGATCGTCCAGGCAAGGCCGTGAAGGCCCGGGCAGGACGCGGGGAGGGGGCGCCTGCTTCAGAACCATTCCGGGCAATCCGCCCCTTTACACGGGCACCCCTTCGATGCACCATGTTAGCGCTAACGCGCGGGGGACATCGCGCTTCTGGGGAGAGATGCCATGCTGGGGAAATCACCTGTCCGTGCTGCTTGGTCCGCGACCGCCGGGACGGTCGCCCTGGTCGGTGCGGCGCTGCTGTCGTCCACGGTGCTCGCGCAGGATCTCAAGTCCGTGCCGCGCAACCGGACCCTGATCAGCCAGGGCTGGGACTTCTACAACCAGGTGCCGTCGCCGACGAACTTCAGCCCCTATGCGGGCGTGCTGCTGCACCAGCGGAACAGCCTCCACTACACCGTCAACGAGATGCTGTTCTACACGAACCACAACACCAACGAGATCATCCCCTGGCAGGCCGAGAGCTTCAGCTACAACCCCACCTTCACCGAGGTCACGCTGAAGCTGCGTGACGGCGTCACGTGGAGCGACGGCAAGCCCTTCACCGCCGAAGACGTCACCTTCTCGCTGGGCATGCTGCGCGGCGCCGCGCCGGACCTCGTGATGTCGGCGGCGATCAAGGAGTGGGTGGCCTCCGAGGAAGCGGTCGACCCGCGCACCGTGCGCATCAAGCTGACCAAGCCCGGCCCGCGCTGGGCGCAGGACTTCCTGGCGACGGGGCAGGCGGCGCGCTTCGTGGTCGTGCCGAAGCACATCTGGCAGGGCCAGGACCCGAAGACCTTCGGCTTCTTCGACGTGGCGAAGGGCTGGCCCGTCGGCACAGGGCCGTACAAGCTCGTGAAGGCCGACAGCGGGTCGCTGGTCTACGACCGGCGTGACGACTGGTGGGCCGTGAAGGCGAAGGTCGTGCCGGCGATGCCGGCGCCCGAGCGCATCGTCTACCGCCCCGCGACGGTCGACGCCCTGCCGCAGCTCTTCAGCAACAACGAGGTCGACATCGGCCGCGCGCTGCAGGTCGGCAACTTCGAGGCCAGCAAGGCGCGCAATGCCAACATCGCCTCCTGGAACGCCCAGGGGCCGGTGTGGGGTGCCGCGGACGGCTGCACCTTCCGTGTCGTGTTCAACAACCAGAAGGCGCCCTGGGATTCGGTCGAGGTGCGGCGCGCCATCAACAGCGCGCTCAACCGCGACCAGATCGTTGACCTCGCCTTCGAGGGCTCGATGCCGAAGGCGCTGGTGCCCTTCGCCTCCTATGACGGCGTGAAGGCCTACACGAGCCAGATGAAGGACATCATCGACGCCGCCGCGCTCGACAAGACCGACGCCAAGAAGACCGAGGAGCTGCTGAAGTCCAAGGGCTTTGCCAAGGGTAGCGACGGCAAGTGGACTCTTCCCGGAGGACAGGCCTGGCCGATCACCATCCTGACGCAGAACGGCGACCCGATCGCCCCGGTCGTGGCCAAGCAGCTGCAGGCGGCCGGCTTCGACGCCGTATTCCGGCCGACGCAGGACGCCGCCTATTTCGACGCGCTTGGCACGGGCAATTTCGAGGTCGCCGTGAACCCCCATTGCGGCAGCATCTACGACCCGTGGCAGACGCTCGAACACTTCCACGGAAAGTATGCTGCAGCGCCGGGCGCGAAGGGCACCAATCCGCGGGCCCCGACCCGGTACAACAATCCCGAGCTGAACGCCCTGCTCGACAAGATGGAGGCCCGGCAGCCCTCGCCGAAGGACGCCGAGTATGTCGGGCTTGTGAAGGCCGCCACCACCATTATCCTGCGTGACCTGCCGCAGATCACGGTCGCGGAAGAGATGCACGCGCTGACCTTCAACACGACCTATTGGACCGGCTTCCCCAACGCCAAGGATCCCTACGTGGCGCCCTACCTGCCGTGGGAAGGCTTCAACCTCGTCGTGAGCCGCCTGAAGCCGCGCAGCTGACGGCCGCGTTCGCCCGCAGGGGGCCGCCAGCGGGTGGCCCCATCCCCCAGCACAGCCCGGGAGACCGCGCGTGAAGATCGCCTCCATCAAGGCCTTTGCCATCAAGAGCGACCTCGTCGGCTCGGCCGCCACCACGCCCGCCCGCCGGCCGGCCTGGAGCGCGGACGCCGAGGTGGCCGGGCCCATGTCGCGCTACCCGCGCTACAAGAAGCTGCGCGCCGTGTGGCGGGCCAAGTGGCCGAGCGTCGGCTGCATCGTCACGGCCGACGACGGCAGCTGGGGCTTCGGCATCAGCCGCTACGGGGCGCCGGTGATCTCGATCATCAACGACCACCTGGCGCCGCTCCTCATCGACGAGCCCTGCATGGCCACCGAGCGCCTGTGGGACATGATGATGCGCATGACCTCGCCCTACGGCGCGTCGGGGCTCGGCACCTACGCGATCAGCGCCATCGACCTCGCGCTGTGGGACCTCAAGGGCAAGGCCCTGAACCGCCCGGTCTACGAGCTCATCGGCGGGCCGAGCCGGGATGCGATCACCTGCTACGCCACGGGCAACGACACCGACTGGCACATGGAGCAGGGCTTCCGCGCCACCAAGCTCGCCTGCCCCTACGGCCCGACGGACGGGATCGACGCGCTCGCCTGGAACGAGGAGCTGGTCGCCAAGACGCGCGACCTGATCGGCAAGGACGTCGAGCTGATGCTCGATTGCTGGATGGCCTTCGACGTGGAGTTCGCGGTGCGGCTCGCCGAGCGTCTGCGCCCCTACGGCCTCAAGTGGATCGAGGACTGCCTGCTGCCGGAGGACTATGACGGCCAGGCGGAGCTGCGCCGGCGCCTGCCCTGGATGACGCTCGCCACCGGCGAGCACTGGTACACGCCGATCCCCTTCGCGAGCGCGGTGGCACGGCGCAGCGTCGACATCCTGCAGCCCGACATAGCGTGGGTCGGCGGGCTGACGCCCTGCCTGAAGATCGCTCACATCGCCGAGGGGGCCGGGGTGTCGGTGATCCCGCATGCCGGCATGAACACGCCCTACGGCCAGCACTTCGGCCTGGCCATGACGAACGCGCCCTGGGGCGAGTTCTTCATGACGACCCCGCCCGGCGTGCCGACGACGGAAATGACGCTGTTCAAGGGCATGGCCGTCCCGGTGGACGGCAAGCTCGTGCCGCGCGAGGGGCCGGGCTTCGGGTTGGGCGTGACGCTCGACGACATCGAAGCCATGCGGGCCTGACGCCGTGCCGCTCGCCTTCCTGGCGCGTCGCCTCGGCATGACGCTGCTGGTCATCGTGCTCGCGATCGGGATCAACTTCCTGATCCCGCGCGCCATGCCGGGCGACCCGATCGAGCAGCAGCTCAACCAGCTCGCGGCAAGCTCCGGCGGCAATGTCGGCGACGTGCAGGCCATGGTCGCGTCGTACCGGGCGCGCTTCGGCCTCGACCAGCCGCTGTGGCGCCAGTTCCTCTCCTATCTCGGCGATCTCGCCCACTTCGACCTCGGCTTCTCGCTGGCGAACTACCCCGAGCGCGTCTCGCAGAGCATCGCGGCGGGGCTGCCGTGGACGCTGGGCCTGCTGGGTGTTTCGACGCTGATCAGCTTCACCATCGGGACCTTGCTCGGGGGGCTGCTCGCCTGGCCCGGCAGCGGCCGGCTGGTGCGGCTCGTCGGCGTGCCTCTGCTGATGCTCTCCGCCGTGCCCTATTTCGTGCTCGGCATCGTGCTCCTGTTCCTGCTCGCGCTCGCCTGGCCGCTGCTGCCCGTGGGCGGCGGCTATCCCTTCAGCGCCAACCTGCGCTGGGATTGGGAGAGCGCGCGGATGATCGCGGTCCACGCCATCCTGCCGTCGCTCTCCATCATCCTCGCCTCGCTCGGCACATGGGCCATCGCGATGCGGGGCATGATCGTGAGCGTGCTGGGCGAGGACTACATCATGCTGGCCGAGGCCAAGGGCCTGTCGCCGGCGCGCATCTTCTTCGGCTACGGGTTGCGCAACGCCATGCTGCCGCAGCTCACCCATCTCGCGCTGACGCTCAGCCACATCGTGTCGGGCGCGATCCTGGTCGAGGTGATCTTCGCCTATCCGGGCATCGGCTACCGCCTCTACCAGGCGATCCAGGCCAAGGACTACTTCGTCATCCAGGGCATCGTCCTGCTGCTGAGCATCTCCATCGCCGTGACCATGCTGGTCATGGACCTGATCTACCCGCTCATCGACCCCCGCATCGGGGCGAGGCGCACATGAGCCGGCCGGCGTCTCCGTTCGCGCTCGCCCTGCGCGGCGCTCTGCGCCAGCCCATGCTCGTGGCGGGCCTCGTGCTGCTCGGCGCCGTGGTGCTCATCGCGCTGGTCGGACCGCTGTTGCACGATACGGCGCTCGCCGGCATCGGCACCAACCGGCCGCGCCGGCCGCCTGGCGGCGACAACCCGCTCGGGACGGATGCGCAGGGCCGCGACATCCTCGCGGCCCTCATCCTCGCGACCCCGCAGACGCTGAAGATCGGTCTCTTCGCCGGCATCATCGGGCTCGGCGTGGGCGTGCTGCTGGGGCTTGTCGCGGGCTTCTTTCGCGGCGTCGCCGACGCGGTGATCCGCACGGCCGCCGACGTGATGATGACGATCCCGGGGATCGCCGTGCTGGTGCTCGTCGCCACCAACGTCCGCACCATGAGCGTGGCGTTGATGGCGATCATCGTGGCCGGGCTCGCCTGGATGTATCCGACGCGCACCATCCGGGCGCAGACGCTTTCCATGCGCGAGCGTCCCTATGTCGACATCGCCCGCATCAACGGCATCGGCGGCATCCGCCTCGTGCTTACCGAGATCCTGCCGAACCTGCTGCCCTACATCGCGGCGAGCTTCGTGACGGCCGTGTCCAGCGCCATGCTCGCCACCATCGGCCTGGAGGCTCTGGGCCTCGGCCCGCAGAACGATCTCACGCTGGGCATGATGATCTACTGGGCGCAGTACTACGGCGCGATCCTGCGCAACATCTGGTGGTGGTGGCTGCCGCCCGTCGTCATGCTGGCCATCATCTTCATCGGCCTCCTGATGACGTCCGCCGGCATGGACCGGATCGTCAACGCTCGCCTGAGGGTCGAGTCGTGAGCGCCGCGCCCGTCCTCTCCGTCGAGGATCTCGCGGTCCACTTCGCCACGCCGAAGGGGCCGGCCCGTGCCGTCGATGGCGTCACCTTCGCGCTCGAGCCCGGACAGCGGCTCGGGCTCGTGGGCGAGTCGGGCTCGGGCAAGTCCACGACGGTGCTCGCCCTCATGCGGATGATCCGGCCGCCCGGTCGCATCGCGCGCGGGCATGTGCGGCTCGGCGACGTGGACATGCTGGCCGCCTCGCCGAGCGAGGTCCGCCAGTCCCGCTTCTCGCGCATCGCCCTCGTGCCACAAGGCGCGATGAACGCGCTGAACCCGGTGCTCAGCGTGGCGGCGCAGATCGACGACCTGCTGCTGGCCCACGGTTCGGCAGAGGCCAAGACGGCGCGGCGGGCCCGCATCGACGCGCTGCTCGACGGCGTCGGCCTGAAGGCGGAGACCGGCGACCTCTTCCCGCACCAGCTCAGCGGCGGCATGAAGCAGCGCGTCTGCATCGCCATGGCGGTGGCGCTGTCGCCATCGGTGATCCTTGCCGACGAGCCCACCAGCGCGCTCGACGTGATCGTGCAGAAGCAGGTGCTGCGCACGCTGATCGGCGTGCAGAAGCGGCTCGGCGCCGGCGTGATCCTCATTGGCCACGACATGGCGCTGATGGCCCAGTTCGCCCATGTGGTCGGCGTCATGTATGCCGGCCAGCTGGTCGAGATCGGGCCGACCAAGGCGCTTTTCGCCGACCCGCGCCATCCCTACACGCGCATGCTGATCGCCAGCCTGCCGAGCTTCGAGCGACGCTTCACCTTCCGGGGCATCCCCGGCCTGCCGCCCTCGCTGGTGGACAGGCCGGAAGGCTGCCCGTTCCACCCGCGTTGTCCGCGGGCGGACGCCCGCTGCCGCGTCGAGACGCCCGCCGAGCAGACCCTCGCGGACGGTCGGCGCGTGCGCTGCCACTACGCGACGGAGGTCGGGTGATGGGGCTCATCGCGGCGCGCGACGTCAGCATGACCTTCGGCGGCTTCGGCCGCCCGGAGACCCATGCGCTCAAGGGCGTGAGCCTCGCCCTGCCGGACGAGCCGTCGATCGTCGCCGTCGTCGGCCAGAGCGGCAGCGGCAAGACGACCCTCATGCGCATCCTGCTCGGGTTGCAGGAGCCCACGGCCGGCACTGTGCTCTATCGGGGCGCGCCGCCCGGAGCCGATCCCGCGCGCTTTCGGCGCGAGGTCCAGGCGGTGTTCCAGGACCCCTTCGGCGTGTTCAACCCGTTCTACAGGGTCGACCGGGCGCTCGTGCTCCCGCTGATGCGCTTCGGGCTGGCGGGCAGCAAGGGCGAGGCGATGGATCTCGCGTCGCGCGGGCTCGAGGCGGTCGGACTGCGGCCGGCGGAAACCCTGGGGCGCTTCCCGCACCAGCTGTCCGGCGGCCAGCGGCAGCGCATCATGATCGCCCGGGCCCTGCTGCTGAAGCCACAGGTCCTGGTCGCCGACGAGCCGGTGTCGATGGTCGACGCCTCGCTGCGGGCCACCATCCTGGAGAGCCTCTGGAAGCTGAAGACCGAGCGCGGAATCTCCATCGTCTACGTCACCCACGACCTGACGACGGCCTACCAGATCGCGGACCGCATCGTGGTGATGGTGGGCGGCGAGATCGTCGAGAGCGGCGCGCCGGAAGCGGTGATCCACAGCCCCTCGCATCCCTACACGAAGGCGCTTGTCGGTGCCGTGCCGCCGCCCGATCCTTCCGTGGACTGGGGGCTCGAGGACGAGACGGACGAGGTCGCCGCATGATCATCGACGCACACTGCCATGCGTGGGCGCACTGGCCCTACCAGCCGCCGGTGCCCGATCCGGCGAGCCGGGGCAGCGCCGCGCAGCTCCTGTGGGAGATGGAGCAGAACGGGGTCGAGCGCGCCGTCGTCATCTGCGCGGGCCTGGGAGGCAATCCCGGCAACAACGACTACGTCGCCGAGGCCGCCCGAGCCTCCGGCGGTCGGCTGATCGCCTTCGCGGATGTCGACTCGCGCTGGTGGGATCACCACCACGCCCCGGGCGCGCCGGCCCGCTTCCGGGCGGAGCTCGACCGGCTTCGCCCGATCGGCATCACTCATTACGTCGACGAGACCGCGGACCCCGGCTGGTTCCTCGGGGAGGAGGGCGATGCCTGCCTCGCCCTGCTGGAGGAGCGCGGCGTCGTCCTGAGCCTCGCCTGCGGACCCTTGCAGGTTCCCACCGTCGCGAAGGCCGCCGAGCGGCACCCCCGGCTGACGATCCTGCTCCATCACATGGGCCGACCCAGGGCCGGCGACGGCGCCGCGCTGCAGGCGGTGCTCGCCGGGGCGGCCCGGCCCAACATCCACGTCAAGGTCTCCGGCTTCGGCTACGGCGTCGAGGAGGGCTGGGCGTTTCCGTACGCGCCCATGCAGGAGGTGGCACGGGCGCTGCGCGACGCCTATGGCGCCGACCGGCTCTGCTGGGGCTCCGACTACCCGGTCGTGCGTAAGTTCATGACCTACCGCCAAAGCCTCGAGGTGGTGCGCAGCCTGTGTCCGTTCCTCGACCCGGCGGAACGGGCCGCCATCCTCGGCGGCACCATGGACAGGCTGCTGACGCGCGCGAGCTCACGAGGGAGATGACGATGCCGCTCAAGGTCTCGGTGATCGGCGCCGGCTGGTTCGGCGCCCAGAACCACATCCCGGTCCTCGCCAGGCGCCCGGAGGTCGTGCTCGACGGCGTCTGCCGCCTGGGCGTCGCCGAACTGGAGCGGGTGCGCGCGCATTTCGGGTTCCCTTTCGCCAGCGAGGACTACCGCGAGGTGCTCGCCCGTCGCCCCGACGCGGTCGTCATCTCGACACCGCATCACCTCCACTACGAGCAGACCTGCGCGGCCCTGGCGGCGGGCTGCCACGTGATGGTCGAGAAACCCATGACGCTGGACCCGGCGCAGGCCTGGGACCTGGTTGCCCGGGCCGAGGCGGCGGGCCGCCATCTGGTGGTGGCCAACGGCTACCATTACCTGCCGCATCTGGATTCCATCCGCGAGGCGCTGGCGCAGGGCGCGGTCGGCACGATCGAGCACGTGCTGTGCACCTTCGTGTCGGCGACGCGTGCCGTGTTCGAGGGCGACGTCGGCATGAAGCGCTGGGAGACGACCTTCTTCCGGCCGGACGTGTCCACCTGGCAGGCACCGGGGCAGGGCGGCGGGTTCGCCTTCGGACAGATGTCCCATTCGATCGCGATGCTGCTGCTGCTCACGGGGCTCGACCCGGTGGCGGTCTGCGGGCGCACCGTCTCGAAAGACGGGGTCGATCTCTGTGACGCGGCCGTGGTGCGTTTCGCCAATGGGGCCGTGGCGGCGCTCTCGGGGGCGGCCGCCATGCCGGAAGGGGAGCGGGGCATGCTGCGCTTCGTGATCACCGGATCGCAGGGCGTCATGGAGCTCGAGTTCGACCGCGACCGGGCCGTGCTGCGTCGTCTCGACGGCGGCCGGCGAGGCTGGGACGTGGCGCCCGGCGCGTGGGTCTACGGCTGCGAGGGGCCGGTGAATGCGCTCGTCGATCTCGCCCTGGGGCACGGCACCAATCGCTCGCCGGGAACGCTCGGCGCCGCGACAGTCTCGATGATTGCGGCCCTGCTCGCCTCGGCCGGCGAGGGAGGGCGCGAGGTGCCGCTGGTGGGCGCTCTGTCATGACCGGGCAGCGGGCGGAGGTTTTCGCGCTGCGCGTCCAGCCCGGGCGCGAGGAGGAGTATCTGGCGCGGCATTCCGCGATCTGGCCGGAGCTGGAGCAGCTGTTCTTCGCGAACGGCATCCGGCGCTACGAGATCCACCTGCACCGCGAGACCGGGCTGCTTTTTGCGTTCCGGCTGGTGGACATTGACGCCGACCTTGGCGCCATCATGGACCACCCGGTCATGCAGCGCTGGCGCGTGCACATGGCAGACGTGCTGGTACAGGACGACGGTCGGCCGGTCCGAGAGCTGCTGGAACGGATGTATGTGTTCAATCCGCCGGGCTAGGACCGTCTTTTCAGAAGCCGCCAGGCTCCTCGTTCAGGAGGGTTTCGTAGTCCCTTCCGCCGTAGAAGACGCGACCGATGACGACAGTGTCGCCATCGACAATGAAGGCGATCACGACCCGCCGTTCGAAGCTGACGATCCTCAAGCCCGCGCGGATGTCATCTCGCTGGTGGCCACGAAGAGTTAACGTGGCGAGGCCCTGACAGAAGGTGCGAATGCGTCTGAGATACCCGATCGCGACAGCTGGATCGCCTCGCGCGTCGCGAATGTAGGCGTAGAGAGCATCGAGGTCGCGTTGGGCCGCAGGCCTGAGAACGACGTGCTTAACCACGGCGACGCGCTTTTACGTCCTGCGCCGCTTGTTTCTCCAGTCGGGCGAAAACGTCTTCCAGTGGCCTGTCCGGACCTTCTTCTTCAAACGCCCTATTGATGTCGCGGCTCAAAGCTGCAAGGCGCTCGGCGCGCGTCAGTTCTTGGTCCTCCAGGAGACGAAGCCCAGCCCTAACGACTTCGCTAGCATTCTGGAATCGTCCCTCGGCGATCTGTCGAGCAATGAAGATATCGAAATGCTCCCCAAGGCTGACGTTCGGCATTGGCAGGCTCCTCGCTGGCATCGCATCGCGATCACATTTGATGTCAATAGATAGCACAGTGAGGTGCCTGGCGAAAGTCAGGTGCCCGCCTGCTCGCGGCTCACGCGGTCGGCAGCCTGTAATCTTTGAACCGGTCCCGCAGTGCCATCTTCTGGATCTTACCGGTGGCCGTATGCGGCAGGTCGGGGACCAGAACGACATCGTCGGGCATCCACCACTTGGCGATCTTGCCCTGCATGAAGGCGAGGAGGTCCTCCTTGGTGGGCTCCTTGCCGGCTTTGGGAACGATGATCAGCAGGGGCCGCTCATCCCACTTTGGGTGGGCCACGCCGATGACGGCGGCCTCCGCCACGTCGGGGTGACCCACGGCGAGGTTCTCCAGGTCGATGGAGGAGATCCACTCGCCGCCGGACTTGATGACGTCCTTGGCGCGATCGGTGATCTGCATGTAGCCGAACTCGTCGATAGTGGCGACGTCGCCGGTGTCGAAATAGCCCTCGGCATCGAGCGGGTTGCCGCCTTCGCCGCGGAAATAGGCCCTGCTGATGGCGGGGCCGCGGACCTTCAGCCTGCCGAAGGTCTTGCCGTCGCGCGGCAGGAGCCGGTCCGCGTCGTCCTTGATCACCATCTCGACGCCGAAGGGCGTGCGGCCCTGCTTCATCTTGATGTCGAGGAGCGCCTCGCCCTCCAGATGGGCGTAGTCGTCGGTGATGGAGCAGACCGTTCCCAGAGGGCTGGTCTCTGTCATGCCCCAGGCATGCAGCACCTCGACGCCGAACTGCCGTTCGAAGCGTTCGGTGACGGCGCGCGGGCAGGCCGAGCCGCCGATCACGACGCGCTTGAGGGTGGTGAGCGTGCCGCCCGTCTTGTCGAGGTGGGCGAGGAGCCCGAGCCAGACGGTGGGGACGGCCGCGGTGCAGGTCACCTTCTGCGTCTCGAGGATCTCGTGGACGGAGGCGCCGTCGAGGCGCGGGCCGGGCAGCACTAGCGACGCGCCGGTCATCGGCACGGAGAAGGCGAGCGACCAGCCATTGGCGTGGAAGAGGGGCACGACCGGCATGACCCGGTCCTTCGAGGTGACCCCCAGCATGTCCGGCAACGCCGCCGTCATGGCGTGGATGACGTTCGAGCGGTGCGAGTACAGCACGCCCTTGGGATTGCCCGTGGTGCCGGAGGTGTAGCACATGCCCGCGGCGGTGTTCTCGTCGAAGGAATGCCAGGCGAAGTCGCTGTCCACCTCGCCGATCCAGGTCTCGTAGGGGACGGCGTTGCGCAGTTTCGTTTCCGGCATGTGCGCGTCGTCGGTGAGCACCACGAAGCGCTCGACCGTCGGCAGCCGGTCCTGCAGTTTCTCCATCAGGGGCACGAACGTCAGGTCGAGGAGCAGGATGCGGTCCTCGGCGTGGTTCATGATGTAGACGATCTGGTCCTCGAACAGGCGCGGGTTGACCGTGTGGTAGATCGCGCCGATGCCGGTGATGCCGTACCAGGTCTCGAGGTGGCGCCAGGTGTTCCAGGCCAGCGTCGCGACGCGGTCGCCGAGCCTGATCCCGTCCTTCTCGAGGCGCTTGGCCACCTTGAGGGCCCGCTCGCGCACCGTCCCGTAGTCGGTGAAATGCATCTCACCTTCGACGGAGCGTGAGATGACCGGCCTGTGTGCATGCTCGCGGCCGGCATGGTCGATGATCTTGTGAATGAGAAGCGGCCAATCCTGCATGAGCCCGAGCATGCGATCCTCCCTCGCGGGGCCGGCTGTGCGGCCCTTGTCCCGACCATCATAGCGCGCCGCCCGCGCTCCGCCACAAGGACGGCGGCGCGGCGCTTGCAAGTGCGGGCCCCGGACCCTTAGTTTGACCGCGTATGCATGGATCTCGCTTTGTCTCAAGAGACTGTTCCTTCCCCCGGCGCCGGCGCCAACCCCGATGTCCTCAGGACGTGGTTCCGCTTCCTGCGCCTGCATCAGCGCATCACGGCGCGGGCCGCGGCGGAGTATCGGCGGATCGGGCTGTCGATCCCCCAGTTCGACCTGCTGTCGACGCTCTCCGAGCGCGAGGGAATCAGCCAGCAGGAGGTGGCCGAGCGCCTCTACGTGACGAAGGGCAACGTCTCCGGTCTCATCGACAGGCTGGCGGCCCTGGGCTTCGTGGAGCGGCGGGCGCTGCCCAACGACAGGCGCTCCTACGCGCTCTTTCTGACGCCCGAGGGGCGGGCCATCACCGAGCGCGGGCTCGCGCTGCAGCGCCGGCTCGTGGCGGCCACGCTCGGCAGCCTGCCGGCGAGCGACCTCATGGCGCTCGATCCCATCCTCGTGCGCTGGCGCGACGTGGTGCGGGACCTTCCCGATACGCCTGAACCGTGACCGGGAGGCCGAGACGCCGATGACGCCGACGCAAGCCGTGGACGAGGCGATCACGTCGCGTCGGTCCATCCGGTCCTTCCTCGACACGCCCGTCGACCGCGCCACGGTGGAGGAGATCCTGGCCGTGGCGAGCCGGGCCCCCAGCGGCACCAACATGCAGCCCTGGCAGGCGATCGTCCTGACGGGCGGGGCGCTGAAGGATTTCGGGCGGCAGCTCGAGGCCCACGCGCTGCGGGGGAATCTCGGGGAGTCCGAGTGGCGATACTACCCGGACAAGTTCCACGAGCCGTTTCTCTCGCGCCGTCGCAAGGTCGGCTGGGACCTCTACGGCGTGCTGGGCATCGCCCGTGGCGAGACGGAGAAGATGGCCGCGCAGCACGCCAGGAACCTGACCTTCTTCGGCGCGCCGGTGGGAATGATCTTCACCATCGACCGCCTGCTGCAGATCGGCAGCTGGCTCGACTACGGCATGTTCCTGCAGAACGTGATGACGGCGGCGCGGGGCCGGGGGCTCGACACCTGCCCGCAGGCGGCCTTCGCCCCCTACCACAAGGAAATCCGCCAGCTGCTGGCGATCCCCGAGAGCCACCAGGTCGTGTGCGGCATGGCGCTCGGCCACGCGGCGCCGGATGCTCCGGAGCACCGGTTCTCCACCGATCGCGAGCCGCCGGAGGGTTTCACGCGCTTCGTGGACGCGTTGCCGGGTTCGTTGTGAGCGGCTGAAAGTCAGGCTGACATCTGCAACTCTCTCCGTCCTGGCCGGGCCAAACCCGGCCATGACGGCGGAGAGATCGCAGGTCGATCTCACTCCGGCATTGGATAGTCGGCGGCGTTCAGCACCCACCCGGGCTTCTGCGAGAAGTCGATGCGGGGCGGGGTGAAGATGTCGACGAGCTGGTTCACGCCGGGGTCCATGCCCCGCGTGGTGTGGATCGCCGGCGGCGGGATCACGGCGACGGAGGGCGTGCCGCAATACTCGTGCTCGTCGTTGCGCCACATCTTCATGTTGGGCGTCCACGGCCAGCGCAGGTGATGGATGAACGCCCCGCCGACGGACAGCGAGTACTGCTCGAAGTCGTCGTGATGGTGGGGCGACAGCTTGGTGATGTCGCGCGGGCCGACCTGCGGGGCGAGATAGTTCACCATGAAGGTGGTGCAGCGCCAGATGCGGCCGAAGCGGCCGGGCTCGTCCGGGACATCCAGCGTGTAGGAGCGGATCTTGAACCCGTCCGGCGGGGTCGGCCAGGCCTGGAAGGCCGGGATGTTGTGGTGCGGCGCGGCGTACTCGGACGCATTGGAGCAGGCGTCGGCGAGGTCCTTCGAGCGCGTCGTGAACATGCGGATCACGCGCCCGCCCTTGTCCACCGTGATGGTGCTGTCGCCGGGCGGCACGAAGGTCACGGTGTAGCCCTGGATCGTCTTCCGCTGGCCGCCGGCCTCGACCGTGACGGTGACGTCGGCGTCGGGCAGCAGCAGCACCCACTCGTCGACCTGGCCCTTGCGGGTGAAGCGGGCGCCGTTGGCGACCTCCGAATAGGCGATGACGCCGTTCTGGCCGCGCATGAGCCAGGTCTTCTCGCCGTCCTTCGTGACGGCCGGCTCGTTCTCGTAGAAGCGCACATAGTCGGCGGGCGAGTAGGCGGTGAAGACCGGTGCGGCCTTGGCGGCGGCGGAGGCGAGGCTCGCGCGGGGGTCGGACTTGTCGTACATGGCAGACCTCGGTCGATCAGTGGCCCTTCGAGCCCTGCAGGGCGGCGAAGATGCCGGACGGGAAAAGGAACAGGACGATCAGCAGCACGGAGAGCGCCGCGACGTTCTTGAAGCCGGCGCCGAGCAGCACGATGGCGAGGGCCTGGAGCACACCGAGCAGCACGCCGCCCGCGAGCGCCCCGGCGGCGCTGCCGAAGCCGCCGATGATGGCGGCGATGAAGCCGTTGACGCCGAAGGGCGTGCCGATGTTGTAGGCGGTGACCTGCATCGGCGTGACGAGGATGCCGGCCACCGCGCCGAGCCCGGCCGACAGCGCGAAGGACAGCATCAGCATCCGCGACACGGGAATGCCGAGCAGCGCCGCCGCCTCGCGGTTCTGCGAGCAGGCGCGCAGCGCCCGGCCCGCGGTCGTGCGGGTGAAGAACAGCCACAGCAGCACGACCATCAGCGAGCCGCAGCCCAGGATCCAGAAGAGCTGGTAGCTGATGGCGATGGAGCCGAGCTTCAGCGGCCCCCCGAGGGTGAACTCCGGATAGGTGCGCGGCTGGTCGCCGAGCGTCAGGATGGTGAGGCGCTCGATGGCGATCTGGGTGGCGAGCGTCGCCAGGATGATGGCGAAGAGCGCCGCGCCGCGGTCCCACATCGGGCGCACCACGAGGAACTCGATGGCCAGGCCTGCAAGCGCCACGATCGGCACCGTGAGCACCGCGGCGACGATCATCGGCAGGCCCAGCTTCGACAGCAGCGCGTGGCACACCATGCCGCCCAGCATGACGAAGACGCCCTGGGCGAAGTTCACGATGCCGCTGGCGTTGTAGATGACGCAGAAGCCGATGCCGACAAGACCGTAGATGAGGCCGACGCCGACGCCGTTGACGAGGCTCTGCGCGAACTGGACGAGGTCAGGCATCGGCGGTCTCCGTGCCGCCGAGATAGGCGGCGATGACGTCGGGGTGGGCCTTGATCTCGGCCGGCGTGCCTTCGGCGATCTTCTTGCCGAAGTCGATGACGGCGATGCGCTGGGCGACCTTCATGACGAGCGACATGTCGTGCTCGACGAGCAGCACCGTGACGCCGCGCGCGTTGACGCGCTGGATGACGTCGGCGAGCGCCGCGGTCTCCTGCGTGTTGAGGCCCGCGGCAGGCTCGTCGAGGAGCAGCAGCTTCGGGTCGGCGGCCAGCGCACGGGCGACCTCGAGCAGGCGCTGCTGGCCGTAGGGAAGCTTGTCGGCCGCCATGTCGGCCTGGGCGCCGAGGCCGACGAAGTCGAGGAGTTCGCGCGACCGGCGCTCGACCTCGGCTTCCTGCTTGCGGGCCCAGCCGGGCGTGAACAGGGCCGCCGGGATGCCGCCCCGCGTGACGCGGTGGCAGCCGACGGCGACGTTCTCGCGTACGGTCAGGTCCTTGAAGAGCTGCACGAGCTGGTAGGTGCGGATGAGCCCGCGCGAGGCGACCGCGTGCTGCGGCAGGCCGGTGATCGTGTCGCCGGCGAAGACCACTTGGCCTTCGCTCGGCGGGAAGAACCCCGAGATGATGTTGAAGAGCGTGGTCTTGCCGGCGCCGTTCGGGCCGATGACGGCGAAGAGCGCGCCCTCCGGCACGTCGAAGGAGACGCGGTCGTTGGCGACGAGGCCGCCGAACCGCATGGTGACGTTCTGGACCGAGAGGAGGGCCATGTCACTCTTGCCCATCTCACTTGGCCTCCGCGGGCCGCGGCGCGGCAGGCGCCCGCCGCGTGGGGATGAGCGCGACGAGGCCCGCGAGGCCCTTCGGCGCGAAGATGAGGATCATCACCAGCACGCAGGAATAGACGACGTCCTGCAGCTCCTTCAGGCCGCGCAGGAACTCCGGCAGCATCAGCACCATGAGCGCGCCGATGACGGGGCCCCATGTCGTGCCGATGCCGCCGAGGAACAGCATGGTGAAGCTCTGGATCACCATGGCACCGCCGAAGACCTCGGGGCTGATGAAGCCGACGAAGTGGGCGAAGAGCGAGCCGGCGCAGGAGGCGTAGAGCGCCGCCACCACGAAGGCCATCAGCTTGTAGCGCGCCACGTTGATGCCGAGCGCCTGGGCGGCAGGCTCGCTGCCGGCGATGGCGCGGAGCGCCCGTCCGAAGCGCGAGTCGCGCAGCCGCGTCGAGATCCAGACGCCGAGCAGCAGGAAGGCGGTGAGCGCCACCAGCATCTGCTTCTCGGTGCCGAGCTCGTAGCGGCCCACGCCGAGCGGCGGGATGCCGGAGATGCCCATGTAGCCCGACGTCAGGCCGGTCCACTCGATGCTGATCTCGTAGGTGATGAGGCCGAGCGCGAAGGTCGCCATGGCGAGGTAGTGGCCGCGCAGCTTCAGCGTCGGGTAGCCGACGATGGCCGCGACCACGCCGGCGAAGGCCATCGACACGACGAGGGCGAGCAGCGGATCCCAGTAGTAGTTGCCGCTGAGGATCGCCGAGCCGTAGCCGCCGAGCGCGGCGAAGGCGTTCTGCCCGAAGGAGGCCTGGCCCGTGTAGCCCATGAAGAAGTTCAGGCCGGTGACGAAGATCGCGTAGATGGCAGCGAAGCCGATCACCGTGACCACGTAGCCGCTCGAGTTCAGCGCGAACACCATCACCGCGAGGACCGCGGCGACCGGCAGAACCACGCCCCGGGCCCAACGGCTAGTGGAGGTAGTAGCGGGAGAGGTCATGGTGCGACTTGATCTCGCTGGCCGGGAGCTCGGCCACGATGCCGCCGAGCGAGAGCACGTAGACGCGCTGGGCGAGGCGCAGCGCCTGGGGCGCCTTTTGCTCGACCAGGAGGATGCCGAGGCCCTGGCGGTTGAGCTCGCCGAGCGTCTCGAGGATCTCGGAGGCGACGCGCGGCGCGAGGCCGAGCGACGGCTCGTCGAGCATCAGCAGCTTCGGCTTGGCCATGATGGCGCGGCCGACGGCGAGCATCTGCTGCTCGCCGCCGGAGAGCGATCCGGCCACCTGCTCGTAGCGCTCCTTGAGGCGCGGGAAGAGCCTGAACACGCCGTCCAGCCGACCATCGACGGTCTCGTCGCCGGTCAGCGTGTAGGCGCCGAGCACGAGGTTCTCGCGCACGGTCATCTGGCTGAAGAGGCCGCGCCCCTCCATGACTAGGATGATGCCTTCCTTGGCGCGGTCGTGGGTCGAGAGGCCGGTGATGTCCCGGCCCCTGAAGAGCACCCGGCCCGAGGCGGACGTGAGCCGCATCATCGCCCGCAGCATGGTCGACTTCCCCGCCCCGTTGGGGCCGAGCACGGTGACGAGCTCGCCCTCCGCGACGCTGAGGCTGGTGGGCTTCAGCGCCTGGACGCGGCCGTAGGAGGCGGCGAGATCGCGCGCCTCGATCAGCGGGGGAGGGGAGGCCGACACGATGCTTCTCACTTCAGCTTCGTCACTTCAGCTTCTTCACTTCACTTGGAACTGCCCGCCGCGCAGGACACCGATCACGTAGGGGTTCTCGGTGATGCCGACGTGCTGCTCGGGCGAGAAGTTGTACTTGGCGAAGGAGCCCTGGAAGCCGCTGATCTTCTCGACGGCGTCGCGGACCTTCGGCCCCTCGAAGCTGTTGGCGAGCTGCACGGCCTTGGCGATGACCATCACCGAGTCCCAGCCACGCGCGCCGGCGTTCGGGTCACGATCGCCGAACTTCTCCCGCCAGATCTTCAGGAAGGCCTCGGCGACCTCCTTCGGCTCGCCGGGCTGCAGCGCGGCCGGGATCTGGACGCGCGGAGCCACGAACATGAAGCGCTCGCCGAGCTCCTCGCCGGCGGCCTTCAGCGGCGCGCCGTCGTCGAGGCTCGCCAGCAGGATCATCTTCTCGAGGCCGAGCTGCTTGATGTTCTTGGCGATCGTCACCGTGGAACCGCCCTGGCCCATCTTGACGATGGCGCCGGCGCCGGCGGCGTTGATGCGGCCGATCTGGACGCTCATGTCGACGTCGTCGGGCTTATAGGACTCGACGGCCACGACCTCGAAACCCGCCTCCTGCGCCGACTTCACGCCCACGTCGCGCATGAGCTGCGCATAGGGCGTCGGGTCGTGCATGATGCCGATCTTGCGGACCTGGGTGTTGGCCTTCAGCCAGTTGTAGCGCGCCTCCATCTCGAAGCGGGGCGGGGGCAGGATCGAGTAGGCCCACTTCACCTCTTCCGGCCGCGGCGGCAGGATCGAGCACAGCACCATGGGCGTCTCGGCGCGAACCACAGCGCCGGCGGCCGCGAAGTTGCCGGCCGACACGCAGCCGGAGGCGAAGACGTTCACTTTGTCGTTCGACATCATCTTCCGGTAAACGACGACCGCTTCCTGCGGCTCCGACCGGTTGTCCTCGGCGATGTACTCGACCTTCTTGCCGAGCAGGCCGCCCTTGGCATTGAGCGCCTCGACGGCGAGCGCCTGCCCGTCGCGCCAGGCACGGTCGCTGGCGGCCGCGTAGCCGGTTAGGCCGACGGCGGATCCGATCTTGTAGGTGTCCTGCGCGAAGCCCGGCTGGGCAAGGGCCGTGAGGCCCACGGCGACGGCCAGCGCCGTCATGTGGCGTTGCAACATGGGTTTCCTCCCCCGCGTGTTCCGTTCTTCGAAACAACGTTCCAATTATGAATGCTGCCAGTGGTGTGGGGGCGAGTCAAGACGCAGATGGGCGGTGTGCTTTTGGCAGTCGGCTTGACGCGCTCCCCGCATCTCTCGGCCGTCATGGCCGGGCTTGGCCCGGGCAGGACGTGGGAGGGGAGGTGAGAGGGAGATCAGTCCTGCGGCAACAGCAGGGTTCAGACGTGCTCAGGCCGCGTTCGCGGGCCTGTACCCCAGCAGTTCGGAAATGCGTGCCGCCGCCTTCACCGTCTCGCGGATCTGGTCCTCGGAGGGCGTTTCCTGGAGGTACTGGATCGAATCGACGATGCCGACCGCGCCCACGATCTGGCCGGTGGCGTCGAAGACGGGTGCGGCCAGCGTGTTCAGGCCCATCAGGGATTCGTTGTAGCCGGTGGCCCATCCGCGGGCCTGGATCCGGTCGAGTTCCTCGGCGAGCGCGGCGGCGCTGACGATGGTCTTGGGCGTCAGCATCTCGAGGCGGGAGCGGAGCACGCGGCGGCGCCGCTCCTCGGGGCCGAAGGCCAGCGCGACCTTGCCCTGGGCCGAGGCGTGGAAGAGCAGGAGCGAGCCGCGGCGCACGCCGATCTCGACGACGGAGCGGCCGGACACGGAGGCCTGCACGCGCACCCCATCGTCCTCCATCTGGGAGATGACGGTGTAGTGGCCGAGCGTGTCGCGCAGGTCCCTGAGCACCGGCATCGCCACGTCGACGATGTCGACGCCGTCGTCGATGACGCGGGCCAGGCCGACCAGGCGCGGACCCACGTGGTAGCGCTCGGTCTCGGGCTCCTGGGCGAGGTAGCCGGCGCGGGTGAGGGTCTGCAGGTGGCGGTAGATGCGGCTCTTGGTGGTGCCGAGTTCCTTGGCGAGCACGGTCACGCCGACCGGACGGCGCGCCTGCGCCACATGCTCGATGATGCGCATGGTCAAGGCGACGGCCTGGACGCCCTCTTCCGGTTCTCCGCCCACCTTCGGCATGGCTGCGCATCTCTCCGCGGTGCTTGACAGCCCCTGGGGACCGGCGCACCTTCCTGCCATAAAACGGCACCGTGTTCTGGTGTGCGAAACTATTTGGGAGGAAGCCTCCGGCCATGTCAAGCGCCCCCAGGCCCCACTACACGGCGTTCCGCAGCCGCTTTCTGGCCGGCGACGTCCTGCTCGGCACCTTCGTGAAGACGCCGACCGCGCATGCCAACGAGATCCTCGGCGGGGTCGGCTTCGACTTCGTCGTCATCGACGAGGAGCATGCTCCCTTCGACCGCGGCACCATCGACCTCGCCTTGCTCGGCGCCCGGGCCGGCAACATCGCCGGCCTCGTGCGCGTGAGCGACACCGGGCGGCTGCTGGCGGCGCTCGACGACGGCGCCACCGGCGTGCTGGTGCCCCATGTCGACAGCGCGACACGCGCCGCCGAGGTGGTGGCGCTGTGCCGCTACCGCGGCGGGCAGCGCGGCTTCTCGAACACGACCCGCGCCGGCGGCTATGGCGGTCGCGGCATCTGGCAGCATGTCGACGCGCAGGATTCCGAGATCGCGGTCATCGCCATGATCGAGGATCCGCATGCGCTGGATCATGTCGAGGAGATCCTCGCCACCCCGGGGCTCGACGGCGCCTTCATCGGGCGCGGCGACCTGACGGTGGCCCTGGGCGCATCCGGAATGGAGTCGCCGGAGACCCGCTCGGCCGCCGAGCGCATCCTCGCGGCGGCCGGCAAGGTCGGCAAGCCGATCTGCATCATGGTGGCATCCGCCGCGGAAGCCGCGGACTGGAAGGCGCTCGGCGCCTCCGCCTTCATCGTCTCGTCCGACCAGGGTCTCATGCGCATGATGGCGGCCAAGGTCGCCGCCGACTTCGCGCCCCTGGCCAAAGCCCCAGCCTGAGGACACCGCCATGATCGACCAATCCGGTTCGAACCCCGAAGTCGAGGCCCGCGTCGACGCCCTGCTCGTCGGTGCCATCGACCCCCACGTCCACAGCGGCCCCTCGATCGCGGCCCGCGCGGTGGACCATCTCGAACTCGCCCGCGACTGCTCCAAGGCGGGCTTCGCGGCGATCGTGACCAAGGACCACGACTATGCCGGCGTGATGACCGCCTGGCTGATCAACAAGCACTTCCCGGAGCTGACGACCAAGGTCTACTCCAGCGTCGTGCTCAACAACGTGGTCGGCGGTCTCAATCCCTACGCCGTCGAGCACACCGCGGCGATGGGCGGCAAGGTCGTGTGGCTGCCGACGCTGACGGCCGAGAACCATTTCCGCTGGGAGAAGTCGTCGGGTTGGGTCCATCCCGCGAGCACGACGAAGATCCGCCCGGCTGCGGCCATCCCGGTGACGGTGGGCGGCAAGGTCGTCGACGCGGCCAAGGAGATCCTCGACGTCTGCGCGCGCACCGACATGGCGCTGGCCAGCGGCCACATCCACGCCAGCGAAACGGCGATCGTGTTCGAGGAGGCGAAGCGCCGCGGCGTGAAGCGGCTCATCTTCACGCATCCGGAGGACATCGTCGGCGGCACCGTGGCGGACGTGAAGGCCATGGCGGCGCTCGGCGCCTATATCGAGCACTCCCTGTGCATGTTCCTGGAAGGCTGCAAGTTCAAGTCCTGCGACGAGAGCCTGCTCGACGACATGATCAAGGCCGCGACGCCCGACATGACCATCTTCTGCTCGGACCTCGGCCAGGTCGGCACGTTCCACCCCATCGACGGGTTCCGCCGCGGCATTCGGCTCGCCATGCATTTCGGCTACAGTGACGACGACATCCGCAAGATGGTGTCGACCAACGCCGCCCGCGTGCTGGGCATGGAAGCCGACGTCGCGGCCCGCAAGGCCGCCTGACGCGCCGAGATCAGGGACTGGAACGCCACATGGCCAAGCCGAACAAGGTCATCATCACCTGCGCCGTGACGGGCTCGATTCACACCCCGTCGATGTCGCCGCACATCCCGATCACCGCGCAGGAGATCGCCGACGCCGCGATCGGCGCGGCCGAGGCCGGCGCGGCGGTCGTGCACCTGCACGCCCGCAAACCGCAGGACGGCCGGCCGGACCAGAGCCCGGAGGCCTTCGCGCCGTTCCTGAAGGTCATCAAGCAGCGCTGCGACGCCGTGGTGAACATCACCACCGGGGGCGCGGCCGGCATGTCGCTCGAAGAGCGCTTGAAGCCCTGCGCCGTTTTCAAGCCCGAGGTCGCCTCCCTCAACATGGGCTCGATGAACTTCGGGCTCTACCCGATGCTGGCGCGCCAGACGGAGTTCAAGCACGACTGGGAGCGCCCCTACCTGGAAGGGTCGCGCGACCGCATCTTCAAGAACACCTTCGCCGACATCGAGGGCATCCTCACCGCCTGCGCCGAGAACGGCACGCGCTTCGAGATCGAGTGCTACGACATCGGCCATCTCTACACGCTCGCCCACTTCGTCGACCGGGGCCTGGTGAAGGCGCCGTTCTTCGTCCAGAGCGTGTTCGGAATCCTGGGTGGCATCGGCGCCCATCCCGAGGACGTCATGCATATGAAGCGCACGGCGGACCGGCTCTTCGGCGACGCCTATCGCTGGTCGGTGCTTGGCGCCGGCCGCCACCAGATGCCGATCATCACGCTGTCGGCTGCCATGGGCGGCAACGTCCGCGTGGGCCTGGAGGACTCGCTGTGGGACGGCCCGGGCAAGCTCGCCGAGTCCAACGCCGCCCAGGTGCGTCGCGCCCGCTCGATCATCGAGGGTCTGGGCCTGGACATCGCGAGCCCGGCCGAGGCCCGCGAGATCCTGCAGCTGAAGGGCGCCGACCGGGTGAATTTCTAGTCGTTTTGACAAGGCGCGCCCCCTCCGCTCGTCCTGCCCGGGCTCGGCCCGGGCATCCACGACTTTGCCGGCGCAAGGCTGTGTGCACCCGCCGAAGTCGTGAATGGCCGGGCCGAGCCCGGCCAGGACGCGGAGAGATTGGTGCAGGGCCAAAGAGGGTGAGGGTTCAGCCCTCGCCCATCCGCGCGAGGCGCTCCAGCAGCGCCAGCACCGTCGCCTGTTCCTTCTTCGAGAACGGCTCCAGCAGGCGCTGCTGCACCCGCTGCACGCTGGGCTCGACGTCGCGCAGCAGCGTCTCGCCGGCGGCGGTCAGCGTCAGGATCCGCGCCCGGCGGTCGGTCTCGCTGGGCGTGCGGCGAATCCAGCCCTTGGCTTCGATGCGTTCCAGCACGTCGCCGATGGTCGAGCGATCGAAGGCGATCACGGCGCAAAGCCGCGTGGCGTCGATGCCGGGGTTCTCTCGGATGGCGGTGAGGGCGGCGTACTGAACCGAGGTCAGGTCGAACGCCGCGCACTCCTCGGCAAACAGCGCGTTTGACACCTGCTGTGCGCGCCGGATCAGGTGACCCGGCATCGAGTGGATGTGGCTCATGCGACCCGCCCGGTTCGTTGGCAGGCCGGATGTGGCATGAACGCGCCGACGGGGCTAGAGGGGGCGTCTCACCCCGCGAATCCATCCACCGCGTTGGCGCGCATGTAGTCGAGGTTCATGGTCATGCCGAGGCCGGGCTTCATCGGCACGCGCAGGCGGCCGCCTTTGTTGTCGAGGGGCTCCTCGAGGAAGGGGTCGTATTTCGACAGGTCGTAGCGCGACGTCTCGAGCCGGTAGAAGTTCGGCGTCGTCAGCATCACGTGGGCTCCAGCGAGCACGTTGATCGGGCCGCCGGCGTCGTGGGGCGACATCGGGATGTAGTAGGCCTCGGCCATGGTGGCGATCTTCTTGAGCTCGCTGATGCCGCCGGCCCAGGTCACGTCCGGCATCACGTAGTCGGCGAGCTTGCCCTCGAAGATCGGCACGAACTCCCAGCGCGTGTGCAGGCGCTCGCCGACGCTGATGGCGGCGCCCACCTTCTCGCGCACCTGGGCCAGCGCGCCGTAGCTTTCCGGCGGGACGGGCTCCTCGAACCACGCGATCTGGGCGACCTCCTCGAGCCGCCGGCAGACGCGGATCGCGGTCGGCACGTTGAAGCGGCCATGCGCGTCGATGAGGATCTCGACGTCAGGGCCGGCGACCTCGCGCACCCGCGCCGCGAGCTTCATCGCCGCGTTCTCCTGGGTGCGGCCGCAGCCGCCCTCCAGATAGTCGTCGAAGCTGCGCGAGCGGCCGGGCTCTGGCGGGAAGGGGTCGATCTTCAGCGCCGTGTGGCCGGACGCGACGATGGCGGAGATTTCCTCGACCAGGGTCTCGTCCTGCTGCAGCGCGGAGCCGAGAGGATGGGTGTAGAGCAGGACGTCGTCGCGCACCTTGCCGCCGAGAAGCTCGTACACAGGCAGGCCGAGGACCTTCCCGCGCAGGTCCCACAGCGCGATGTCGATGGCGCTCACCACGTGGCTCGTGGCGCCGCGCGTGCCCATGTAGGTGAAGGAGCGGAAGGTCTTGTGCCAGATGTGCTCGATGCGGGCCGGGTCCTCGCCCACGAGCAGGTCGTTGAGCTGGCGGATGATGCCGGCGACGGCGCGGTTGGCCATCGGTGTCGTGGTGGTGATCTCGCCCCAGCCGGACAGCCCCTCGTCGGTGCGCACCTCGATGAAGAAATACTCGCCCCAATAGGACGCGTTGGTCTTCACGAGCCAGGGCACGAGCTTGGCGATCTTCATGGCAGGTCCTCCCGGCAGCCCGCCTGTCCCGGCGGCCTTTCCGCGCGAGATTGGCGGCGTCCATGGCAGCGCTGTCAAGGCGCGCAGGGCATGGCCGGGTTGCGGGATCGCGCGGGCCGGGGTAGGTGCCCGTGGCGCCCTCATCACGGATGCAAACTCATGAAACTCTACCGCTATCTCACCGGGCCGGACGACGCCTCGTTCTGCCATCGCGTCAGCGAGGCGCTCGCCAAAGGCTGGCAGCTCTACGGCCATCCGACGCTCACTTTCGACCCCGTCCAGCAGCGCGTGATCTGCGGGCAGGCGGTCACGAAGGAGGTCGAGGGCGAGTACTCGCGGGAGCTCAAGCTCGGCGAGCAGTGAGGCGCAGGGTTTCGGCGAGCGATGGACGATGGTGTCCATTGCGCCCGGTCATCGGCGCGCTCGACAGCATGGCGTCGAGCACGGCCTCCTGCGTGGCGCCGGCGACCGCCTCGAAGACGAGATCCATGCGGGCCTCGTTGAGCATCGCGCATAAGACCGTGTCCGCCGTCTCGTCGTGGCGGATGCGCGTGGCCGTGGTGAAGCCGATGGCGACGTCGCCGCTGCCGTGGCCCCAGAAGGATCCCAGCCGCGCGAGCCCGACCCCGGTGCGCCTGATGGCGCGCGTCAGCTGCCTGTGGTCGAGCGGCAGGTCCGTCGCGACGACGATGATGGCCGAGCCCTGCTCCGGAGCCTCGAGGCCGCGGGGATCGGGCGCCTTGCTTCCGTCCGGCAGGAGAAGATCGCCGGGCCGCCCGAAATTCGCGAGGACGAGAACGCCGATGTGGTACGCCCGGCCGCCGAGCTCCAGCCGGCGCGAAGCGGTGCCGACCCCGCCCTTGTAGCCGAAGGCGCTCATGCCCGTGCCTGCCCCGACGGAGCCGCTGGCCGCCACGTCCGACGCCGAGGCCAGCGCGGCGAGGGCGTGATCGGGCGTCACCGCGAGCGCCTGAATGTCGCTGAGGAAGCCGTCGTTGCACTCGCCGACCACCGGATTCACCGTCGCCGTTTCGCGACCGATGTCCGGGTTCCGCCGGATCGCGTCGCGGATCAGCGCCTGCGTGCAGGCCGCGACGCCGAAGGTGTTGGTGAGCAGGATCGGCGTTTCCAGGTTGCCCAGTTCGGAGACCTGCATGAGGCCGGCGCTCTTGCCGAAGCCGTTGATGACGTGGACGGCCGCCGGCACCTTGTCGCGGTAGAGGTTGCCGGCGTGGGGCAGGATCGCCGTGACGCCCGTGCGAAGGTCACCCGAGGCGAGGGTGGCGTGGCCGACACGCACGCCGGGCACGTCGGTGATGCCGTTGCGTGGGCCGGGTGGGAGGGGGCCGAAGTCCCAGCCGAAGGTGCGGGCGGGGCGCTGGGGAGATGTCATGGGTCCGGTGCGCGACGGGGATGCGACCAGTATCGCACGCTGTCGGCGATGTCGTGAAGGCACGCGAATCCGAGTTCGGCGAGTGCGGCCGTGACGTCCGTGGGGGCCGGCCGGCGGTGGCGGAAGCCGGCGAACCCGGTCTCCGGGATCGCGCTGACGCTCGCTTCCAGCGTTGGCCATGCCGCCTTCACGGCGGCGAGAAAGGCGGGAAGGTCGACCGAGCGGCCCGTGGCGACGTTGTAGACCCTCTGGCGCGGTGCGGTGGCGTCGAGGGCGGCGAGGTTGGCGCGCGCGCAATCGCGGGCATCGACGAAGTCCTCGCCTCCTCCCCAGAGCAGCAGGGGGTCGTCGAGGCGGATCGGGTTTCCGCTGCGCGCGGCAGAAACGAGCTCTGCAAGCAGGCGGCCGGGGACACTCGTCGGGGCGTCGAGCGGGCCTCCGATCACGGCAGCATAGCGCAGCACGACGGCGTCGACGCCGTAGAGGTCGGCATAGACCAGGGCGAGGTGCTCGCCCGCGATCTTGGTGGCTGCGTAGATGCTGCCTGGCCGTTCGCTGACGAGGCGAAGCGGAATGTCCTCGGGAAGGGTTTCGCCCCTGAATGATCCGAATGTCGAGTAGCCCACCGTCGTCGAACTGGCGCAGACGACACGCCCGACGCCCAACAGGCGTGCCGCGTCGAGGATCGCCGCGGTCCCCATCACGTTGACGGCAATGCCGCGGACCGGATCCTTGCGGATGGCCGTCGAGAGCATCGCGGCCGTATGCACGATCCTCGTGATGCCATGGCCGGAAATCAGGGCCTCGAGAGCCGGACCGTCGGTCACGTCGCAGCGGGCGAAGCGGCAGCCTCCCGGCAGAATGCCCGGCTCGCGGATGTCGGCGACGACCACCACATCGCCGCGCTGGGCGAGAAGGTCCGCCGTCAGCGTCCCGATGACGCCCGCGCCCGTGACGAGGACGCTCACGCCTTCCCCATTACCGTCGGTCCCTCGTCGTAGACGACGTGGTAGACGCGGCCCTTGAAGCCTTCCATGCCGGCGGCGATCACTGTCCTGACCTGCTGGCGCACGGGGCTGGCGAGGGCGGCGTGCATGGCGGCGAGGTCGTCGAAATAGAGGTCGAACACGACGTGGATGACCGGGGCGTCCCCGTCGGTCTCCATGGGGGTGCGCAGCGCGACCTTGCGCAAGCCGGGATAGGCGGCGATGGCGGGCAGCACGACATCGGCCATGTGGGCGTCGAAAGCGGTCCGTCGCTCGGGCGCGACGGTGCCTTCGAGGACGGCGGAGCGGACGATCATGGGTCAGGTCTCCTCGCGCGGGGCGTAGCCGGCGTCGAGCAGCCGCGCGACGGACTGCTCGGTGTTGGTGAGGTGCTGGTCCATCAGCGTGGTGGCCTTGGGCACGTCGCGTGCGAGTACGGCGTCCATGATGGCGCGGTGCTCGGCCTCGAGGTCGCGGACCTTCGCCGCCTCCACGTGGCGGTGCAGAAGGCGCAGCTTGCGGAAGCGCTCGGAATGGTCGGCGAGCGTGTTCCAGAAGCGCAGGAGCCAGTCCGACCCGCAGGCCGAGACGAGGGCGTAGTGGAAGCGCCGGTGACGCTCTTCCCACAACGCCGCGGCGCCGCGATCTTCGGTCGAGGAGGGGAGGGGCGTGCGCGACAGCATGTGCATGGCGGCCACAACCTCGGCCTCCCAGGCGGCGTCGCCGCGGGCCATGGAGGCTTCCAGGCAGAGCCGCTCGATGGAGCGCCGCGTCGCCATAAGGTCCGTCAGCGACTCGCGCGACACGTCGGCGACGCGGGCGCCGCGATGGGTCTCGGTGTCGACGAGCCCTTCCGCGGACAGGCGCATCAGCGCTTCCCGGATGGGCGTGAGGCCGAGCGAGAAGCGGTCCTGCAGGTCGGCGGCGGTGAGGCGGTCGCCCGGCATCAGGTCGCCGTGGAGGATCTCCATCCGGAGGCGGTCATAGGCGCGTTCGGTGTTGGACCGGGCGCTCGAGCTTTCCGACATGATCGGCGGGATTCCATGTTGACAGGATGATTTTATAAAATCAGTCTTGCTTCATGGCAAGTGCAGGGAGCGAGACGATGGCGGCAGCATGGTCCTTGGCGACGGTGGAAGTGAGCGGCAAGGCCGTCGCCTGCCTGGAGACGACGGCTGGCCTCTTCGCCCTGGAGCCGTCGCTGGCGCGGGCCGGCCTGCCGGGCCAGCGCAGCGTGGCGGCCCTGTTCGACGACTGGGCGGCCTCGGAGGCTGCGCTGAACAAGGCGGCCGGTATGGTCGCGGAGAGTGACCGGGTCACGCCGTCGCGGCGCCTCGCCCCGCTGCTCTATCCGGGCAAGATCCTGTGCGCCGGCGCCAACTATTTCGACCATCTCGCCGAGATGGGCATGCCGGGCGCCAAGAAGGAGGACCAGCGGCTGTTCTTCTTCATGAAGCCGCCGCGCAACGCCGTCGTCGGCGAGGGGCCGACGGTGAGGAAGCCCATCGGCACGAAGGCCTTCGACTGGGAGATCGAGCTTGCCGCCGTGATCGGCCGCACGGCGCGCAACGTCTCCGTCGAGAGCGCGCTCGACTACGTCGCCGGCTGGACCGTGGCGATCGACTTCTCGGCGCGAGACCACAACCGGGCGCCCGAAACCTTCTACAAGCTCGACTGGGTGGCCGGGAAAGCCAACGACACCTGCTGCCCGCTGGGTCCGCGCATCGTGCCGAAGGCGGCGCTGCCCGACCCGCAGAACGTCGGCCTGAAGCTGTCCGTCAACGGCACGGTGAAGCAGGACGGCCGTTCCAGCGACATGATCTTCAGCGTCGCCGAGCAGATCGCCATCGCCTCGCGGATCATGACGCTCGATCCCGGCGACCTGCTGCTCACCGGCACGCCGGCCGGCGTCGGCGTGCCCAAGCAGACCTTCCTGGCCGTCGGCGACACGGTCGAGGTCGACATCGAAAACATCGGCGGCTTTGCCGTGACCATCCAGCCGGAAGGCTGAACCGGACGACTAACGAGAGGGGAAAGACCATGCTCACCAGACGCAGCCTGACTTTGCTCGCGGCCGCTGCAGCCTCGTGCCTGATGATGGCCGTTCCGGCGGCCGCGCAGACCCAGTTCCGCATTTCGACCGCGTCGGCCGAAGCCGACTGGCTGACCAAGGCTCTCGCCAAGTTCAAGGAAGGGATCGAAAAGGATCTGCCGGGGCAGTTCGCCGTCTCCGTTCACCCGAACGCCTCCTTGTTCCGCCAGGGCACCGAGGTTCCGGCGCTGCAGCGCGGCAACCTCGAGATGAGCACCATGACGACCTTCGAGGTCGAGCAGCAACTGCCGGAGTACGGCGTGCTGTCCTCCGGCTACGTGTTCCGCGACCACGACCATCTCCGCAAGATCTTCGACGGTCCCATCGGCAAGGACTATGCCGAGGCCGTCGCAAAGACCATGGGCATCCAGATCATCGAGACGGTCTATCTCGGCACCCGGCAGACGAACCTCGCCAAGGCGCGCGACGTGAAGACCCCCGCCGACCTCGCGGGCCTCAAGCTGCGCATGCCGCCCGGGCCGGGCTGGGTGGCACTCGGCAAGGGGCTCGGCGTCACGCCGACGCCCATGGGCATCCCGGAGGTCTACCTCGCGCTGAAGAACGGCGCCATCGACGGCCAGGAGAACCCGCTGTCGCTCACCAAGGTCAACAATTTCCACGAGGTGACCCAGCAGATCGTGCTCACCGCGCACCTGATCCAGCCGGTGTTCTTCGCCATCGCCAAGCCCGTCTGGGACAAGATGACCCCGGCCCAGCAGGAGGTCTTCCGCAAGCATGCGAAGGAGGCCGCGACCTTCAACGACACGAGCCGCCTCGCCGAGGAGAAGGAGATGGTCGCCTTCTTCGAGAAGGCTGGTCTCAAGGTGACGACGCCGGACCTCGCCGCGTTCCAGGCCTCGGTGAAGAAGCAGTACGAGGAGGCCGGCCTCTCCCAAAAGTGGGCGCCCGGTCTCGCCGACAAGATCGCCGCGACGCGCTGATCCGCGGAGAGGCACGTGACCAGGGTGACAGCCTTCGTGAGGCGGAGCGCGGAATTCATCGCCGCGCTCCTGTTCGGGGCCATCGTGCTCACCTTCGGGGCCAACATCGTCGCCCGGTACGTCTTCTCCCGCCCGATTATCTGGGCCGACGAACTCGTCGTCGTGCTCCTGATCTGGGTGACGTTCCTCACCGCAGCGCTCGTCACGCAGGAGCGCGAGCAGGTGATCTTCGATCTCGTCTACGAGCGGCTCTCGCCGGCGGGGCGCCGGGTCTTGCTGATCGTCGGCTCGGCGCTCCTGGCGGCCATCCTCGCCGCGGCCTTGCCGGCGGTGATCTCCTACACGGCGTTCCTGTGGCGCGAGCGCACGAACGTCCTCGAATGGCGGCTCGACAGGGTCTACGCCTGCTTCGCATTCTTCCTGATCGTGCTCGTCGTCCGTCGCCTCGCGCTGATCGTCGGGCTGCTGGGTGCCGACTGGCAGCGCACGCTTGCCGCTGTCGAGGGCCGTGACGCGCCGGCGGGAGACCAGGCATGAGCCTCGCCGTTGGCTGCCTCGTCGCCACCTTCGTCCTGCTCTCGGTGCTTCGGGTACCGATCGCCTACGCGATGTTTTCCGGCAGCATCGTCTACCTGTGGGTCAGCGGCCAGGACGTGGGCCTCGTCGTCGACCAGACGATGAACACGCTGTCGGGCCTCTACGTCCTGCTCGCCGTGCCGATGTTCATCCTGGCCGCCAACGTGATGAACGCGACGACGATCAGCGATCGTCTCTGGGCTGCGGCGGACGCGCTGGTCGGCCGCTGGCGCGGTGGCGTCGGCCACGTCACCGTGCTCGTCAACATCGTCTTCTCGGGCATTAGCGGCAGCGCCGTTACGGACGCGGCCGGACCCGGCATGCTGGCCATGAAGATGATGCGCGACGTTTCGCGCTACCCGGCCGGGTTCTCGGCGGCGCTGATCGCCGCCGCTTCGACCATCGCACCCATCATCCCGCCCTCGATTCCCATGATCCTCTACGCGCTGCTCTCCGGCGCGTCGGTGGGCGCGCTGTTCCTGGGTGGCGTCGTGCCGGGCCTGCTGATGGCGGGCTCGCTGATGGTCGCCATCGCCATCACGGCGCGCACGCGTGGCCTGCCGCGCGGCGAGGCGGTGCCGATGCACAAGCTGCCCGGCGTCCTCGGCCGGGCGCTGGTGCCGATGACGCTGCCGCTCGTCCTCCTGGGAGGCCTCTTCTCGGGCGTGTTCACGCCGACGGAGGCGGCCGCGGTGGCGGCGATCTACGCCATCCTGCTCGGTATCATCGTCTACCGGAACCTCGGGCCGCGCACGCTCATGGCGGTCATGCTGGAATCGGCCCGGCAGTCGGCGGTGGTGATGGTCCTCATCGCCAGCGCCTTCGTCGTGAACTATGCGATCACCTCCGAGCAGATCGCCGTGCGCCTCGCCGACGCCGTCTCGGCCTGGCACTTGCAGCCGCTCGCGTTCCTTCTCGCCGTGAATGCGCTCTTCCTGGTCCTCGGCTGCTTTCTCGACGCTTCCGTGCTGCTGCTCGTCTTCGTGCCGGTCCTGCTGCCCGCGGCCAAGGCGCTCGGGCTCGACATGGTGCACTTCGGGGTGGTCGTGATCGTGAACCTGATGATCGGCCTGATAACACCGCCCTACGGGCTCTTGCTCTTCGTGTTGGCGGCGCTGGGCCGCGTGCCGCTGATGGAGATCGTCCGCGAGATCTGGATCTTCATCGTGCCGCTGATGACGGTGCTGCTCCTGCTGATCGTCTTCCCCGACTTCGTCCTCGCGCTGCCGCGCTGGGCCGGGATGATCAAGTGAAGGCCAGAGGCTGCTCATGAATGAGAGCAAGTCGCTGGGCGAATTGTCCATCTGAGCGACGCTAGCGGTTCCCCCGCTCCTATGTCCCTCATCCTGAGCCGGCCGCAACGCGGCCGAGTCGAAGGACGCAGAATGGTGAAGAGGCGCCGGTTTGCGTCCTTCGACTCACGGCCCTATGGGCCGTGGCTCAGGATGAGGGGCTTGGGGGCGATTGGGAGAAAGTTTCACAAGCTTTCAGGATGAGGACCGTGGGTGTGTCTGGGCCCCGAGAAGCGCCCCCGACGCTATCCCACCAGCTGCCGCGCGGCGCGTCCCAGCACGCGGGCGGCGATCGGCAGGAGCGCGTCGGGGAAATCATAGTCGGGGTTGTGCAGGCTCGGGTGCCTCTCCCCGGCTCCGATGAACACCATCGCCGAAGGCGCCGCGTGGCCGAAGATGCCGAAGTCTTCTGACGCCCGGAAGGGTAGGCGACCGGGGGAGTGCTTCACACCCTCGGCGTCCATCGCGCGAGCGAGCTCGGCCACGGCGGCCGGGGCATTCTCGACATGCGCGAAGACCTCGTGGAACGAGATCGCCACGCGGAGCCCGTTGTCCGCCGCCGCGGCCTGGGCGAGGAGGGTGGCGCGCGCGACGAGGTCGTCCATGCCGGTATCGGTCAGGGTCCGCAGCGTCGCCCACACCTCGCCGGCTCCCGGAGACACGCCAAAGGCCGCCGCGCCCATCGCGGCGTGCGTCACGGTAGCCATGGCGAGCGGGCCGCCCTGCGCGCGGGGGCCGAGCGCCGCCAAGGCCGTCATCAGGCTGGCAATCGCGGGCATGGGCGAGATGCCGTTCTCGGGCTCGGAGGCGTGGGAGGTCTTGCCGGCGAAGCCGATCTTCATGCCGCGGGAGGCGCAGTTGACCACGCCCGGTGCCAGCCAGGCCTCGCCCAGCGGCAGGCCCGGCATGTTGTGCCAGGCGAACGAGATGTCGGGCGCAATCGCCGCGAAGGCGGGGTCGGCGACGACGGCGCGCGCACCGGCGCCATTCTCCTCGGCGGGCTGGAACATCAGCACGACCCGGCCGCGGGCGGGGCGCTGCTCGCCGAAGGTCATCGCGAGCAGGGCCAGTGTCGCCATGTGGCCGTCGTGGCCGCACTGGTGGCCCTTGCCGGCGATGGTCGAGCGCCAGGGTGCGGTCGCGGTGTCCTCGATGGGGAGGCCGTCGAGCTCGCAGCGCAAGAGCACGGTCGGGCCGGGCTGGCCGCTGTCGTAGACGGCCGCGACGCCATGGCCGCCGAGCCCGGTCAGCACCTGGGACGGGTTCGTGGCCGAGACGAGGGACACGACCGTCGCGGCGGTGTGCTGCTCCTCGCCGGACAGCTCCGGCGCGGCGTGCAGGGCGCGCCGGAACGCCACGGCGCGTTCCAGGCTGCGCGGATCGATGAGGAAGGTCACGATGTCATCGCCGTCAGAGCGGGTTGTACCCAGGCTTCTTGAACAGGATCCCGGGCTTCTGCACGATCTCCGGCTTGTACACCGTCTCGACCCAGGCCTCCGGCGCGACGTCCTCGATGCTCACCGAGACGGACGCCTCGGAGCTGCCGGCCACGGCCATGATGGCTTTCGTGATCTCGTCGGCCAGCGCCTGCTTCTGCTCGGCGCTGCGGCCCGGGTACATCTTCACGATCACATGGGGCAAGGGAGTGCTCCTCGAAGGGTGTCTGCCGTCTCAGACGGGCGGGGCAGGGTGCAGGAACGGCCACGGGCTCGTCTCCGAACCGGTGGGAACGGGGACCTCGATGAGGGCAGGCTCGTCCCGTTCGATCGCCTTGGCAAGCGCGGCGCGCAGCGCGTCGGGCGAGGTCGCGCGCGAGGACTCGATGCCGAAGCTGCGGCCGAGCGCGACGAAATCCGGGTTGACCAGGGTGGAGCCGATCGTGCGCCCGCCATAGGACTGCGTCTGGTCGCGCAGAACGTTGCCGTAGGCCTGGTTGTTGAACACGACCGCGACCACGCCGATGCGGTGCTGCACGGCGGTGGCCAGTTCCTGCACGCCGAACATGAACCCGCCGTCGCCGGACACGGAAACGACGGCCTTGCCGGGATTGGCCACCTTCACGCCCAGCGCCGTGTTGTAGCCGAAGCCGAGATTGTCCTGGTAGGCGCAGGTCACGTAGCGGCGCGGTCCGTAGACCGGGAAGCCGAAGCGCGCGGCGAAGCCCATCTGGCTCACCTCCTCGACGAAGAAGCCGTCGCGCGGCAACACGTCCCGGATCACGTCGAGGTAGGCGATCTGAGGCTGCACGCTCGAATAGCGCTCGCGGGCGTCGGCGTTGAGCGCGGCGAACCGCTCTCTGGCATCCGGCCGGTCGCGCCTGGCAACGGCTTGCGTCAGCGCCACCGCTCCCTCCCGCGCGTCGGCGACGACGGCGACGTCCGGCCTGAGGCGGACCATCTCGGTGGGGTCGATGTCGATGCGGATGATCTTCAGGCCGGGCGGCTGCCAGCGCCAGCGCATGTATTGCAGCTCGAGCCGGGTGCCGATGCCGATCACGAGGTCGACTTCCGGCCACATGGCGTAGGCCGCGACGAAATTGAGATAGTGCGGATGATCGTCGGGCACGACCCCCTTGCCGGAGCGGTGCGAGGTCACTGGCGCCCCGATCCGTTCGGCCAGGGCCGCCACGGCCTCACCGGCCTCGAAGGCGCCGCCACCGACCATGATCAGCGGGTTCCTGGCCGCGGCGATCAGCGCCGCGGCCTGCTCGATGGCGACGGGATCGACCGTGGGTGCTGGCCGCGGCGACGCCATGGGCAGGTCCGCGCGCGGTCCGCTGCGACCGTAGACGTCCCACGGGGCCTCGATGGCGCCGGGGCCCTGGCGGCCCGACAGCATCGTGCCGATGACGTCGGCGAGGACGGGCCCTGCCTGCGAGGGGTGGTCGATGCGCTCCGCCACCCGCGTGAGGCCGCGCAGGGTGGCGAGCTGATCCGGCAATTCGTGCAATTGGCCGCGGCCCTGGCCGATGAAATGGGACATGATGTTGCCGGTGATGCACAACACCGGCGCATTGGCGCCGTAGGCCGTGCACAGCGCGGCGCCCGAGTTCAGCACGCCGGGTCCGGGCACCACCGTGTAGGCGCCGATGCGGCCGGTGGAGCGGGCATAGCCATAGGCCATGTAGCCCGCGCCCTGCTCGTGCCGAGTCTGAATGAAGCGCACCCGGTCGCGCACGCCGTAGAGCGCATCGTTGAAATCGTAGAGGTGCGCGCCGGGAAGTCCGAAGACCGTATCGATCCCGTGCTGCACCAGCGAGCGCGCCAGCGCCTGCCCCGTGGTCTCCCGGCTGTTCATGCCAGCGCTGCTCCCTGTCCGTGTCCGGCCCCATTCTGGCCAACCGCGCGTCGCGCGCCAGTGCGAAAGCGGCTGGCTCCCCGGTCGTTTTGCTGTGGATGCGGCTTGACCCGCTTGCGGCAGGCCTATGAAATCAGGGTTTCCCGCCAAAGGAGCGAGGCCTGGAGCCTCGCCGAGGAGATCCGATGTTTCGTTCTCTCGCGCTCGTTGCCTTCGCCGCCTCGCTGGCCGCCGCCCCGGCGGTCGCCCAGACCAAATGGGACCTGCCGACCGGCTACCCGGTCAGCAATTTCCACACGGTGAACCTGCAGAAGTTCGCCGACGCCGTGAAGGCCGGCTCGGGCGGCAAGCTCGAGATCGTCATCCACCCCAACGGCTCGCTGTACAAGGCCAACGAGATCAAGCGCGCCGTGCAGACCGGCCAGACGCCGGCCGGCGAGGTGCTGATGGCCAACCTCGGTAACGAGAACCCGATGTTCGAGGTGGACGGCGTGCCGTTCCTGGCGACGTCCTACGACGCCGGGCGCAAGCTGTACGCGGCCCAGAAGCCGTACGTCGAGAAGATCCTCGACGGACAGGGCATGAAGCTCCTCTACGCCGTCGCGTGGCCGCCGCAGGGCATCTACTCGGCCAAGCCCGTGGCCTCGGTGAAGGACCTCGAGAACGCGCCCTGGCGCTCCTACAGCCCGGCGACGGCGCGCATCGGCGAACTGCTGAAGGCCCAGTCGGTGACGGTGCAGGCGGCCGAACTCGCCCAGGCGCTCTCGACTGGCAAGGTCGTGGCCATGATGACTTCGTCGGCCACGGGCGTGGACTCGAAGGTCTGGGAGCAGGTGAAGTTCTACTACGACACCCAGGCCTGGCTGCCGAAGAACATGGTGATCGTGTCGAAGGCCGCCTTCGACAAGCTCGACAAGGCGACGCAGGACCTGGTGCTCGCCGAGGCCGCCAAGGCCGAGGCCGCCGGTTGGGCCGACAGCCAGAAGGTCGCCACCGACACCAAGGCGACGCTCGTCCAGAACGGCATGACGGTGCAGCCGCCGTCGGCCGCGCTCGCCGAGGGCCTCGCCGCCATCGGCAAGACGATGACGGAAGAGTGGGAGAAGAAGGCCGGCGCCGACGGCGCGGCGCTGCTCGCAACGTTCCGCAAGTGACCGCGGCGGTGGAGCGGGGCCCCCTGCGGCGCGGCCTCGACGGGCTGTACTTCGCGGGGGGCGTGCTGGGCGCCATCTTCCTGGCGGCGACCTGCGTCCTGATCCTGGGCAATGTCGGCGGCAGCCTCCTGCGAGTCGTCACCCGCAGCCTCGACGAGTTCGCCGGCTACTGCATGGCGGCGAGCGCCTTCCTCGCGCTCGCCTACACGCTGCGGTCGGGCGAGCACATCCGCATGACGCTGATCCTGCAGTCGCTGCCGGCAATCCTGAAGCGTCCTGCCGAGGCGCTCGCGACCGCCATCGGCGCGGTGTTCGCGGCGTTCATCGCCTGGTACGCGATCAAGCTCTGCTGGGTGAGCTACACCATCAACGACCTCAGCCAGGGCATCATTGCGCTGCCGCTGTGGATTCCGCAGAGCGCCATGGCTGTGGGCTCCGCCATCTTCGCGGTCGCCATGCTCGACCGCCTCGTCTGCGTGCTCGCCGGCTGGCCGGTGCCCGAAGACCAGTCCGACGCCAGGACCGACCGCTGATGGGCGAGCTTTCCACCGTCGGCCTGCTCATCATTGCGCTGTTCGTGCTGCTCGGCAGCGGCGTCTGGATCGGCCTGTCGCTGATCGGCGTCGGCTGGATGGCCATGGCCTTCTTCACCGCGCGTCCGGCGGGCGACGCGATGGCCGTGACCGTGTTCGGCTCGCTGTCGAGCTGGACGCTGACCGCGCTGCCGCTCTTCATCTGGATGGGCGAGATCCTGTTCCGCTCCAAGCTCTCGGAGAACATGTTCTCGGCACTGGCGCCGTGGATGGGGCGGGTCCCCGGGCGGCTCCTGCAGACCAACGTCGTCGGTTGCGCCATCTTCGCGGCGATTTCCGGATCGTCGGCGGCGACCTGCGCCACCATCGGGAAGATGACCCTGCCGGAGCTCAAGAAGCGCGGTTATCCCGATTCCATTGCGATCGGCTCGCTCGCAGGCGCCGGCACGCTCGGGCTGCTGATCCCGCCCTCGCTGATCATGATCGTCTACGGCGTCTCCGCCGACGTCTCGATCGCCCGCCTGTTCATCGCCGGCGTGATCCCCGGGATCATGCTGGCGCTGCTCTTCGGCGGATACCTCGCCTGGTGGGCGTGGCGGAACCCGCAGGAGGTGCCGGTCGACGATTTTGCCGGGTTGGGCTTCGGCGAGAAGATCAGGCGCTCGGGCGGGCTCATCCCGACCGTGCTGCTGATCATGGCGGTGCTGGGGTCCATCTACACCGGCATCGCGACGGCCACGGAAAGCGCGGCGATCGGCGTCGTGGGAGCGCTGGTGCTGTCGGCGGCGCAGCGCACGCTGACGCTGCAGAACTTCATCGCCGGCCTGATGGGGGCGACGCGCACCACCACCATGATCATGCTGATCCTGGCCGGCAGCGCCTTCCTGACGATCGCCATGGGCTTCACCGGCCTGCCGCGCGATCTTGCCCTGTGGGTCAAGAGCCTGAACCTCAGCCCGCTGGCGCTGATCGCGGCGCTCACGGTGTTCTTCGTGATCCTCGGCTGCTTCCTCGACGGCATCTCCATGGTGGTGCTCACCATGGCCGTACTGCTGCCGATGGTGCAGGCCGTCGGCTTCGACCTCGTCTGGTTCGGCATCTTCATCGTGCTCGTCGTCGAGATGGCGCAGATCACCCCGCCGGTCGGCTTCAACCTGTTCGTGCTGCAGGGCATGACGGGGAGGAACATCTTCTGGATCGCGAAGGTGTCCTTCCCGTTCTTCGTGCTGATGGCTGCCGCGGTGGCGCTGATCGTCGCATTCCCAGGGCTGGCGACCTGGCTGCCGGGGCAGATGATGGGGAAGTGAGACAGTCTCACCGCACGCGCCAAATGGGTCCTGAACAGAGGCAGAGGTCTTTGCTCGCTCTCTGAGTTCGTCTTGGCCGGGCTCGGCCCGGCCATCCACGACTTTGGAGCGGTTGAGAGCTCTCGTCGTGGGTGCCCGGGCCAAGCCCGGGCATGACGTGCGGAGGGGTGGGAGCGTCAGCGAGGACAGAGAGCGAGCTGAGGCCTGGCTCACGGCACCATGAACGTGTCCTTCGCCACATAGACCACGCGACCCTCGCCGTCCCGTGCCTCGAAGGTCACCGGCCCGCCGGCCTCGGCCGGGCCCGTCACCGTGGCGCGCACCTCGACGGTTGAATCCGCGTCGACGATCACGTGCGCCTGCCCGACCACCTTCGCCGTGAGCCGTGGGTCCTGGATCGTGATGGTCAGCTCCTGGTCGCGGGCGCCGCGGTTGAGGAGGCGCAGGGTGTAGCCGTTGCGGATGGCGCCGTCCGAGAGCCGCACCCAGGTGGGGTTGCGGTCGTGGAGCGCGGTGAGTGAGCCGGTGGAGCGGTGGGCCAGCGCCACGCCCATGCCGCCGGTGAGGACGACGACGACTGCGGCGAGGCCGAGCGTCTTGGGGCGCAGCACCCGGAGCCGCCCGGGAACGCCGGCGCGGCCGCGCTCGATATTGGCCCAGCTCTCGTAGGCGATGAGGCCGCGCGGCCGGTCGAGCTTGTCCATGACGCTGTCGCAGGCATCCACGCACAGGCCGCAGTTGATGCAGGCGAAGCTCGGTCCTTCGCGGATGTCGATCCCGACGGGGCACACCACGACGCATTGCAGGCAGTCGATGCAGTCGCCGGCGGGCTCGCCGCGGCTGCGCAACTCGGCGGCCTTCTTGGCCGAGACGCGGATCTCGCCGCGATAGTCGCGGTAGTTCACGGTGAGCGCCTCGGGATCCCAGATGGCGCCCTGCAGGCGCGGCCACGGGCACATCCAGGTGCAGACCTGCTCCCGGGCGAAGCCCGCCAGCGTGTAGGTGAGCGCGGCGACGATGCCGATCCAGGAATAGGCGAGAACGCCGGCCTCGCCGGTCGCGAGGTCGCGCAGCGTCTCGCGGGCGTCGCCGAAGTAGAGGACGAGGGCCGTTCCGGTCCACAGCGCGATCGCCAGCCAGATCGCGTGCTTCAGGGCGAGTTCGGCGATGCGCCGAGGGCTTAGTCCCGCCTCGCGCTTCTTCAGGCGGTCCCGCCGGTCGCCTTCCACGAGGCGCTCGACCCACAGGAAGAGATCCGTCCAGACGGTCTGCGGGCACAGGAACCCGCACCAGATTCGGCCTGCCACAGCGTTCATCAGGATCAGCAGCACCGAGGCCAGGATCAGGAGGCCGGTGAGGTAGTAGAGCTCCTGCGGCCAGATCTCGACGAAGAAGGCGTAGAGCCGGCCCTTGGTGAAATCGAACAGGATTGCCTGGCCCGGTTCGTCCGGCCCGCGGTCCCAGCGCAGGAAGGGCAGCAGCCCGTAGACCGCGAGGCAGAGGGCCAGGGCCGCCGTCTTGATGCGGCGGAAGCGTCCGCGCACCGACTGGGGGACGACGGGGCCACCGGGACGCCGCGTGTCGGCCTTGCGCGGGGAGGGGGCTGGGCGGGGCGCGCCGGCATCCTGGGAACGGCGGCGGGCGTGGGAAATGTCGAGGGCGACCATGGCGGCTCCGGGGGAAGAGCCAAAGTGGTAGCCGGGGCGGGCGAGGGGCTATTTGTCGGGGCGCAAAGAGGGGGAGGGTTATGGGAGCTGAGGCCCTCCGATCTGCGCTCTCTCACATGCTCCCTCTCACCGTCATCCCCGGGCTTCGGCCCGGGGATCCACGACTTCCGAGCGGTTGAGAGCGCTAGTCGTGGGTGCCCGGGCCAAGCCCGGGCATGACGCCGAGAGGTTGAGAGATTGCTGGGAAGTCGCGGCCCCGCCCTGCCTAAGCCGCGCCCTTCGAGGCCATGGCCGCCACCGGCGCCTCCACGCCGTCGGGGATCGGGCACACATAGGGCGTCCTGGCCGTGCGCCTTGCCAGGTCCGCCTTGGCGGCGGGAATGAAGCCCGGGTCCATCAACGCGTCGGCGGCGGTGGCGGCGATGACCTTGGCGACGTGGACCATGCCCTTCTTGGCCGCGGGCGACTTGCCCTGGGCGGTGAGCTGCCAGGAGTGGAAGGGCGTGCCGATGGCGCAGGTGGCGCCGTTCATCTGCACGAGCGGCACGACCCAGCTGACGTCGGCGACGTCCGTCGAGCCCATCATCGGCGGGCGCACGATCTCGGGCGCCACGACGATGTCGCACAGCGCCTTGTCCTGCGGCTCGCCGAGGCCGAAGCGGGCATAGGCATCGGCGATGTCGTCCTCGCTGAGCGTCTTCTGGATGTCGCGGGCGAAGGCGCGGTCGGCCTCGTCGAACTCGGGCGGGCCGAGCCGCGAGAGGTTCTTCCACATGAGGTCCTCGAGCGGCTTGTTGCCGAGGAGGTTCGACACGGCGCTGAGGACCGTCATCTCGACCTTGGTGTCGGTCATCATCGCCGCGCCCTGGGCGATGCGGTGTACGCGGGCCACGAGGTCGCGCATGCCGGGAAGGTTGGGCGACCGGATCGAGTAGCGCACCTTGGCGGTGGCCTGCACCACGTTGGGCGCGATGCCGCCGCCGTCGATCATGGCGTAGTGCACGCGGCAATCGGACGGCATGTGCTCGCGCATGTAGTTCACGCCGACGTTCATCAGCTCGACGGCATCGAGCGCGCTGCGCCCGAGATGCGGCGAGCCGGCGGCGTGCGAGGCCCGGCCGGTGAAGGTGAAGTCACAGCGGGAGTTGGCGAGCGAACTCGCCTGGGTCACCTCCGCGAAGCATTCCGGGTGCCAGCAGAAGGCGAGGTCGACGTCGTCGAAGGCGCCGGCCTTCACCATGAAGGTCTTGCCGGCGCCGCCCTCCTCGGCCGGGCAGCCGTAGTAGCGCACGCGCGCCTTGACGCCGTTGGCGGCGAGCCAGTCCTTCACGGCGGTGGCGGCGAGCATGGCGCCGGCGCCGAGCAGGTTGTGACCGCAGCCATGGCCGTTGCCGTTGGCCTCCACCGGGCGGTGCTCGGCGACACCGGCCTCCTGGCTGAGACCCGGGAGCGCATCGTACTCGCCGAGGATGGCGATCACCGGTCCCTCGTCGCCCGCCTCGCCCATGACGGCGGTGGGGATGCCGGCGACGTTCTGCGTCACCCGGAAACCCTGGCGCTCCAATTCGGCCGTGTGCTCGGCGACCGAGCGCACTTCCATGTAGCAGGTCTCGGGCATGGCCCAGACGCGGTCGCTCAGCGCCTCGAACTCCTGGCGCTTGGCGTCGACATAGGTCCAGATGCTGTGGGTGTTCTGCATGGCTCGGCCCGCTCGTGGTGGAACGGGCACGAGCTTACGCCGACGGATCGGCCGCCGTCATCTTGGCTTCGATGGACCGCCAGGATTCCTGCAGCAGCAGCGACATGGCCTGCTCGGCCTTGCTGGGCTCCCGGGCGACCATGTGGGCGATGACGCGCGAGAAGAAGCGGATCGAGCTCTTGCGCCACTTGGGGTCCGAGAGCGTCGCCTGGCGGATGAAGGCGATCTGGTCCTCGTGCTGCTCGATGACCTCGACGATGCGCTGGTTCGGGCAGAGCGCGTACATGGCCGCGCGCAGGCGGGCATTGGCCTCGCGGTAGCTCTCGCCGGTGTGCTTCGCGCCGAAGACGTCGTCGGCGAGCGCGGCGAGGCTCTGCAACTGCTCATCGCTCGCGGTTTCGGTGGCACGGCGGACGGCATAGGGCTCGAGCCGCTGGCGCATCTCGAACACCTTCTCGATGTCGTCGAGCGAGTGGTGCGGGAAGCGGAACCCGCGGCCGTCCTGAACCAGCAGGCCGTCGCGCGCCAGAAGGGCGAGGGCCTCCCGGGCGGGCGTGCGCGAGACGCCGTAGTCGCGGGCGATGCCGTGCTCCTGCAGCTTCGCATCGGCCGAGAAGTCGCCCCGGCGGATGGCCTCGCGCAGGTTGTCGTAGACCTGGCTGCGGAGGTCGGGCACGCGCTGGATCTTGTCTTTCATGGCCGTCTCCGCTGCGCGTCGGTGATGCGCCATTCCCTCCGCGCGTCATCCCCGGGCTTGGCCCGGGGACCCACGACTTTGCGGCGCCGGGCCGAAGTCGTGGATGGCCGGGCCAAGCCCGGCCAGGACGGCTGAGAGAGGGATGCACGATGTTCCATGATGACCACTTGCAGCCTCGATGGGCCTCTCATAACGTATACGGTAGACGCCATCCGGTAAGCCGGTCAATCACGTTGACAGGCCGGGGTGGTGGCTCGAAGCTCGGGGAAGGTGACGGGGCGTTGTCGATGTCGTTTCTGGACCTGAAGGTCGCCACCGCGGCCCGCGAGACGGAACTGATCCGCCGCCTCGTGCTGGAACCCGTCTCGGGCGCGCTGCCGGCCTTCGAGCCCGGTGCCTCGATCACCCTGCACATCCCGGGCGTGGGCCGGCGTCGCTATTCGCTGGTCAATGCCGATCCGGCGGCCCACGGCACGCCGCCCAAGCACTACGAGCTGGCCGTGCGGCTGGAGGCCGAGGGCGGCGGGGGCTCGCGCTGGGTGCACCGGCTCAACCCGGGCGACGTGGTGCGCGCCGAGGCGCCGCTGAACGAGTTCGCGCTGGCGGCCGGCTCCCACCCGGTGCTGCTGCTGGCCGGCGGCATCGGGGTCACACCGCTCATCGCCAAGGCGGCCGCGATGAAGGCGCAGGGGCGGCCGTTCCGGTTCGTCTATGCGGCGCGCCGGCGCGAGGACTTCGCCTATCTGCCGGTGCTGCGGGCGCTCGCGGGCGACGACCTCGTCCTGCATGCCGACGACGAAGCCGGGCGCGTGCTCGACGTTCCCGCCTTACTGGACTCGCTCCCGGCTGGCACGGAGGTCCATGTCTGCGGCCCGAAGCCCATGCTGGCGGCCGCCGTCGACACGGCGAGGGTGCTCGGCTGGCCCGAGGGCCTGCTCTGCTTCGAGCGCTTCTACAGCCTCGGCGAGGTGGACGACGCCCCGGCCGCCATGGCCGGCGACGGTTCCTTCGAGGTGGAGATCGCGAGCACGGGGCAGGTCATCACCGTGCCGGCCGACAAGACCATCGTCGCCGCCATGCTCGACGCGGGTTTCGACCCGCTGTGCGACTGCATGCGCGGCGAATGCGGCGTCTGCCAGACGACCGTGCTGGAGGGCGTTCCCGACCACCGGGATTCGATCCTGAGCGACAGCGAGCGTGCCGCCGGCAAGCTCATCCAGATCTGCATCTCCCGCGCCAAATCCCCCCGCCTGAAACTGGACCTGTAAGGAGGGCTGACCATGGGACGCTACACCGACAATCCCCAGGCCATCCGTGACCTCGTCCGTGAGACGGAGGTTCATCGCGATGTCTATACGGATCCCGAGATCTTCGATCTCGAGATGAAGCACCTGTTCGCCAACACCTGGGTGCATGTGGGCCATGCCAGCCAGGTGCCCAATCCCGGCGACTACTTCACGACGACCATCGGCTCGCAGCCGGTGATCATGGTCCGCCACACCGACAACACGGTGAAGGTGCTCTACAACAAGTGCCCCCACAAGGGCACCAAGATCGCCATCGACGGATGCGGCAACGCGGGCAAGTTCTTCCGCTGCCCCTACCACGCCTGGTCGTTCAAGACCGACGGCAGCCTGCTCGCGATCCCGCTGAAGAAGGGCTACGAGAACACCGGCTTCGAAGGCAGCCACGCGGCGCAGGGCATGGCGCCGGTGAAGCACGTGAAGAACTACCGCGACTTCGTCTTCGCCAAGATGAACGACGGCGGGCCCGACTTCGAGACCTTCTTCGGCGACAGCCTGTCGAGCCTCGACAACATGATCGACCGCTCGCCGGTCGGTAAGCTCGAGGTGGCCGGCGGCGTGCTGCGCTACATGCACAACTGCAACTGGAAGATGCTGGTCGAGAACCAGACCGACACCTGCCACCCGATGGTCGCGCACGAGAGCTCGGCCGGCACGGCGGTGAACATCTGGAAGTCGGTCGAGAACACCGGCGTCAAGAAGCCGATGGCGGTCGAGATCTTCGCGCCCTTCATGAGCCCCTACGAGTTCTACGAGGGCATGGGCATCCGGGTGTGGGACAACGGCCACGGCCACACCGGCGTGAACCATTCGATCCACTCGGACTATTCGGCGATCCCCGGCTACTTCGACCAGATGGTCGCCGCCTATGGCGAGGAACGGGCCCGCAAGATCCTGGGCGAGAACCGGCACAACACGGTCTACTTCCCCAACATCATGATCAAGGGGCCGATCCAGCTCCTGCGCATCTTCCGGCCGCTGGCCGCCAACAAGACGCTGGTCGAGAGCTACACCTACCGGCTCGTCGGGGCGCCGGACCTGCTGCTCGAGCGCACGCTCATGTACAACCGGCTCATCAACGCCCCGACCTCGGTCGTCGGCCATGACGACCTAGAGATGTACGAGCGCGCCCAGGAGGGCCTCGCGGTCGACGCCAACGTGTGGGTCAACCTGCAGCGCCTCTACGATCCCGCCGAGCAGGGCCAGCCCGAGGCCGTCAGCAACGGCACGACCGAATGGCAGATGCGCAACCAGTTCCGCGCATGGGCCAAGTACATGACGGCCGCGATGTGAGCGGGAAGGAGACAGCCGTCATGACCCAGCCTTCCGACGCCGATCTCATCGCCTTCGTCGTGCGCGAAGCCCGCATGCTCGACGAGCACCGCTTCGAGGAGTGGCTCACGCTCTTCGCCGAGGACGGGAAATACTGGATGCCGCTCGAATGGGGCCAGACCGACCCCGTGCTGACCGGCTCCCTGATGTACGAGGACCCGCTGCTGCTGCGCATCCGTGTCGAGCGGCTCAAGGGCAACCGCACCTTCTCGCAGAAGCCGAAGAGCCGCTGCCACCACGTGCTGCAGACGCCGACCGTGGACAGCCGCGACGACGCGGTCGGTGACTACCATCTCTACACGCCGTTCCACTATGTCGAGACGCGGCAGGACGAGCAGACGCTTTATGCCGGCTGGGCGCGCCACCACCTCGTCCTGCGCGACGGGGCGTTGCGCATCAAGCTGAAGCGCGTCGACCTCGTGAACTGCGACGCCGCCTTCGGCAACATCCAGCTCTTCATGTAAGGCCCCCCGCGATGGCAGAGCCGACCACCGTCCACGCGGCGCTGCGCGCGACCGCGGGACGCCACCCCGACCGCCCGTTCCTGTGCGTCCTGCCGGAAACGGCGGCGATCTACGGGATCGCGGCGGGCGAGATCCCTTATGCGGCGATGCTCGCCGGCGTGGAGGCCCAGGAGGCCGCCTATCGCCGCGCGGGCATCGGCGCCGGGCACCGGGTCGGCCTGCTGCTGGAGAACCGGCCGGCCTTCTTCCGGCACTGGTTCGCGCTCAACGCGCTCGGCGCCTCCGTGGTGCCGATCAACCCGGACCTGCGCTCGGCCGAACTCGAATACCTCGTCGGCCATTCCGAGATGTGCGCCGCGGTCGTCCTGCCGAACCGGATCGCCGACATCGTGGCGGCCGCCGCCGCGAACGGACGCGCGATCCCGGTCGTCGGCCCGGACGAGGCGCTGCCGCCCGTCACCGATCCGCGCGAGCCGGACGCCGCGGCCGGGCGCGACACCGAGTGCGCGCTGCTCTACACCTCCGGCACCACGGGCAAGCCCAAGGGCTGCGTGCTCACCAACACCTACTACCTGAACTCCGGCCGCTGGTACGCCACCGTCGGCGGGCTCGTGCAGCTGCGGCCCGGCGTCGAGCGCATGCTCACACCCCTGCCGCTCTTCCACATGAACGCCATGGCGACCTCGACCATGGCGATGTTGATGTCCGGCGGCTGCCTCACCGTGCTCGATCGTTTCCACCCCAAGACCTGGTGGGCAAGCGTGCGCGAGGCACAGGCCACCATCGTCCATTATCTCGGCGTCATGCCGCCCATGCTGATGGGCGCGCCGGAGCAGCCGAGCGACCGCGACCACCACGTCGTCTTCGGCTTCGGCGCGGGGGTCGACGCCAAGCTCCATGGCGCCTTCGAAAAGCGCTTCGGCTTTCCGCTCATCGAGGCCTGGGCGATGACCGAGACGGGGGGCGGCGTGGTCGTCGTCGCCAACGAGGAGCCACGGCGCCTCGGCATGGCCTGCTTCGGCCGGCCGGATGCCGACACCGAGTACAGGATCGTCCGCGACGACGGCAGCGATTGCGCCGTCGAGGAGCCGGGCGAGCTGCTGGTGCGCCGCGCCGGGCCCGACCCGCGGCACGGCTTCTTCCGCGAGTACCTGAAGGACCCGCAGGCGACCGAGGAGGCGTGGGCCGGCGGCTGGTTCCACACCGGCGACGTGGTGCGCCGCGACGCCGAGGGTTTTCTCTACTTCGTCGACCGCAAGAAGAACGTGATCCGCCGCTCGGGCGAGAACATCGCCGCCGTCGAGGTTGAGAGCGTGCTGCTGCAGCACCCGCAGGTGGCGGCCGCCGCCTGCGCCGCGGCGCCCGACGCGGTGCGCGGCGACGAGGTCTTCGCCTGCATCGTCGCGCGCACGAAGCCCGCGGACGCCGCCGCGCGGCAGGCGCTCGCCGCCGACATCGTGACCCACTGCCTCGGGCGGCTCGCCTACTACAAGGCCCCAGGCTACGTCGCCTTCCTCGACGCGCTGCCCGTCACCGCGACCCAAAAGATCCAGCGCGGCACGCTGAAGCAGGTGGTGCTCGACCTCCTGCAGGATCCCGACGTGGTCGACACGCGCCCCATGAAGTCGCGGAGGTCCTGAGATGCCGCGCATCGCCCCGGCCCCGCGCCAGGACTACGGCGACGTCGTGCTCTGCGCGCCGGTGACCGTGCCCTACGAGCGCTACTCGCCGCAGAGCGCCCAGTGGTGGATCGGCCGCGCGCTGAAGGCGCTCGTCGACACCGCGGGCCTCGAACCGAAGGACCTCGACGGCTTCCTCGTGTCGAGCTTTTCCCTGTTTCCCGACGCGGCCATCGGGCTCACCCAGCACTACGGGCTCTCGCCGCGTTGGCTCGACCACATCCCGATGGGCGGGGCGAGCGGTATCCTGTCGCTGCGCAAGGCGGCGCGCGCGGTGCAGAACGGGGACTGCAGCATCGCCGCCTGCGTCGCGGGCGACACCAACCACGTCGACATGTTCCGCAAGTCTCTGTCGACGTTCAGCCGCTTCGCGCAGGACGCCGTGTTCCCGTACGGCTCGGGCGGGCCGAATGCGAGCTTCGCGCTGATCGCGCGCAACTACATGGCGATGTACGGCGCGACCCGCGAGGACTTCGGCAAGCTCGCGGTGGCGCAGCGCCAGAACGCGCTCGCCAATCCGAACGCGCTCATGAAGAAGCCGCTGACGCTCGACGAGTACCTCAACGCGCGGATGATCTCCGACCCGATCGGGCTTTTCGACTGCGTGATGCCGTGCGCGGGCGCGGAGGCGTTCCTGGTCATGCGCGAGGCCGAGGCGAAGGCGCTGGGCCTGCCCTTCGTGCGGCTGCTCGGCACCATCGAGCGTCACAACGCCCATGCCGGCGACCCGATGCAGCACCGCGGCGGCTGGACCGTCGATATCGGCGAGCTCTGGGCCATGGCGGGCGCGAAGCCCTCCGACCTCTCCTTCATCCAGACCTATGACGACTATCCCGTGATCTCGACCATGCAGCTCGAGGACCTCGGCCTCTGCGCCAAGGGCGAGGCCAAGGATTTTATCAGAGCCAACACGTTCACCGCGGATGGCACGTGCCCGCACAACACGTCGGGCGGGCAGCTCTCCGCCGGGCAGGCGGGGTGTGGCGGCGGCTTCATCGGGATCACCGAGTCGATCCGCCAATTGACGGACAGCGCGCGGGGCACGCAGGTGAAGGACGCCAGGCTTGGGCTCGTCTCGGGCTTCGGCATGATCACCTATGACCGCGGCCTCGCCTCCGGCGCGGCCCTGCTCGGGAGGGCGTGAGATGACCAAGCCTCTCGCTCCGCCGCCGCGCAAGAACCCGCTCAAGCGCACGCGGCTTCCCGTGCCGCCGCCGGACATGCGCAGCCGCCAGGCGCACATGCTGACCCGCGCGGCCGCCGAAGGCAGCTTCGGCCTGCCGGGCTGCCGCGACTGCGGCAAGCTGCACTATCCGCCGCGCGATGCCTGTCCGCATTGCCTGTCGTCGCGCATCGCCATGCTGGAGTGCTCGCCGGCCGGCACGCTGGCCGCCGTGACGACGACGACGGTGTCGAACAACGTCTACTACCGCGAGCGCAGCCCCTGGCGCAGCGGGATCGTGGTCATGGACGCCGGGCCGAGCGTCGTGTCCCATGTCCACGGCGACTGCACGGAGCAGGGGAGGGTGCGCCTGGAATGGCGCCTCGACCGCAGCGGCAACGCCGTGGCCTTCGCCGTCCCCGAGGCGCCGACGCCCAACATGATGGACGATCCGCAGATGCGCGAGATGACCTTCGATCCCAAGCATCGCCGGGTGCTCGTCACCGACGGCCGCACGCCGGTGGGCCGCGCCGTAGCCAAGGCGCTGTCCGATGCCGGGGCGTCGCTGGTCTTCGTCGGCATCGCCGACGCCTGGAAGCCGTTCCCGGGGCGGGCGGCGCTCGAGGCGATCAAGGGCGTCGAGATCGTGCCGCTCGACGTCACCAACGGCGACAGCGTCACGGAACTGGCGGACTCGATCGGCGCGCGCGTCGACATCGTCGTCAACACGACGCAGCACATCCGGCCGGGCGGCCTCCTCGACCGCAACGGCGTCGCGGTGGCGCGCGAGGAGCTGGAGGCGGGCTATCTCGGCCTCGTGCGGCTCGCGCAGGCCTTGGGGCCGGTGATGCGCTTCCGCGGTGCCGACGGGGCCAACAGCGCCTGCGCCTGGGTCAACGTGCTCTCTGTCTACGCGTTGATGCCGTGGCCGGCCTATGGCGCATGGTGCGCGTCGCAGGCGGCGATGCTCGGCGCCTCGCTGTCGCTGCGTACGGAGTTGCGGGCCGGCGGTGTCGGCGTGGTGAACGTGTTCACCGGGCCCACCGAGGACGAGTGGTTCCAGACGCTGCCGCCACCCAAGGTCGGTGCCGAGCCCATCGCGCGGGCCATCGTCGACGCGCTCAGGCGCGGCATCGAGGACGTCTATGTGGGCGATGTGGCGCAGGACGTGCGGGCCCGGCTCGATCTCAATCCCAAGGCGCTCGAACGGGAGCTCGGAGCATGACCGCCTCGCTCGCTGACTTCGCGCTCGCCATCGCCTCGGGCGGCATCAAGGTCGTCGACCTCACCCAGACGCTGGCGCCGGAGTTCCCGGCGCTCGTCCTGCCGCCGGAGCTCGGCCAGTGCGCGCCGTTCCGCATGGAGGAGGTGTCGCGCTACGACGCGCGCGGCCCCGCCTGGTACTGGAACAATATCTCGATGAGCGAGCACTGCGGCACGCATTACGACGCGCCGATCCACTGGGTGACGGGGCGGGATCTCCCCAACAACAGCGTCGACACGATCCCGGTGGAGCGCTTCGTGGCGCCGGCCTGCGTCATCGACTGCTCGGCGGAGTCCGCCGCCAACGCGGACTTCACGCTCGAGGTCGCCCACATCGAGGCGTGGGAGGCGAAGCACGGCCGCATCCCCGAAGGCTGGTGGGTGCTGCTGCGGACCGACTGGTCGAAGCTCGACGCGGCCGGCTATGCGGGGCTTCGCGAGGACGGCGCGCACACGCCGGGGCCGTCGCCCGCCGCCATGCGCTTCCTCGTCGAGGAGCGCGGGATCCTGGGCCTCGGCACCGAGACCATCGGCACCGATGCCGGCCAGGCGCACCACTTCGTGCCGCCCTATCCGGCACACCACTACCTGCACGGCAATGGCCGCTACGGGCTTCAGTGCCTGTGCAACCTCGACCTGCTGCCTCCCCGCGGTGCCATCATCGTCGCGGCGCCTCTGAAGATCCGGCAGGGCTCCGGCTCGCCGCTGCGCGTGCTCGCGCTGGTGGAGGGCTGAACCATGGCGGGGCAGCGCACGGCGCTCGTCACGGGGGGCGCCGCCGGCATCGGTGCCGCGCTCTGCGCCTCGCTGCTGGCGGATGGGTATTCCGTCGTCTCGATCGACCGAAACCAGCCTGCCGCAACTGTTCCGGGCCGCACCGATCTGGTCTGCGATCTCACCGACATCGCCGCAACCGAGGCGGTTGCGCGCGAGGTCGCAGCGCAGCACCGGATCACGCACTTCGTCCACAACGCCGGCACCGTTCGCGCCAACCTCATGGAGAGCGCGACGCCGGCCGACCTCGCTGCGCTCACGCAACTGCATCTGGGCTCGGCGCTTACGCTGGCGCAGGCGGTGCTCCCCGGCATGAAGGACGCCGGCACCGGCCGCATCGTGCTGATGAGCTCGCGCGCCGCGCTCGGCACGGTGACCCGTACCGCCTATTCCGCCACCAAGGCCGGCGTCATCGGCATGGTCCGCACCTGGGCCCTCGAGCTCGCCCGCCACGGCATCACCGTCAACGCCGTCGCCCCCGGCCCGATTGGCGGCACGGACATGTTCCACGAGGTCCTGCCGAAGGGCGACCCCCGCATCGAGGGCCTCGCCGCGTCGATCCCGGTGAAGCGCCTGGGCACGCCCGAGGACGTGGTCAACGCGGTGCGGTTCTTCATCGCCGACGAGTCGGGCTTCGTGACGGGGCAGACGCTCTACGTGTGTGGCGGAGCGAGCGTGGGGCAGGCGGGGGTGTGAGGCAACTCAAACCCGTTGCTCCACCCGTTGTATTGACACTGTGGATACGTTCTTCCATATTGAATCGATGGTCAAAGCGCGCGCCACGGCATCCGGATCTGTCCACTCCACGTCTGCCCGACTCGTGGAGCGCCCTTCGACGGCTGATGCCAAGGGCAGCATCAATTTGCGGATCGAAGCCGGAACGCGCCAACTGATTGACGACGCTGCCGCAGTTCTCGGAAAGACTCGCACCGAGTTCATGATCGAAAGCGCGAGACGGCAGGCCGTGGACGTTCTTTTGGACCAGCGTTTGTTCACGCTGGACCCGGAGCGCTACGATGCTTTCGTGCAGGCGCTCGACAATCCGCCTGCACCGGGACCGAAGCTGAAGGCGCTCCTTCGCCGGACCCCGGCATGGCAAAAGTAGGCGACAGGCAAACTCCACCCGAGCCAGGCCTATCGCCTCCCGTTCCTTTGGCGATGGAGCACGATACGTCGGCGTTCGATTGTGGCGAGCCTGCGCTGAATGATTGGCTTCGCCTGCGCGCCATGAAGAATGAAGGCCGGTTTTCGCGGACCTATGTCGTTTGCAAAGACAACCAGGTCGTCGGCTATTTCTGCATTTCGGCAGGGACCGTCGAGCGCCGAGCGGTCCCCGGCAAGATCCGCCGCAATGCGCCCGACACGGTTCCGGTGTCCGTCATCGGACGATTGGCCGTCTGTCGTTCTCATGCGGGCAAGGGACTGGGCGCAGACTTGCTTTCAGACGCACTGCGCCGGATTGCCGCGGCATCGCAGAACATCGGCATCGGCGCGGTTTTGGTCCACGCCAAGAGCGATGCCGCCAAGAGGTTTTATCTGCGCTGCGCTGAGTTCATCGAATACCCCGAGGATAGCCGAACGTTGTTCTTGCCGATCGAAACGGTAGTTGCGGCCTTCGGCTGACCCCTGGGGTTTGCCAACACTGGGCTCTTTGATGCTGCGCCGAGAGGCGGCGTGTCGAAGGACGCAGAACCTCTCCGTTCACCCCAGCGTCGTGCGGTCCACCGTCGTCGCGGTCACGCCGATGTCGCGCAGCTTGAACTTCTGCACCTTGCCGTTCTCGGTGCGGGGCAGGGCCTCGACGATGTCGAGGTAGCGGGGCACGGCGTGCCGCGGGAGTTCCTTGGCGCAATAGGCGAAGAACTCGGCGTGGGGCAAGGCCATGCCGGGCTTCACGACGATGGCGGCCATGACCTCGTCCTCGGCGAGGTCGGACGGGACCGGGAACACGGCCACCGTCTCCACGGCGGGGTGCGCGGCCACGACCTGCTCGACCTCGAAAGAAGAGATGTTCTCGCCGCGGCGGCGGATGACGTCCTTCAGGCGGTCGAGGAAGGAGAAGGTGCCGTCGGCGTGGCGGACGACGCGGTCGCCGGTGTGGAACCAGAGATTGCGCCAGGCCTCGACGGTCTTGTCGGGCATGCCGAAATAGCCGTTGGAGAAGCAGAACGGCTCGTCGGCGCGCACCACCAGTTCGCCCGCGGTCTCGGCCGGAACCTCGTTGTCGTTCTCGTCGACGACCTTCGCGGTGACGCCCACCTGCACGGTGCCCATCTTGCCTGGCACGCGCTCGTCGGCGGTGCCACCGATGATGAAGTTCGTCTCGGTGGAGCCAAAGCCATCGATGAGGCGCACGCCGGTGCGCTCGAAGAGGGTGTGGTGCATGCCGGGCGGCACGCCTGGACCCAGCGCCACGCGGACGCGGTGGTTGCGCTCGGCCGGCGTCGCGGGCTGGGCCATCAGCATCGGCACCATGGCGCCGAGCAGGTAGCCGACGGAGGCGCCCGCATCGCCCATCATGGTCCAGAACTGCGAGGCGGAGAACCGCGGCAGCACGACCTGCGACGAGCCGGTCAGCAGGGCCTGGAAGAAGCAGTTGATGGCGTTGGTGTGGAAGAGCGGCAGGGTGGTCGCCAGCACGTCTCCGTCGCGCATCTGCAGGTAGCGGGCCGTGTAGATCGCCCACCAGTGGAACTGGGCCTGCGGGCAGACCACGCCCTTCGGCGCACCGGTCGTGCCCGAGGTGTAGAGGATGGCGAAGGGATCGCCCGGATTGGCCGGCCGTGCCGGCAGGGCCTCGCCGTTTCCGTCGAAGCGGCTCGTCGGCAGGTCGGACGAGGCGCCGGCGCCGGCCGGGTCGTCGCCGATGACCCAGACCCGCTCCAGCGCGAGGCCGGTGAGGCTGCCCGCCGGCAGCGCGGCGAGCAGGGCGCCGTCGGCCACGAGCAGGCGCGCGCCGGAGTTCTCCAGGTAGTAGCGGAGCTGGCGTTCCTTGACGGCGATGTTGAGCGGCACGGCGACGGCGCCGAGCCAGCCGCAGCCGACCAGCGTGCGCATGATCTCGGGCCGGTTGGGCGACAGGATCGCCACGCGATCTCCCGCGCCGAGGCCGGCGGAGGCCAGCGCGCCGGCCATGCGCGCGGCGATGCCGGGCGCATCGGCGAAGGTCCAGCGGTCGTCGAGGCACGAGAACAGCGGGCGGTCGCCGTAGCGCTCCGCCTGCAGGCGCAGCATGGCGGGGACCGTGCGGTCAGCGGGCGGCAGCGGCAGCTGCGGGAAGCCGTCGAGGATCACGCGGCGCCTCCGAGGTATGTGGCTGTGACGCGCGGATCGTTCAGGAGGTCCGAGGCGGGGCCCTGCAGGGAGACCTCGCCGGTCTCCAGCACGTAGCCGTAGTCGGCGGTCTCCAGCGCCGCGCGGGCGTTCTGCTCGACGAGCAGGATCGAGACGCCGAGCTCGCGGAGCGACGAGATGATCCGGAAGATCTCGCGCACGATGAGGGGGGCGAGGCCGAGGCTCGGCTCGTCGAGCATCAGCAGGCGCGGCTTCGACATCAGCGCGCGGCCGAGCGCCAGCATCTGGCGCTCGCCGCCCGACAGCGTGCTGGCGAGCTGGGCGCGCCGTTCCTTCAGGCGCGGGAAGCGCTCGTAGACGATCTCGAAGCTGCGCTTCACGTGCTCGCGGTCGTGCCGCTGCAGGTAGGCGCCGAGCAGCAGGTTGTCGGCGACCGACATGTCGCCGAACAGCTCGCGCGTCTCGGGCACGATGCACAGCCCGTCGGCGACGCGGTCCTCGATGTCGACGCCGGCGAGGTCGCGGCCCTCGTAGGCGACGTGCCCGCGCGACGGCAACAGGCCCATGAGCGCGGCGAGCATGGTCGTCTTGCCCGCGCCGTTCGGTCCGATGATGGTGACGATCTGGCCCTTGTCGAGCCCGATCGAGACGTCGCGCAGCGCCTCGACCTTGCCGTAGCTGACGCTGAGGCCCCGGACCTCGAGAAGGCGGCTCATGCGACGCCTCCGAGATAGGCTTCCTGCACGACGGTGCTCCGGCGCACCTCCTCGGGCGTGCCTTCCATCAGCTTGGAGCCGAAGTCGACGACGACGATGCGGTCGACGAGGCCCATGACGAACTCCATGTCGTGTTCCACGAGGAGCACGCTCACGCCGCGGTCCCGGATGGCCCGGAGCTGCTTGGCGAGCGCCACCTTCTCGGGCTTGCGCAGGCCGGCGGCGGGCTCGTCCAGCACGATGAGGATCGGGTCGGAGGCGAGCGCGCGGGCGATCTCCAGCACGCGCTGCTGGCCGAGCGGCAGGTTGCCGGCGAGTTCCTGGGCCTTGCCGCCGAGACCGACGAAATCGAGCATGTCGAGCGCAACGCGGGTGGCGCGGGCCTCTTCTTCGCGGTCGCGCCGGAACAGGCAGCGCAGGAAGCCGGCCTGCGTGCGCGGATAGGCGCCGAGCAGCACGTTGTCGACGAGCGTCATGCCGGCGCGCAGCTTCACGTGCTGGAAGGTGCGGGCCATGCCCGAGCGGGCGATGTCGGCCTGGGCCGTGCCGGTGATGTCCTTGCCCATGAAGCCGATGCGGCCGGCATTGACCGGCAGCACGCCGGTGACGAGGTTGAAGAGCGTGCTCTTGCCCGCGCCGTTCGGCCCGATGAGGGCGAGGATCTCGCCGGTCTGCATCGTGAAGGACACGTTGTTGACGGCGACGAGCCCGCCGAAGCGCTTGGTGGCGCCGTCGATGGAGAGCAGCGGCTGGCCGGCGGGCGGCATCGCGCGGGTCGGGAGGCCCTCGGCCGCCGCCTTCGGCAGCGGGCGGGCGATTGGGAAGAAGCGGCGCAGGATCGAGATGACGCCGCCGCGCGCGAACTGCAGCAGCAGGATCAGGAGCACCGCGAAGGCCACGATCTCGAGCTGCCCGGCCGACTTGGACAAATAGGGCAGGATGTCCTGGATCTCGTTCTTGAGCAGGACGACGATGCCCGCGCCGACCACCGCGCCGTAGACGGAGGTGGCCCCACCCGCCATGGCCATGAGCAGGAACTCGATGCTCGGCCGGATGTCGAAGGGTGAGGGGCTGATGAAGCGCAGCATGTGCGCGTAGAGCCAGCCGGCGACGCCGGCGAGGACCGCGGCGAAGACGAAGATGGTGAGGCGCACCCGGAAGAGCTCGACGCCGAGGCTCGCCAGCATCGTGGCCCCGCCGCGCAGCGACCGGATGGCGCGGCCGACGCGGGAATCGAGCAGGTTGGCGACGGACCACATCGCCACGGCCAACACCGCCCAGATCAGGTAGTAGATCGCCCAGTTCGGCCCGAAGACGATGCCGAAGAGGCTGATCGGCGGGATGCTGCGGATGCCGTCATACGCGCCCAGCCCCGGGATGTTGGGGAACAGGAAGTAGATCGCGATGCCCCAGGCAATCGTGCTCAGCGGCAGGAAGTGGCCGCCGAGGCGCAGCGTGATGGCGCCCAGCAGCAGCGCCACGGCGCCGGTCAGGACGACCGCCAGGACGAGGCCGAGGATGGGCGGCAGGCCGAGGTTCACCGTCACGAACGCGGTCGCGTAGGCGCCGACGCCGACGAGCGCCGCCTGGCCGAACGAGGTGAGCCCGCCGAACCCCGTCATCAGCACGAGGCCGAGCGCCACGATGGCGCCGATGCCCACGTAGTTGAGCAGGGTGATCGAGAAGGGGCTGGCGACGAGCGGCACGATGGCCATCACGACGATGGCCACCAGCGGGATGACGCGGAGGACCACCGGGTTCACGCGATGTCCTCCTCTTCCTCCTCATGGTGCTTCGTGATCAGCGAGCGCCAGATGAGGATGGGAATGAGCGCCGAGAACACGATCGTGTCCTTGAGCGCGCTCGAGAAGAACGACGCGTAACTTTCCAGCATGCCGATGGCGACGGCGCCGACGGCGGTGAGCGGGTAGCTCATGAGCCCGCCGATGATGGCGCCCACGAAGGCCTTCAGGCCGATGAGGAAGCCACTGTCGTAGTAGAGCGTCGCCACGGGCCCGATGAGGAGGCCCGAGACGCCGGCCAGGATCGAGGCGAGGATGTAGGCCAGCGCGCCGGCGTTCTGCGGGCGGATGCCGACGATGCGGGCCCCCGTGCGGTTGATGGCGGTCGCGCGCAGCGCCTTCCCGCCGATCGTCTTCTCGAAATACAGGAACAGGAGCCCGGAGAAGGCGGCGGCCGCCAGCACCATCAGCAGCGTCTGGGCGCTCACGCTGACGCCGGCGATGTCGAACATGGCCCGCGACACCGGTTCGGTGCGAAAACCCTCGGGGCCGAAGAACAGCAGGGCGAGGCCCGAGATGGCGAAGTGGACGGCCACGGCCACGATGAGCAGCACGAGCGCGGAAGCGTCGGCCAGCGGGCGGAAGGCGATGCGGTCGATGAGCGGCGCGATGGGAAGCACGAGCAGCAAAGCGAGCAGCATCTGAAGGCCCAGGCCCATCGCGATGCCGGTCGTGAGCCAGGCGACGCCGGCGGGGATGCAAGGCAGGATCCCGTAGTAGAGCAGGGCCTTCGGCAGCGCCGCCGTGCGTCCCGCCCGCACCAGTGAGAACACCTCGACGGCCAGCGCGATCGCGGCCAGAACCAGCACCAGCATGACCGTGCCGGGCAGGCGTCCCATCTGCAGCATGGCCAGCGTCAACGCGGCGAAGGCGACGATGTCGCCGAACGGCACGAACATGACCCGCGTCACCGAGAAGATGAGCACGGTGCCGAGCGCGATCAGGACGTAGATCGCCCCATTCGCGATGCCGTCGACGGCCAGGATTGCTGCGATCTCGAGGTCCATGCCCCATGGGGACGCAACCGCCCCCGACCTGTCAAGACGAGCGGAGCCACAGCAACAAAATACTTTACGTGTTAAATATCTCGGGCCTACTCTGCGGGCCTGGGAGGGGTCCCTTCGACGACCGGAAAGCCGTGCCTGCGCCGTCGCGCAGGGGCGCGTTTCGCGTCGGCCGGAAGCGCTCTACCATGCGATTGCGTCCGCCTGGACGCCAGTGGAGGGAAACACGATGCTCAAGCGTACATTGCATACCGTAGCCCTCGGGGCGCTGATGGCGGCGATGGCCGCGGCGACCGCCCGGGCAGACATAAAGGTCGGAGTCATCACCTCGCTTTCGGGCCCGGTCTCCTCGATCGGCATCCCGTATGCCCGTGGCATCGCGGCGGGCCAGACCTATGTCGGCGAAGTCGGCGGCGAGAAGCTCACCGTCATCCAGCTCGACGACGCCTCCGACGTGTCGAACTCGTCCAAGCTGGCTCGCAAGTTGATCGAGGAAGACAAGGTCGACGTGCTGATCGGCACGGCCGGCGCTCCCGGCTCGGCCGCCATCATGGCGGTGGCCACCGAAATGAAGGTGCCCGTCGTCGGCATCACGCCCATCCCGGGCGTGCCGAAGAACAACGGCGTGCCGTGGGCGATGACGGTGGTGCAGCCCGCCGACGACATGGTCGGCGCCGTCGTCGCCGAGATGAAGTCCCAGAACATCAAGAACGTGGGCTTCATCGGCTTCTCCGACAGCTGGGGCGACCTCGTCTACAACAACGGCAAGGCGGCGGCCGACAAGCTCGGCATCAACATCGTCACCAACGAGCGCTACGCCCGTGCCGACACGTCGGTCAGCGCGCAGGTTCTGAAGGTCGTGGCGGCCCGTCCGGATGCGGTGCTCAACGGCGGCTCGGGCACGGGTGGCGCGCTGCCCTACACGGCGCTCGCCGACCGCGGCTACAAGGGCCCGATCTTCGGCACCCCGGCGCTGATCAACCCCGACTTCGTGCGCCTCGCCGGCGCGGCGGGCGAGGGCACGATCTGCTCGACCGGACCGATCATGGTCGTCGACCAGCTGCCGGACGCCAACCCGACCAAGAAGATCGGCCTCGCCTTCAAGGAGGCCCACCAGAAGGCCAACGGCGTGCCCTCGAACGACGGCTTCTCCGCCTACGCCTTCGACGCGTGGCTCGTGCTGGCGGACGCCGCGAAGCGGGCGCTGCCGAAGGCCAAGCCCGGCACGCAGGAGTTCCGGCAGGCGCTGCGCGACGGCATCTATTCGGTGAAGGAGCTCGCCGGCACGCACGGCGTCTACAACTTCACCGAGGCAAGCCCCTACGGCACCGACCTGCGCGCCCTCGTGCTCGTGAAGCTCGAGAAGGGCACCTGGAAGTTCTACAAGTGATCCGGCCGGGGGAGCGCCTGGCGCGCTCCCCCGTCTCCCATGCAGAGCCTTTCCGAGCGGGGTTGCGATGAGTGCCGACGCTCCCACCGTCCTGGTGGACCTCAGCCAGGGCGTCCTTCGCCTGACGCTCAATCGCCCGGACAGGCTGAACGCCCTGACCGAGGACATGCATCTCGCCCTCAGGGCGGGTCTGCAGCGCGCCCATGACGAGGACGCCGTCCGCGCGGTGCTGCTGACCGGCGCCGGCCGCGGCTTCTGCGCCGGCCAGGACCTCGGCAACCGCGACCCGCGCAACTGGACCGAGCCGCCCGACCTGGGGCAGTCCCTCGAGCGCTTCTACAATCCCACCATCCGCCTGATCCGCCGCCTGGAGAAGCCCGTCGTCTGCGCCGTCAACGGCGTCGCCGCCGGCGCGGGCGCCAACATCGCGCTCGCCTGCGACATCGTGCTGGCTGCCCGCTCCGCCCGCTTCGTCGAAGCCTTCGCGAAGATCGGCCTCGTGCCGGACGCCGGCGGCAGCTGGACGCTGCCGCGCCTGATCGGCGAGGCGCGCGCCAAGGCGCTGGCCCTCACCGCCGAGCCACTGCCGGCCGAGACGGCCGAGCGGTGGGGACTGATCTGGAAAGCGGTCGACGACGCGGCACTTCTCGACGAGGCGCAGGCGACGGCCCAGCGCCTCGCGGCAGGACCGACGCGCGGGCTGGGCCTGACCAAGCGCGCCATCCAGGCCGCCGCGACGAACGACCTCGACACCCAGCTCGACCTGGAGCGCGACCTGCAGCGCGAGGCCGGGCGCACGGCCGACTACGCCGAGGGCGTGACCGCCTTCCTCGAGAAGCGCCCGCCGCGGTTCACGGGGCGCTGACCGCCATGGACCCGCAGCAGCTCGCCGAGGCCAGCGCCCGGGCGCTGTGGGAGCAGGACCGGGCCTCGCAGGGGCTCGGCATCGGCATCGTCATCGACGGCGTCGGCCCCGGCACGGCGACCCTCTCGATGGTGGTGGGCGCGGCCATGTGCAACGGCCACGGCACGTGCCACGGCGGCTTCATCTTCGCGCTCGCCGATTCCGCCTTCGCCTATGCCTGCAACAGCCATGGCCAGCGCGCCGTGGCCCAGCACGTCGCCATCACCTACGTCGCCCCCGCGGCCGAAGGCGACCTCCTCACGGCCCGCGCCCGCGAGATTTCCCGCCGCGGCCGCACCGGCCTCTACGACGTCAGCGTCGCCAACGGGCAGGGCGAGGTCGTGGCCGAGTTCCGCGGCGCGTCGCGAACAGTGAAGGGGATGCTGGTGCCGGAGGAGAGCGGGGAGTGAAGGTTCAACCCAACTCAATATCCTCATCCTGAGCAGCCCGCGCAGCGGGCGTGTCGAAGGACGCAGCATGGTTCTTCAGGCGACTCAACCACCAACACTATTCTGCGTCCTTCGACACGCCGCCTCCGGCGGCTGCTCAGGATGAGGAGATTTGTAGTTTGGCCCCGCTTCGGACCCCGCGTTGACACCCCGGAATGCCGCGTGACACCGTCCGGCGATGGCCATGGCGGTCCCAAGGGACCATCGACAGGCCGTCGTCTCTCGGGCACATCACGTGCCTGAACCAAGGGGAGTGAAGCGCGGTGACGTCCCTGGGCGAGATCAAGGGCGCGGTCGATTTCGAGCCGGCGAGGCTCGCCGAGCACCTGTCGACGCGGCTGCCCTTCGCGCGCGGACCGATGAGCCTGGCGCGCATCAGCGGCGGCCAGTCGAACCCCACCTACATCGTCAGCTTTCCCGACGGTGCGGCCGTCCTGCGCAAGAAGCCGGCCGGGGTCACGCTTCCTTCGGCGCATGCGGTGGACCGGGAATTCCGTGTGCTGAACGCCCTGTCGCAGACCTCGGTCCCGGTGCCGCGGGCGCTGCTCTACGAGGCCGATCCGGCGGTCATCGGCACGCCCTTCTATCTGATGGACAAGCTCGAGGGTCGGGTCTTCCACGACTGTGCCCTGCCGGGGATCGCGCCGCAGGACCGCCGGGCCATGTACTTTTCCATGGCCGAGACGCTCGCCGCCTTGCATGCCGTCGATCCAGCCGCGGTGGGCCTCGGCGATTTCGGCCGCCCCGGCAGCTATTTCGCCCGGCAGCTCGCGCGCTGGTCGCGGCAGTGGGAGGAATCCCCCACGCAGGACATTCCCGAGCTGGATGCGGTGGTCGAGTGGCTCTCCGCCAAGCTGCCGGCCGACGACGGGCGGTCGTCCGTCGCGCATGGCGACTTCCGGCTCGGCAACCTGATGTTCCACCCCACCGAACCGCGAGTCGTGGGCATCCTCGACTGGGAGCTCGCGACGCTGGGCGATCCGCTCGCCGACCTCGGCTTCTGCTGCATGACCTGGCATTCGAGCCCGGACGAGTATTCCGGGATCCTGGGCCTCGACCTCGCCGGACTCGGCATCCCGACCCGCGACGCGTTCGTCGCGCGCTACGAGGGCCTGGCAGCGCCCTCCGGCCGGCTGCAGCCCTTCCACGTCGTCTTCGCCCTGTTCCGATTCTCCGTCATCTTCGTCGGCATCGCCGATCGGGCCCGAGCCGGCACGGCTGCCGACGCCAACGCGGCGGCGACCGGCCGGCTCGCGGTCAACTTCGCCCGGCGGGCCCACGCGCTCGCCATGGCCTCCTGAGGGGACGCAGTCCATGGATCTCGGTGCACGGCTCAAGGGCCGCCACGTCTTCGTCACGGGCGCATCCGGCGGCCTCGGTGAGCACTTCGCCCGGCTGCTGGCCGGCTGCGGCGCCGCGGTGACCATTGCCGCGCGCCGGGTCGACAAGCTCGAGGCCCTGGTGGGCGAGTTGCGCGAGGCGGGGGCACCGCATGCCCGCGCGGTGCCGCTCGACGTGACCGACGAGGCCTCCATCGCGGCGGCCATGGCGGCCGTGGTCGCGGACGGGGCGCCGCCGCTCGACGTGCTCGTGAACAATGCCGGCGTCGCGGCGAGCGAGCCGGCGGTCGACGTCACGGCCGACATCTTCGACCGGGTGATGGACACCAACCTGCGCGGGCCCTGGCTGCTGTCGGTCGCCGCCGCCAGGCAGTGGCGCGACGCGGGTCGGCCGGGCGTGATCCTCAACGTGGCGTCCATCCTGGGCCTTCGCGTCGGCAAGGGCGTGGGGCCCTACGCCGTGTCCAAGGCCGGCGTGGTGCAGATGACCAAGGTGCTGGCGCTGGAATGGGCCCGGCATGGCATCCGCGTGAACGCTCTGTGTCCCGGCTTCGTGCTCACCGACATCAACCGCGACTTCTTCGACAAGCCGGCCGGCCAGCAGATCGTGAAGCGCATCCCCATGCGCCGCATCGGCACGGCGGAGGAACTCGACGGGCCCTTCCTGCTGCTCGTGTCGGACGCCTCGTCGCTGATGACGGGGAGCATCGTGGCGGCCGATGGCGGGCACCTGGTGTCGGAACTCTAGGATGGATGCTCCCGGCCATCCTGCGTGCTTCGGCGGGCTCAGCATGAGGCTTCGACACGCCGCCTGCGGCGGCTGCTCAGGATGAGGGCCAATGCCTCAATCCCGATTGCTGCTCCCTCTGCGCGTCCTGGCCGGGCTTGGCCCGGCCATCCACGACTTAGGGACGGCCCCGGCAAAGTCGTGGATGCCCGGGCCAAGCCCGGGCAGGACGGCTGAGGGGGAGCGCGTAGGGTAAAGACTGTTGTGATCTTGAATTCCGCAACGCCTTGAGGGGGCCTGACCATGGATTTCACTCTTCCCGCCCGGATCGAGGACATCCGCGCCCGCATCGCCACCTTCGTCGACCGCGAGATCCTGCCGGTCGAGGCCGACCGCTCGACGTGGGACGCGCACTGCAACATCGCGTCCGGCCCGCTGGCGGCGCTGCGTGCAAAGGCGAAGGGCGAGGGGCTGTGGTGCCTGCAGCTGAAGCCCGAGACGGGCGGGCTCGGCGTTGACAAGATCGGCATGGCGGCCTGCTACGAGGCCATGAACCGCTCGATCTTCGGGCCCGTCTGCTTCAACTCGGCGGCGCCGGACGACGGCAACATGATGGTGCTGGAGAAGACCGGCACGCCCGCCCAGCAGGAGCGCTGGCTTCAGCCGATCGTGCGCGGCGAGGTGCGCTCCGCCTTCGCCATGACCGAGCCGCACCCGGGCGGCGGCTCCGACCCGCAGATGATCAACACCCGGGCCGAGCGGCGCGGCGACGTCTACGTCGTGAAGGGCCGCAAGTGGTTCATCACCGGGGCCGAGGACGCGGCGCATTTCATCCTCATCGCGCGCACCTCGGATGACCCGCGCCACGGGCTCTCGGCGCTCCTGTTCCACCGCGACCAGCCGGGCTGGCGGATCGTCCGCAGGATCGAGATCATGGGCCCGGAAGAGCATGGGGGGCATTGCGAGCTCGAGTTCGACGGGCTGGAGATCCCGGTCGAGAACCGGCTGCTCGAGGAGGGGCAGGGGATGCGCCTGACCCAGATCCGCTTGGGACCGGCACGCCTCACCCACTGCATGCGCTGGCTCGGTCTCTCCAAGCGCTGCGTCGAGATCGCCAAGGAGTATGCGGCGGTGCGCACCGGCTTCGGCGTGCGCCTGGCCGACCGCGAGAGCATCCAGCTGATGCTCGGCAAGCTCGCCATGGACATCGAAATCGGGCGCCTCCTGGTGATGAAGGCCGCGTGGGAACTCGACCGCGGCGGCTTCGCGCGCAAGGAGGTGTCGATGGCCAAGGTGCACGTGGCCAACCTCCTGCACCAGGCCGCCGACGTCGCCATCCAGATCAACGGCGCGCGGGGCTACTCGAAGGACACCGTCCTGGAGTGGATCTACCGCTACGCCCGCCAGGCCCGCCTGGTCGACGGCGCGGACGAGGTGCACCGCATGGTGCTCAACGGCGCGCTCGACAAGGAAGGTCCGGCCTTCTGGAGCTGGCCGGTGGCTTGAAAAACAAAGGCCTCGCCGGAGCGAGGCCTTCTATCGTCCGGGCCCAAGTGGCAGTGCTTGAGCCATTTTGTTTGAACCTCACACTCTCCGCGTCCTGGCCGGGCCTGGCCCGGCCATCCACGACTTGAGGATGGCCCAGGCAAAGTCGTGGATGCCCGGGCCAAGCCCGGGCAGGACGAGCGGAGGAGTGCGTGTTCCTTTCAAAGATGGCTGGAGCAGTTTCCAGTCATCTCGTTGGTCTCACGCCTGCAGGTCGAACCGGTCGGCGTTCATCACCTTCACCCAGGCGGCGACGAAGTCGTCCACGAACTTCTTCGCGTTGTCGTCCTGGGCGTAGACCTCGGCGTAGGCGCGCAGGATCGAGTTCGAGCCGAAGACGAGGTCGACGCGGGAGGCGGTCCACTTCACCGCGCCGGTCTTGCGGTCGCGGATCTCGTAGCCCTTGTCCACCTTGTGCCAGGTGTTGGCCATGTCGGTGATGTTGGCGAAGAAGTCCGTCGACAGCGCGCCGACGCGGCTGGTGAGGACGCCGTCCTTCGAGCCGCCGTAGTTGGCTCCGAGCACGCGCATGCCGCCGACGAGGGCCGTCATCTCCGGGGCGGTGAGGCCCATGAGCTGGGCACGGTCGAGGAGGAGCTCCTCGGCGGCCGGCGCATAGTCCTGCTTCAGCCAGTTGCGGAAGCCGTCGTGGATCGGCTCCAGCGGCGCGAAGCTGTGGCCGTCCGTCTGCTCGGCCGTGGCATCGCCGCGGCCCGGCGCGAACGGCACCGTCACGTCGAAACCGGCGGCCTTGGCGGCCTTCTCGATGCCGACATTGCCGGCAAGCACGATGACGTCGGCCACGCTGGCACCCGCGGCCTTGGCGATCGGCTCCAGAACGGCCAGTACCTTCTGCAGGCGGGCGGGTTCGTTGCCGACCCAATCCTTCTGCGGCGCGAGGCGGATGCGCGCGCCGTTGGCGCCGCCGCGCATGTCCGAGCCGCGGTAGGTCCGGGCGCTGTCCCAGGCGGTGGCGACCATGTCGGCGATCGAGAGCCCGGAGGCCTCGATCTTCGCCTTCACGGCGGCGACGTCATAGGACGTGCTGCCGGCCGGCACCGGATCCTGCCATATCAGGTCTTCCTTGGGCGCGAAGGGGCCGATGTAGCGGACCTTCGGACCCATGTCGCGGTGGGTCAGCTTGAACCAGGCGCGGGCGAAGACTTCGCTGAAATAGGCCTGGTCGGCGGCGAAGCGCTCCGAGATCTTGCGATAGATCGGATCGACCTTCATCGCCATGTCGGCGTCGGTCATCATCGGGTCGAGGCGAATCGAGGGGTCCTCGACGTCGACCGGCTTATCCTCTTCCTTGATGTTGATCGGCTTCCACTGCCAGGCGCCGGCGGGCGACTTCGTCAGCTCCCACTCGTAGTTCAGGAGCAGGTGGAAGTAGCCGTTGTCCCACCGGGTCGGATGGGTGGTCCAGGCGCCCTCGATGCCGGAGGTCAGCGCATAGCGGCCCTTGCCGGTCTTCTGCGGGTTGGCCCAGCCGAGGCCCTGCTCGGTGACGTCGGCCGCCTCGGGCTCCGGCCCGATGAGCGCCGCATCGCCGTTGCCGTGCGCCTTGCCGACGGTGTGGCCGCCGGCGGTGAGCGCGACGGTCTCCTCGTCGTTCATCGCCATGCGGGCGAAGGTCTCACGCACCTGCGCCGCCGTCTTCAGCGGGTCCGGCACGCCGTTCACGCCCTGCGGGTTGACGTAGATGAGGCCCATCTGCACGGCGGCGAGCGGGTTCTCCATGGTGTCGGGCTTGCCGACATCCGCGTAGCGGCTGTCGGACGGCGCCAGCCATTCCTTCTCGGCGCCCCAGTACACGTCCTTCTCGGGATGCCAGATGTCCTCGCGGCCGAAGGCGAATCCGAAGGTCTTCAGGCCCATCGATTCGTAGGCCACCGTGCCGGCCAGGATCATCAGGTCGGCCCAGCTGATCTTGTTGCCGTACTTCTTCTTGATCGGCCACAGCAGGCGCTTGGCCTTGTCGAGGCTGGCGTTGTCCGGCCACGAGTTGAGCGGGGCGAAGCGCATGTTGCCGGTGCCGCCGCCGCCACGCCCGTCGGCGATGCGGTAGGAGCCGGCCGAGTGCCAGGCCATGCGGATCATCAGGCCGCCATAGTGGCCCCAGTCGGCCGGCCACCAGTCCTGGCTGTCCGTCATCAGGGCGTGGACGTCCTTCTTGATCGCCTCGAAGTCGAGCGACTTCACCGCCTGGCGGTACGAATAGCCGGCGCCCATCGGGTTCGGCTTCGTGTCGTGCTGGTGCAGGATGTCGAGGTTGAGGGTCTTGGGCCACCAGCTGGTGACGCTGGTGCTCGCAAGCGTGTTGCCGCCGTGCATGACCGGGCACTTGCCCGCGCCCTTCGCATCGCTGCCGTTCATTGGATCCTCCGACGGAATCTCGTGTTGCCGCTGTTTCGGCCCCGGGGTCGGCCGTCTGCGGCCGCGGCGCGCGCGCAGCGCCAAGCCTTGGCCACGCGGCTTGTTAACAGCATAGCTTGATAAGAGACAATTGCATTTTCTGAAAGGATCGATAAGACGCGCTGATGAATCCGATCTCGATGAAACACTTGCGCTATTTCGATGCGCTGGCCCGGCTCGGCCATTTCGGGCGGGCCGCCGAGGACTGCGCGGTCACCCAGCCCGCGCTGTCGATGCAGGTGAAGGAGCTCGAGGAGCTGATCGGGGCGCCCCTGGTGGAGAGGACGTCGCGGCAGACGCGCCTGACCGGGCTCGGCGAGGCCTTCGCGGCGCGGGTGCAGGCGATCCTGCAGGCCGTGGACGAGCTGGAGGATCTCGCCCGATCCTCGCAGGCGCCCTTCACCGGGAGGCTGCGAATCGGCGCGATCCCGACGGTCGCACCCTACCTGCTGCCCGGGCTCGTCGCCGACCTCACGCGCGACTACCCCGGCCTCGACCTGCGCCTGCGCGAGGCCGTGACGCAGAAGCTCGTCGCCGACCTCCTCGAGGCGCGGCTCGACGCCGCGCTGGTGGCCCTGCCGGTGTCGGAGCCGCTGCTCGTGGAGACCCCGCTGTTCGACGAGGATTTCATCCTGCTGCGCCCGGCCGCGGAGGCGCACCTGCCGGTGCCCGATGCGGACGACTTCAGCGAACTCCGGCTCTTGCTGCTGGAGGAGGGGCACTGCTTCCGCGAGCAGGCACTGGCCTTCTGCAAGATGTCGGGCGTGCGCACGCCCCGCAACATCATGGAGGGCAACGCGCTCGCCACTCTCGTGCAGATGGTGGGCGCCGGCATCGGCATGACGCTTGTGCCGGAGATCGCGCTCGGCCTCGAGACGCGGTCCGCCAGGGTGGCCATGGCCCGCCTCGCCGACCCACCACCGTCACGCACCATCGGGCTGGTGTGGCGCCGCAGCAGCCCGCTCGCCGAGGACCTGCGCAGCATCGGCGACGTGGCGCGCAGGGTGGCGCTCACGGCCCAGGCGGAAGCGCTGAAGCTGGCGCCGCGGGGGAAGCTGGTGGGGCGGGGGTGAGGGGCTATGCCCCCGGCTTCAGCTCATCTCTATTGCTCCAAAGCCCCTCATCCTGAGCCGGCCCATAGGGCCGAGTCGAAGGACGCACCAAGGAGCAGCCGCAGGCATTCTGCGTCCTTCGACTCGGCCGCTGCGCGGCCGGCTCAGGATGAGGGGCTTTGGGGCTAGAGAGATTGAAGGCGCCTCAGCCCGCCTCGCGGGGCGTGAGCCTCCGCAGGGCCTTGCGCAGCACCGGCGTGAACGCCGTCACGGCCGGCGATACCGACCGCCCGCTGGCATGGATCAGCACGATGTCGCGGCCGATGTCCGGGTCGGTCAGAGGGCGCGCCACGATGTCCTCGGCCAGCAGGCCCGAGCGCGCGTAGGCCGGCAGCACCGCGACGCCGAGGCCCGCCTGCACCATGCCGAGCGCGGTTGCGATCTGGTGGACCTCGTAGGCCGGAGCGAGCTGCAGTTCGGCGGACTCGAAGCCGATTTCCATCAGGCGGCGAATGGCGCTGTCGCGTGTGAGGGCGATGAGCGGCTGGCCCGCGAGATCCGCCCAGCGCACAGCGCGGGAGCGCGCGAAGGGGCTGTCGTCGCGGCAGAAAAGCTGCAGGCGGTCCCGCATCAGCGAGACGCGCTCGATTCCGTTCTCGCCCGCGGCGAAGGTGCCGACGCCGCAGTCGGCGCCACCGTTGCGGACCGTGTCGACGATGCCGAGCGTCGGCGCGTCGACGAGCGCGATCTCGATGTCGGGATAGTCGCGCGCGAAGTCGCGGATCGCGGAGGGCAGGACGTTGGCCGCGAGCAGCGGCGGGGCCGCCACGACGATGCGACCGCGCCGGCGGCTGGCGAGGTCGCGGGCATTGCGGATGGCGAAGTCGAGGTCGCCCACCACGCGCGCCGTCGCCTCGCGGAACTCGCGCCCGGCCACCGTGAGCTCCACGCGGCGGGTGGTGCGGTCGAACAGCCGCAGCCCGAGCTCCGCTTCGAGTTCCCGCACGGCCTGGGAGAGGGCGGGCTGGGCGATCTTGAGGCGCTCGGCAGCCGAGGTGAAGCTGCCGGCGTCGGCCACGGCGAGGAACGCGGTGACCTGCTTCAGCGTGACGCCGGTCATGGGGCTCGCCCTACGTCGCGCTTGCGCCGCGGTCTCGCGATCGACCGGCATCCCTCCGCACGTCCTGCCCGGGCCTGCCCCGGGCATCCACGACTTTGCCGGGGCCATGCTGAAGTCGTGGGTGGCCGGGCCAAGCCCGGCCATGACGGATGAGAGATTGCAGCGGGCTGGACGGAATGCATGACGCGTGACCCGACGTTCCAATCCCCCTGATTTATATAGTTTGGTTATAAATTAATACGCTCCGCCCGCTTTTTCCCGCGTGGCGAACCGGGCACGCTGGCCTCATCGACCGAACCGGGAGCGCGCGGGTGAAGTACGCCAAGAAGGACGCCAAGTCCTATTCACGCCAGCACATGCGGGGCATCTGGGCCGCGGCGCTGACGCCGTTCACGGCGGCGGGGGCGATCGACGAGGCAGGGTTCCGGTCCAACATCCGCCACTGGCTGGATGCTCTGGGGATCGACGGCCTGTTCATCGCCGGCAAGCAGGGCGAGTTCTTCTCGATGTCGGTGGAGGAGCGCAAGCGCACCTTCGAGATCGCCGTCGAGGCCAGCGCGGGACGCGGCCAGACGATCATGTCCTGCTCCGACCAGAACATGGACGTGGTCATCGACCTCGCCCGCCACGCGCAGAAGTGCGGCGCCGACTACATCGTCGTGCACGCCCCGGTCCTGCACTTCCTGAAGGAGCAGGACGAGACTCTCATCCGCTACTACGAGACGGTGTGCGGGGCGGTCGATATCGGCGTGGCGTTGTGGAGCCATCCGGACTCCGGCTACCTGATGAGCCCGAAGCTCTGCAACCGGCTGGCCGACATCGAGAACGTCGTTGCCATCAAGTACTCCGTGCCGCGGCCGATGTATGCCGAGCTGACCCGGCTCGCCTCCGACCGCATCCTGGTCTCGACGGCCTCCGAGCACGAGTGGCTCGACAACATCCTGGAGCTCGGCTGGCAGCTCTATTTGTGCTCCTCGCCGCCCTACCTGATCCAGACCGCCAAGGACCGGCGCATGCGCGCCTACACGGACCTCGCCTTCGCCGGCAAGGCGGAGGAGGCCCGGCGCGTGCGCGACTCGCTGGAGCCGGTGCGCCACGCGCTGGCGCACACCCGCCCGGCGGAAAAGCCCCATTCGCACCAGAAGTACTGGCAGGACCTGCTGGGCCAGCGGGGCGGGCGGGTGCGCAGCCCCATGCTGGAACTGACCGACGCCGAGAAGGCCGCCACGCGCGCCGCCTTCGAGGCGTGCGGCCTGGAATTGTGACGCGAGCGAGAGGGACCCTGGCGATGAGTGACGCTGCTGCTGGACTGAAGTTCGGGCGCCTGCGCGCCTTCAACTTCCAGAAGTGGATCGAGGAGCACAAGCACCTGCTGAAGCCGCCGGTCGGCAACCAGCTCGTGTTCAAGGAGGCCGACCTCATGGTGACCGTCGTCGGCGGTCCCAACGAGCGCTGCGACTTCCACGACGACCCGGTCGAGGAGTTCTTCTACCAGCTCAAGGGCGACATGGTGCTCAAGGTCGTCGACGACGGGAAGCACTACGACATCCCGATCCGCGAGGGCGACATCTTCCTCCTGCCCCCGCATGTGCGGCACTCGCCGCAGCGCCCGCAGGAGGGCTCCATCGGCCTCGTCATCGAGCCCAAGCGGCCCGAGGGCTGGCTCGACGCGATCGAGTGGTACTGCTTCGAATGCGAGGGGCTGGTGAAGCGCGTCGAGGTGGACCTCGAGTCGATCGTCGACGACCTGCCGCCGATCTACAAGGCGTTCTACGAGGACGAGGCGGCCCGAAAGTGCCCGCACTGCGGCGCCATCCACCCCGGCAAGAAGCCGCCGGCGGGCTGGGTCTGCCTGTGATGCCCCTGCGCCTGGCTGTCATCGGCTGGGGCGCCATCACGCAGCGCTTCGTGGCGCTGCTCCGGCAACGCAATGCCGGCAAGGTCGAGATCGTCGCGGTGGGCCTGCGCAGCACGTCGTGCTGCGACGACCTGCCGAAGGATCTGCCGGTCCTGACCGATCCGGCCGGGCTGGCCGCCATGCGGCCTGACCTCGTGGTCGAGGCCGCCGGGCGAGAGGCCGTGGGGCAATGGGGGGAGGCGGCGCTGGCGGCCTCTCCGGCCTTCGCGGTCGCCTCGACGAGCGCCTTCTGCGACGACGCCTTGCTCGCGCGGCTCCTGGCCGTCGCCGAGGCCCATGGCAGCCAGCTGCTGATCCCGGCCGGCGCGCTCGCCGGCGTCGACGGGCTCGCCGCGGCCTCCACGCTGGGGCTGACGGACGTGCTCCACGCGATCGTCAAGCCGCCCGCGGCCTGGCGAGGCACTGCCGCGGAAGAGCTCGTCGACCTCGCGACGCTCTCGGGCCGCACGACCTTCTTCACGGGCACGGCCCGCGAGGCGGCGCGGCGCTTCCCGCAGAACGCCAACGTGGCGGCGATCACCGCGCTGGCAGGCCTCGGCCTCGACGCCACCCGCGTCGAGCTCGTGGCCGACCCGGCCGCCACGCGCAACGGCCACCGCATCCGCGCCGAGGGCGCGTTCGGCACGATGGATCTCGCCATCGAGAACCGGCCGCTCGCCGCCAATCCCAAGTCGTCCGAGATGACGGCGCTCAACCTCGTCCGGCTGGTGGAAAACCGCTACCGGCCGCTGGTGTGCTGAGGAGTTCGAGCCTTGTCCTCTTTCCAACGCTCGTACCCCTCCGTCCGTCCTGCCCGGGCTTGGCCCGGGCATCCACGACTTTGCCGGGGCCGCCCTGAAGTCGTGGATGGCCGGGCCAAGCCCGGCCATGACGGTGGAGAGGGTTGGGCGGGCCGGACGGTGCGCGCGCCGGGATCGCTGCAATTCAAGTCTTCAAAGGCCCTCTGAAGGAACACCCCCATGCCTGCCTACCCCGACATTGGGCTCTACATCGGCGGCGCCTGGCGCAAGACCAGGGACACGCTACCGGTGCTCAACCCGGCGACCGAGCAGGTGCTCGGCACCGTGCCGGTGGCCACCCGCGCCGATCTCGACGACGCTCTGGCGGCCGCGGCGGAGGGCTTCCGCGTGTGGAGCCGGACGCCGCCGGCCAAGCGCGCCGAGGTGATGCTGAAGGCGGCCGCGCTGATGCGCGAGCGGATCGACGCGATCGGCCACACCATCACCGTCGAGCACGGCAAGCCCTACGAGGCCGGCCGGCTGGAGGTGATCCGCGGTTGCGAGTTCTTCGAGTGGGACGCCGGGGAGGCCGTGCGCTGCTACGGCCGCGTCATCCCCAGCGCGCCGGGCATCCGCTACATCGTGCATCACCAGCCGATCGGCACGGTCGCGGCCTTCTCGCCGTGGAACTTCCCGATGAGCCAGCCCGCGCGCAAGGTCGCCGGCGCCATCGCGTCGGGCTGCTCGATCATCCTCAAGGCCGCCGAGGAAACTCCGGGCGGGGCCGTGCACATCGTGCAGGCCTTCCACGATGCCGGCCTGCCGCCGGGCGTCCTCAACCTCGTCTTCGGCGTGCCGGCGGAGATCTCGGAGTACCTGATCCCGCGCGATCCGGTGCGCATGGTGGCCTTCACCGGCTCGACCTCCGTGGGCAAGTGGCTCACCGAGCGAGCGGCGCGTGTCATGAAGCCGGCGCTGATGGAGCTGGGCGGCCATGCCCCGGTCATCGTCTGCGACGACGTCGACCCGGTGCTCAGCGCGCAGGTGAGCGCGGTGCGCAAGGCGCGCAACTCCGGCCAGGTCTGTACCTCGCCAACGCGGTTCTTCGTCATGGAGGACCTCTACGAGCGCTTCACCAGCGCCTTCGTCGAGAAGGCGAAGTCGATCCGGATCGGTGACGGGCTCGATCCGGCGACCCAGATGGGTCCGGTCGCCAACCACCGGCGCATCGAGGCGCTGGAAGCGATGGTGGCCGACGGGCGTGCCCGGGGCGCCAAGGTGCTGACGGGGGGCGAGCGCGTGGGCAACCGCGGCTATTTCTTCCCGGTCACCGTGCTCGCGCAGGCCCCGGACGACTGCATGGCCATGACGGTCGAGCCGTTCGGGCCGCTGGCCATCATCAATCCCGTCCGGAGCCTCGAGGAGGCCATCGAGAAGGCCAACGCGCTGCCCTTCGGGCTCGCCGCCTACGCCTTTACCCACGATGCGCGCAATGCCGACCGGTTGACCGACGCCATCGAGTGCGGGAACCTCTCGATCAACACACTGGAAGCCTCCGTGGCCGAAACGCCGTTCGGCGGGGTCAAGGAGAGCGGCCATGGACGCGAGGGGGGAGCGGAAGGCTTGCACCACTACATGGTCGTCAAGAACGTCTCGCACCGCATGGACATCCAGTGAGGGGCTGGTCCAGCGTGTGGACGGCAGATTCGGGGCTGCGGCCCGGTTTTTGCCTTTCAACGCGCTGATCGGTCGAGAAATCCGCGTGTTCCAACAAACTTGGGGAGTACAATGACGCTTCGCACCGCACTGACCGGCGTGACCGCCGGCCTCGCCCTGGCGCTCGCCGCCTCGACCGCCAGCGCCCAGGCGCCGGTGAAGATCGGCCTGATCACGACGCTGTCGGGTCCCGGCGGCTACATCGGCGAGGACATCCGCGACGGCTTCAAGCTCGCCATCAAGGACGGCAAGCTCGGCGGCGTGCCGGTCGAGGTCATCGTCGAGGACGACGCGCTGAAGCCCGGCCAGGGCAAGCAGATCGCCGAGAAGTTCATGAAGAACGACGGCATCAAGATCCTGACCGGCATCGTGTTCTCGAACGTCGCCAGCGCCGTGGTGCCCGACGTCGTCGACGGCGGTGCCATGTATGTGAGCCCCAACGCCGCGCCGTCGAACTTCGCCGGCAAGGAGTGCCACAAGAACTACTTCGTCGTGTCCTGGCAGAACGACAGCCTGCACGAGAGCGCCGGCCAGAACGCCACGAACCTCGGCTACAAGAAGGCCTTCATCCTTGCCCCGAACTACCCGGCCGGCAAGGACGCGCTCACCGGCTTCAAGCGCTTCTTCAAGGGCGAGATCGCGGGCGAGATCTACACCAAGCTCGACCAGACGGACTTCGCCGCCGAGATGGCGCAGATCCGCGCGGCCAACCCCGACGTGGTGTTCCAGTTCCACCCGGGCGGCCTCGGCATCACCTTCCTGCGCCAGTACCAGCAGGCCGGCCTGAAGGACAAGATCCCGATGGTCGTCGCCGCCCCGTCGCTCGACGCCACCACGGTCTCCGCGGTCGGTGACGCCGCCGACGGCATCAATGCCTCCAGCCACTGGAACACGGACTTCGACAACCCGGCCAACAAGGAGTTCATGGCCGCGTGGAACAAGTCCTTCAACCGCGTGCCGACCTACTACGCCAGCCAGTCCTACGACACCGCGCTCGCCATCGGCGCCGCGCTGAAGGGCACCGGCGGCAAGGTCGACGTCGATGCGCTGGGCGCCGCGATGCGCAAGGCCGACTTCCAGTCGGTGCGCGGCAAGTTCAAGTTCGGCCCCAACCAGCACCCGGTCCAGGACTGGTTCGCGGTGAAGGCCGAGAAGGGTGCTGACGGCAAGATCGCCATCGTCACCAAGGGCGTGATCCTGAAGGACCACGGCGACGCCTACGCGGCGCAGTGCAAGCTCTGATCGCCGCGACACCATCGCGCCGCCGCGGGGAAGGGGACTTCGCATGACACTGGTGCTCGAGCAGGTGCTCAACGGCCTGCAGCTCGGTGTCATGCTGTTCCTGCTCGCGGCGGGGCTCACCCTCGTCTTCGGGGTCATGGGCGTGATCAACCTCGCCCATGGCTCCCTCTACATGGTGGGCGCCTATGCGGCGGCCATCGTCGCCGCCAAGACCGGCTCCGCCGTCCTCTCCGTCCTGGCCGGGCTCGGCGCCGCCGCCGTCATCGGCATGATCGTCGAGCTCGGCGTGCTGCGAAGGCTCTACGCGCGCGACCATCTCGACCAGGTGCTCGCCACCTTCGCGCTGATCCTGATCTTCAACGAGACGACCACGCTGCTCTTCGGTCGCAAGCCGCTCTTCGTGTCCGTGCCGAAGATGCTGGAGGGCTCGGTCGAGCTGATGCCGGGCTTCACCTATCCGATCTACCGCCTGGCGGTGATCGGGGTGGGGCTCCTCGTCGCCGTCGGCCTCTACGTGCTCATCAACCGCACGCGCATCGGCATGCTGGTGCGGGCCGGGGCGACGCACCGCCAGATGGTGCGGGCCCTCGGCGTCGACATCCGGATGATCTTCACGCTCGTCTTCGGGCTCGGCGCGCTGCTCGCCGGCCTCGCCGGCCTCATGGCTGGGCCGATCCTGTCCGTGCAGGTCGGCATGGGCGAGCAGATCCTGATCCTGACCTTCGTCGTGGTGGTGATCGGCGGCATCGGCTCGGTGCGCGGGGCCCTGCTCGGCGCCCTCATCGTCGGCCTCGTCGACACGCTGCTGCGCGCCTTCCTGCCGGGCCTGCTGCGGCAGGTGATGCAGGGGCCCGATGCCGACGCGCTCGCCGCGGGCGTCTCCTCCATGGGCGTCTACCTCCTGATGGCCCTCGTGCTCCTCGTCCGTCCCAGGGGATTGTTCCCGGCCCATGCCTGACCTTGCCCAAGTCCTGCGCTCAGATGACTGACGCGGTCTCCCTCCCGGCCCCGGCGATGCGCAAGGGGGCGGCGGTCGGCTGGCTCGCCGTCGCCGTCCTGCTCGCGGTCTTCCCGACCATCGCCGATGCCCTCGGCCAGCCGGCGCTGGTGCCGCTCGTCGGGCGCATCCTGATCTACGGGATGGCCGCCGCGACGCTGAACCTCGTGCTCGGTTATGGCGGGCTCGTCTCCTTCGGCCATGCCGCCTATTTCGGCCTGGGGGGCTACGTGGCGGGCGTGATGGCGCTGTCGGCGCGCAACGGCGACCTCGCCTTCGGCCTGTTCCCGGGCACCGACCAGCTCCTCGTGGCGCTCGCGGTGGCGGCGGTGATGGGCGCTGTGCTCGCCGCGGTGATCGGATCCCTGTCCCTGCGCACCTCGGGCGTGCAGTTCATCATGATCACGCTGGCCTTCGCCCAGATGGTCTACTTCCTGTTCCTGTCGCTGAAGGCCTATGGCGGCGACGATGGCCTGCCCATGCGCCGGCGGCTCGGCATCGGCGCGCTCGACATGCGCGACGACCGGGTCCTCTACTTCGTCGCGCTGACGGGCGCCGTGATCGTCTTCCTCGTCATCTGGCGCATCACCGTGTCGCGCTTCGGCCGGGTGCTCTCGGGACTGCGCCAGAACGAGGCCCGCATGCAGGCGATCGGCATCGCGCCGCGGCGCTACCGGCTCGTCGCCTTCATCCTCGCCGGCGCCGGGGCGTCGATGGCGGGCGTGCTGATGGCCAACCAGCTGCGCTTCGTGTCGCCCGACATGCTGCACTGGACCAAGTCCGGCGAGCTCATGATCATGGTGATCCTGGGTGGCGTCGGCACGCTGGCCGGGCCCTTCCTCGGCGCGGCCGCGCTGGTCGGGCTGGAGACCGTGCTCGGCGCCTTCACCGAGCGCTGGCAGCTGCTGCTCGGCCCCATCCTGCTGGCCGTCGTGCTCTACACCCATGGCGGCATCGCCGGCCTCGTGACGAAGCTCGTGAAGGGCCGCGCCCCATGACCGCGCTGCTCGAGGTGAAGGGGCTGCGCAAGCGCTTCGGCGGGCTCGTCGCCACCGACAACGTCACGCTCGACGTGCAGGCCGGCGAGGTCCATGCGCTGATCGGGCCGAACGGGGCGGGCAAGTCGACGCTGATCAACCAGCTCATGGGGCTGCTGCGCCAGGATGCCGGGGAGATCGTGCTGGCGGGCGATCGGATCGACCAGCTGCCCGAGCCCGAGCGCGTGCGTCGCGGGCTCGGCCGGACCTTCCAGATCACGCAGTTGCTGCCCGAGTTCACGGCGCTGGAGAACGTCGCGCTGGCGGTGCAGGCGCGCGAGGGCCACAGCTTCCGTTTCCTGCGCGCGGCCGCCCACGAGGAGCGCCTCAATGCGCCGGCGCTGCAGCGGCTCAAGGAGGTCGGGCTCGCGGCCAAGGCGCAGGTCAAGGTGGCCTCCCTCTCGCAGGGCGAGCGCAAGCAGCTCGAACTCGCCATCGCGCTCGCGGGCGAGCCGCGGCTGCTCCTGCTCGACGAGCCGATGGCGGGGCTGGGGCCCGCCGAAAGCGGCGAGATGGTCGAGACGCTGCGCAAGCTCAAGGGCAGCGTCGGCATCCTCCTCGTCGAGCACGACATGGACGCCGTCTTCGCGCTCGCCGACCGCATCTCGGTGCTCGTCTACGGCAAGATCATCGCCAGCGGCGACCCGGCGGCGATCCGCGACGACGAGGCGGTGCGCACCGCCTATCTCGGCGAGGGAGACGCCTGATGCTGTCGGTGCGCGGATTGCAGTCCGGCTACGGGCCGAGCCAGGTGCTCTTCGACGTGGCGCTGGAGATTTCGGCCGGCGAGGTCGTCACCCTTCTCGGCCGCAACGGCATGGGCAAGACCACGACCGTCATGACGCTCATGGGGCTGGTGCCGGCCTGGGCCGGCGAGGCGCGGTTCCAGAAGGCCGACATCCTGCGTGCCGCGCCCGAGCGCGTCGCCAAGCTCGGCGTCGGCCTCGTGCCCGAGGGGCGCATGGTGTTCCCGACGCTGACCGTGCGCGAGAACCTCGTCGCCACCGCGTCGAACCGGCTCGGCCGGGCCGCCCCATGGACGCTCGCCCGCGTCTTCGACCTGTTCCCGCGCCTCAAGGAGCGCGCCAACCAGATGGCGCGCACGCTGTCGGGGGGCGAGCAGCAGATGCTGGCGATCGGCCGCGCCCTGATGACCAACCCGACGCTGCTCATCCTCGACGAGGCCACCGAGGGGCTCGCCCCGGTGATCCGTGCCGAGATCTGGCGTTGCGTCGAGACGCTCAAGGCGCAGGGGCAGTCGATCCTGCTCATCGACAAGAACGTCTCGGTGCTGCAGCGCATCGCCGACCGCCACTTCATCGTCGAGCGCGGCCGGACCGTCTGGTCCGGATCCAGCGCCGAGCTCGCCAGCCAGCCGGAGATCGTGTCGCGCTATGTCGGAATTTGACCTCACGGGGCGCTCGTCGCAGCGCGACGCCACCGAAGCCCTGCGGGACGCCTTCGCCGAGATCTTCGCCGCCATGGGACGCGAAGGGGCGGGGCCGCACCACATGGTGCGGGCGTCGTTCACGAGCGACGAGCCCGAGCGCTTCCACATGGCCCGCCACGAGGTGGAACTGGCGTGGCGCGAGGCCTTCGCCGGCTTCCGTCCGCCCATCGCGCTGCGGCCCTCGACCGAGGCCGGCCTCACGGTGACGGTGACCTTCAGGCGGGCCGGGGCGCCCGATCCCGCCGTCGCCGCCCTGGCGGCGGAGTATTCGCCGCGGCGCCAGACCGACATGACCGCGCTGTTCCGCCGCTGGAGCGCGGAGGGCAAGGCGTTCTGCCGGGACAAGGGCGGGCTCGATCTCGCCTACGGTCCCAGCGCCTGGGAGAAACTCGACCTGTTCCGCCCCGCGGGGCGCGGCAAGCCTCCCGTGTGGGTCTTCATTCATGGCGGCTACTGGCAGGCGAGCGACAAGGTCCAGCACGCCCAGTTCTCAGCCGGCATGCTGGCGGCGGGCTACGCCGTCGCCATGCCGAACTACGGGCTCGCGCCCGACACGCCGCTGGAGACCATCGTCGCCCAGACGATCGCCTGCCTGCGCTTCCTCGTCGACAACCAGGACGCGCTGGGTATCGACGCGTCGCGCCTGCATCTGGCGGGTCACTCGGCGGGCGGCCACCTCGCCGCCGTCGCCGCCACGGAGCCCGGCGCCCCGCCGGTGGAATCCGCGCTGCTGCTGTCGGGGCTGTTCGACCTCGTCCCGCTCGGCGGCATCCCGCTCGGGCACCTTCTCGGCCTCGACGACGTGCCGCGTGCGAAGGCGCTGAGCCCGATCCTGCGGCCCGCCCCGAAGACCCGCATCGCGCTCGCCTACGGCGCCCGAGAGACGGCCGCCTTCGCCGACCAGTCCGCCCGCCTCGCCGCCGCCTGGGGCGCGCCGGCGCCGCTGGCGGTGGCGGACGCGAACCACTTCAGCCTGCTGGAGCCGCTGGCCACCGGCGGCGAGCTGCTGGATCTGGCCCGGTCGCTGGCGGGACCGGCCTAGGCTGCAACCCCAGATCTTGGGACGCCTTCTCAGTCCAGCTTGCTCGTCCTCTTCGCGTCCTGGCCGGGCTTGGTGTACAGACCGGAGACATGGTGAACACTCGTTCGGGG
>NZ_CAMFHB010000014.1 GCF_945952055.1 uncultured Alsobacter sp.
CCCCGAACGAGTGTTCACCATGTCTCCGGTCTGTACACCAAGCCCGGCCAGGACGGCCGATAGATCGAGCTTGGGTGGAGAACGGCTTAGGGGAGCCGACCTCTCCTCACCGCCCCCAGCGCAGCACCACCGGGTCGAGGCGCTTGGCGATCTCGATCAGGCCGGCGCGCGTCGCGGGGTGCAGCGGGGCCAGGGGCGCGCGGCCGGTCTCGCAGGCGATGACGCCGCCTTCCTTCATCAGCGCCTTGGCGGCCAGCAGGCCGCACTGGCGGTTTTCCCAGTTGATCAGCGGCAGCCAGCGCTCGTAGGCGCGCATCGCGGCGTCGCGGTCGCCGGCGAGCCAGGGATCCATGATGGTGCGGATACCGTCGGGATAGCCGCCGCCGGTCATCGAGCCGGTCGCGCCGGCATCGAGGTCAGCCATCAGCGTGATCGCCTCCTCGCCGTCCCACGGGCCCTCGATGGCCTCGCCGCCCCGGGCGATCATCTCGCGCAGCTTGGCGGCGGCGAAGGGCACCTCGATCTTGAAATAGGCGAGGTTGCGGATCTCCTTGGCCATACGCACCAGCAGCGGCACGGACAGCGGCGTGCCGGCGACCGGGGCGTCCTGGACCATGATCGGGATGTCGATGGCGTCGGAGACGGCGGCATAGAAGTCGTAGATGCCCTTCTCCGACACGCGGATCGTGGCGCCGTGGTAGGGCGGCATGATCATGACCATGGCGGCGCCTGCCGCCTGCGCGCGCTTGCTGCGCTCGGCGCAGATGCGGGTGGCGAAGTGTGTCGTCGTGACGATGACGGGAACGCGCCCGGCCACGTGGTCGAGCACCGCCCCCATGATGCGCTCGCGTTCCTCGTCGGTGAGGACGAACTGCTCGGAGAAGTTGGCGAGGATGCACAGGCCGTTCGAGCCGGCGTCGATCATGCAGTCGACGGCCCGCAGCTGGCCCGCCATGTCGAGCTCACCGCGCTCGTCGAAGATCGTCGGAACGACCGGGTACACGCCCTTGTAGGGCCGCTTCGCCTGCGCGGTCTGAGCCATGGTTCATCCTCCCCGTGATTGGCCGATCCCCTATAGCGCAGGCGCGCGGCCGCAACCACCGCCGACGGGGAGACGTTGCCCTGCATCACGCAAGGAGATCACGGCCATGGCGAAGTCCCAGAGCCCAGCCCAGAAGGCGACCGTCGAACGGGTGATGCACGAGTTCAAGGAAGGCGAGCTGCGCACCGGCAGCGATGGCGCCAAGGTGAAGAACCCGAAGCAGGCGATCGCCATCGCGCTCAGCGAAGCCGGCGCCTCCACCCGCGAGACACCCAAGCGCAACAAGACGGCGCTGGCCCGCACCAAGGGCAAGGAGAAGCGCGGGGAAACGGCGCAGGCCGAGACGGAAGGCAAGAAGGCCCAGGACCGCACGCTCGCCAAGGGCGCGCGGGGCGGGAAGAAGAGCTAGAACTTGCCGCCAAAAGGTGGAACCCGGCTTTTCGCGAAAAGCATGCGACCACCGGAAACCTGGAGCATGCTCTAGGCCGGCGGCCCGGAAGCCGCGAGAACCCGTGTCCGCAGGAAGAGCCACGCCGCGATCGCCGAGAGCAGCATGGCGGCGAAGAAGGGTGCGCCGGGCAGTTCCGTAGGCGCCTGCGGCCCGGTAAAATGGCCGAAGAGCTGCGTGGCGAGCAGCGGTCCGATGATGGCGGTGATGCCGGTGATGCTGGCCAGTGCGCCCTGCAGTTCGCCCTGGGCACTCGCGCCCACGCGCCGGGTCATCATGGCGTTGATCGCCGGCAGGGCGATGTTCTGCGGCGCGCCGACGACGATCAGCACGTAGATGAACCAGCCTGCCGAGGCGATGCCGTAGCCGAACCCGGCCGCGACTTCGACGCAGAGCGCCAGCAGCGCCGTGCGCCACTCACCCAGCCGCGCGATGATCGGCCCCACGAGCCCACCCTGCACCGCCGCCGTGACGATGCCGTAGACGGCGAGCGACAGACCGACCTGCAGCTCGCTCCAGCCGTAGCGGTAGATCGTGTAGTAGGCCCACACCGCCGGATAGACGTTCGTCGCCAGGAAGTGCAGGAAGACCACCACGCCGAAGACGCTGAGCAGCGGGTCCCTGCGCAGCACGGCCAGCGAGCCGAGCGGGTTCGCGCGCTTGAACCGGAAGGGCCGCCGCTTCTCGGGCGGCAGCGACTCCGGCAGCACGAACCAGCCATAGACGACGTTGGCGAGCGCCAGCACCGCGGCGGCCATGAAGGGCACCCGAGGCCCGTAGGCGCCCAGCAGCCCGCCGATCGCCGGCCCGATGACGAAGCCGATCCCGAAGGCCGCGCCCACCATCCCAAAGGCCTTGGCGCGCTGTTCAGGCGGCGTGATGTCGGTGATGTAGGCGTAAGCCGTCACGTGGCTCGCCCCGAAGGTGCCGGCGAGCAGCCGTCCGATGAACAGCCACGCGATGGACGGGGCAAACGCGCACAGCACGTAGTCGATCCCGAGGCCGCCCAAGGCCAGCAGCAGGACCGGCCGGCGGCCATACGCATCCGAGAGGTTGCCGACGATGGGTCCGCACAGGAACTGCATGGCCGAGTAGGCGACCAGCAGCCAGCCCCCGATCACGGCCGCCTGCGCCACGTCGACATGGGCGAGTTCGCGGATCAGGGCGGGCAGCACCGGGAGGATGAGCCCGATGCCGATCATGTCCACGACGACGGTGATGAAGACGAAGGTGAGAGCGTGGCGGCCGGGTTGTAGGCTCATGCGGGTCTCTCTCCCCGCACGGCGAGGTCCTGCGTCCTTCGACACGCCGCCTGCGGCGGCTGCTCAGGATGAGGACTATTGTGATTTTTCAAGACCCACAATGGTCCTCATCCTGAGCAGGCCGCGTAGCGGCCGTGTCGAAGCCTCATGCTGAGCCGGTCGAAGCACGCAGCATCGGGCCGATGCTCCATCAATCCAACGTCTGCCTGAACCGCGTCACCGCGATCGTCATGGCGATGCCCATGAGCCCCATCAGGAAGGCGAGTTCGCGCACCACGTCTGCCGGTCCCGATCCCTTCAGCATGACGCCCCGCACGACCCGCAGGAAGTGGGTCAGCGGCAGCGCCTCGCCCACCCACTGGGCCCAGGTGGGCATGCCCGAGAAGGGGAACATGAAGCCCGAGAGCAGGATGTTGGGGAGGAAGAACATCATGGCCATCTGCATGGCCTGCAGCTGGTTCTGGGCCAGCGTCGAGAAGGTGTAGCCGATCGACAGGTTGGTCGCGATGAACACGGTCGAGATGGCGGTCAGCAGGGCGAGGCTTCCGACCATCGGAACGCCGAAGACGAACACGCCCGCGCCCATGATCAGCGCCGCCTGCAGGAGCCCGACGACGATGTAGGGCGCGATCTTGCCCATCATGATCTCGGTCGGGCGAATGGGCATGGAGAGCAGGTTTTCCATGGTCCCGCGTTCCACCTCGCGCGTCACCGAGAGCGCGGTGAAAATGAGCAGCGTCATGGTCAGGATCGTGCCGAGCAGGCCCGGCACGATGTTGAGCTGGCTCGACCCGGACGGGTTGAAGCGCCGGTGCTGCCGGATCTCGAACGGCGGCGCGCTGGCCGTCCCCGCGGCGAAACGATCGCCGGCCAAAGCCGTGCGCGTCACCTCGTTGAGCGCCCCCAGCGCGGATGCCGACGCGACCGGGTCGGTCGCGTCCGCGATGAACAGGAGCGCGGGCGTCTCGCCGCGCCGCACCGCCTTCTCGAACCCTGCCGGGATCTCGACCGCGAACAGCACCTCGCCCGAGCGCAAGGCCGCATCGACCTCCTCCTCGGTGCGGGCGACGCGGCGAAAATCGAAGAAGCTCGTGTTCTGCAACGCCGCCAGGATGGAGCGCGAGACGTCGGTCTGCTCCTGCAGAAGGATCGCCGCGGGCATGTGGCGCGGCGTGGTGTTGATGGCGAAGCCGAACAGCAGCAGCTGCATCAGCGGTACCGACACCATGGTGGCGAGCGTGACGCGGTCGCGCCGCAGCTGGATGAACTCCTTCACCAGCATGGCCCAGAACCGGCCGAAGGGCTGGGCGGCCAGCCGGCGCACGGCGGGTGCGGTGCGGGTCCCCTCGCTCATTGGAAGTTGTCCTTCACCTGCCCCATCAGGTCAATGAAGACGTCCTCGAGGCTGGGCTTGTCCTGCGTCCAGTGGAGGGACGCGTCCCCGCGCAGGGGGGCGATCGCGGCTTCGAGCTTCACGGCGTCACGGCCCGAGACATGCAGGCTGTTGCCGAAGGGCGCGACCATGTCCACGCCCGGCAGGTGCGCGAGCCTGTCGGCGAGCGCCAGGAGGTGGTCGCCCGCGACCGTCCAGGTGGTGAGGCCCGCCCGGGCGATCACCTCGAGGACGGTGCCGTGGGCCAGGAGGTGGCCATAGGCCACGTAGGCGATCTCGTGGCAGCGCTCGGCCTCGTCCATGTAGTGGGTCGAGACGAGCACCGTCAGACCCTCGGCCGCCAGCGCGTGGATCTCCGACCAGAAGTCGCGTCGCGCCTTGGGGTCGACGCCAGCGGTGGGCTCGTCGAGGAGCAGCAGGTCCGGTGACGGCAGGATGCAGGCGCCCAGCGCGAGCCGCTGTTTCCAGCCGCCGGAGAGCTCGCCGGCGAGCTGGTCCTGCCGGCCGGACAGTCCCAGCCGCGCGATGGCGTCCCGGGCTGCGCCGCGCGGGTCGGCGAGGCCGTAGACCCGGGCCACGAACTCCAGGTTCTCGCGGATCGAGAGGTCCTGGTAGAGCGAGAACCGCTGGGTCATGTAGCCGACCCGGCGCTTGATGAGATGGCTCTGCGTGAGGATGTCGTAGCCCAGGCACGTGCCGGTCCCCGAGTCCGGCGTCAGCAAGCCGCACAGCATGCGGATGGTGGTCGTCTTGCCGGAGCCGTTGGGCCCGAGGAAGCCGTAGATCTGGCCGCGGCGCACCTGCATCGAGAGATCGCGCACGACGGTGCGGCCGTTGAAGCTCTTGCTCAGGCCTTGGACGTCGATGACCACGTCGCCGTTGCGGCTCCGTGAAGGTGCGTCGGGCGCGTCAGCGGAGGGCATCGCCGCCGCCTCCGAGACGCACCTCGACGGGTTGGCCGACGCGCAAGGCCTCGGGCGTGCGCGGCCGGGCCTCGACGCGGTAGACGAGCTTCTGGCGCTCCTCGAGGCTGTAGATCACCGGCGGGGTGAACTCGGCCTCCTGCGCGATGGTGATGATCTCGGCCGCGAGCCCGGCGGGACATCCGTCGCAGGTCAGCGCCACCGCCTGCCCGACCTGCACGGAGGGCAGCACGGCCTGCGGCAGGAAGAAGCGCACCTTCATGTTCGCCGGCGGCAGGATGGCCACCACGGGCCGCATGTTCGGCACGATCTCGCCCGCCCGGTAGTAGACCTCCTGCACCCGACCGGCCTGCGGCGCGGCGACGGTCAGGCGGTCGAACCTGGCGCGGGCGGACGCGACGCGGGCTTCGGCCTGGCCGACGACGAAGCGGGCGGCGTCGAGGTCCTCGCGACGGCCGCCGAGGCGCGCGGCGACGATCTGGCGCTGCACCTCCTCCGCCGCCGCCTTGGCCTGGTCGAAGGTCGATTGCGCCTGGTCGGCGCGGGACTGCGTGGCGAAGCCCTTGCGCACGAGCTCCTGGGTGCGCGTGAGCTCCTGCCGGGCGAACTCCAGCGAGGCCTGGGCGCGCTGCAGCGTGGCCTCGAGAATGGCGATTTCCTCGGGCCGTTGCTGGGCAGCCTGGAGCCGCTCCACCTTGGAGCTGGCCTCGTCGAGGGCCTGTTTGGCGGCCTGCAGATCGGCGGCCTGGGTGCGGGAATCGAGGACGAACAGGAGATCGCCGGCCTTCACCTGCTGGCCTTCGCTCACCGCCAGGGTCGCCAGGCGGCCCGTATCCTCAGCGCCGATGAAGATGGTGTCGGCCTCGACCCAGCCCTGGTAGCGCGGCGGTCCCTTCTCCCGCCCCGACCAACCGGTCCAGCCCCAGGCGCCGAGCCCGACCAGGGCCAGCAGCGCGACGGCGACCTTCTTCATGGCTTCGTCCCTCCGGACGGAAACAGCACCTGGCGATGCGCCTGCAGCAGGGCGGGCACGTCCAGCGGTGCGAAGGGCGAGAACAGCCCATCCCAGATCATGGCCATCAGGAGAGGCGCCATGAACAGGTGCGGGAACCGCACGAGCGCGTCGCCCTCGATCTCGCCTCGCGCCGCGGCCCGCCGGGCAAGGGCCGACAGCACGGCCAGCCCCTTCGACACCACCTCGCGATGCCAGAACTGGGCGATGGCGGGAAAGCGCGGCCCCTCGCTGATGACGAGGCGGACGATGTCCTTGCGCCGTGTCCCCAGCACCTCGCGCACGAAGATGGCCTGGAGCGCCGCCACGAGCTCGATCGTCGGGCCGTGGGCGTGCCGGACCAGGCCCTCGAGCTGACCGAGCACCGGCGCGGCCTCGCCGGAGACGAGCTTTTCGAACAGGTCCTGCTTGCTGGCGAAGTGCAGGTACAGCGTGCCCTTGGCGACGCCGGCCTTGGCCGCCACGTCGTCGAGCCGGGCGGCCGCGAAACCCTGCTCGGCGAACACGTCGAGCGCGGCGGCCAGGATTTCGGCCCGGCGGTCACGCTGGCTCTCGGCGGCGGCACGGCGGGGCATCGATCACCCTTTATGACTGACCAGTCAGTCATAACATGAGACGGGGCGGGTGGCCAGTGCCGCGACGGTCCCTCCCCCGCCGACGAAAAAAGGCGCATCCTCGTGTCGGGACGCCGCCGTGCCACACGTCCTGTGAGCGCCGGGCCCATGAGGCCGGCCGCCGGGACCGCGTGTCCCCCAGAACCGTGCGGGAGAGAGCCGATGCCGATCCAGCCCTACCTGAGCTTCGAAGGCCGCTGCGAGGAGGCGATCGCCTTCTACAAGCAGGCGGTCGGTGCCGAGGTCGAGATGATGATGCGGTTCTCGGACGCACCGGATCAGCCGCCGCCCGGCACGATGCCGCCCGGCAGCGAGAACAAGATCATGCATGCCGGGCTCAAGATCGATGGATCCGCCGTCGGCATGACCGACGGCTACTGCTCGGGCAAGGCCGGCCAGTTCCAGGGGATCTCGCTGACGCTGGTGACGCGCGACGAGCAGAAGGCGGAACGGGCCTTCGCTGCGCTCGCCGAAGGAGGCCAGGTGATGATGCCGCTCGCGAAGACTTTCTTCTCGAAGTCCTTCGGCTCGCTCACCGACCGCTTCGGCGTGTCGTGGATGGTCTACGTCGAAGAGTGAGGAGCCGACCGATGCCTGGGATCTCGCTTCTCGTCGGCACCCGCAAGGGCGCCTTCATCCTGCGCAGCGACGAGGCTCGCCAGGACTGGACCGTCGACGGACCCCACTGCCAGACCTGGCCGGTCAACCACGTGATCGGGGCCCCCGATGGCACCATCCATGCCGCGGCCGGCAACGAGTGGTTCGGCCCCGCGGTGTGGACGTCGACCGACGGCGGCAAGAGCTGGACCCATTCCAGCAAGGGCCTCTCCGCTCCGGAGGGCGCGCCGCCGATCAAGTCGGCCTGGAGCCTGGCGGCCGGCCATGGCCGGCTTTGGTGCGGCGTCGAGCCTGCCGGGCTGTTTCGCAGCGACGACGGCGGCGAGACCTGGGAGCATGTCGAGGGCCTGCAGCGCCATTCGTCCCGGGAGAGCTGGCTGCCGGGTGCGGGAGGGCTCATCCTGCACCACATCGTCCTGCATCCCAGCGATCCCAACCAGGTCTGGGTGGCCATCTCGACGGCCGGCGTCTTCCACACCGCCGATGGCGGCAGGACGTGGGAAGCCCGCAACAGGGGCGTGCGCTGCGACTACATGCCGGAGGACCAGCGCTATCCGGAGACCGGGCAGTGCGTGCACGGCATCGCGATGGCGCCGGGCATGCCGAACCGCATCTACCAGCAGAACCACTGCGGCATGTACCGCAGCGACGACGGCGGCCGGAACTGGGAGAGCATCGAGGCCGGCCTGCCGTCGACCTTCGGCTTCCCGGTGGCCGCGCACCCGCGCGATCCGGAGCGCGTCTACCTCGCCCCGCTCAATGGCGACAGCAAGGGGCGCTACATGCCGGACGCCCGCGCCGCCGTGTGGTGCTCCCACGACGCAGGATCCACCTGGCGCGACGGGCGGGAAGGGCTTCCCCAGCGAGATGCCTTCTTCAACGTGCTGCGCCAGGCTCTCGCCACGGACCCGCTGACGCCCGCCGGCGTCTACATGGGCACGGGGGGCGGCGAGCTCTATGCCAGCCGCGACGAGGGCGAGACCTGGACCTGCGTGGCCAGGCACCTGCCCACGATCACCTCGGTCGAGACCCTGGTTTCGCGCTGAGGACCGGCCCCGTGTCCGATCCCGGCGAGGTCCACGTCCGGCTGCCCGCGGCGCTGGTGCCGCTCTTCCCCGACGCGCCGCGGCTCCTGACGCTGCGCGCCGGCAGCGTCGCCGAGCTCATGTCGGGGCTCGAGGAGCGCTGGCCGGGCATGCGCGCCTGCCTGTGCGACGAGACGCCTGCCGTCCGCCGCCACATCAACGTCTTCGTGGCGGGCCGCAGGGCGAAGCTCGACACCCCGCTGGCGCCGGGTGCCGACGTCTACATCCTCACCGCAGTGAGCGGGGGGTGACGGCTCGGCTGCGGTGAGAGGCTGCGTCCTTCGACACGCCCGCTGCGCGGGCTGCTCCGGATGAGGACCATTGGTGCTTCAAGCTCCACCAAGGTCCTCATTCCGAGCCGCGGCCGGAGGCCGCGTGTCGAAGGACGCACGATGCCTCGACCGCTCAGGGCACCAGCTTGCGGTACATGTGCCAGGTGGCGTGGCCGAGCACGGGCAGAACGATCGCCAGGCCGATGAAGAAGAACACCGAGCCCGCCGCCATGAGCACGGCGATGGTGAGCGCCCAGGCGGCCATCACCTTCGGATTCTCGCGGATGGCGCGGACCGAGGTCATCACCGCGGTGCGCAGATCGGTGCCGCGGTCGAGGAGCAGCGGGAAGGACACCGCGCCGATGGCGAACGACAGCGCGGCGAACACGAAGCCGACGGCATGCCCGGCGACGATCAGTGTCCAGCCGTCCGACGTGGTGAGGACACCCGTCACGAAGTCCACGATCGAACCGGCCCGGGTCGGCCCGATGATGGCCCGCTCCAGCACCATGGCCGCCACCAGCCACGCGACGAAGATGATCGCCAGCAAGGCCGCGAGCTCGACGATGGCGGGCAGCGCCGGGGAGCGGACGACGCCGAACGCGTCGGAGGCGGTCACAGGCTCGCCGCGCTCGCGCCGACGGCTCACCTCGTAGAGGCCGATCGCCGCGACGGGCCCCAGCAACGCGAAGCCGGCCACCAGCGGGAACAGCAGCGGCACGATGTCCGCGCTCGCGGTGGCCGCGGCCAGGAGCAGCCCGACGACGGGGTAGATGACGACGAGGAACAGAGCGTGCGTGGGCATGGCCAGGAAGTCGGCCCACCCGCGCCCGAGGGCATCGGGAATGTCCTGCATCGTGATGCGCCGGACCGCGAGGCCGCGTTCGCCTGCGGTCATGGACGTCGACAAGGCTTGCTCAACCATGGAACCTCTCCCTTCGAGTGGTCCCCCTGCCGCCTCGATGCGGCGGGAGGCCCGCGGGCCGTCCGGTACTGGTCGTGCACTTCGTCTTCGAACGGTACGCCCGCGTCGTTGTCGATCTCGTGAGCGTGGCTCATTCTGCGCCGACGTCAACCGCGCGCCGCGGCCCCCGCCGGGTCGGGGCCTTCGCAATCTCGTGATCCAGCCGGAGCTTTGCCGATGGCCACCGTGTTCTTCATCTCGCATCCGGAGGTGGCCGTGGACCCCGGCAGGCCCGTCCCGCTCTGGTCGCTCTCCGAGAAGGGAGCCGCGCGCATGGCGAGCTTCGCCGCGGCCCCGACGACGGCCGGCGTGGCGGCGGTGTGGTCCAGCGCCGAGACCAAGGCGGTCGAGGCGGCCGCGATCCTGGCGGAGGCGCGCGGCGTCGCCCCTCGCGTCCACGAGCCGCTGCACGAGAACGACCGCAGCGCCACCGGCTTCCTGCCGCCGCCGGAGTTCGAGGCCATGGCCGACGCCTTCTTCGGCAGGCCGCAGGAGAGCGTGCGCGGCTGGGAGCGCGCCGTCGACGCGCAGGAGCGGATCGCCACCGCGGTGGATCACGTCCTGGCGCTCACGCCCGGCGGGGACGTCGCCGTCGTGGCCCATGGCGGCGTGGGCACGCTGCTCCTGTGCCGCTATCTGGGCGAACCCATCGACCGCAGGCGGGACCAGCCGTTCCAGGGCCACTGGTGGAGCTTCGACAGGGCCACGCGGCGGGTGCTGAACGCCTGGACGCCCATCGCCCCGCGGCTCTAGGGCCTCACGCCGTGGCGGGACGGGGAGGCCGGTGGCGATGCCGCGGCATCGGTGTTTTCCCGCGCCGCGACCTTAACGACTCGTTGACTCCCTCCCTCCATTTTTACGCAACCACTGCCCGCCTTGTCCGGGCCACGGAGAGGGACACCCCCATGTTGCGTATCGTTCCTGCCGCTCTCATCGCCATCTGCCTCGGCGGCATGGCCGTCGACACCGCTCACGCCGCGGAAGGCCGCAATGCAGCCCTGCTGGGCGGCCTCGCCGCCGGCGCCGTCCTGGGCGGCGCCCTGATGAGCGGCGGTCGCCCGGCGCCGGCCTATGCCGCTCCCCCGCCGCCCCCGCCGCCGACGATCGTCTACGAGGAGCCGGAGCCGATCTGCCATCGCGAGCGCCGGCCGCTGTTCGACGAATACGGCCGCGTCGCGGGCTACCGCATGGTGCGGGTCTGCGAATAATCGGAGAGTTGGCCCTCGCCACTGTGGCATGAGGGCCGCACCTCACGCGGAAAGCGCATACGCCCTCTCACGCCCCTCAAACGGGCGCCGGCGCGAAATTCGCGAATCCCGCCCTCGACTTGGTCGCCAAACCAGGCTCCCGGCCCGCTTGCGGGTCCGGGAGCGCGCGTATTGAAATATCAATCATTCCGTTCAACTTTCCGCGTGCGTATGGTCGCGCGGCGCTGTCAGTGCTTGAAAATCGCCCGCATTCGTCCATATTGCACTGCACAATAGCGGTGAGCGGGCGACACGGAGTCGACCCGACCTGATGCGGAGACTTTCGATGCGCCGGCCTTCCAGCCAAGCCACCTGGCACAAGGGACCCGTGCGGGTTCGCAGGGAGGAGCCCGCCGTCGAAGAGGCCATCGTCGCTGCGATGGATCTCTCCGAGGATCCCGAGGAGATCGCGTCCATCGCGGCGGGTCTGATGGGCGTCACCGAAGACGAGATCAAGCCGCTCATCGCCAAGGTCGCCAAGTCCAAGGCGAGCGCGGGTCCGGTTCGCCGCGACGGCAGCCCCGTCGTCGTCGTGTCGCGCGTGCGCCGGCCCCTCGCCGGTGCCGCCCCGGTCACGGCGTCGGTGCTGCGCCAGGGCCTGCTGCCGCGCAGCCGCTGACGACGAGCGCGGTTCACCCGCGCCGCAATCCGTGCTGTTATGGTCCCGCTGACGGCCCCCGGAGACGATGGGGCCGTTTTCTTGCGGGGACAGGACGAGCATGCGGCAGTTGAACAGGTCTCTGGCTTATCTGGGTTTTGCGGCCGGCATCGCGATGACGGGTCCGGCAGTGGCCCAATCTCCCCAGGCGCCCGCCGTCGTGGTCGAACCCGCGGCCACGCGCCAACTGGCCCAGCAGACCGAATTCATCGGCCGCATCGACGCCGTCAACAAGGTCGACCTCAGGGCCCGGATCGAGGGCTACCTCGGTCCGCGGCTGTTCAACGACGGTGACGTCGTCCGCAAGGACCAGGTCCTGTTCAAGCTCGACAGCGCGCCCTACGAGGCCGCCCTGGACCAGCAGAAGGCCGCGCTCGCCGCGGCCCAGGCCACGCTGGCCAATGCCGAGGTGCAGTTCGAGCGCGCGCAGGAGTTGAACAAGACCAGCAACATCTCGCAGGTCCAGCTCGATCAGCGCCAGGCCGACCTGCAGCGCGCCAAGGCCGACGTATTGGCGTCCGAGGCCTCCGTCCGCTCGGCCAACATCACCTTGTCCTACACCGAGATCCGGTCGCCCATGGATGGGCGGATCGGCCGTGCGGCGGTCTCGCCGGGCAACCTCGTGTCGCCGAGCACGGGGGTCCTGGCCACCATCGTCCAGCAGGACCCCGTCTACGTGCTCTTCAACATCACGCAGCGCGAGCTGCAGGAGGCCCGTCGGAACATCCCCAACGCGGCCGACCTCAAGGTCCGCGTGCGGCTGCCGGACGGGAGCCTCTACGGCGAGACCGGCAAGATCGACTTTCTCGACGTGCAGGCCGATTCGCGCACCGACAGCCAGGCGGTCCGGGCCGTCATCGCCAATCCGAAGGCGCTTCTGGTGCCGGGGCAGACGATCCGCGTCCTGGTCGAGAGCGCCACCCCCGAACCCACGCTGGTGGTGCCGGAGAGCGCCGTGGCGCTGGACCAGGCGGGGTCCTATGTCTTCGTCGTCGCCGGCAACAACGTCGCCGAACAGCGCCGCCTGAAGCTTGGCGCCTCTCGTGACGGCTTCGTCGCGGTCACCGAGGGCCTGAAGGCCGGCGATCTCGTCATCGTGCAGGGCCAGCAGAGGGTCCGGCCGGGCATGACGGTGGCCGCCCAGCGCGCCCCCGCAGCGCGCTGAGGACGCCGCCATGATCGCCGACGTTTTCATCAGGCGGCCCCGGTTCGCCTTCGTCATCTCCATCCTGCTCACCATCGTCGGCGTGATCGCGCTGAAGGTGATCCCGGTCGCCCAGTTCCCCGACATCGTGCCGCCGCAGGTCAAGGTGACGGCGGTCTACCCGGGCGCCTCGGCCTCGGCGGTGGAGGAGAGCGTCGCGCAGGTCATCGAGGCGCAGGTGAATGGCGTGGAGCGCATGCTCTACATGAAGTCCACGTCGGGCGGCGACGGCAGCTACACGCTGTCGGTAAGCTTCGAGGTGGGCTCGGATCCGGACCTGAACACGGTCAACGTGACCAACCGGGTGAACCAGGCCGTGTCGCAGCTGCCCCCCGAGGTGCAGCGCGTCGGCGTGACCGTGAAGAAGCAGTCGGCGGCGCTCCTGCAGGTCGTGGCGGTGTCGTCGCCCGGCGGATCGCGTGACGCGCTGTTCCTGTCGAACTACGTGACGCTGGACCTGCTCGACTCCCTGCGGCGCGTCCCCGGCGTCGGCGAGGCCTCCATCTTCGGCAGCCTCGACTACTCCATGCGGGTGTGGCTGGACCTCAACCGCCTCGCCAATCTGGGCCTCACCTCCGACGACGTGGTCAAGGCGATCCAGTCGCAGAACGTCCAGGCCGCGGTGGGCCGGATCGGCGCCGCGCCGTTCTCCCAGGAGGTCGATTTCCAGCTCAACATCACCACGCAGGGTCGCCTGACCAGCGTGGAGGAGTTCGAGAACATCGTCGTGCGCGCCGAGCGTGACGGCGCGCTGGTCAAGGTGAAGGACGTGGCCCGGGTCGAGCTCGGCGCCAAGTCGAGCGACTCGCAGGCGCGTTTCAACGGCAAGCCGGCCTCCGGGGTGGGCATCTACCAGGCGCCGGGCGCCAACGCGATCGCCGTGGCGGAAGGGGTCCGCAAGGTGCTCGACGACGCGCGCACCCGCGTTCCCTCGGACGTGAAGATCGACGTGATGTACGACACCACCGTCTTTGTCGAGAAGACGATGGAGGCGGTGAAGCACACGCTGATCGAGGCCTTCGTGCTCGTGGCCATCGTCGTCTTCGTGTTCCTGGGCAACTGGCGCGCCACGCTGATCCCGATTCTGGCCGTGCCGGTCGCGCTCATCGGCACCTTCGGCGCCATGCTCGCCTTCGGCTTCAGCCTCAACACCGTGTCGCTGCTGGCGCTGGTCCTGGCCATCGGCATCGTGGTCGACGATGCGATCGTCGTGGTGGAAGCCGTCGAGCACGAGATCGAGCACAACCCGGATCTCACGCCCGCCGAAGCCACCAGCAAGGCGATGGGACAGGTCACCGGGCCGATCATCGCCATCACGCTGGTGCTTCTGTCGGTGTTCGTGCCGACGGCCTTCCTGCCCGGCATCACGGGCCAGCTCTATCGCCAGTTCGCGGTCACCGTCTCGGTGTCCATGCTGATCTCGGCAATCAACGCGCTGTCGCTCACCCCGGCGCTGTGCTCCCTGCTCCTGCGCCATCGGCCTCGCCCGACGAAGGGCCTCATTGCGCGGATGCAGGGCACGATCGACGCCACCCGCGACGGCTATGTCCGCATCGTCACGCCGATCGCCCGGCGCATGGCCGTGACCGGCGCGCTGATCGCAGGCTTCGCGGTGCTGGCCTACGTGACCAACTCCCACGTGCCGACGGGCTTCCTGCCCGAGGAGGACCAGGGCGCCTTCATGGGCGAGGTCCAGCTGCCCGACGCCTCGTCCGTCACCCGCACCGTGCGGGTGCTCGAGGACGCGGAGAAGGTGATCCTGGAGCGGCCGTGGACCCAGAGCGTGTTCTCGGTGAGCGGCTTCAGCCTGCTCGACGGACTCGCGCTGCCCAACAAGGCCCTCATCGTCGTCGAGCTGAAGCCATTCGCGGAACGCGAGGACAAGAGCCTTTCGGTCTTCTCGGCCCTGGCCGAGCTGCGGAAGCGCTTCGCCGGCATCGCCGCCGGCGACATCTTCGTGTTCAACCTTCCGCCGATCATCGGCCTCGGCAACGGTTCGGGCTTCGAGTTCCAGTTGCAGAGCCTGTCCGGCGCCGCGCCGCGCGATCTCGCGGCCGTGGCGCGCGGCCTCGTCGTGGCCGCCAACCAGGACCCGCGGCTCGCCGCCGTCTACACGACCTTCGGGGCCGCCACGCCGCAGGTCTACCTGAAGATCGACCGCGAACGGGCCGAGACGCTCGGCATCTCCGTCTCCTCGATCTTCAGCGCGCTCCAGACGTCGATGGGCGGCAACTACGTCAACGACTTCAACCTTTTCGGCCGAACCTGGCAGGTCAAGGTGCAGGCGGACGCGCCCGACCGCGCGACCGTGGGCGACCTCAACCGCGTCCGGCTGCGCACCGCGCAGGGCGATCTGGTGCCGCTGCAGGCGGTGGCCGAGGTCGAGATGCGCACCGCGCCGTCCTCGATCATTCGCTACAACAACCTGCGCTCGGTCACCATCAACGGAGGCCCCGCGCCGGGCCGGTCGTCCGGCGAGGCCATCGCGGCCATGGAAGAGGTGGCCAGGGCGACGCTGCCCGCGGGCTTCACCTATGAGTGGACGGGCACGGCCAAGCAGGAAAAGGCGGCGGCGGGACAGACGGGGCCGATCCTGGCGCTCGCCGTGCTCTTCGCCTTCCTGTTCCTGGTGGCCCTCTATGAAAGCTGGTCGATCCCGGTAGCGGCCCTGCTCTCGGTGGTCGTCGGCCTGTTCGGGGCCGTGGCGGCGCTGTGGCTGTCGGGCCTCAACAACAACCTCTACGCGCAGATCGGCATCGTGGTGCTGATCGCGCTGGCGGCCAAGAATGCGATCCTGATCGTCGAATTCGCGGTCGTGGAGCGCGCCAAGGGAGCCGAGATCACCGACGCCGCCCTCACGGCGGCCGGCCTTCGCTTCCGCGCCGTGATGATGACCTCCTTCGCCTTCATCTGCGGCCTCATCCCGATGGTCATCGCCACCGGTGCGGGCGCGGCCACGCAGCGCGCGGTCGGCACGGCCGTGTTCGGCGGCATGATCGCGGCCAGCTTCCTGGGGATCTTCGTGATCCCCGGCCTCTACGTGATCGTGCAGACGGTGCGCGAGAAGGTGAAGTCGGCGCTGGGGGTGAAGCCCTCGGCCGGAGCCCATGGCGGTGCCGAGGGTCACTGACCCTCGGTCGGCTCAATGGGGAATGAGGCGCCAGCCGCTTTCCCAGACGAGTTTCAGCGACACGAGAAACAGCGCCGTCTGGACGAAGGCGTAGAACAGCTTCTCCGGCAGGATCCGCGTGAGGCGCACGCCGACGAAAGTGGCGAGCGCGCCGACCGGCATCAGCACCAGGGACGTCTTGACCGTCGCGAGCGACATCTGGCCGAGCGCGACGTAGGGCACCAGCTTCACGGCGTTGACGATCGCGAACAGGATCGTGTTCGTGCCGGCGAAGACGAGCTTCGGCAGCCGCTGGGGCACCGTGTAGATCTGGTAGGGCGGGCCGCCCGAATGGGACACGAAGCTCGTGAAGCCCGACAGTCCGCCCCAGAAGATGCCCGGGATGATCCGCGCGGGCTGCCTCTCCTGCGAGGGTGAGCCGAACCAGCGCCACAGGCAGAAGAGCAGCCCGACCATGCCCACGACCACCGCGACCGCGTCCTGCGAGAGCACGGACGCGAAGGCCCAGCCGATGCCGATGCCGGCCACGGCCGAAGGCACCAGAATGGCGAGGTTCCGGGGACTGTACTCCTTGCGATAGAAGTACAGCCCGAACATGTCGGTGACGATGTAGATCGGCAGAAGCAGCCCCGCGGCCTCGAGCGGCCCCATCACGAAGCTCATCACGGGCACCGCCATCATGCCGATGACGGGAAGCCCGCCCTTCGACAGGCCGACGGCGAAGGCGGCCGCGCAGGCGAGCGCGAGCGTCAGGGGATCAGTGAGGGTCAGCATGCAGGCTCACCACTTGGCAGCGTCATTGCGACGAACTGCCTGAGACATCCCCTCCGTCGTCCTGACCGGGCTTGGCCCGGCCATCCACGACTTTGCAACGGTGGGGGAAGTCGTGGGTCCCCGGGCCAAGCCCGGGGATGACGGAGAGATGGAGGCTCGAATGGGAGAAGGCGCTCAGCGCCCCTTCTCCTTGCGCCAGGCGTCGAAGGCCACCTTGTTGGCCTCGTCGGTCGGGGGGTAGAGCCCGAGGATCGACTGGCCGTCCATCACCCGCTCGGTGACGAAGTCCTCGAACGCCGTCATCTCCACCGCCTCGGCCGCGACCTCGTCGGCGATGCCGGCGGGGATGATCACCACGCCCTCGCCGTCGCCCACGACCACGTCGCCCGGCCACACGGCCACGTCGCCGCAGCCGATCGGCACGTTGATGTCGAGCGCCTGGTGCAGCGTCAGGTTGGTCGGCGCCGAGGGGCGCTGGTGGTAGGCCGGGAACGGCAGCTGCGCGATTTCCGGGCTGTCGCGGAAGCCGCCATCCGTCACCACGCCGGCGACGCCGCGCTTCATCAGGCGCGACACCAGGATCGAGCCGGCCGAGGCCGCGCGCGCATCCTTGCGGCTGTCGATCACCATGACCGCGCCGGGCGGGCATTCCTCGACCGCCTTGCGCTGCGGATGGGCCCGGTTCTGGAACACCGACAGCGGGTTCAGGTCCTCGCGGGCGGGGATGTAGCGCAGCGTGAAGGCCTCGCCGACCATGGTGCCGGCGTTGGGGTTCAGCGGGTGGACGTCCTGGATGAACTGGTTGCGCAGGCCGCGCTTGAACAGCGCCGTGCACAGGGTGGCGGTGGAGACCGTCTTCAGCCGGTCGCGGGTTTCGGGCTTCAACATGGACGTGTCCTGGCGCTGTCGGGTTCAAGCCCCCTATACAGGTCCAGCGCGGCTTGGACCAGCGCAACGCCGGGCTTCCGCCACGTCATGGCAGGCCGCGCCGACGACGAGACAAGAGGACGCGCCGCCTACTACGAGAAAAAGGGCCCCGCCAGGTGGGCGGGGCCGAGGTTGGGACGTCTTCATCCGGGTAGGATGCGCTGTCCCCGCAGCAAGGGCGGTGCCACCCCGTTTCGTGCCCGAACGGGACATTCTGGTGCCGGGAAGGCCCTCAGGACCCGGAGACCGCCGCCGGTTGCGCCGGCGCGGGACGCGGCCGTCCCAATCCGGGCACGTCGTGGGCCGCGAGGGTGTTCATGGCGTCCGCGATGAGGCCGTAGCGGGTGGAGGTGGAGCTGAGGTCGCGAAACCAGTTCACGAGGTCGCCCCACGGGTCGTTGATCTTGGCGAGCCCCGAGATGAACGCGACGACGGTGCCGACCTCCGTCTCTCCCGTGACCACGAACCAGCCGCCGATGCCCAGGACGCCGGCCGTGCCCGCATGGTGGAGCAGGTTCATCAGGAAGTTCATGGAGAACTTCAGCTTGAAGATCCCCATGTTGAAGGCGAACACCCGATCGATGCGTTCCTCCTGCAGCAGGTCGAGCGCTCCGGCATTGGCGCGGGCCCCCACCATCGCGGCGCTGACTTCGCGCAACGTGGCGATGCGTCGGGCGACGCGCCGATTGATGGCCCGCTGCATGACGGGGACGATGACGATCTGCGGGCTGAACACCGCGAACGCCACCAGCGCCATGAACGGCTGCAGGTAGATCATGTAGCCGAACACCGTCAGCAGCAGCCCGCCCTGCAGCAGGGGTTCGGACACGGAGGACGCCACGAACCCGGCGATGGGCTCCGCCTCGGCCAGCATCATCGAGGTCTCGATCCCCAGCGCCTCGTCGGTGCTCTCGTCTTCCGCCAGGCCGGCCTGCAGCCGGTTGACCGAGCGCCTGAGCCAGCGCAGCGCGTTCTCGCCCACCCATCCGCGGTAGACGTTCATCGCCAGCTTGATCACCCCTTCGGCCAGCGCCAGTCCCACATAGGCCAGCGCGAGCACGAGGATCGGCTTGTAGATGCCGCCCTTGAAGGCCTCGTTGACGATGCGGCGCTGCACCTCCAGCGGCGCTGCCGACAGCAGGAACACGATGATCGAGAGCGCCGAAAGGACGATCTGGTGCCGTCCGCTGATGCGCCAGATGAACCCGGGCAGGCTCTGCGGCATGAGGCGGGCCCGGGATCCGGACCCTCGGACCCTGGACTGGTCCGCGTTCATCATCGTCCCCCGACCGCGACGGCTCCGCTTCAGGCGTCAATCGAGAATGGGCCGCCGGCACGGGAGAAAACAATCCGCGTTTCTGCGGATCGCGGCGCTCAGGACGAGGGGGAGCGCAGGGCCCGCAGCGCCTGCACGATCGACAGGCGCCAGGCCTTGACCCGGGCGACGGCGGCCATGGCCGCGGCCCAGACCGCCGTACCGCGAACCCACTGCAGCACCGCCTGGCGGATGCGGGTGACGGCGGTCATGATCACGGCGACCCAGCGGATCTTCATGAGCTGGGCGTGGCCGGCGTCGTAGATGCGCTCGACGAGGAGGAAGCTTCCAGCGTAGGCGATGCCCATCAGGACGACGCCCGCCACGAGGCGCCCCTGGCTCAGCCAGATGAGGGCGAGCACCTTCAGCGGCTCGACGCCGATGAGCGGCACCGCCAGGATGCCCAGGACGGCGTAGGGCGGCAACGTGGCCACGAGGGCTTCCGCACGGCGCACCAGGCGCAGCGACGCGAACCAGGCCGCGACCGGCCGGTAGATGGGGCGCGCCAGCTCGTCCAGCACGACGATGACGGCCACGATCACCCTGATGGGCGCGAGGAGCCAGTGCACGACCCGGCTCCCCGGGCCGCGGGTGGGCACGGGCTCGCTCATTGGGCCGCCTTGCGCCCCGAGCCCAGGGGAACGGCATAGAGCTCGAGCTTGTGCCCGACGAGCCGGTAGCCGAGGCGACGGGCGATCTCGGCCTGCAGGACCTCGATGTCCTCCGAACGGAACTCGACCACCTTGCCCGTCTCCAGGTCGATCAGGTGATCGTGGTGATCCTTCGAGGCCCTCTCGTAGCGGGCGCGGCCGTCCTGGAAGGCATGTCGCTCGATGATGCCCTGTTCCTCGAACCGCTTCACGGTCCGGTACACCGTCGACAGCGAGATCGTCTCGTCGCGCAGAGCCACGCGCCGGTGCAGCTCGGGAACGTCGGGGTGATCCTCGGATTCGGCGAGCACGGCGGCGATGAGACGCCTTTGGCCCGTGAGCCGCATCCCCTTGGCCCGGCATTGGGCCTCGATGCGATTGGCGGTAGCAGGCATGCGAGTCCTCGTGATCGCGGAGTGCGCTGCGATGCGGGAGCCGCGCCGCGGTGTCAACCCGCGACGAAGTCGACCAGGAGCTTCACATTGAGCACCACGATGATGGCGGCGATCAGGCCGGCGGCGGCCACGAGCCAGGGTGGAGCCACGAGTTCACCCATCTTCGCCCGGCTCGCGGTGAACATCACGAGGGGGATCACCGCGAACGACAACTGGAGGCTGAGGACGACCTGGGTGAGGATCAGCAGCTGTGCCGTCCCGCTCTCGCCGTACCAGATCGTCACGAGGGCCGCCGGCACGATGGCGACCAGACGCGTCACCAGGCGACGCACCCAGGCCGGCATCCGGATCTGCAGGAACCCTTCCATCACGGCCTGCCCGGCGAGCGTCGCCGTGACGGTGGAGTTCAGCCCGCAGCACAGGAGCGCGATGCCGAACAGGGCCGGCGCGATGGCGGCTCCGAGAAGGGGCGCCAGGAGGCTGTGAGCCTCGCCGAGCTCGGCGACCTCGGTGCGGCCCGTTCCGTTGAAGGCCGCCGCTGCCAGGATGAGGATAGACGCGTTGATCAGCAGGGCGAAGAACAGCGCGACGGTGGAGTCGATCGTCGCGAAGGTCAGGGCCTGGCGCTTCTCGGGGGCGGAGCGGCCGAAGTCGCGGGTCTGAACGATCGCGGAATGGAGGTACAGGTTGTGCGGCATCACCGTGGCGCCGAGGATGCCGAGCGCCAGGTACAGCATCTCCGGGTTGGTGACGATCTGCGGCGTGGGCACGAACCCCTTGAGAACCTCGTTCCACGCCGGGCTCGCCAGGGCGATCTGGGCCGCGAAGCAGACGGCGATGACGGCGAGGAGCGCGATGACCGCCGCCTCCAGGTAGCGGAAGCCCAGCCGCTGCAGGTAGAGGATGACGAAGACGTCGACCGCGGTGATGAGCACGCCCACCGTCAGCGGAATCCCGAACAGGAGCTGGAGGCCGATGGCCGTGCCGATGACCTCGGCGATGTCGGTGGCCACGATCGCGATCTCGGCCAGGAACCACAGCACGACGGCGACGGGCTTCGGGTAGGCGTCGCGGCAGGCCTGGGCCAGGTCGCGGCCTGACGCGATCGCCAGGCGGGCGCAGAGGCTCTGCAGCACCATCGCCATGATGTTGGAGATCAGCGCGACCGCCAGCAGCGTGTAGCCGAACTTCGACCCGCCGGCGATGGACGTGGCCCAGTTGCCGGGGTCCATGTAGCCGACGGCGACGAGGTAGCCGGGTCCCACGAAGGCGAAGAGCTTGCGCCAGGGCGATCCGAAGCGCGGAACGGCGACCGACCGGTAGACGTCGGAGAGCGCGGCCTCGCCGCGGGCGTTGCGCCAGCCCTTCGAGGCCCCGTCGTCGCCGGGTTCGCTGGCAGCACGTCCAAAGGGGGCGTCCGTCGTCACGGCCAGTCTCCGCAGTTGCAACGCATTTGCATCTTAGACGCAAGTCGTGGCGCCGCGCCAGTCTCTTCTTCGGTCAAGATTCGCGACCGATCGTTCGTCGGTGCTGGGGTCAGGCCTTGTGCCGGACCTCGTCCGGGACACCGGGGTCGAGCGGGAAGCTGAAGGCCTCGATTTCGCGACGGATGCGGCGCGCCTCCGCGTTCACGTCCGCCGTCAGCCGGAGCATCGCGGCGGCGGCCGCATTGGCCCGATCGGCCGCCTCGCGCGCCGCGCGGGCGGTCGCGGAGGCGTCCCGCGTGTCGGCCGAGGCGTTGTCGATCATGCCGGCCACCCGCTCCACGGCGTGCGTCTGGACGTCGACGATGCTCGTGATCTGCCCGCCGATCGCGCCGAGCTTGACCACGCGGGCGCCGATCTCGTCCAGCGTGCGCACGCACAGGTCGCTGGCGCGCTGGATCGCCTCGATCTGGCCGGCGATGTCGGACACCGCGCGGGCCGTCTGCTGCGCCAGCGACTTCACCTCGGCGGCCACCACCGCGAAGCCCCTGCCGCTTTCGCCGGCCCGGGCGGCCTCGATGGTCGCGTTGAGAGCCAGCAGGTTCGTGCGGCCCGCGATCGAGGCGATGAGCTTGGTCACCGAGTCGATCTGGGCGGCCGCGACGGTGAGTTCGCGGATCGCCTCGCTGCTCGTCACCGCATGGCTGCGGACGTCGCCCGTCGCGTCCAGGCTTTCGGTCGTCTTCCGGGAGACGTCCCTGGCGCTCAGCGACAACTGCGCCGCGGTCTTCGCGACGTCGGCAACGTGTGACGCGGCCCGCGACGACGACGAGGCGGCCCGCTCGCTGTCCTCGCGCACGACGTGGGCGGCGGCGTTCATCTCCTCGCACTGGCGTGCGATGTCCTCGATCATGCCGGCGAGACGCCTCACCGACTCGTTCATCGACCGGTTGAACGAGCCCACCGTGTCGGCGACGGCAGCTTCGCGCATCAGCATCGTGGCCTGCTCGTCCCGTCGCTGCAGCTCGAGGGACTTGGCCAGGTTGTCGCGCTCCACCGTTTCCATGCGCAACCGCGTGGCCGTGACGCTGCGCATCTGCCTGAGCTGCTGGGCCAGGAGCCCGAACATGGCGAGCCCCAGCCCCACCACCGAGGCCAGCAGGAGGCGGGCCATCGCATAGGCACGCTCCCGCTCACGGCCACGCTCGTCGGCGTCGGCCTGGTAGATCCGCGACAGGATGTCGTTGGTGGCGTCGACCAGAATGGACGAGTCCGCGTGCAGGCGGCGCAGTTCCCCCGTCTTGTCGTCGGACTTGGGGAGAGCCTCCACGCCCGCCATGAGGCCTCGCGCCCGCTTCTCGATCGCTCCCCGCGTGTTCAGCAGGATCGCCTGCTCGCTGAAGCGGTCGCTCAGGCTGCCGTCGTCGAACCTGTGAAGTCGGCTGTCCAGGATGTCGGCGCGCATCTGCACCTGGTCCAGGGCGTCGTCCAGTTCGCCGGGTCCGGCACCGATGGCCTCGGTCAGCGCGATGTGGAGCCGCATCGCTTCGCGGTTGAGCTGCGTGGCGAACCACATGGCGTAGCCCGTGATGCGCTGCTCACGGGCGCCGTCATGGAGCCTCAGCGTGTAGAACAGGGCCAGGATCACGCCGGTCAGCACGATGATCAGGGTAATGAGGATCGAGGCGACCGGCGACCGGCGCTGGGGAACCTGAAGCGTGCCAGTGCCACGCCCGTCCGCCGCGCCGCCGTCGGCCGCGTCGGGGTCGCGCGCACGGAATGGCCACCTCATCCTCGACTGTCCTGCCATTGCCCAGGTCCGCGGAACGGCCGCGGCTGTCATTACCGGCGCGCAGTCTTGCCGCTTTTCATTCCCATGTCGTTAACCGGTGAAGTTCACGGCTCAATTCGGCAGGAAATGCTCCTTGGCCGTGGCTTCCTCGCCGCTGGCGGCGTCGCGGATCCGCACCGTCACCGCGGTCGAGGCGACCGGGATGGCGTCCTTCGGCACCGACACGAGGAGGCGAATCTCCCGCGTCTGGTCGCCCCCGACGGACACCGCGATCCCGCCTCCGGCGGCGGATTCCAGGCCGACGCCCTGCAGGCGCGCGCCCGGCAGCCCCTCCACCGTCAGCACGACGTTGCGCTCGACGGCGTTCTTGTTGAGCAGGCGCACCGTGTAGTCGTTGCGCAGGCTGCCGTCGCTCAGCCGCGTGAACAGCGGATTGCGGTCGTGCAGGACGTTGACGTCGAGGGTGGAGCGGGTGGCCAGCGCGTAGAGCATCACGACGGCGACGATCCCGATGATGGCGGCGTAGAGCACCGTGCGGGCCCTGACGATCCGGTAGACCGGCGGCTCGGACGCCTTGCGGCGCGCCGCGTTCATGTCCGTGTCATAGGCGATGAGGCCCGTCGGCCGGTTCACCTGCTTCATCACCGTGTCGCAGGCATCGATGCACAGGCCGCACTGGATGCACCCGAGTTGCGGCCCGTTGCGGATGTCGATCCCGGTGGGGCAGACGGCGACGCACTGGGCGCAATCGACGCAGTCGCCCGCGGCCTCGCCCTGCTCGCGGGCATGCTCGGCCTTCTTGAGCGACATGCGCGGCTCGCCGCGATCCTTGCGGTAGGTGACGTTGAGCGCCCATTCGTCCGTCAGCGCCGCCTGGATGCGCGGCCATGGGCACATGTAGATGCACACCTGCTCGCGCATGTGCCCGGCGAGGGCATAGGTGGTGAAGGTGAGGATGCCGATCCAGACATAGGCGACGAGCGGTGCCTGGAACGTGGCCAGGTCGCGCACCAGTGTCGGGGCATCCGAGAAGTAGAGCACCCACGCGCCGCCGGTCCACCAGGCGATCATCAGCCAGATCGTGTGCTTCAGGATCTTCTGCGAGACGACGTCCAGGTTGAGACCGCCACGGTCCTTCTTCATGCGCTCGCGACGGTCACCCTCGACCCAGCGCTCCACGGCGTAGAACAGGTCGGTCCAGACGGTCTGCGGACACATGTAGCCGCACCAGACCCGGCCGGCGACGGCGTTCATGAGGAACAGACCCATCGCCGCGATGATCAGCAGCCCGGTGAAGTAGTAGACTTCCTGCGGCCAGAGTTCGACGAAGAAGAAGTAGAAGCGCCTGTGCGGCATGTCGACCAGGACGGCCTGGTCTGGCTGCCCGGGTCCGCGGTTCCAGCGCACGAAGGGCAGAAGATAGTAGATCGCCAGGGTCAGGATCAGCACCGCCCACTTGATGCGGCGGAACGTCCCCGTCACGGCCTGCGGATAGACTTTCTTGCGGGCGGCGTAGAGCGGCCCTTCGATGATCGTGTTGCCGTCCGACATCCGATCGCATCCTTCATGAGTCTTCGCCTCGCGGGCCGGAGCGTCGCGAGGCGGCTGCTGATTCCCTGGTCTCGATCGACCGGCCCAGCCGTCGGGGCGGCCGCGCGGCGATCCCGTGCATCCGGCGGAAAGCTCAGGCCCCGCGGCTCTCGAGCGGGCAGGTGTTGAGCCCGATCAGCCTGTAGGCCGGGCAGAACCGGAACAGTCCCGTGGCCAACGGCACGATGCCGATGAAGCCCCAGGCCCCGATGGCCCCGGCGACGGCCGCGCCGATCAAGGCCAGCCCGACGACGATCCGTGCGATACGGTCAAGACCACCCACATTCGACGACATCGCTCTTCTCCCCTCGTGAGCGCGGCCTGTGCCGCGCGACGCCTTCATCTCCCACGGGCGCCCCGGCATCGTCGGTGACGGGATCACACAACGGCATCCGGAGCTTTGCGGAGATCGGACCTCTTTCCGTCTCACCTGGCGGGATCCGCACCGTCCGGCGGCTCGCGCCGCCACGGCGCGCGGGATCGCCCGCGCCTGCGGGCCCGGCCGAGCGGTGCATCGAAGCAGGAATCAGGAGTGCCGCGCCCCGACGACGGGCGTCGCTGCCCAGCGTGCCCGGAAGACCGGCACGAGGAACACCGGCACGGCCAGAAAAGCCCTCTCCGGGGGCCTCCTCTCACGAGCAGGACCGCCGGCGCGCGGCACGGGATGGGCGCCGGGCGAACACCCGGCGCTACACGCGAGAGAGACGGGACCCGACGCCTCGAGCATTTTCCGACGACGTGAATTCCGGTTCGTCGAAAGAAAACGCGACAAAACATCAGCCTGGAGCGGTCGACCTGATGCAATCAGGTCGAAATTCGCTCTAGGCGTTGACGGGCCGGATCTCCTCGATCTCGTCCTTGTTCACGCAATAGGCCGGCGCGGCATCCAGATGCTGGTGCGCGGCCAGGTCGTGCTGGCACTGGCGCCAGTCCTGGCACATGGCGCAATTGCGCTCCAGGGCCGACCACAGCTCCGGATCCTCCTTGCGCAGCGAGCCCGCGGCCACGCCGTTGGCCTCCAGCATGCGGTCCAGGTAGCCGCTGCTCATGTGTCCGGCGCACAGTCGCGGCAGGTCGTCCTCGGTCAGGCCGAGTTCCTGGAGAGCGGCCGTGCGCTCGAAGGCCGAGAAGCTCTCGAAATCGCTCATCAGCTGGTTGACGCGGCGGCGGCGCTCCAGCCAGGCCTTGGCGCGGTCCAGGATGCTCTCGTGTTGGGGGTCGTTGGACATGGGTGCGTTCCTCGTGACGGCCCGAGTGTTCCACGGCCCCCACCCCCGCGCTTTGAGCTATGACAAAGAGACAGGGAACGATGCGGGCCTGCGGTCGTTGGGCCGCGATGATATGTCCATCTGCCGACGCGGCTCCGACGACCTCCGACCCGCTGGAACTGTGGGGCGGGCTCGAATGCACGGTGGTGCGGGTCGGGGACACCTACCGCGACCAGTTCGAGGACACCCGCCACGCGGAGCGCGAGGGCGACATCGACCTCGTCGCGTCGCTGGGCATCCGGCGCCTGCGCTACCCGGTGCTGTGGGAAACCGTGTCGCCGGACCATCCCGACACCTGCCGGTGGGACTGGCATGACCGCCGGCTCGCCCGCCTGCGCGAGGCCGGCATCGCCCCCATCGTCGGGCTGATGCACCACGGCAGCGGACCGCACTACACAAGTCTGGTCGACCCCGATCTCCCCGCCAAGCTCGCGGTGCACGCGCGCCGCGTCGCCGAGCGCTACCCCTGGGTCGAGGACTGGACCCCCGTCAACGAGCCCCTGACCACCGCCCGGTTCAGTGGTCTCTATGGCCACTGGTACCCCCACGGGCGCGATCCGGGCGTCTTCTTCAACGCGCTCGTGCATCAGTGCCGCGCCGTCGCCGCGGCGATGCGGGCGATCCGGTCGGTGATCCCGCACGCGCGTCTGGTGCAGACGGAGGATCTGGGCAAGACGTTCTCCTCGCCGCACATGGCCTACCAGGCCGACTACGAGAACGAGCGCCGCTGGCTGAGCTTCGACCTGCTGTGCGGCCGCGTGGTCCCGGGCCACCCGCTGCACGCGGAACTCCTGGCCTGCGGCGTGCCCGCCGCGTTCCTCGGCGAACTCGTTTCCCAGCCCTGCCCACCCGACATCGTCGGCATCAACCATTATCTCACCAGCGAGCGCTACCTGGACGAGGATCGCGAGCGGTTCCCGCCCTTCTCATGGGGCGGAAACGCCTTCGAGTCCTATGCGGACGTCGAGGCCGTGCGCGTTCATCTGCCCGACGCCGACACCGGCCCGGCGGCGCGGCTGCGCGAGGTCTGGGCGCGCTATCATCTCCCCATCGCGGTGACGGAGGCCCATCTCGGCGCCACGCGCGACGAACAGCTGCGCTGGCTGCGCGAAATGTGGGACGCCGCCGTCGCTGTGCGGACGGAAGGCGCAGACATCCGCGCGGTGACCGTCTGGTCCCTTTTCGGCGCGGTCGACTGGAACTCCCTGCTCACCGCCCGCTCCGGGTTCTACGAACCCGGCGCCTTCGACATCCGCACGCAGGACGGGCGCCCCCGGCGCACCGCACTGGCCCGCGCCGCCGAAGCCCTGGCACGGCGGGGCCGGTTCGAGCATCCCGTCCTCGACGGGGACGGCTGGTGGCAGGCTCCCACGCGCTTCTACAATCCTCCCGCCGCCACCCGCGCGGCTCCGCTCGTCGGGCGGGCGAGGCCCGTGCTCGTCGTCGGCAACGGGCGCCTGGGCCGCGCCTTTGCGGCAGCGTGCGGATTGCGGGGGCTCGCCACCGAGATGCTGGGGCGCGACCGGCTCGACCCCGCCGACGCGGAGGCCGTCCGCGCCGCGCTCGAGGCGCTGCGGCCCTGGGCCGTCGTCAACTGCTCGGGCTGGTCGGGCGCGCTCTCGGCCGACGAGGCTCCCGAGCAGGTGTGGCGGGACAACGTGACGGGAACCGTCGTGCTGGCCCAGGCCTGCAGCGATCTCGGCATTCCCTGCACCGTCGTGTCGAGCGACCAGGTGTTCGACGGACGCCTCCAGGCCCCCTACCGGGAGAGCCACCCCGTTGCCCCGCTCGGCCTGTTCGGCCGGTCTAAGGCGGAGGCGGAGCGCGCTATCCTGGGCACCCACGACAACGTCCTCATCGCCCGCACGGGACCGCTGTTCGGCGCCGGCGAACCCGACATGGTGCGCCGCGCCGTGCGCGAGGTGGTGCGCGTGACCGGGCTCGACGTGGAAGGCGATCTGGTGTTGTCGCCCACCTACATTCCCGACCTCGTCCACGCGGTGCTCGACCTCCTGATCGACGAGGCGGCCGGGGTCTGGCATCTCGCCAACGAGGGGACCATCGGGGCCCGCGATTTCCTCGACCGCATGCGCCTGCCCTCCCCCGGTGCGCCGGGCGGTGGCCGAAGCGCCCTGAACTTCTCTCTGGCCAGCGAGCGCAGCACCATCATGCCGCCGCTGGGCGAGGCGCTGGAACGCCATGAGCGGATGAGCGCGTAGCGCCGGGCCGGCATCCCGGCACGGCACCCCCGTCCTCGCCGAAGAGACCCCTCGGGACGCTGGCGGTGCAGCCGAAGGCGCAATCGCGACTGTGGCGTGGCCGCAGGCGCTGCTAGCCTCATGGACCAGGATCACCGGACTTGGCCCCATGTCGAACGACCCGCTGCTGCAGCCCTTCCAGCTCAAGCACCTGACGCTGCGCAACCGCCTGATCGTCACCTCGCACGAGCCGGCCTATCCGGAGGACGGGCTGCCGAAGGAGCGCTACCGCGCCTACCACGTCGAGCGCTGCCGCGGGGGCGTGGCCATGACCATGACGGCGGGCTCCGCGGCCGTGTCGCGCGACAGTCCGCCGGCCTTCAACAACATCCTCGCCTGGAAGGACGAGGTCGTGCCGTGGATGCGCCGGCTCGTCGACGCCTGCCACGGCGAGGGTGCCGCGGTCATGATCCAGCTCACCCATCTCGGCCGGCGCACCCGCTGGGACGCGGGCGACTGGCTGCCGGTGGTCTCGCCGTCGCTGGCGCGCGAGCCTGCGCATCGCGCCTTCCCCAAGAGGATCGAGGACTGGGACATCGCCCGCATCGTGCGCGACTATGCCGACGCCGCCGAGCGCATGAAGGCTGCCGGGCTCGATGGCATCGAGCTGGAGTGCTACGGGCACCTGATGGACCAGTTCTGGTCGCCGCGCACGAACGATCTGGACGGCCCCTATGGCGGCAGCCTCGAGAACCGGATGCGCTTCAGCTTCGACGTGCTGCGGGCCATCCGCGACCGCGTCGGATCAGGGTTCATCGTCGGGGTTCGCTACGTGGCCGACGAGATGGCGGAAGGCGGCATCGGCCGCGCGGAGGGCCTCGAGATCTCGCGGCGGTTGCAGGTCAGCGGGCTCGTCGACTTCCTCAACGTGATCCGCGGCCACATCGACACCGACGCCGCCCTCACCGGCGTGATCCCCGTGCAGGGCATGGCCTCGGCGCCGCATCTCGACTTCGCCGGCGAGGTTCGCGCCGCGACCCGGCTGCCGACCTTCCACGCGGCCCGCATCCAGGACGTCGCGACGGCCCGGCACGCCATCGCCTCCGGTCGCCTCGACATGGTGGGCATGACGCGCGCCCACCTCACCGACCCGCACATCGTCCGCAAGATCCGGGAGAAGCGGGAGGACGAGATCAGGCCCTGCGTCGGCGCCAACTACTGCCTCGACCGCATCTACCAGGGCGGCGCCGCCTTCTGCATCCACAACCCCTCCACGGGGCGCGAGCAGGAGGTGCCCCACGCCATTTCGAAGGCGGCCGAGGCCCGTCGCGTCCTCGTCGTCGGGGCTGGTCCGGGCGGCCTCGAGGCCGCTCGCGTCGCCGCGGAGCGGGGCCACGCCGTCACCGTGATCGAGGCGGCTGACGCCGCCGGCGGCCAGATCCGGCTGACGGCGCGCAGCCCGCGCCGGCGCGAAATGATGGGCATCGTCGACTGGCGCATGGACCAGTGCCGCCGCCACGGCGTGACGTTCCGCTTCAACACCTGGGCGGAGGTCGACACCGTCCTGGCCGAGACGCCCGACATCGTCATCGTCGCGACCGGCGGCTTGCCCGACACGGCCGTCCTGAAGGAGGGCAACGATCTCGTGGTTTCGGGCTGGGACATCCTGTCGGGCGACGTCCGGCCCGGCTCCAACGTGCTCGTCTTCGACGACGCGGGCGACCACGTGGCGCTGCAGGCGGCCGAGGCTCTCGCCCAGGCGGGCGCCAAGGTCGAGGTCATGACGCCGGATCGCACCTTCTCGCCGGAGGTGATGGGCATGAACCTCGTGCCCTACGTGCGCGCGCTGCAGCCGCTCGGCGTCACCTTCACGGTGACCTGGAAGCTCAGGGCCTTGCGCCGAGACGGCAACCGGCTCGTCGCGACCGTGGGGAGCGACTACGGCACGGCGCAGGAGGAGCGCATCGTCGACCAGGTGGTGGTCAACCACGGCACGATCCCGCTCGACGACCTCTATTTCGCGCTGAAGCCCCTGTCGACGAACCGTGGCGAGGTCGACCACGCCGCGCTCATCGCCGGTCGCGCGCAAGCCATCGCGACCAACCCGGACGGCCGCTTCCAGCTGTTCCGCATCGGCGACGCCGTCTCGGCCCGCAACACCCACGCCGCGATCTACGACGCGATCCGGCTGGTGAAGGACCTGTGAGCGGGCAGGGACAGCGGCATCCAGATGATGTCCGACCCGCTCCCACCTCGTCGTCCTGCCCGGGCTTGGCCCGGCCAGGACGCGGAGAGGACGAGGAGCCGTGGTTGGACGCCGCAGCCGCCCTCACACGTCGAAGAACACCGTCTCCTGGTCGCCCTGGAGATGGATGTCGAACGTGTAGACGACCTTGCCGTCCCGCTCCGAGCGGGCCGCGAGCAGCGTCTTGCGGCGGCTCTCGAGCTCGATGAGGTTGAGCACGGGGTCGGCCCCGTTCGCCGCCGTTTCGTCGGCGAAATACATCCGCGTGTTCAGGCCGATGTTGATGCCGCGGGCCACGACCCAGACGCTGACGTGCGGCGCCATCGGCCGGCCGTGGCGCCCGATCACGGGGCCCGGCTTCACCGTGTCGAACGTGTAGACGCCGGTGTTGAAGTCGGCGGCCGCGCGGCCCCAGCCGCGGAACTCGGGATCGAGCTCCTTGTCCTGGGTGTCGGCCGGATGGTTGTAGCGTCCGAAGCTGTTGGCCTGCCAGATCTCGACCAGCGCGTCGCGGACCGGCGTGCCGGTGCCGTCGAACACGCGGCCCTCGATCACGATCCGCTCGCCGCGCGTACCGGCCCCGGCCAGCACGTTGCTGAAATTGTTCTGGAAGATGTCGAAGCCGGCGGCGTGCGGGGCCAGGCCGATGTGAACGTAGGGACCCGCCGTCTGGGAGGCGGTCTGCTTCAGGTAATGGAGTTCCTGGGGCATCGCTCAGTTCCCTTCCAGGCGGTTCTCGAACAGCGTCGACCGGCTGCCGCGCAGCACGATGTCGAAGCGGTAGCAGAGGCTGTCCATCGGCACCTGCTCGTTCATGTCGAGCGGCGCGATCAGGCGGTCGACGGCCGCCTTGTCCGGGATCACGTTGACGATGGGGCAGATCGGGATCAGCGGGTCGCCCTCGAAGTACATCTGCGTGATGAGCCGCTGCACGAAGCCCGAGCCGAATACCGAGAAGTGGATGTGGGCGGGACGCCAGCTGTTGATGTAGTTGCGCCAGGGATAGGGACCCGGCTTCACCGTGCGGAAATAGTAGTAGCCGTTCTCGTCCGTGATCGTGCGGCCGCAGCCGCCGAAGTTGGGGTCGATCGGGGCGAGGTAGGTGTCCTTCTTGTGCCGGTAGCGGCCGGCGGCATTGGCCTGCCAGAACTCGACCAGCGTCTTGGGCACGGGACGACCCATCTCGTCGAGCACGCGGCCGTGAACGATGATCCGCTCGCCGATCGGGTCGCCCGACTTGGCGTAGTTGCGGATCAGGTCGTTGTCGAGCAAGCCGATCTCGTTGTGGCCGAAGACCGGCCCGGTCACTTCCGACAGCGAATTGTGCAGCGACAGCAACGCGTGGCGCGGGGAGCGCAGGACGCTGGTCTTGTAGGTGGGGGTGAAGGCCGCGGGATGCAGGGTGCGATCCCAGGCAATGAATTCGCTCTTGGCGCCGGCCATGCGTCTCCTCCTGTCCCGTTGAACGGGGTTCGGGCGTCACCATGCGCCAGCTCATTCACAGAATGAATTCATCCGCTATCATGTCACCCATGAATGAAATCGATCGATTGGCGCTCGATGGCGCGATGCTGCGCCTGTTCCTGACGGTCCTCGACGAGGGATCGGTGACGGCCGCCGCCGCCCGACTGGACATGACCCAGTCCGCCGTGAGCCACGCCCTGCAGCGCCTGTCGAGGCTGGTCGGCGAGCCGCTTTTCGTGAAGTCGGGCCGCGGCATCGCGCCCACGGCCCATGCCCTCTCCCTGCGCGAGCCGGCGCGCGACCTGCTGGCCGGCCTGCAGCAGTTCGGCGCCCGGGGCACGTTCGACCCGTCGACCGCCAGCCTGGACCTGACCGTGGCGGCCAACGACCTGCAGCGGGACCTGCTGCTGCCAGGCCTGTTCCGAGCCACCGAGAAGCGTGCCTCCCGCGTTCACATGCGCGTGATTCCGTCCGACGTCCCCAGTGCCGACATGCTGCGCCAGGGACGCTGCGACCTGCTGATTTCTCCCTACGCGCCGGAAGGCACGGACATCGTGCAGAGGCCGTTGCTGCGCGACCGCTACGTCGTGTTCTACGACCCGGAGGCTCGGGCGGCGCCGCGCACGGCCGAGGAGTTTCTCTCGGCCCGGCACGTCAGCGTGGTCTACCCGAACGGCGAGAGCCTGGACTTCGACCGGCGTCTCCAGGCGGACGGGGTGCAGCGCGACATGGCGGTCACCGTGCCGAGCTTCTCGGGCGTGCCCGCCTTCCTGCGCGGCACGACGATGATCGCGACCCTCCCAAGCCTCCTGCGCGCCAACCTGATGCGCGACTTCGCCTCGACGGCGGCGCCGCTCGAGGCTGTCCACGAGGGTCGCGCGGGCGGGCTCACCATGATGATGGTCTGGCACCGCCGCTTCGGCTCCGACCCGCTGCACGTGTGGCTGCGACGGCTGCTGGCGGCGGGAGTAGCGGAGATGCGCAAGGCCGGGCGCGGCTGAAAGGGGGTGCGTCCTTCGACACGGCCGCTTCGCGGCCTGCTCAGGATGAGGAGATTTGTGCCTTTAGATCACCACTGAAGGTCCTCATCCGGACAGTTTGTGACTCAATCCCCGTGCGGCATTGCACCTGAATTCTCCACCGCGCGCCCACCTCTCCGCCGTCCTGCCCGGGCCTGGCCCGGGCATCCACGACTTTGCTGGGGCCAAGCGTCAGTCGTGGGTGGCCGGGCCAAGCCCGGCCATGACGCCGAGAGGGAGGTGCTCGCTGGACCCGCGAAAGATTCACAAGCTCTGAGCAGGCCGCGTGTCGAAGGACGCACAGCGGCCCCGTGCTCACCCACGCGACAGACGGTCGAACGCCAGCGCCAGTGCCTCGTCCGACTTCACGCCCGTCATCACGTCGGCGAAGAACGTCGAGGCAGGATCGATCACAGTGGCGCCGTCGGCGTCCGAGCGGTCGCAGACGATCCGTAGTGGCAGCCGCTCGATGGAGAACAGCTCCGGCGCCAGGGCGTGCAGCATCACGCAGGGGTCGTGCAGCGGGAAGCCCGTCGCCTTGCGCTCGGCCTCGGGGAAGCCCTTGGCGGTGCGCATGGCTTCGATGTTGGCCAGGTAGGCGCGGATCATCTGCGCGGCCACCTCGGCCAGCGGCCCGCCGACGGCGTCCAGCCGGCCGCTCCAGTCCGGCGTCGCCAGCACCTTGCGCGTCACGTCGAGCGGGGCGAGCACGAACGGAAGCCCGGACCGCAGCACCACGTCGTAGGCCTCGGGATCCGCCCACACGTTGAACTCGGCCGCGGCCGTGACGTTGCCGCGGTCGCGCACGGCGCCGCCCATGGCGACGATCGATTCGGCGCGCGCCGCCGTCTCGGGATGCTCGAGGATGAGATGGGCGATGTTGGTGAGCGGCCCGAGCGCCATGATCCGCAGGGATCCGGCCGGGCGCTTCTCCAGTTCGTCGCGCAGGTAGCCCACCGCGTCGGTCCCGGCGGGGGCGGCGGCGGGCTCCGGCAGGGCCACGCCCCCGATTCCGTCGCCGCCGTGGATTTCCGCCGCATCGAGATGGGGGCGGCGCAGCGGCTCGGCGGCGCCCGACACGACCTTGATGTCCGACCTGCCCAGCAGGGCCAGCATGCGCCCGGCGTTGCGGGTGGTCGTGGACAGGCCGATGTTGCCGGCCACGGTCGTGACGCCGACCACGTCCAGCTCCGGCGAGCGCAGCGCGATGATGAGCGCGAGCGCGTCGTCCAGCCCGGGGTCGGTGTCGATGATGACGGGAAGCTGGGTCATGGCAGCTTTGCCCTCTTTCCAGATGCTAAATGACGCTCGCCGTGTAGCATGCTTCGTGCTTATAGGGCGGGATGGCGTTGCCGACCTGTCGCAGGCCATCCGCCCCGTCGCAAGAGGACACACGATGACGACCCGCTTCCGCCTCGCCTCCCTCGCGCTCGCCGCCCTTCTCGGCGCCGCCGCGGCCGTTCCGGCCACCGCGCAGGAGAAGAAGACCCTCACCATTTCCATGTGGGGCTTCAACGGCGACAAGCTCGAAGCCTTCCTGTTCAAGCCGTTCAAGGAGAAGTACGGCGTCGACATCGTGCTGGAGACCGGCAACGCCGGCGATCGCCTGAACAAGGTGAAGATCCGCGGCGGCGGCGTCGACCTCATCTACCTGTCGGACGTGTTCTCCGAGACCGGCCTTCAGGACAAGATGTTCGAGAAGATCGACCCCGCGAAGGTGCCCAATCTCAAGGACGTCTACCCGATCGCCCAGGCCCCGCAGGGCGAGGGCTACGGCCCGGCCTACACCATCGGCCGCTACGGCATCGTGTTCGATTCCGCCAAGGTGAAGCCCGTGACGTCCTGGGCCGACCTGTGGCGCGACGACCTGAAGAAGAAGATCAGCCTGCCGGGCTTCAACACGACCGCCGGGCCGCTGATCGCGCTGGTCGCCGCCGAGCGCAAGAAGGCGGATCCCTACAAGGAGGCGGACAAGACCTTCGCCAGCTTGGCCGAGATCAAGCCGAACCTGGTGAAGACCTACAACACGGGCTCCGAGCTCGTGAACCTGTTCTCGACCGGCGAGGTCTCGGTCGCCGCCGTGCAGGACTTCGTGTTCCCGCAGCTCAAGGCCGCCATCCCCACCGCCGTGTGGGCCGACCTCGGCGACGGCGCCTTCTCGACCTTCAACACGGTGAACGTGGTCGTGGGCTCCAAGAACAAGGACCTCGCGCTCGCCTTCATCAACCATCACCTGAGCGCCGAGGTGCAGAAGAACCTCGCGATCGCCGGCACCGACGCACCCGCCAACCGGACCGTCGAGCTGACCCCGGAACAGGCCGCGCCCTGGACCTACGGCGAGGCCACCATCAAGGCGCTGCGCCGCATCGACTACGCCAAGGTGAACGCGGCCAAGCCCGACTGGCAGGACCGCTGGAACGACATCTTCGGCCGCTGAGCGGCCGAAGATCCGCCATCTCATGGCGAAGTCCTCCAAGGCATCCGACCGGCAGGGCGCGGCGGCGACGTGGCTCCTGGTCGCGCCGGCGCTCGCCATCGTGGCCGGGCTCCTCGTCGCGCCCGTCGCCAACACGGCGACGATGCCGCTCACGTCGGGCCGCGCCGTCGCCCTGTACCAGCGCTTCTTCACCGGCGCCTTCAACCAGGCCGTCACGCTGCGCACGCTGGAGATCGCGGCCGTGACGACCGTGGTGTCGCTCGTGCTGGGGTTCGTGGCCGCCTACGTGGTGGCGCGGGCTCCCCAGAAGGCGCGCAGCATCCTGATCGTCGCGGCGGTGTTCCCGCTGCTCACCGGCACCGTCGTGCGCTCCTTCGCCTTCATGGTGATCCTGGGGCGCAACGGGCTCGCCAACGACTTCCTCCAGAAGGTCGGCCTGGCGTCGGCGCCCCTGCAGATGCTCTACACCGAGTTCGCGGTCATCGTCGGGCTCGTGTACCTGTTCACGCCGCTGATGATCGTCTCGCTCGTCGGCGTGCTGGAGAACATCGATCCCGACCTGTCCCGGGCCGCGGCCTCGCTGGGCGCGACACCCGGCGCGGTGTTCCGCCAGGTGATCCTGCCGCTTGCTGTCCCGGGCCTGATCGTCGGCTCGGTCCTGGTGTTCACGGGCTCGTTCACCGCCTTCGCGACGCCCCAGCTCCTCGGCGGCGAGCAGCAGACGGTGCTGGCGACGCTGCTCTACCAGAAGGCCATGGTGTCCTTCGACTGGATGGGGGCGGCCACCATCGCCACCGTCATGGTGGTGATCACCCTCCTGGTCGTCGTCGCCATGACCATGCTGGCGCGCCGCCTCAACCCGGCGACGGGGTGAGCCGATGAACCGCACGCATCCCGCGCTCATCGCCGGCGCGGCCGTCGTCTACCTGTTCCTCCTCGGCCCCCTGGTCGTGGTGGTCGGATCCTCGTTCAGCACGACGACGTTCTTGACCTTTCCGCCGCAGGGCCTGTCGCTGCGCTGGTACGAGAACGCGCTGGCCAACGGCGCCTTCCGCGCCTCCTTCGTCACGAGCATGCAGGTGGCCGTCGGCGGCACCTTCCTCGCCCTGCTGGTCGGCATCCCCGCCGCCTATGCCATGGCCCGGCGGCGCCAGGCCCTGCCGGGCTTCCTCGGCCTGTTCTTCGTTCTGCCGATCCTGATCCCCGAGATCGTGACGGGCTTCTCGCTCCTGCGTCTCGCCGCCGTCCAGGTCGGGATCCCGGTCCTGCCGGCGCTCATCCTCGGCCACGCGCTGCTCGTGCTGCCCTACTGCGTGCGCGTGGTGGGGGCGAGCCTGGCGACCTTCGACTTCAGCGCCGAGGAAGCCGCCATCAGCCTCGGCTGTCCGCCGCTGAAGACGTTCTTCACGGTCGTGCTGCCGAACATCCGCTCGGGCATCATCGCGGCCTTCGTGCTGGCCTTCATCACGTCCCTCAACGACGTGTCGATTTCCGTCTTCCTGACGGGGCCGGGTATCAGCACGCTGCCGATCCAGATCCTCACTTACGTCGAGCAGTTCTTCGACCCCACGGTCGCCGCCGTTTCGGTGCTGCTCATGGTGCTCACGGTCGCGGTGATGGCGATCGTCGAGCGGACCCTCGGACTGACGAGTTTCACCAAGTGACCCAACCTCTCTCCCTCCACGGCGTCGGCGCGCGCTACGGCACCACGCGGGTGCTGGAGAACCTGTCGCTCTCGGTGGGTGCCGGCGAGCTCGTGTCGCTGCTCGGCGCCAGCGGCTGCGGCAAGACGACGACGCTGCGGCTCGTCGCCGGCTTCCTGGCCCCCAGCGAAGGCACCATCCGCCTGGGCGACCGGGATCTCACGACGCTGCCCCCCCACAAGCGGGACATCGGGCTCGTCTTCCAGAACTACGCGCTCTTCCCGCACCTCAGCGTCGCCGACAACGTCGCCTTCGGGCTCAAGCAGCGCGGCATCGCTCCCGCCGACCGGGCCCGTCAGGCCGCCGCCATGCTCGAGCGCGTCGGCCTTTCCGCCCTCGCCGACCGCCTGCCCGCGGCCCTGTCCGGTGGCCAGAAGCAGCGCGTGGCCCTCGCCCGCGCGCTGGTCATCCGCCCGCCGCTCCTCATGTTCGACGAACCGCTCTCCAACCTCGACGCCAAGCTGCGCATCGACATGCGGGTCGAGATCCGGGAGCTGCAGCGGGCCAACGGGACGACCGCGGTCTACGTTACGCACGACCAGGAGGAAGCCTTCTCCATCTCCGACCGGGTGGCGATCATGGACGCCGGCCGCATCGTCCAGCTCGACACGCCCGAGGTCCTGTACCGCAGGCCGGCGACGGCCTTCGTGGCCCGGTTCGTGGGGTTCGAGAACCTCCTGCCGATGACCGTCTCCTCCCGGCAGGACGGCGCTGTCATGGCGGAGGGCGCGGGGGGCGTGTCGCTGACGCTCGACGAGCGGGACTTCGGCCCGATCCCGGACCGCTTCGTCCTCGCGACCCGTCCGGAGGGGCTCGTCGTGGGGCCGCCCGGCCGCGGGATCCCGGCCCGCCTGGGATTGCGCACCTATCTCGGCCGCGCCTATGCCTATCGTTGCGAAACCCCCGCCGGCGCCCTCGTCGCCCACGGCGCGCTCGACGCGCCGCAGGAGCCGGGCGCCGCGGCCGGGCTTGCCGTCGTCCCGTCATTGTCGGCCATTCTGCCGGCCGCGGCCTGAACGACACCGATCGACCAGGCACCCCAGCCGGTGCCATCACTGCCTCGAGGAGACCCACCATGACCGATGCCAAGCTCGACGCCGTCCTCGCCCGCATCGACGCCGATCTCGACGCGAGCCTCGAGCGGCTCTTCGCGCTCGTGCGGATCCCGAGCATTTCGACCGATCCCGCCTATGCCGCCGACTGCCGACGGACGGCGGAGTGGCTGGCCGCGGACCTGAAGAGCATCGGCTTCGACGCGTCGCCGCGGCCCACCACAGGCCATCCGATGGTCGTCGGCCACGACCGCTCCGGTCCGGACGGCCCCCATGTGCTGTTTTACGGCCACTACGACGTGCAGCCGGTCGATCCGGTCGAGCTGTGGAAGACGCCGCCGTTCGAGCCCACCCTCGTGCCCCAGCCCAATGGCGACACCTGGATCGTCGGCCGCGGCGCCTCCGACGACAAGGGCGCGCTGATGACCTTCGTCGAGGCCTGCCGGGCCTGGAAGGCCGTGACGGGGTCGCTGCCGGTGAAGGTCTCGATCCTGTTCGAGGGCGAGGAAGAGTCGGGCAGCGCCAGCCTGAAGCCCTTCATGGAAGCCCACAAGGACGAGCTCAAGGCCGACATCGCGCTCGTGTGCGACACCGACATGTGGGACGAGAAGACCCCCGCCATCACGACCATGCTGCGCGGCCTGGTCGGCGAGGAGATCTTCATCACCTGCGCCGACCGCGACCTGCATTCCGGGATGTTCGGCAACGCCGCCCGCAACCCCATCCACCTGCTGACCGAGATCCTCGCTTCCCTGCGCGACGCCGACGGCCGGATCACCCTGCCGGGCTTCTACGACGGCGTGAAGGAACTGCCCGCCTCCGTGAAGGCGCAGTGGGAGCGGCTGCCTTTCGACCAGGAGGGCTATCTGCGCAATGTCGGGCTCTCGATCCCGGCCGGTGAGAAGGGTCGCAGCGTCCAGGAGCAGATCTGGTCGCGCCCGACCTGCGAGGTGAACGGCATCGTCGGCGGCTACACCGGCGAGGGCTTCAAGACGGTCATCCCGGCCAAGGCCTCCGCCAAGGTCTCGTTCCGTCTGGTGGAGGGCCAGGATCCCGCGGCCATCCGGGCGGCCTTCCGGGCCCATGTGCGCGCCCGCATCCCGGCCGACTGCTCCGTCGAGTTCCGCGAGCACGGCGGCAGCCCCGCGCTCGTGCTGCCGGCGGACAGCTCAATGCTGCAGGCGTCGCTCAAGGCCCTGGCCGAGGAATGGGGTGGGGAAGCCGCGGTCGCGGCGACGGGGGGATCCATCCCCGTCGTCGGCGACTTCAAGCGCATGCTGGGCATGGATGCGCTGATGGTCGGGTTCGCACGGTTCGACAATCGCATCCACTCGCCCAACGAAAAGTACGATCTGTCGAGCTTCCACCACGGGACGCGGTCGTGGGCGCGGATCCTTCACGCCCTGGCTGCAAAGGCTTAAATCCGTTTAACCCGATTTTGCCTTTCATAAAAATCCTATGCCCATTTACTGGGCATTCATAGCCCATAGCTTAAGCCAGAGCTGGAACTACGCGGGTCCGGTTGACCGGATCCGCCGGGGGAAGCGGGGGCGCAGAGCATGGCGTGGGTATCGAAGGTCAAGGTCACCGTCGGGCAGAAGATCATCGTCATTCTGACGTGCCTGGCGGTCCCGCTCATCTACGTGACCTGGCTCTACGTGGCCAATACCCAGCGCTCCATCGACTTCGTCAGCAAGGAAATCGAAGGCGCCCGCTACATCGAGAAGCTCTGGCCCCTGGCCTCGGCGAACGGCACGGATCCGGCCGACGCGGCGCGCCGCCTGCGTGACGCGGATGCGGGTCTGGGCGCACGCTTCGCCGCCCGCGAGGCCATCAAAAAGCTGATGAGCCTGGCGACCAAGCCCGGCGCTTCCGCGGACGAAACGGTGGAGGCCGCCAAGACCGCGATCGCCAAGGTCGCCGACGGCTCCAACCTGACGCTCGATCCCGACATCGACACCTATTACCTCATGGATGCCGTGACGAACCGGCTCGCCGACGTCACCGAGCACTTCGCCGACATCGGCCAGCTTCTCAAGACCTGGCCCGCCGGCAGCAAGTCCGTCGGCCTGAAGCTCTACGGCGACGTGAACGGCAACCTCGTCCACATCGACGACGCCCGGTCCGGCGTTGCCAACGCGATCGAGCAGGCGCTGGCCGCCTCCGACGAGACCACCCGCAAGGCCCTGTCCGGCCCGCTGGCCAAGTTCAAGAAGAGCGCCGACGACATGGTGCTGCGCGTTGGGGACCTCCTGGAGAAGGCCGCTGCCGGCTCGGTCGAGAAGAGCGAAGCCGCCCAGGCGGCGCTGAGCGTGCTCCGCCAGGATTCCGATGCCCTCGCCGTGCTCACCAATGGACAGTTGCAGCGCCTGCTGATGGCCCGTGAGGGCCGCCTGACCGGCGAGCGCAACATGAACCTGGCGATCACGGCCGTCGCGCTGCTCATCGCGACGATCCTGCTCTTCATGGTCACCGGCTCGATCCGTCGCCCGCTCAACGGCGTGCTCGGCGCGATCGCCAACTTCGAGAAGGGCGACTACGTCACCACCATCCCGCACACCGCGCTCAACAACGAGTTCGGCGACATCGCCCGCGCGCTGAAGCGGCTGCAGGGCATGGCCGGCGAGAACGCCCTCACCACCGCGGGGCTCAACGGCTCCGGCGCGATGCTCATGATCACGGACGTCAACGAGCACATCAGCTTCATGAGCAACGCGCTCGTCGACCTGTTCATGGAGCTCGAGCCGCATTTCCGGGCCGCCAAGGAGGACTTCTCCATCACCGGCATGTACGGCGAGCACATCGACTACTACCGCAAGAACGATGCGCTTCACCGCGAGCTGATCTCCGACGATGGGCGCCGGCGCCGCGTCCGCTACGAAGTCGGCGGCCACATCATCGACGTGGACATGGCCTCGGTGTTCGACGACACCGGCACGAAGGTCGGCCACGCGCTGATCTGGACCGACATCACCCAGGAGCTGTCGGCCGAGAAGGAGATCGCCACCATCGTGCAGGCCACGGCCAAGGGCGACTTCACGCGCCGCGTCGACATGGCCGGCAAGAAGAGCACGGCGCGCGAGATCGCGCAGGGCCTGAACGCGGTCGCCGATCTCGTCGAAAACGCGACCGACGACTTCGCCAAGTCGCTCGCCGCCGTGGCAGCCGGCGACCTGACCAAGCCGGTGCAGGGCAGCTACGAGGGCGTGTTCGGCGACCTCAAGGCCTCGATCAACGAAACGATCACGCGCCTGTCCTCGACCATCGCCACCATCCAGGAGACCGCGACGACAGTCGGCCACGCGGCCCACGAGATCCGCGCCGGTGCCAGCGACCTGGCCTCGCGGGCCGAGGAGCAGGCGACGAGCCTGGAGGAGAATGCCGCGACGACGGAGCAGCTCGCCGCCTCGGTCAAGAACAGCGCCCAGTCGGCGCGCCAGGCCGCCGCGCTCGCGACCCAGGCGCAGCAGAACGCGACGGAGGGCGGTCGCGTGGTCAGCGACGCCGTTGCCGCGATCAGCCGGATCGAGGACGCATCGCGCCGCATCGCCGACATCACCACCGTGATCGACGACATCGCGTTCCAGACCAACCTCCTCGCCCTCAACGCCGCGGTGGAAGCCGCCCGGGCCGGCGAGGCGGGCAAGGGCTTTGCCGTCGTCGCGTCCGAAGTGCGCACCCTGGCCCAGCGCTCGTCGGAGGCCGCCAAGGACATCACGGCACTGATCAGCGCGTCCGTCTCGGAGGTCGCCTCCGGCGTGAAGCTGGTGCGGGCGACGGGCGAGTCGCTGGAGCGCATCGTCAGGGCCTCGCACGACGTGGCCGAGACGATCGCGGAGATCTCCTCGGCGACGAACGAGCAGGCCACGGGCATCGACGAGATCAGCCAGGCCGTGTCGCAGCTGGACGGCACCACCCAGCAGAACGCGGCGCTGGCCGAGGAAAGCGCCGCCTCGGCGGCCGCCCTCAGCGAACAGATCCGCGGCCTGGAGCAGCTCGTCTCCGAGTTCGTCCTCGACCGCGACCAGAGATCGGCGGTCCGCCGCCCGGCCATGGGGCGTCGCGCGGCCTGATCGCCTGTCGTCGGCCCGCATGGACAATGTGGGCACGAATTCCCATATCCATGGTCCGCCTTGACGGCGCGGGCCGGCCACGGAAGGGTGGCCGGCAGCATGGAAGGACAGGACGATGACCGACAGCAGGGCCGAGACCGTTTTCGACGTGCCGGACATGAGCTGCCAGCACTGCGTGGCGACGATCAGCAAGGCGCTGGCCGCCGAGATGCCGGGCGTTCCGGTCGCGATCGACCTCGCCAAGCATGAAGTCCGGGTCAGCGGCGACGCGGCCCGCGCCGAGCATGTGATCCGCGACGCCGGTTACGAACCCTCGCGCCGGGGCGCCTGAACACGAAGCAGGCCCGCGATGCTGACCATGAAGGGCAAGTACGGCCTCAAGGCGATGGTTCACCTCGCCGGGGCCGAGCCGGGACGCCCTGTCCTGGTCAACGACATCGCCGAGCGGAACGCCATTCCGCGCAAGTTCCTCGACGCCATCCTCGCCGACCTGCGCAATGCCGGGTTCGTGCAGAGCAAGAAGGGCAAGGGCGGCGGGTTCACGCTGGCCCACCCGCCCGCGCAGATCCGGATCGGCCACGTCATCCGCGTGCTCGACGGGCCCCTCGCTCCCCTGCCCTGCGCCAGCAAGACCGCCTATCGGCGGTGCCAGGATTGCACGGACGAGCGCCAATGCGCCGTCCGGCTCATGATGATCGAGGTGCGCAACGCCATCTCTACCGTCCTGGACGGCCGGACACTGGCCGAAATGCGCGCCATGGCCGATCTCGACGAGATGGCCGCCATGTACCACATCTGACGGGGATCGCCGGGGTGCTTGACCCCCCGGGCCTGCGGACACTAGCCTGTTCGAATAAGCAACAATCGTGCGCAAGGCGCACGGTGCCTTGGGAGGGTTTTGATGTTCCGCTCACTCGTACCGGCTCTCGCCGGATTGGCAGCGCTGGGTCTGGCAGGCGCCGCGTCCGCTCAGGACGTCAAGATCGGCCTCATTCTTCCGATGACCGGCCCCTCCAGCACGACGGGCATCCAGCAGCAGGCGGCCGCCAAGCTCTTCATGCAGCTCAACGGCAGCACCGTCGCGGGCAAGAAGGTCGAGCTCATCGTCAAGGACGACACGGGCAACGCCGACATCACCAAGCGGCTGGCCCAGGAGCTCGTCGTCAACGACAAGGTCAACGTGCTGATGGGCTTCGGGCTCACGCCGCTGGCCTTGGCGGTCGCCCCGATCGCCACCCAGGCCAAGGTCCCGCAGGTGGTGACCGCGGCCGCCACGGCGATCATCACGGAGCAGTCGCCCTACATCGCGAGGACCAGCTTCACGCTGCCGCAGGCAACGGTCCCGATGGCCGAGTGGGCCTTCAAGAACGGCATCAAGTCCGTCGTGACGCTCGTGACCGACTACGGTCCCGGCATCGACGCCGAGAAGGCCTTCGCCGAGCGCTTCGCCAAGGACGGCGGCAAGGTGATCGAGAGCCTTCGCACGCCGCTTCGCGCGCCCGACTTCGCGCCATTCCTCCAGCGCGTGAAGGATGCCAAGCCCGACGCCGTCTTCGTGTTCGTGCCGTCGGGCTTCGGCGCCACCTTCATGAAGCAGTTCGCCGAGCGCGAGCTCGACAAGGCCGGCATCAAGCTGATCGCCACCGGCGACGTGACGGACGACGACCAGCTCAACGCCATGGGCGACGCGGCGCTGGGCGTCATCAACACGCACCACTATTCCGCCGCGCACAACTCGCCGGAGAACAAGGCCTTCGTCGATGCCTTCAAGAAGGCCAACAACGGCATGCGGCCGAACTTCATGGCGGTGGGGGCCTATGACGGCATGCAGCTCGTCTACAAGGCGCTCGAGAAGACGAAGGGCAACGCCGACGGCACCGCCCTCATCGACGCCATGAAGGGCCTCAGCTGGACGAGCGTGCGCGGCCCGGTGACCATCGACCCGCAGACGCGCGACATCATCCAGGACATCTACATCCGCAAGGTCGAGAAGGTCGACGGCGAGCTCTACAATGTCGAGTTCGCCAAGATCGAGCAGGTCAAGGATCCGGTGAAGGCCGCAAAGGCGCCTTGATACGGCATACCGGGGCAAAGGCGTGGCCTACACTGCCCTTTGCCCGAGTTCAACTTGCACATCCCTCTCCGCATCATGGCCGGGCTTGGCCCGGCCACCCACGACTTTCGCGTGGCCCAGGCAAAGTCGTGGATGCCCGGGCCAAGCCCGGGCAGGACGGCCGAGAGGTTCGAGTCGTGGATTGAAGCTCACTCCACGAACAGCGACACCGGCCTGAAGGTGGTCACGTCCACGAGGCCGATGTCGGAGATCCGGAGTTCGGGGATCACCACCAGCGCCAGCAGCGAGTGCTGCATGTAGGCGTTGTTGAGGCGGCAGCCGCAGGCCTGCATGGCCTCGACGAGCTTCGCGGCCTTCGCCGCCACGATTTCGGCGCGCTCGTCCGACATCAGGCCAGCTATCGGCAGTTCCACCAGCGCCAGTTCCCTGCCGCCGCTGATCACCACCACGCCGCCGCCGACCTCGGCGAGGCGGTTGGCAGCCTGCGCCATGTCGGCGTGCGAGGTGCCGACCACGATCATGTGGTGGCTGTCGTGCGCGACGGTGCTCGCCACCGCGCAGTCGACGCCGTAGCCGAAGCCCGAGACGAGCGCGTTGGTCACCAACCCCGTGCCCCGGTGGCGCTCGACGACGGCGATCTGGCAGACGTCCTGCGCGCGGTCGCCCGACACGCGGCCGTCGACGACGGGAAGCCGCTTCACCAGCGCCTTGGTCGGCGCCTGGTTCTCGATGACGCCGATGACGCGGGCCTCGACCTCGTTGCGACCGGAGGGCGCCGCGATGTGGAAATCCTGCGGCTCGATGCGCCGGCCGGTCTTCACCGTGCCCTTGGCGAAAGCCGGGTAGGCATAGGGCGGAATGTCGGCGACGAGCGTTCCGTTCTCGGCCAGCACGACGCCCCGCGCGATCACCGTCTCGACCGGGAAGGTCGGCAGGTCCGACGTGATCACGAGGTCGGCGCGGCGGCCGGGCGTGATGGAGCCCAGCTCGCGCTCGAGCCCGAAGTGCTGGGCCGTGTTCAGCGTCATCATCTGGATCGCGGTCACCGGCTTCAGGCCCTGCGCGATGGCATGGCGCAGCACCCGGTCCATGTGACCGTCGGCGACCAGCGTCCCGGAATGGCTGTCGTCGGTGCACAGGATGAAGTTGCGCGGGTCGATGCCCTGCACCGTGACCGCCTTGATCTGGCTGGCCACGTCGTACCAGGCCGAACCCAGCCGCAGCATGGCGCGCATGCCCTGGCGGACGCGGGCGATCGCGTCCTCGACGCGCGTGCCCTCGTGATCGTCCGCCGGTCCGCCGGCGACATAGGCATGGAAGGCGACTCCCAGGTCGGGCGAGGCATAATGCCCGCCGACGGTCTTGCCCGCAGTCTGCGTCGCGGCGATCTCGCCGAGCATCACGGCGTCGCCGGCCACGACGCCGGGGAAGTTCATCATCTCGCCGAGGCCGATGATGTTGGGCCAGCCCATGGCCTCCTCGACCTCCGCGACGCCGATGCTCGCCCCGGCATTCTCCAGGCCGGGAGCGGAGGGCACGCAGCTCGGCATCTGCACGAACATGTTCACGGGCAGGCCGGCGGCCTCGTCGTGCATCAGGCGCACGCCGGGGAGGCCCAGCACGTTGGCGATCTCGTGCGGGTCGACGAACATCGTCGTCGTGCCGTGAGGGATGACCGCGCGCGCGAACTCGGTCGCCGTCACCATTCCGCTCTCGACGTGCATGTGCCCGTCGCAGAGACCGGGGACGAGGTAGCGGCCGCCGGCATCGATGAGGGCGGTCTGCGGGCCGATGGCCGCCGAAGCGTCGGCCCCCACGAAGGCGAAGCGCCCGTCGGCGATGGCGACGTCGGTGCCGGGAATGATTTCGCCCGAGTGGACGTTCACCCAGCGCCCGTTGCGGATGACGAGGTCGGCCGGAGCACGGCCCGCGGCGACGGCGATGAGGCGGGCCGCGGCCTCAGGCCAGGTTTTCTGAGGCCGGGTGTTCTGGGGTGCGGTCGCCATCGGTTTCCTCTCGGGGCTCCAGCAGTCGGGATGTCGTCAGGCCCGGCGCCACGCGAGCGTGACGGGCGTTCCGCCGGCCCGAAGCAGCGCGTGGATGGGGGAGAAGGCCTGGAGGTCCTCCTCCCACACCGCAAGCTGCGCTTCATCCGCATCGGTGTCGATGGTGAGCGCCATCGCGATGGCCCGCCAGGGCACCGTCACGGGCTCGACCAGCCAGACGCCGCGGCGGTCGAGTTCCGCCTCGGCCGTGACGGACAGGCTGCGGATCGCGATGCCGTCGCGTTTGGCGATGCGGCGCAGGATGACGTTGGTCACGCCCACCAGCGACGAGACGAACGTCTCGGTGGGAGTGGGGCCCTCGTTCGTCCCGCCCCGCTCGGCAGGCTCGTCGATCGTGACGACGTGGTCGCGCACGGTGACCCGCGACAGCGCGTAGCCGGGGCACTCGGCCGCAAACTGCATGGTCACCGGCGTCACGAGAGCCGGATCGATATCGACAGTGCCGCGCATGAGGCTGAACTCCTTCGTGTTGACGCAGACGATAGGATCGCTGCCCGGCCACGGCAACGCGACTGCATCTACCGTGCCGGGGCGCGCCAGCCGCGGCGGTGTCCGCCCCGCCGGGCGCTGACCGATTTCGTCGCACCGCGCTCGGCCTCGCGGATCAACGACGCCACCTGCCCCTCGTCACTGGCCTGGGCCGCGTCGCGATAGCGGTCCAGCATGGCCGTGAAGCCGGTGCGAAGGGTGTCCCGGATCTCTGGCCGGCGCTCGACGGCGGACACGGCGAGGCCGATGGCCTCGATGGTCGACAGGCCCTCCCGGCGGGGCTCGCGGCGCAGCCGGCCATACAGCGACGGTTGCCGCGGGTTGAGCACGAGGCGGCGTGCCTTGAGCACCCACGCGTTGCGCCACCACAGGGTCTTGGCCTGGCTCCACGTTCCGTCGAAGGCGACGATCCCCTCCAGCCCGTCGAGCGCGGCGTCCTGGTCCGGCATCATGACGCCCTTGCGGTCGAACACCACGACCTCGCGATCGGGCGGCAGGTCGGCGCCGCGCATGGCGCCCAGATGCAGAACGGCCCAGCGGGCCGGGTCGGCATCGCGTCCGAGCGCCTTCGACAGGCTCGGCCAGGACAGGCCGACCCGGAACACGGCCTTGTCGAAATACCGGGCCGCGAGCCGGGCCGTGCCCAGGAGGCGATCCTGTTCCTGGGGATGCTGCAGGATGAGCACCGTCAGGCGGGACTCGACGGGGGTCACGGCCTCGCAGACGCACAGGGGCGCGGGCTTGGCGCAGTGCGGGCACGGCGCGAGCGGATCCGGAACGGGGACTGGCTGCTGGTCGTCGGGCGAGGTCATCGCCCCTCATACACCGGGCCCGCGGCACTGACGAGCATGGCGACCCGGTGCGGGCGTTCCGCCATGGCTCCCGGCGGACCGCGCGGGCTGAAGCGTGGCCGGCACGCGAGCAATGGTGGTCTGACGGCGCGGGGCTCGCACGCGGGCGTCTCTGCCTCTATGGTGCCGCGCGACGTTCGCACCCGGAGGACCATGCCGTGACCGAGAGCTTCTCCCGCGCACCCTTCAACCTCGACGCCGAGGGACGACGCTGGGTGGCCGAGACGCTCGCGCGGCTCTCCCCGGACGACAGGCTGCGCCATCTGTTCAACCTGCGCCTCCCCGGCAACGAAGGCGCCGAGGTCGAGGCGGCGCTCGCGTTCCGGCCGGGCGGCATCACGCGCAAGGGCAGCGCGACCTTCGAGGCCGATCGGGCGCTCGTGGCCCGATTCAACGCGGCGCTTCCCGTCCCGGTGCTCGTGTCCGCCGACCTGGAGGGCAGCCGCGCCAGCCTGCCCGCCGGCGCCGAACTGCCCAACCCGCTGGCGCTCGCCGCCATCGACGACGTCGAGGCGACCGCCGAGGTGGCCCGCATCATGGCCGAGGAGGCCCATGCCGCGGGCATCAACTGGAGCTTCACGCCGCTCCTCGACATCAATGCGGCATGGCGCAGCGCCATCGTCGCCACCCGCGGCTTCGGCTCGGACGTCGACGTCATCGAGCGCCACGCGCTGGCCCAGATCCGGGCCTTCCAGACGCTCGGCATCGGCGCGACCGTGAAGCACTGGCCGGGCGAAGGCTACGACGACCGCGACCAGCACCTCGTGACCACGATCAACCCACTCGACATGGACGCCTGGGAGGCGACGTTCGGCCGGCTCTACCGCAAGGCGATCGACGCCGGCGTGATGTCCGTGATGTCGGCGCACATCGCCCTGCCGGCCTTCGTGCGTTCGCACCAGCCCGATGCCGGCGTCGAGGCCTTCCGGCCGGCGACGATCAGCAGGCTGCTCAACGAGGACCTGCTGCGCGGACGCCTCGGCTTCAACGGGCTGATCGTCTCCGACGCCACGCCGATGGCGGGCCTCGGCTCCTGGTCGAAGCGCTCGGAGCACCTGCCCGAGATCGTCAGCAGCGGCTGCGACGTGATCCTGTTCTCCGACGATCCGGTTCGCGACCTCGGATATCTCGAGGCCGCGCTCGCCGACGGGCGGCTGACATGGGCGCGGGTGGACGAGGCCGTCGCGCGCCAGCTCGCCCTGAAGGCGGCGCTCGGCCTGCACAAGCCCGCGCCGGCCCGCAAGGACCCCGACACGGCCGCCCATCGCGCCTATGCCGAGGCGCTGGCCCGCCGCGCGCCGACGCTCGTGAAGGACGTCACCGGCCTGCTGCCGCTCGATCCGCGCAAGCACAAGCGGGTCTTCGTCGTGTCCGGCGGCATCGTCTTCCCGTTCAAGGACGATCCCCTGCCCTTCGCTCTGCCCGACATGCTGCGGGCCCGCGGCTTCGAGGTGACGCTGGCGGCCAAGGACATGGTGCCGGAGCCCGGCCAGTACGACGTGATGCTCTACCTCTTCGGCGAGGAGACGCTGCTCACGCGCGGGCGGATCTTCCTCGACTGGCTCAAGCTCACGGGCTTCTTCGGCAGGGCCATGAAGCGCTACTGGCACGACATCCCGACCGTCATGGTCTCGTTCGGCTATCCCTACATGCTCTACGACGCGCCGCGGGTGCCGACCTACATCAACGCCTACGCCAATTCGGAGACGATGCAGCGCGCCGTCGTCGATCTCCTCACCGGCGAGGCTCCGTTCAACCGCAACAACCCCGTCGATCCCTTTTGTGGGCTCGAGGACGCCCGCTACTGAGCGGACCCGCGATCCCTCCCCCGATCCAGCCGAGGACCACCATGGACTTCCAGAGCCTCTTTGCCCGCGCCGTCGCCCTCGTCGGTGCCGCCGCGGTCGCCAAGCGCCGCATGCAGGACGGCGACCCGACCCCCGCCTTCGGCCAGACGCCGGCGATCCCCAGGGCCAAGCCGCAAGGCAAGGTGCCGACCCTGAAGATGCCGACGGCGAAGGGCTGGATTCCGGGCCAGCTTCCGACCACCGCGCCGGGCCTGAAGGTGAACGCCTTCGCGACCGACCTCGACCATCCGCGCTGGCTCGAGGTGCTGCCCAACGGCGACGTGCTGGTGGCGGAATCCCGCAGCGTGCCGGGGCCGCTGAAGTCGATCTTCGACTACGCCATCCGTGCCACCATGCGCCGGGCCGGCGCGGTCGGCGTCAGCGCCAACCGCATCACCCGCCTGCGCGACGCCGACGGGGACGGCAACGCGGAGGTCTCGGAGGTCTTCCTCGAGAAGCTCAACCAGCCCTTCGGCATGGCGCTCAAGGACGACACCTTCTACGTCGGCAACACCGACGGCGTGATGGCCTTCCCGTTCGACCGCGCCACCATGAAGGTCACCGGGCCGGCGCGGCGCGTGACCACGTTCAAGCCCGGCGGCCACTGGACGCGCAGCCTGCTGCTCTCGCCCGACGGGACCAAGCTCTATGCCGGCGTGGGCTCGCTGACGAACATCGCCGACAAGGGCTTCAAGGAAGAGGAAGGCCGGGCCTGCATCTGGGAGATCGACCTCGCGACCGGCTCCAGCCGCATCTTCGCGGGCGGCCTGCGCAACGCGGTGGGCATGGCGTTCGAGCCGACGACGGGCGTGCTGTGGACGGTCGTCAACGAGCGTGACGGCCTCGGCGACGAGACGCCGCCGGACTATCTCACCTCGGTCAAGGACGGTGCCTTCTACGGCTGGCCCTACAGCTACTGGGACCGCGTGGTCGACGACCGCGTGCCGCAGGACGCGCAGGCCGTCGCCAACTCCACCATCCCGGACTACGCGCTCGGCGGCCACACGGCCTCGCTGGGCCTGTGCTGGATGCCCGCCGGCACGCTGCCGGGCTTCCCCGACGGCATGGTCATCGGCCAGCACGGCTCGTGGAACCGCAGCACGCTGTCGGGCTACAAGGTAATCTTCATCCCCTTCGAGAACGGCCGGCCCGCCGGCCCGCCGCGCGACATCCTCTCGGGCTTCCTCTCGCCCGACGAGAAGGACAGCTACGGCCGTCCGGTGGGCGTCTCGCTTGGCCCTGATGGATCGCTGCTGGTGGTGGACGACGTCGGCGACGTCATCTGGCGCGTGACGGGCGCGTGATCGGCCTTTCGGGGCGTCAGTCCGCGTCCGGATAGACGCCCCTGAGGACGCGGTCGAAATGGCCGCGGACGCTTTCGTTGCAGGTGCAGGAGCGCTGGATCAGCGCGTCCTTGTCCTTCACCATCAACGACCCGCGCGCCGTGGTCAGGACCCCCTCGGCCCTGAACTTCTGCAGCACACGGCTGGTGTAGCTGCGGCCGACGCCCAGCAGGGACGCCAGTTCCTCGTGGGTCAGCGGCACGACGTGTTCGCCCGTCCGGTCCATCGCGGCCAGGATCCATTTCGCGGTCCGCTGCTCGATGCTGTGGAGCGCGTTGCACGCGGTCGCCTGGAACATCTGGGCCATCAGGCAGTCGGCGTAGCGGGAGAACAGCCGCCGAAAGCTCGCGGACTGCTCCTTGGCCGCCTGGATGCTGCTCACCGGGGCCTTCAGCACGGCGCCGCCGAACTTCACCGTGATGAGGCAGTAGGCGGGCAGGAAGCCGGAGCTGACGATGCCGCCCACCGCGCCCTCGCGGCCCACCAGCACGGTCTCGACGTCACGCCCGTCGGCGTTCGTCACGAGGTAGGAGACGAGAGTCGGGCCGAGGGGAAAATACACCTGCGCGATGTTGTCGCCGGGCCGGTAGAGCATGTCGCCCGTGGTCCGCGTCTCGCGCGAGAGATGCGGCTCGATCAGGCTGAAGTCTTCGTCACGCAGCGCCGACAGGATGTTGCTGCTCGGGCGCTCCCTCGATCCAGTCGTCATTGATCCCCTTCCAGATTGCGGAATTTGGTCGGCTTGTGTGCACTAGTGAACAGATCGAAAAACGGCTCGGTGCTATTGGGGTTCCATGCAGACCGGCGAGGGCGCACAGGCGCGCGCCGGTAGGTGAAGCGCACGCGGACCGATCCCGTGCCCCGCGAGGCTTGCGCCGCGGCTCCTCTCGATCTTGGCTTCATGGACGGATGCGCACGAAACGGCATGAGCTGCGGATGGCGACGGCCCATCTGCATCGCGACCTGGACACGCTGATCGGGGACTTCGTCGATCCCCTCGGCTACGGCCGCTACGTGCTCATCATCGAGGCGTTCCGCTCGTCCGTGGAGGCCTGTTTCCAAAGCCCCGAGCGGCCCACCGCGACCCCGGCGCCGCTGTCGATCCTGGACGACGTCCGGGCCGACTGCCGCGATCTCGGACTCGCGGCCAGATCCTCGCCGCAGCCTCTGGCGCTTGGAGCGGAGGCGGACGAGTGGCTCGGCGCCCAATACGTCCTGGAAGGGTCCATGCTGGGCGCGCGCGTTCTGTTCGAGCGGGCCCAGGCCTTCGGTTTCACGCAGGACTTCGGCGCACGTCACCTCGCCGTTCAATCCCGCTCGATCGCACGCTGGCAGAGTTTCCTCGGCTGCCTGGAGGGACCCGAGAGGTTCAACCTCGAGGCCGCTGCGGCAGGAGCCGAGCGCGTCTTTCGGGTCGCCCTGGAGGCCGCTGAAAGCATCGATGTCCACTAACGGCACCGACCTCACCAACTGCGACCGGGAGCCCATCCACACGCCGGGCAGCGTGCAAGCGCATGGTTGCCTGATCGCCTGCAGCGCGGACGGCGCGCGCATCCTGCGCTGCTCCGAGAACGCGGTCGCCATGCTGGGGCTGACCGTCAGTCCGTTGGACCTGACCCTGGGGGACGTGTTCGAGGAGGCTCTCGTCCACGACCTGTTCAACGCCGCGACGAAGTCGTCCGATCCTCGGCGGCCGGGCCTCCTGCGCGCCGTGGTGCTGCCCGTCGGCACGCTGTTCGACGTGTCGGTGCACCGCTTCGAGGGCGCGATGATCATCGAGTTCGAACCGGCCTCCGCCCAGAGCCGGGAGGATCCGCTCGACATCGTGCGCGCGCTCATGGCGAAGGTTCACGCGCTCACCGACATGAAGGCCTTGAACGACCGGCTGCCCCGCTATCTTCAAGGGCTGCTGGGCTATGACAGGGTCATGATCTACGAGTTCGCCGCCGATGGCTCCGGCAAGGTCGTCGGGGAGGCCAAGCGGGGCGATCTGGAGTCCTTTCTCGGCCAGCATTTTCCGGCGGCGGACATCCCTAAGCAGGCCCGGTCGCTCTATCTCAAGAACACCATCCGCGTGATCGGCGACGCCACCGGCGCCGCAAGCACGATCCTGCCCGTGTCGGAAGAGATGAGGGCACCGCTCGACCTGTCCTTCGCCCATCTGCGCAGCGTGTCGCCCATCCATCTCGAGTATCTGCGCAACATGGGCGTGGGTGCGTCGATGTCGATCTCGATCATCGTCGGCGGCGAACTCTGGGGCCTGATCGCCTGCCATCACTACGCGCCCAAGATCCTGCCCCTGGCGCAACGGGTGGGGGCGGAGCTGTTCGGCGACTTCTTCTCGCTTCACCTCACCTCGCTCCACCACAGGCACAGGGCGGAGGCCACCGTGCGCGTCCGGGCCGCGCTCGACCAGCTCCTGGCGCGCATGTCCTTCCACCAGGACGTGGACGCGACCATTCGCGACGCCCTTCCGGACCTGGCCAAGGTCATCGCCTGCGACGGCATCGGCCTTTGGCTCGACGGTGAGTGGTCGGCCTGGGGCAGCACACCGCCGACGTCGGCTATCGCAGGGCTGGCGGACTTCGCATCGGCCCCGAGCACGCCCGCGGTCGTGGCCACGCACGCGCTCTACGAACACTGGCCGGAGGCTCGGGCTTTCGCCGACGTGACGGCGGGTGTTCTGGCGGTGCCCCTGTCGATCACCCCGCGGGACTTCCTGTTCTTCTTCCGCAAGGAAAAGGTCCAGACGCTCGAGTGGGCCGGCGATCCCAACAAGGTCTACAGCACCGGTCCGAACGGCGACCGACTGACACCACGCCAGAGCTTCGCGGTCTGGAAGCAGAGCGTCGAAGGACAGTCGGATCCCTGGACCGATGACGAGCGCAACGTCGCCGAGGCTCTGCTGATCGGCCTGCGCGAGGTCATCATGCGCAACGTCGAGATCCTCGCCGCCGAACGGCAGAAGGCCGAGATCCGGCAGCGGGTGCTCAACGACGAGCTCAACCACCGCGTCAAGAACATCCTGGCGCTGATCAAGTCGCTGGTGAGCCACCCCGCCGAAGCGGGCCTCAGTCTCGAACGGTTCGTCGAGGGATTGAAGGGCCGCATTCTCGCCCTGTCCCACGCCCACGACCAGGTGGTGCGCGCCGACGGCGGCGGCAGCCTTCACCAGCTGCTGCGAGCCGAACTGTCGCCCTACCCGGCGGAGCAGGTCAGCATTGCGGGCAACGACGTCGGCCTCGACGCGCGCGCCTATTCCGTCATGGCCCTCGTGCTGCACGAGCTGGCGACCAACGCGGCGAAGTACGGTGCGCTGTCCGTCGCGGACGGGCGCCTCCGGGTCGAAACGGGGCTCGACGCCGCCGACGACTGCTGGATGACCTGGGGGGAACGAAGCGGTCCGCCCGTCGAGCCGCCGCAACGGCAGGGCTTCGGCTCGGTGCTCCTGGGGCGAAGCGTTCCCTTCGACCTTCAGGGCAGCGCCGAGCTCGACTATCGCCGCGAGGGCCTGCAGGCGCGGTTCACGATTCCGGCCCGGTTCGCGAGCGCGACCCTTCCCGTCGTCGCGTCGACGGTGGCCGCAACCCCGTCGCCATCCGACACGGACGACTTCGCGAACCTCTCCGTCCTGCTGCTCGAAGACCAGCTCGTCATCGCCCTGGACGCGGAAGCCATTCTCCAGGACATGGGCGTCCCGCGCGTGGCGACCCACGCCACGGTGGAAGACGCGCTGCGCGGCATTGCCGGGGGAGCACCGGACATCGGCATCCTCGACGTCAATCTCGGGGACGGCACGTCTCTGCCCGTGGCCGAAGAGCTCGCCCGCAGAGGCGTCCCGTTCGTCTTCGCCACCGGCTACGGCGACTCCGTGATGATCCCCGAGGCGATGCGGTCGGTCCCGGTGGTGCGAAAGCCCTACTCGGCGGAGACGTTGCGCTCGGCCCTCATGCAGATCGCGGGCCGCTGAGACGATCGAGGGTCGTGCGCGGCCCTACTCGGCCGCGACGCGCTGGCCTCCCATCGCGCCCAGATGCGCGACGACCTCGTCGACCTTCATGACGTCCGCATATTTGTGGTGCAGGTCGAACAGGTTGATCTTGTGGATCAGGTCCGAGCGATCGAACGTGCACTCCTCCACCAGCGTCACGTGGTAACCGCTGGAATAGCCGTCCACGCAGCTCGCGCGCACGCAGCCCGACGTGCTCTCGCCGCAGACGATGAGGCTGCGCACGCCGAGCACGGTGAGGTGCGAGACGAGCGGCGTGCCGGCGAAGATGGAGGCGCGCTGCTTGGGGATGATCACGTCCTGCGGCTCGGGCGCGAGGTCCGGCAGGATCAAGGAGTCGTCCGGCATGGACGTGTGCTTCTGGCGCCGCGTCGCCCCCACGCCCGACGGCCGGCTCTGCGGGCGGACGTCCGACGTACAGTAGAAAATCGGCACGCCTGCGAGACGCGCCGCGGCGAAGAGCATCCGTGTCGGCTCGACGGCATTCCAGGCATTGATCCCGCACGATGACGGAAACTCCGCCTGGATCTCGACCGGCGGGCGGCGCCCGCCGCGATAGGCGGAGTTGTAGAGGTCGATGGCGATGACGGCGGGGTTGGGGCCGACGAAGGTCTCGCGGGCGTAGGCCGCGTAGATCTTCAGGGTGTCGGCATCCACCACGTCCTTCCAGCAATGGTCCTCGAAGGCTTCGATGCGGGCCATGGGCGTGTCCTTCTGAAAGGGGGGTCAGCTGCCGCGCAGCGACCGTGTGCGGTTGGCGTAGGCGGAGAAGCCGAACATGGTGGCGAGCAGGAAGGCGCCGCCGCCGTACAGCGCGACCGACAGGCCGAACAGGTGGCCGAGCACGCCGAACATCGCAGGGCTCAGCATCTGCGAGACGCGGTTCACGAGCAGCCTCAGGCCCATCAGCTTGCCGCGCTCGGTCTCGCCGACGGCGTCGACCATGATCATGATGCTGAGCGGCAGGTTGAGCCCGACCGCCCCGCCCATGACGATGACGGTCGCCATCATCGAGACGACGTGGAGGCCGGTGATGGGGGTGACGAGCACGCAGGTCGCCGCGACGAAGCCTGCGCCGGTGAGGATGTATTCCGCCGGCAGGCGGTCCATGAGCCCCTTGAGAATGTAGCGCGCCGCCATGCTCGCCAGGCCGTTCAGGGCCAGCGCCACGGAGATCAGCATGGTCGTATAGCCGACCGAGTCCATGTAGAGCGGCAGGAAGCCGTTGTAGAGGGACTGGATGTACATGATCAGGAAGGTGGCCGTGAGGCCGAACTGCACGGGCCGGTGGCCGGTGAGGTCCATTCCCCGCCGGTAGCTGGCGAAGACGCCGCGCACGCTGAGGATGTCCTCCAGCGGTACGTCCGCCGCCTTGTCGTCCGGATGCGGATAGGACCGCGACAGCCACAGGAGGGCGACCAGGAGGCCGGCGCAGGACACGGCGGCGGTCAGGAAGGCCGCGCGGTAGCCGTCCATCGGGGCCTGGAACGCGGAGGCGACCAGCCCGCCCAGGAGCGGGCCCAGCATGCCGCCGCCCGACATCCACATCGAGTATTTCTGGATGTATTCGTTGCGCGTCTGGACGTCGCCCGTCGAGACCAGCACCTGGAAGGCCGATGCCATGATGATGATGCTGGCGCCCAGGAAGAACTGCGACAGGACGAGCGAGACGATCCCGGCCGCCGTCGCATTGAGGATGAGCGAGGCCAGCAGCGAGACGGCGCCCACGATGAGCATCTTCATCGGGCCGATGCTGTCGATGAGCTGGCCGGACGGCATCGCGATGAAGATCGGCAGCACCGCGCGCAGCGTGACGAGCAGACCGATGCTGAGGGTGGAGGCGCCCAGTTCCTGCGCATACAGCGTGAAGAACTGGCCGGACAGCCCGGTGATGGTGAAGAACACCCCGCCGCCATAGACGCCGAAGCGGCGGAACCGGTCAGCCTGCATGATGGCAGGCCTCCGTGCGCCGCTCGCGGCGCTGGACGAGGACCGGCTTCTCCTGCCGGCACAGATCCGTGACCTTCGGGCAGCGCGAGGCAAAGGCGCAGCCCTTGGGCAGGTTCAGCGGGCTCGGCAGCTCGCCGGAGATGACCCGGATCTCGCGCTCGGCCTCGGCCTCGGGATCGAGGACGGGCACGGCGTCGAGCAGGGCGCGCGTGTAGGGATGCGCCGGGTCGGCGAACACCTCCTCGGCAGGCCCGTACTCGACCACCTCGCCGAGATACATGACCGCGATCCAGTCGGAGACGTAGCGGACAGTGGAGAGGTCATGCGAGATGAAGACGAAGCTGACCCCGAGGTCGGCCTTGAGGTCGCAGAGCAGGTTGATGATCTGCGCGCGCACCGACACGTCGAGCGCCGAGGTCGGTTCGTCGGCCACCACGACCGACGGGTTGAGAGCCAGCGCGCGCGCCACGGCCACGCGCTGGCGCTGCCCGCCGCTGAGCTGGTTGGGGAAGCGGTCGAGATAGCTCTGCTCGAGGCCGACCTGCTCGATAAGGGCGCGAACCCGCCGGGCCCGCTCGTCCTTCGTGCCGACGCGCTGGACGACCAGCGGCTCGGCGATGATGTCGAAGACCTTCATCTTCGGGTTGAAGGACGAATAGGGATCCTGGAACACCATCTGGCCGGTGCCCTGGATGAAGATCTCGCCGCCGGTCGGCTCGTCCAGGCCGAGCAGCATGCGCGCGATGGTGCTCTTGCCGCAGCCGCTCTCGCCGACGATGCCGAGCGTCTCGCCGCGGCGCACGCGCAGGCTGACGCCGTTGACCGCACGCACGGTCGGCGGCTTCACCCAGGGGAGCAGCGTCTCGCCGACGAAGTGCTTCGATAGGTTGTTGATCTCCAGCACGTCCTGCCGCGGCAGCGCGCGCCAGTCCGTGGTGACGGGGACGGGCCGTTCCGCCGGCGCCTCGGCCGCGGGCTCGGCCACGTCGTCGAGCCCGTTGGGCAGGAAGCAGGCCGCGTTGTGGTCGGGGCCGCGGACCGTCTGCTGCGGCGTCTCGACGGCGCACAGGTCATGGGCCCCGGGGCAGCGCTCGCGGAAGGCGCAGCCCTGCGGCGGAACCTTCATGTCCGGCGGGAAGCCGGGAATCTGCAGCAGCCGCTCGCGCTTCTCCGTCTCGCCGGCGCGCGGAATCGTGCGCAGCAGGCTCTGCGTGTAGGGGTGCTTCGGGCGGCGGAAGACGGTGGCCGTCGGTCCGATCTCGACGATCCGGCCGGCATACATCACCGCGACCTTCTGGGCGAAGCGCGACACGAGGCCGAGGTCGTGCGTGATGAACAGCATGGCCGTGCCGGTCTCGGCCGTCAGGCGGCGCAACAGCTCGACGATCTGGGCCTGGATGGTGACGTCGAGCGCCGTCGTCGGCTCGTCGGCGATCACGAGGCGCGGGTTGCAGGACAGGGCCATGGCGATCATGACCCGCTGCCGCATGCCGCCGCTCATCTCGAACGGATAGGCGTCGATGCGCCGCGCCGCGTCGGGAATGCCGACCTTGTCGAGCCAGCCGATGGCCAGGTCGCGCGCCGCCTTGGCCCCGAGCTTCAGGTGCCGCTCGATCGGCGGCACCATCTGGTCGCTCACCTTCATCACCGGGTCGAGCGACGACATCGGATCCTGGAAGATCGTCCCGACCCGGCTGCCGCGGATGCCGTTGAGCTCCTTCTCGCTCATCGCCGCGAGATCCTGCCCGTCGAGCCAGACCTCGCCCGAGACGAGCTTGCCGGGATGAGCGAGCAGGCTGATCAGCGACATCGCCATCGCGCTCTTGCCCGAGCCGCTTTCGCCGACGATCGCCATGCGCTCGCCGCGGCCCAGCGTGAAGGACACGCCGTTGACGGCCTTCACCACGCCGGTCTCGGTGAAGAACTGCGTGTGGAGGTCGCGGACGTCGAGCACCGTGTCGGCGATGGGCTTGGCGTAGGTCATGGCTGCGTCCTTCTCCCCTTGGTCACCTGCGCGCCGTTCACTTGCGCGACCCGCTCACTTGCGGGATCTGGGGTCCAGCACCTCGCGGATGCCGTCCGACAGGAAGTGCAGGCTGATGGCGATGGCGAGGATGACCACGCCGGGCAGGGTCGAGATCCACCAGGCCTGCTCGAGATAGGTCTGGCCGTCGCGGATCAGGTTTCCGAGGGACGGCTCCGGCGGCATGATGCCGAGGCCGAGGAAGCTCAGGCTCGCCTCCACCAGGATGGCGTTGGCGGCGGCGATGCTGGCGGCGACCAGCAGCGGCGCGATCGTGTTGGGCACCACGTGGCGCGTCAGCAGCCACCACTGGGGGGCCTTCACCGTGCGCGCGGCATCGATGTAGGCCCGCGTGCGCAGGCTCAGCACGAGCGATCGCTGCAGCCGCACGAAGCGGGGGATGTCGGCGAGCGAGATTGCCATGATCACCGGGATCAACCCGGTGCCGACGATCGAGACGAGGCCGATGGCGAGCAGCAGCGAGGGGAAGGCCAGGAAGATGTCGACCACCGTCATGATGGCGCGGTCGACCCACTTGCCGAAGAAGCCCGACACCGTGCCGAGCACGACGCCGAACACGAGCGAGATGAACGCGACGCTGAAGCCGACGAAGAGCGAGACCTTCACCCCTTCCAGCGTCCGGCTGAGCACGTCACGGCCCATGCGGTCCGTGCCGAAGGGAAAGGTCAGCGACGGCGGCTTCATCATGGCCCGCAGGTTCGTCTGCAGGGGGGCCTGCAGCGGCAGCCACGGCAGGAGCGCCGCGAGCACCAGGATCGGCACCAGGATCATCAGGGCGATCTGCGTCTTGCGGTTCGCGAGGATGGCGCGCCAGCCCGTGCGGTGCACCGGGGGCTTGCGCACCTGGGTCGCCGGCGGCGGGGCCGGCGAGGTGGGACGCATGGGCCCCTCGTTGGCCCTGCGGAGCGTGACGGGGGCCGAGCGGCCGAGAGAGAGACTTCCTGCCATGATCGACCTCGGACCTCAGAACTTCACGCGGGGATCGAGCTTGCGGTAGACGAGATCGGTGATGAAGTTGATCGACACGAAGATCAGCGCGTAGAAGATGATGAGGTTCTGCACCATCTGGTAGTCGCGGCTGTTGATCCCGTTGACGAGCAGGCTTCCGATCCCCGGAATATTGAAGATGAACTCGACGATGACGGTGCCGTTGAGCAGGCTGCCGAAGCTCAGGCCGACCACGGTGACGATCGGCAGCGCGGCGTTCTTCAGCGCGTGGCGGAAGAGCACCCGCAGTTCGGACCAGCCAAGCGAGCGGGCGGTGCGGATGTAGTCCTCGCCGAGCACCTCGAGCACCGCGGTGCGGGTGATGCGGGCCATGGTGGCGATCTGCGTCACCGACAGCACCAGCACCGGCAGGGCGATGCGCTGCAGGAAGCTCGCGGGGTCGGCGATGTTGACGTCGCCGCTGGCGGGAAACCAGCGCAGCTTCAGCGAGAAGAACAGGAGGAAGACGAGGCCCGTCCAGAAGCCGGGCATCAGGTCGAGGACCATCGCCGTGCCGGTGATGGCGTTGTCGAGCCCCTTGTGGCCCTTGTGCGCCATGAAGGCCGCCAGCGTGCCGAGCGGGATCGACACGAGCACCGTGAAGACGATGGTCGAGATGGCGATGATCAGCGTGATGGGCAGCGCGCTCTTCATCAGGCCGAACACGGACAGCCCGGTCGTGATGGTCTCGCCGAAGTCGAGGCTCGCGAGGCCTTTCAGGTAGGTGAGGTACTGCACCAGATAGGGCTTGGTGAGCCCCATCTGTTCGCGCAGCCGTTCCAGAGCCTCGCCCGAGAGCGAGTCCCCGGCCATGGCGGACGCCGCATCGCCGGGGATGAGGCGCAGGGTGAAGAAGACCAGCGTCACGACGCCCAGCGTGGTGATGAAGAGCTGGACGAGCTTCTTCAGCGAATAGGCCAGCATGGCCCCTCTCCCGTCACTTGATGTCGACTTCGAAGAAGTTCACCTGGCCGAGATAGTTGATGTTGACGCCGCTCACCTTCTGCTTGCCGGGCCAGGTGACGTGGTTCGCGTACATCGGCAGGTAGTAGAGATCCGTCATCGCGATCTTTTGGATCTCGGCGTACATGGCCTTGCGCTTCTTGGGATCGACCTCGGCCCGGGCGCTCTCCAGCAGCGCGGTGACCTTTGGATTGTCGTACTTCGCCCCGTTCAGCCCCTTGGGCGAGGCGTTGGACGGATGCAGGTAGTTGAACAGGATCGTGTCGGGGTTCACCGCCGGCAGCAGGCGGGTGGCGAACTCGAAGTCGCCGGCGTTGCGCTTCTGGTTGAAGGTGGGGGTGTCGACCAGCTCCATCTTCATGGTGATGCCGACCTTCGACAGGAAGTCGATCTCGAACTGCTGCAGCTCGGTGACGCCCTGGGCCGACGTGTTCAGGTGCTTGACCGTGAAGCCGTTGGGATAGCCGGCCTCGGCCAGCAGCTTCTTCGCCTTGACGGGGTCGTACTTGTACTTCGGGACGTCGTCCGAATAGACGTCCATCCACGGCATCAGCATGTTGGTGGCCACGGCCTGCTGGCTCGGCGCCGTCGCCTGGTTGATGGTGTCGTAGTCGATCGCGTGGGCGATGGCCTGGCGCACGCGGACGTCCGAGAGCGGCTTGAACGACGGGTTCAGCACCTTCAGGGCGACGGCGTAGTTCTCGACGCGGTTCATCTTGAACCCCTCCTTCTTGAGGGTGTCCAGGTGCTCCTCGCGGTTGGCGCGCATCACGAGGTCGATCTCGCCGTTGCGCAGCGCGATGGTCGAGGTGTTCTCGTCCTTGATGATCGAGAAATTGATGGTCTCGATCGGCGCCGGGCCGCGGAAATAGTCCTTGTGGCGCTTGAGCACGATGCGCGAGTTCACGTCGATGAAGTCGAGCGCGTAGGGGCCGGTGCCGACCGGGTTCCAGCGCACCTTGTCGCCGGCGTCCTCAATGGCCTTCTTGTTGACGATCTGGCCCTGGTGATAGTTGGCCACCTGGTGCAGGAAGTTGCCGTCAGGCGCCTTCAGACGGATGATGACCGTGTAGTCGTCGGGCGTCTCGATCTTGTCGATGTTGGCGAGCTCGGGCGCATAGGGCGACGCGGTCTTCGGGTCGCGCATGCGGGTGAAGGTGTAGACGACGTCCGCGGCCGTGAAGTCTCCGTAGCCCTTCTGCCACTTAACGCCCTTGCGCAGCTTGAACTTCCAGAGCTGGTTGTCGTCGGTCTCCCAGGCCTCGGCCAGATCCGGGATGATCTTGCCGGTCTTGCTGTCGTAGGTCGTCAGCCCGCTGAAGATGTTGAACGCGATGTTCTCGTTCTCGATCCGGAAGATCGTCGCGGGATCGAAGCCCGCGGGATCGTCGTAGAAGCGGACCTTCAGCACCTTCTCCTGGGCCGTCGAGACGGACGGCAGGGCCGTGCTCGCAAGGGCCGCGGACGCGGTGGCGGCGAGAAGGGAAACAATCCGGCGGCGGTCGAAGATCATGGTCAGCCCTCGTCGAACATCTCTGGGGTCGGGAACCGGCGGAGGCCCGTATGACCCCCGCCCGAAGTCGCGTGGACGGGCCTGCCGCGGCCCGTCTCCGATCACATCGGCTTGCCGGCGAGATACGCCTTGGCCTGATCGAGGAAGATCACGTCGGCGTATTTCTGGTGCATGTCGTAGAGGTTCATGAAGTGCGAGGCCTCGGTGCGGTCGAAGACGCACTCGTGGACCACGCCCATGCGGAAGCGGTTCGTCGCCCCGTCCACCACGCTCGCCCGCACGCAGCCGCTCGTGGTCTCGCCGCAGCAGATCAGCGTGTCGACGTCGAGGGCGTTGAGGTGGAACATCAGCGGCGTGCCCTGGAAGGCGCTCGGAGCGGTCTTCTCGAGAACCACCTCGCCCGCGATGGGCGCCACCTCGGCGACGATCTCGTTGCCGCGCTTGCGCATCTCCGCGGGCATGTCGGAGCGGCGGGAATGCCGGTGCACCCACTGGGCGATGCCGCTCTCCAGCCCCTTGATGTGGACGACGGGCACCTTGTTGGCGCGGGCGACGGCGAGCAGCTCGGCCGTCTTGTCCACGGCCGCCCAGCCTTCCAGGCCCGTGCTCGACGGCCAGGTCTTCATGGACTCGAAGATCGGCTCGCGGGTGAAGCCCAGCACGCTGTAGTAGATGTCGATCAGCAGAAGGGCCGGCTTCTTGCCGAAGCCGAACAGTTCCTTCTTGCCCCAATGCTCGTCGTGCTTCTTGTCGCGCTCGCTGAGGTAAGTCTCCCAACCGTACATCGCCATCTCCCGGGCTCTGGACAAAGATTTCCCGTCGGCTCGGGAGGGTCCCGAGTCGTCGAATTCGTGTTCATGCAACCGTTGTTGCCGTGACCTGCTTGTCCGACAGTTCTGCAATGACCGTGCCAGACGTGTGGAGTGCTCGATCGGGGGAAATGCTGGGCTTTCGCGGGGACCTATAAGTCCTGCTAATGCCAAAAAGTGCCCAGCCTTCCGTGCAGTGCACAATGACTCGGCGCGCCCGCCCGTCGTGACGGGCTCAGGCGGGCGCGGGGCCCCGGAATCCGGCCGTTCCCGCCATGGCCCACCCATTGCAGATGGTCCTGCACACCCCAGCGCAGGAGCGACGCACCATGACCACGGACAAGGACTTCTCCGAGATCACCATCGCCAGGCTCATCGCCGGCTACACGTCCGGCGCCTGGACGGCCAAGGAGGTCGTCGGCTGGTACCTGGAGCGCATCGCGCGGCTCGACAAGGCGGGCCCGCGGATCAACTCCGTCATCAGCCTGAACCCCGACGTCGAGGCGCAGGCGGCGGCTCTCGACGAGGCGCTGAAGGCCGGTGGCCCGGTCGGGCCGCTGCACGGCGTGCCGATCCTGGTCAAGGACCAGATCGACGTGAAGGAGTGCCCGACGACGGGCGGCTCGATCCTGTTCCGCAACAACTGGCCCAGGCGCGACGCGACGGTCATCGCGAAGCTCCGGGCCGCCGGGGCGCTCATCCTCGGCAAGACGACGCTGGGCGAGATGGGCGCCGGCGACACCCACGGCTCGCTCTTCGGCTCGACCCGCAACGTCTACGCCATCGACCGCACCGCAGGCGGCTCGTCGGGCGGCTCCGGCGCCGCCGTGTCGGCGAACTTCTGCACGGTCGCGCTGGGCCAGGAGGGCTTCGCCTCCATCCGCCGGCCGTCGATCTGGAACGGCGTGGTCGGCATGCGGCCGAGCATCGGCCTCGTCAGCCGCGGGGGCGTGTATGACGGGTGGCCTTCGGTGCTGGGGTCCGTCGGCCCGATGTGCCGCACGGTCGAGGATGCCGCCCGCCTTCTCGATTCCATGACCGGCTACGACCCCATGGATCCGATCACCGCCCACGGCGTCGGCAAGCTCTCCGGCAGCTATCTCGACGGGCTGTCGGCCGACGCGCTGAAGGGCGCCCGGCTCGGCGTGCTGCGCACCTCCATCGGCGTCGATGCGGACCCAGCCGCGGAGGACTTCAAGCGCGTCGGCATGGTGTTCGAGAGCGGCCTCGCCGCCCTGGCGGAGGCGGGCGCCGTGCTGGTGGACCCGATCGAGATCCCGGATCTCAAGGAGTTGCTGGCGCTGCGCGCCAGCCATCCCGACCATGGTGCCGAGGCCTTCGAATACTACGTCTCCGAACTGCCCGACGCGCCCTATCGCAGCATGGCCGAGGCGATGGCCTCCTTCGAGTACACCGCCGTCTCGCCGCAGATGAAGACGCGGTGGGCGCGCAAGGGCTCGGCCGAGGCCTACGCCCGCTATCTCGAGGCGCGCGACACCTTGATGACGAGCCTCCTCAAGGTCATGGCCGACCACGGGCTCGACGCCATCGTCCACAAGGCGATCGAACACGAGCCCACGCTGATCGCCGACGGCACCAATCCCCCTTGGGTCAACCACAAGGGAGCACCGCACCTGAACACGTTCCTCGGGCCGGTGCCGAGCATCGTGGTGCCGGCGGGGTACACCACGGCCGGGCTCCCGGCGGGCCTCGCCTTCCTGGGCCGTCCCTACGACGACAAGGCCATGGTTCGTTTCGCCTATGCTTTCGAGCAGCAGACCCGGGCGCGGCAGGCCCCCGAACTCGAAGCCAGGCTCCAGGCCGTCGTCGCCTGAACCCCGGCCGTGGGGCGCGTTGACGACGCACCCGGCGCATGACACACCGCCTCCCGAAGCCGGCCGCGACAAAGGGCCGGCGGCGGGAGGCGAGCATGGACCAGATCGGCGTCGGCATCATCGGCACCGGCTTCATGGGCCGGGCCCATGCGCTGGCCTACGGGGCGGCGGCGTCCACCTTCCCGGGCCTTCCTCGCCCGAAGCTGGTCGCGATCGCCGACATCGTTCCGGACGCCGCCCGTGCGGCGGCCGAGCAGTTCGGCTTCGCGCAGTGGCACACGGACTGGCGGAGGATCGTCGAGGACCCCTCCATCGGGATCGTGTCGATCACGACACCGAACCTCCTGCACCACGACATGGCGGTGGCGGCGGCGAGGGCCGGCAAGCACATCCACTGCGAAAAGCCGCTCGCCCAGGATGCGGTGGTCGCCCGGGCCATGATGCAGGCGGCCGAAGCCGCCGGGGTCAAGACCCAGGTCGGCTTCAACTATCTCAAGAACCCGGTCCTGAAGCTCGCCCGGGAGATGATCGCCGACAGCGAGCTCGGCGAGATCACCGGGTTCCGCGGCATCCATGCCGAGGACTTCATGGCCAGCCCGCAGGTGCCCTGGGGCTGGCGCCTCGATCCCGCCGGCGGCACCGGCGCGCTCGCCGACCTCGGCAGCCACATCATCGCGCTCGCGCGCTTCCTGCTCGGCCCGATCGAACGGCTGACGGCCGACCTCGAGACCGTGGTCAAGGACCGGCCCGTGGCGGCCGGGTCCGGCGAACGCCGCAAGGTGGAGGTCGACGACATCGCCCGGCTCACGGTGCGCTTCGCCCGCGGGTGCGGCGGGACGCTGGAGGCCAACTGGATGGCGACCGGCCGTAAGATGCACCTGGCGTTCGAGGTGAGCGGCACCAAGGGCGGGCTCGTCTTCAGCCAGGAACGCTTCAACGAGTTGCAGTGGTACCGCGCCGGCGACGACCCGCGGCTGTCGGGCTTCACGCGCATCGAGGCGGGACCGCAGCACCCTCCCTATCGCCACTTCTGCATCGCGCCGGGGCACCAGATCGGGTTCAACGACCTCAAGACCATCGAGGTCGCCGAATTCCTCGACTGCATCGCCGGGGGGCCAGCTTGCGGACCGGATTTCCGTGAGGCCTGGGAGGTGCAGAAAGTCATCGACGCCGCGGTGGCGGCCTCCCACGGGCGATCCTGGCAGACGATCGACTGATCCTCGTGCCGTCCCGAAGGTTCGCCACGGGATCTCCATGATCCCGGTCAATGATCGCCATGCACCAGCCGTCTATGTCCTGAGCCCGCCGGATCTCCGGCCTTTGGAACAGGAGCTGCACCATGGCGAAGATGCGCGCCGCCGTTTTCGTGGCACCGGGCCGGATCGTCCTCGACGAGAAGCCCATTCCCGACCCCGGGCCCAACGATGCCCTCGTCCGCGTCACCACCACGACGATCTGCGGGACGGACGTCCACATCCTGAAGGGCGAGTACCCCGTTGCCAGGGGCCTCACCGTGGGCCACGAACCGGTCGGCGTCATCGAGAAACTCGGGTCCGCCGTCCAGGGCTACCGAGAGGGCCAGCGGGTGATCGCGGGCGCCATCACGCCCAGCGGCCACAGCGCCGCCTGCCTGTGCGGGTGCTCGTCGCAGGACGGGGCCGGCACGCGGCACGGCTTCAAGGCCATCGGCGGATGGAAGTTCGGGAACACGATCGACGGCTGCCAGGCCGACTACGTCCTCGTGCCCGACGCCATGGCCAATCTCAGCCCCATCCCGGACAGCCTGACCGACGAGCAGGTCCTGATGTGCCCGGACATCATGTCGACTGGTTTCTCCGGCGCTGAACGCGGCGGCATCCGCATCGGCGACACGGTCGTCGTCTTCGCGCTCGGGCCGATCGGCCTGTCGGCGGTGGCGGGCGCGAAGCTCATGGGGGCGACGACGATCATCGGCGTGGACACCGTGCCGGCGCGACTGGCGGCGGCGAAACGGCTCGGCGCGGACCACGCGGTCGACTTCAAGTCCGTCGATCCCGTGGAGGAGGTGATGCGTCTCACGGATGGGCGTGGCGTGGACGTCGCCATCGAGGCCCTGGGCACCCAGGCCACCTTCGCGTCGGCGCTCCGATGCGTGCGGCCTGGGGGCACCCTGTCGAGCCTCGGCGTCTATTCGACCGACCTCACCATTCCCCTCGGCGCCTTCGCCGCGGGCCTGGGCGACGTCAGCATCGTCACGACGCTGTGCCCGGGCGGGAAGGAACGCATGCGCCGGCTGATGGAGGTCGTCGCCTCCGGCCGGGCCGACCTGGGGGCGCTGGTCACCCACCGGTTTCCGCTCGATCGGATCGAGGAGGCCTACGACCTTTTCGCGCACCAGCGCGACGGCGTGCTGAAGGTCGCGATCACTCCCTGAGGACCGGGAACCAGTTGGGGGCCTGGACGTTTCAGGCTTGTTCCCGAAGGATGACGACTGTTCGAGACCCCGAGGCCCACCGGACACCCCCACCGGTGGGCCTTCTCGTTCAGGCGAGCGTCGCGGCGACCCCGAGCGGGCTGCGCAGCGGAATGGTCATGACCACGGTCCAGCCGGTGGTCGCCGGCCTGATCGCCAGCACGCCGTTCAGCTGACGCACGACGCAGAGCTCCGCCACCTTCAATCCGAAGCCCGGCTTGAACGTATCCGGGACGGCCGGCCCGTTCTTCTCGACCCAGGTCAGTTCCACCGCATCGCCGACCAACGTCCACGTCACGTCGACGCGCCCCTCCGGCACCGTCAGTGCGCCGTGGCTGCGGGCGTTGTCCGCCAGTTCCTGGACGACCTGCGCCAGGGACGTGGTGGCGCGCGGCGACAGCGTGAGCGCGGGCCCGCCCATCGTGGCACCGAGACCCGCGTCGTCGAGGATCCCGCGCAGGAGCCGGTCGAGCGCCACGCCTTCCCAGCGCGCTTGGCTGAGCGCCTCGTGAGCACGGGTGAGCGCCGCGACACGGCCGCTCATGGTGCGCTTCTCCCCCGGGTCCGACACCGTCCGCGCGGCGATGGCCTGAACCACGGACAGCGTGTTCTTGACCCTGTGGTCGAGCTCGCGCAGCAGCTCCTCCGCGTTGTGCCCCGCCTGGGTGAGGGCCTGCTGCGCCGTCGCCACCTCGCGGATGCTCAGCTTGAAGGGCTTCAGGGGCGTGTGCCGCTGCATGCGCCGGGCATTCTCGGCCAGCGTGTCGAGTTCCCGGCCGATGAACCGGCCATAGATCCAGCCGCCCGTGACCGTGACGAGGAGGACGATCAGGCCGGCCACGGTGAGGAGTTGGGTCACGCGACGGACGGGCTCGTTCAGCACGGCCTCGGGGACCGCCACGATGGTCGTCCAGCCGTTGGCGCCGGTGCGGAACCCGGTCAGAACGGCGACACCGTCGAGCGTGACGGACGGCAGCACCCCGGCCCTGCTGGCCTTGATCGCGGCGGCGAGATCGCCGGTCGCCGGAGCCCCCACGAAGCGGTCCAGCTCGCGCGTGCGGGCGATCACGCGGTTGTCGGTCCCCACCACCGCCCCGAGCCACCCGGCCTGCCCCAGCGGCCCGAGCCGCAGTTGGCGCGTGACGCGCTCGGGCGTCGCCGCGATGGACAGCAGCGCGGCGACCTTCCCGTCCTTGACGATCGGCATGACGACGCTGACGAAGGGGCGCCGGGCGCCGGTGGCCACGTACAGGTCCGACGTCACCGGCTGTCCCGTGGCGATGGCCCGTGCGTCGGCGGCGCGCATCACGGGATCGCTGGTGAGCGGCATGGGTGCCGTCCCCGGCTCGATCACCGTGTTGAAGATGTGCTGGCCCGACGGCTCCCGAAGCGCGATGGCCGCGTCGTTGTCCTGGGCCACCTGCATGGCCTGGCTGCGGAAGGCCTCGAAGTCGCCGTCCGACAGCGCACGTGACGTCGCCAGCGCCTGCATCGACTTGGTGAGCTGGGCCATTTCCGCGTCGACGGCGATCGAGAAGCCCTCGACGAGCCGGCGCAGGTCCTCCTGGACGCGGCCTCGCTCGCGCTTCGCCAGATCGAGGCCGCCGACGGCGGCCGCAACGAAGGCGGGGAGGAAGCACAGAAGGCCGAAGGCGATGAGGTGGATCTTGATCGACAACCCGCGGGATGACCCGCTTGCCTCGCCTCGGCCTGACACAGTCGCGCTCAAGTTCGAAAAGGACAAATCATGAGCAGCTTTTGTACACAGGTCGTCCCGTGCAATCAAATGTCAATCAAGCGCGGCCGAATTCATTTTCCTGCACGAATTCCTCGGCTTCCTTTGTTCCGGCTAAGCTTGCCCTGGGGCTGGCGGGCCCACCGACACCCACAGTAAAGGGCACCCCGGGCGGACGGGCTCGCGCGGGGTGCCGTCGGCGTCAGGCGGTCGGGCGGGCGCCCTTCGGACGGCTCATGACATCAGGCTCGCGTGCCGCTCGCCTGGAGGGCGAGGGCGCGCTTCTCGGCCCGGATTCGCCTCTGGCGGAGGGTGCGGCGCAGCCAGATCGTTCCTCCGGTCGCGATCAGGCCGATGAAGAGGACGCTGACGGCGGCGTTGGCCAGGGGCCCCCAGACGGTGTTCCAGGTGCCCTCGTGCAGGCTGCGCGGCCAATTGGTCGGCAGGGGCTGCAGCCCGGCCTTGGAGACGATGTAGGTCACGGGGGTGTTGCCGACCACGACGCGGGCCATGAAGCGGCCGCCGCGGTTGCGGATCTGGGCGAGATCGGCCACGTCGTGCTGGCGCGCGATCATGGTGACCGCCTCCGACAGGGTCGCCCGTCCGCCGCCGGCCCCGCCACCGAAGCCGCCACCGTTGCCCAGGCCAAGCGACAGCATGAGCCCGGTCAACGGCGACAGGACCACCAGCGGAAGCATCACCCACGCCCCGACCGCGTGCCAGCCGCCCAGCGTGTTCCTGAACCGGGGCCAGCCCATCGCGATCCCCAGGCCGGAGACGACGATGAGCGCCACGGTCGATCCGAAGACGAGCCAGCCCATGTCGCCGATGAGATGCTCGTGAACGGGCCTCGCCCAGCGGTACAGGGCATTCAACGTGGACGGTCCGTCAGTGCGGACCTGACCGGAGGCGAGATCCACCTCGACTGTCTGGCGCGGGCTTCCAACCGCCAGCGTGTTGTCCCGGCCGCGCAGGGCCAGCCCAGTGGCCGTTCCGGCCGGGTCGGCGACCTTGAGCAGTGCCTGGATGCGCGCCTCGTCCACGGGCACGGAGGGCCGCCCCGTTTCCGTGGCTGGCTCGAAGGAGAGGATGAGGCCGGTCACCACCACCACCAGCAAAGGCAGGGCAAAGGTGAAGCTGATCCACCGGTGCAGGCGGAGAAGAAGGGGCTTCAGCATCATGATGGGTCTCCGGGTCTTCGGGATCGGGCAGGGTCAGGACGGGGCCGCGAGGGAGCCGGGCGGCAGGCGGAGTTCGGCGCGCAATCCTCCCCCCGGCCGGTTGGCCAGCGTCAGCGAGCCGCCGTGGGCCTTGGCGATGCTGCGCGCGATGGCGAGGCCGAGGCCCAGTCCGCCGGTCTCGCTGCTGCGCGAGGGTTCCAGGCGGACGAAGGGCTCGAAGGCCTGCTCGATATGGTCGGGCGGCAGCCCCGGACCCTCGTCGTCCACGGTGAAGACGATCCCGCCCCCGGCAGGACGCGACACGGACAGGGCCGCGCGCCGGCCATAGCGGATCGCGTTCTCGACGAGGTTTCGCAGGGCGCGTTTGAGGGCCACCGGCCGGCAGACCAGCTCGAGCCGCTCCACCCGCAGCACGTCGACGAGCGCTCCCGCGGCAAGGAACGTTTGGGCGACCTCCTCCACCAGGGTCCGCGCCTCCACTTTGCGCGAGGGCTCGGTGCTCGTCTCGGACCTGGTGAAGGCGAGGGTCTCCTCGCAGATGAGCGCGAGCTCGTCGATGGTGCGCACGAGGTCGTCGCGGACGGTCTCGTCCTGGATGAACTCCGCCTTGAGACGCAGCGCGGTCAGCGGCGTGCGCAGGTCGTGGCTGACGGAGGCCAGCAGCCGCAACCGGTCGCGCAGGAAGGTGTCCAGGCGCTCCTGCATCGTGTTGAACGCGGCCGTGGCGGCGCTGACCTCGGCGGGCCCGGTGACGGGGAGAGGCTGGACCGTCTCGCCGCGTCCGAAGCGCTCGGACGCATCGGCGAGGGCCGACAGCGAGCGGGTCTGGCGGCGGACGGCGAGCAGGGCGGCAAGCGAGACGGCGAGGGAGGACAACAGGAAGGACAACACAGTGGCGCGCGACAGGGTCGGCACGCTCACCGCGGTGCGCACCGTGATGGCGCGGCCATCGGCGAGCGGCACGGACATCGACACGGCAGCCGTGCGCGCGCGTTCCGGGGGCCGGGCGCCGGCCGGGCGCCCACCCCTCTGCTCCGCGGTCCCGCCGAAGCGCGGGGATCCCTCGCAGGGGTGCTCGTCCGGACCGATCGGCGAGATCTCGACGAGGGGAGCGCCGGCCTGGACGCCGTGGAGCATGACCGCGAGCGTGCCCGCCAGGGCCTTCTCCGGCTCGGTCATCGGCCTGTCCATGGTGACGCCGGGAACGAGCCGCGCGCAGGACTGCCGCGACCCGAAGGCCTCGGCGATCGACTGCGCCTCGTCGGGCGGACGCATCTGCAGGAGCCGTGCGAACGCGACCGTCTGGTTCAGCGCCTGGCCCTGGACCACCTCTGCCACGACGCTGTCCTGCTGGCTGCGCAACACGAGCGCGAGGATCACCTGCGCGCCCACGAGGGCTGCCAGCAGGGAGACCACGAGGCGCCCCGCCAGGCTCCGCGGCCAGATCCGGCTCCACAGGGACCTCACCGCTCCGCCTCCACCTCTCCCGCGAACACGTAGCCGTTGCCCCAGACCGTCTTGATCAAGGCGGGCTCCTGCGGATCGCGCTCGATGCGACGCCGCAGCCGGCTGACCAGGTTGTCGATGCTGCGGTCGAAGAGCTGCGGGGTGCGGCCGGCGGTCAGGTCCAGAAGCTGGTCGCGGCTGAGCACCAGCCCCGGGCGGGTCAGGAAGGCATGCAGGAGGCGGAACTCCGCCGTTCCCAGGGCCACGGCGCGGCCCGCCTCGTCGGTGAGCGAAAGACGCTGCGGATCGAGCACGAAGCGGTCGAAGCGCAAGGCCTTCGGCTCGCCCTCCACGACCGGCCGGGGACCCGCCTGCGTCCGCCGCAGCACCGCGCGGATGCGCGCCAGGAGTTCGCGCGGGTTGAAGGGCTTCGTCACGTAGTCGTCGGCGCCGGCCTCCAGGCCGACCACCCGGTCGTCGTCACCCGACACGGCCGTGAGCAGGATCACCGGCAGGTCGCCGTCCGCCCGCAGGGCGCGGCACAGGGCGATGCCGTCCTCGCCCGGCATCATCACGTCGAGCACCACGAGGTCGACCGCGGCGCGCGCCAGCAGGTCCCGCATCTGCGTGCCACCGTCGGCCACGGTGACGCGCAGGCCGTTGCGCGTGAGGAACTTCGCCACGAGATCGCGGATCTCGCGGTGGTCGTCGACGACGAGGATGTGCGGAGCCTTCTCCATCGCGCCGGACTGTGTCTCCCGGCGCGGCCGGGCGCCACCGGAAAACTGTATCGATTTGTCGCAAGCCCGGCCCCGCACGGTGCGCCGGGGCTGGAGCGCATGGACCATCCATGGCAGAAGGCCGCCACGGCCCCGGTCCACGGGGGGCGACGAGAGGACACCACGATGACCATCACGCTGTTCGACCTGACCGGGCGCCGCGCGCTCATCACCGGTTCGTCGCAGGGCATCGGACTGGCCCTGGCGAAGGGCCTCGCCGCCGCGGGGGCCGAGGTGGTCCTCAATGGACGCGACGAGGCCAAGCTCGCCGCCGCCGCGAAGGAGGTCCCCGGCTCGCGGGTCCTGGCCTTCGACGTCACGGACGCCAAGGCCACGCGCGAGGCGGTGGACCGTTTCGAGGCCGAGACGGGTCCGATCCACATCCTCGTCAACAATGCGGGGATGCAGCATCGCGCGCCGCTCGAGGACTTCCCGGAGGACGCGTTCCAGCGCCTCCTGCAGACCAACATCGCCTCGGTGTTCCACGCCGGCCAGTCCTGCGCCCGCCACATGATCCGCCGTGGCGCGGGCAAGATCATCAACATCGCCTCGGTGCAGACGGCACTGGCCCGGCCCTCGATCGCGCCCTACACGGCCACGAAGGGCGCCGTCGGCAACCTCACCAAGGGCATGGCCACGGACTGGGCCAAGCACGGGCTGCAGGTGAACGCGATCGCGCCGGGCTATTTCGACACGCCGCTCAACGCGGCGCTGGTGTCGGACCCCGCCTTCTCCGCCTGGCTCGAGAAGCGCACCCCCGCCGGTCGCTGGGGCAAGGTCGACGAACTGGTCGGCGCCTGCATCTTCCTGGCTTCCGACGCGTCGACCTTCGTCAACGGCCACGTGCTCTACGTCGACGGCGGCATCACGGCGTCGCTCTGAGGCGAGCCGGCGTCCCCTCCTCTCAGGCGGGGACGGCCGGCGCGGCGGCGGCCACGCACTGCGCGACGAAGCGCTCCAGCGCCTCCTTGTCCTCCGGCCCGATGCGCAAGCCGAGCTTGGAGCGGCGCCAGAGGATGTCGTCGGCGGAGCGGGCCCACTCCTTGTCGACCAGCCAGCGCACCTCCCGCTCCGTGAGGTCGGCGCCGAAGCGCAGGCCGAGATCGGCCTCGCCCGTGGCGCCCTTCAGGATCGTCCGCACGTCGGTGCCGTAGGCGCGCACGAGGCGACGCAGGAGACCCCGCTCGATCCAGGGATGCTCGGCGGCGATCGAGGACACGAGAGCCTCGTAGCCCGTGGCGGGGAAGTCGCCGCCCGGCAGGACGGCGCCGCCCGACCAGGACGGTTTGTCGAGCATGGGCAGGCGACCCTTCAGCTTGTCCATGGCGGACTCGGCCAGGCGCCGGAAGGTCGTGATCTTGCCGCCGAACACCGACAGCAGCGGTGCTCCGCCCTGCGGGGCATCGAGCGTCAGGACGTAGTCGCGGGTGGCCTCCTGGGCCTTCGAGGCGCCGTCGTCATAGAGCGGGCGCACGCCGGAATAGGTCCACACGACGTCCTCGCGCCGCACCGGCGAGGCGAAGTACTCGCTCGCGGCCGCGCAGAGATAGCCGATCTCGGTCTCGCTCGCCGCCACGGCCCGCGGATCGCCCTTGTAGTCCACGTCCGTCGTGCCGATCAGGGTGAAGTCGCGCTCGTAGGGAATGGCGAAGATGATCCGGCCGTCGGCGTTCTGGAAGATGTAGCAGCGATCGTGCGCGAACAGCCGCCGCACGACGATGTGGCTGCCCTGGACGAGCCGGACTCCCGCGCCGCTGTTGGCGCGCACCACGCCGTTGAGGACGTCGGCGACCCACGGGCCGGCGGCGTTGACGAGCGCCTTGGCGCGGACCGTCGAATGGCTGCCGTCGGACAGCGCGACGGTGACGCTCCAGCAGCCATCCTCGCGGTTGGCCGCCACGACCTTGGCGCGGGTGTGGATCTTCGCGCCGCGCGCCTCGGCGTCGCGGGCGTTGAGCACCACGAGGCGGCTGTCCTCGACCCAGCAGTCGGAATACTCGAAGGCCTTGCGGTAGCCCGGCGCGAGCGGCTTGCCGGCGTCGTCGGTGGCCAGGTCGAGGACACGCGTGGCCGGCAGCAGCTTGCGCCCGCCGAGATGGTCGTAGAGGAACAGGCCGAGGCGCAGGAGCCAGGCGGGGCGCAGGCCCTTGTGATGCGGCAGCACGAAGCGCAGCGGCCACACGATGTGGGGCGCCATGCGCCACACCACCTCGCGCTCGGTCAGCGCCTCCCGCACCAGCCGGAACTCGTAGTGCTCCAGGTAGCGCAGGCCGCCGTGAATGAGCTTGGTCGAGGCGCAGGACGTACCGCCGGCGAGATCGCCCTGCTCGAAGAGCACCACCGATGCGCCCCGCCCCGCCGCGTCGCGCGCGATGCCGCAGCCGTTCACGCCGCCGCCGATGATCGCGATGTCGTAGAGATCCGCCATGGGCTTCGTCCCCGTCACGGGCGGCATGCCTTGGCCACCCTTCGGGACGATAGAATAGTGCGCGCTTCACGCGCGATCAAGCATCAAACGAAACCAAATTCGAAAGTGCTAGCGCTCGTCCTCGGGCTGCGGCCCGGTTTCCACGATCCGGATGCCGGCCGTCTCGCACTGCTCGCGCAGGGGTCCCTCGGGCAGATGGTCGGTGACCAGCGTATGGACCGCGCCGACATGGCCGATGCGTACCGGCGCGGAGCGGGACAGCTTGCTGCTGTCGGCGACCAGGATCACGTGGCGCGCGTTCTCGATGATCGCCTGCGACACCCGGACCTCCTGGTAGTCGAAGTCGAGCAGCGCCCCGTCGGCGTCGATGGCCGAGGCGCCGATCACCGCGAAGTCCACCTTGAACTGGCCGATCAGGTCCACCGCGGCCGCCCCAACGACCCCCCCGTCCGATCGCCGGACGGGGCCGCCAGCCACGATCACGTCGATTTTCGGGTGCGGGTACAGGGCCGTGGCGACGTGCAGGTTGTTGGTGATGACCAGCAGGCCCTCGTGGTCGCGCAGGGCGCGCGCCACCTCCTCGGTGGTGGTGCCGATGTTGACGAAGAGCGACGCGCCGTGGGGGATCAGCTGCGCGGTCGCCGCGCCGATCGCCGCCTTCTCTGCGGTGGCGATGAAGCGCCTCGCCTCGTAGGCGAGGTTCTCGACCCCGGACGCCACGACCGCCCCGCCATGGACGCGGCTCAGCAGCCGCTGGTCGCACAGGTCGTTGAGGTCCTTGCGGATGGTCTGCGGACTGACGTCGAAGCGCGCCGACAGATCCTCCACCGTCACCTTCCCCGCCGCACGGGCGATCGAGACGATGTCCTTCTGGCGCGGCGTGATGGACGACATGAGGACCCGACTCGTGACGACCGGGCGACGTTAAAACGAAAGCCGAAGCGAAACAACCGCAGGGTCCGAGGGCGCCTCCACGCAGGCGCTGCTGCTCAGAGCTTGTGAATTTTTCGGTCGTCCAGCTGGCACCTCCCTCTCCGCGTCATGGCCGGGCTTGGCCCGGCCACCCACGACTTCAGGATGGCCCCAGCAAAGTCGTGGATGCCCGGGCCAAGCCCGGGCAAGACGGCGGGGAGTTGGTCGCGCGCTCGAGAAGTCGGATGCAACGCCCCACCGTGGTTTGTTTCACGAGCTTTCAGCTTCCTACACGCGGAGGGGTGGCGAAAGGCGACCACCATCGTGCCGCGTCTGCCACGAGAGTTCACCAGACCTCAGTTGGCGAAATAGGCATCCGCCCAGTTGCTGCTGATGCCCTCGGCGCCGGTGGCGAAGTTGCGGAGGTTCTTCTTCGCGATCACCACCTCGAGCGGCGAGATCATGTCGACGGACGGGATGTCCTTGTAGATGAGCTGCTGGAAGTCCTTCCACAGCGCCTTCCGCTTGGCCGGATCCGTCTCCACCGCCGCGGCCTCGAGCAGCCGGTCGGCCTCTGCGCTGTCGTAATGCGCGGAGTTCGAGAAGGGCAGTCCCGGCTTGAAGTTCTTCGACCAGTAGCCGCGCTGCACGCCGACGGTGGGATCGAACACGTTGGACAGGGATTCGATGATGAGGTCGAACTCGCGGTCGGTGTAGACCTGCTTCACATAGGCCGCGAACTCGCGCGGCTGGATCACCGCGTCGATGCCCACGCGCCTCAGCGACTGGCGCACGAACTCCGCCAGGCGCGTGTCGATGAAGGGATTGATCAGCAGGCGCAGCTGCACGCGCATGCCGTCGCCCTTCTTGGGCAGGCCGGCCTCCTCGAGCAGCTTCTCCGAGCGGGCCGTGTCGAAGGCGCGCGGTTTGATCGTGGTGTCGTAATAGGGGCCGAGCGCGACGCTGATGGGCGACGGCGAGACCTTGGCGGCGCCGTAGAACACCGTCTCGACGATCTTGTTCAGGTCGAGCGCGTGCGCCACGGCCTCGCGCACCCGCTTGTCCTTGAGCACCGGCGTGTCGAGGTTGAAGAAGATCTGATGCTGGGCGCCCGAATAGGCGTAGTCCTGCCGCAGGACGGTGAAGCGCGGGTCGGCCTCGAAGCGCGGCAGGTCGGCGAGTGGCACCGGCGCACTGGAGCCCAGGTCGAGATCGCCGGCCTCGAAGGCGGCGGCACGCGCGGCCGCATCCGGCATGAAGCGGACGACGACGCGGTCGAGGTAGGGCTTGGGCTTGTCCCAGTAGTTCGCGTTGCGCTCGAGGACGACATGGCTGCCTCGCGCCCATTCCTTCAGCACGAAGGGTCCCGTGCCGATGAGGAGCGCCGGTCCGGGAGGTGCCGCGACGTCCACGCCCTCGTAGAGATGCTTGGGGACGATCGGGGACTCAGAACCGCCGAGCGCGACGATCAGGTAGGGCGCCGGCTTGGACAGAACCAGCTCCAGCGTGGTGGCGTCCGGCGTGTTGGCCTCGACCACGTTGGCGAAGGTGCCGCGGCCGCGGGGATGCCCGGCCTTGAGGCGCAGGATCGAGAAGGCCGCGTCGGCCGAGGTGAAGGGCTTGCCGTCGTGCCAGGTCACGCCGTCGCGGAGCTTGAACGTGTATTTCAGGCCGTCGGGCGACAGCGTCCACGACGTGGCCAGCGCCGGCTTGGGGTTCAGGTCGAAATCGTAGGTGAGCAGGCCGTCGAAGATCTTGCCCGACGTCAGCGGGGTCGAGGTGTTGTTGACCGAGGAGAGCGTCGGCGGCTCGTACTTCATCACGAAGCGCAGTGTGCCGCCGTGGCGGGGCGTCTCGGTCTGCGCGCGTCCCGGCGCGGATGCCAATCCAACGCCCAGGGCGGCGGTCGAAAGCAGCAGGAATGTCCGTCTCAGCATGATGGATCCGTGGACTGGCGTTGGCTCTGCCGGAATATCAGCATGCACGGCGCGTACCGGCAATTGCGGGATTGGGAAAAAGCAAGAAATGCCCCCGTCCGGCCCGACGGGAGCGCTTTCGTCTCCATCTCAGGCGATCCGGAGCAGAACCGTCTCCCCGCCGGGACGGGACAGGCGGAGCGCCGTGATCGCCAGGGCCCGGTCGCCCGCCAGCAGGGCGAGACGGGGCGCATCGGGCTCCCCCGCCGCGACACCCGGCCGCCGGAGCTCCCCCGCCGTCCCCGTCGCGACAATGCAGTCCATCCGCCGCAGGCCGTTCGGGTGCGTGCACAGCGAGGGGTGAAGCACGATGTCGCGGGAGTGGTGCTGGACGACGGCCGAGAGCACGCCCGGCACCACGTCGAACGGCAAGGGAAACCAGGAAAAGCGGGCCCGCCGCGCCGCGTCGGCGAGCACGACCTCGCGCGACGCCTCGCGAACGTCGGGCACGCCCGGCCAGTCCCGCAGGAGCGCGGCTCGCGCCGCTGGCGCGTCCGCGGCGGCGAGGACGAGGATCCGCACGCCCTCGCCCTTCGCCAGATAGGGCTCGAGGTGATTGCCGCTGCCCGGCACGGGCGAGGACAATTCGACATAGCCGTTCTCGAAGACGACATGCGCGCTGCTCTGGCCCAGCGGCACGGCCTGCCCCTCGCCGGAGCGGCCCATCAGCGGCTCCGGGTCCGAGACGCGGAAACCCGCGGCGCGCCAGGCGGCGACCTCCGCGGCGAGGTCCTGGACGACGATGCCGATGTGGTCGATGGCGAGGCCGTCGGCCGGGGCTCCCGGCATCTGCCCCGTGCCGGTCTCGAGGATGCAGGCCATCGTCCGCCCTGGCTCGCGTTTGTGGAACGGCCGGATCCTGCGGTATGCGGGAGCACGTGTCACGCGCACGAGGGGTGCAACGGATGGCCGGGACGATCGATCGCAAGCGCGCCGAGCGCCTCCTGCGGGAAGCGGGCCTCGATGCCCTGGTGCTGTTTCAGCCCGAGCACGTGTCCTGGGCCATCGGCACCCATCCGGGACCCGCGTCGCTGTTCCGCCGCGCCGGTGCCGCGATGGCGATCGTTCCGCGCGACGCCACGCGAGACCTCGTGGCGATCATGCCCGACCTGGCGGCCGGCGCGGTGCGGCTGGGCTGCGCCGCGTCGCGCGTGGTCTTCCATCCGATCTGGGTCGGCACCGGGTCGGTGCGCCCGCATCGCGCAAACGAGCCCCTCGCGGCCATCCTGGCCCCGCCGGAGGTGGAGGCCCGGCCCGAGACCTTCGACGCCGAAGCGGCCTTCGCGCTGCTAAGGGCGGAACTGCGCCGGCTGGGCCTGGCGGAGGGACGGCTCGGGATCGACGCGGGCTTCGTCCCCGCCGCGGATCACGCCCTCCTCGCCTCGGTGCTGAACGACGCCTCGCTCGTCGACGGCACGGATCCGCTGCGCCGGTTGCGCATGGTCAAGTCCGCGGCCGAGATCGCCAGCCTGCGCACCGCCGCCGCCCTGGGCGAGGCGGGCTACCGGCACGCCCTGCTGGGCGTCGGGCCGAAGGTCACCCGCGAGGCTCTGTCGGCGCGCTATGCCGAGGGCGTGCGGGCCGAGGCGGCGGGACGGGGCGTCGGGTTCAACAGCTTCTGGGACTACATCTCGGTGGGTCCGGACCCGTGGGGCGCCGGACGCCCGGCCGAGCCAGGCGACGTGATCAAGTTCGACCTCGGCACCGTGGTCGGCGGGCTGTCGTCCGACTTCGCGCGCACGGTCGTCGTGGGCCAACCGTCGCGGGCGGCGCAGGAGCTCCATGCCGCCCTGCTCGCGTCCCTCGAGGCGGGCCTCGCGCTGTTGCGCCCGGGCGTTCCCCTCGCCGACATCCATGCGGCGATGCTCGACACGGTCCGTAGCGCCGGGGTGCCCGGCTATGCGCGGGGCCATTTCGGCCACGGCCTCGGCAACGATCCCTTCAGCGAGCAGTGGCCGTTCATCTCGGCCGACTGCCCGGTCGCGGCGGAGCCGGACATGGTGCTCGCCGTCGAGGCGCCGTTCTACGTCGACGGGCTCGGTGGATTCATCGTCGAGGACCAGGTGCTGGTGACCGCCGACGGCCACGCCCCGATGACCTTCGCGGACCGGTCCTTCCGATCGTTCTGAGACCGCTCCGCACGGGGACGCGCGATCCCGGCGTCAGGCCAGCGCCTGCTCGGCGTGGTGGCAGGCGACGGTGTGTCCCTCCAGGGGCCGCAGCGCCGGGCGCTCGGTCCTGCAGCGGTCCGTCGCCAGCGGGCAGCGCGGATGGAAGGCGCAGCCCTTCGGCGCGTCGACCGGGCTCGGCAGGTCGCCCTGCAGGACGGTCACGCTGCGGCGTCGCGCAGGGTCCGGCACGGCATCGATGAGGGCGCGGGTGTAGGGGTGCAGCGGCGTCTGGAAGAGACGCTCCACCGCGGCGCTCTCGACGATGCGGCCCAGATACATGACCACGACGCGATCGGTGAAGTAGCGGACCACCGAAAGGTCGTGGGACACGAACAGGTAGGAGAGCCCGAACTCCTCCTTCAGGCGCACCATGAGATTGAGGATCTGCGCCTGGATCGACAGGTCGAGCGCCGACACGGGCTCGTCGCAGATGACGAGGTCCGGGCGCAGCACGAGGGCGCGCGCGATGCCGATGCGCTGGCGCTGGCCGCCGGAGAACTCGTGCGGATAGCGGTTGGCGGCGTCCGCGGGCAGCCCCACCGCCGCGAGCACGTCGGCCACCCGCGCGCGCCGGTCGGCGGCGCCCGTGCCGATGCCGTGGACCGCCAGCGGCACGCCGAGGATGTCGCGGATCAGGTGGCGGGGATTGAGGGACCCGTAGGGGTCCTGGAAGATCATCTGCAGGCGCCGGCGCACGGGGCGCATGGCCGCGTCGCTCAGCCCGGCGATCTCCCGCCCCTCGAGCCTGACGCTCCCCGCGGTGACCGGGACGAGCCCCAGGATGGCCTTGGCGAGCGTGGACTTGCCGCAGCCCGACTCGCCCACGAGCCCCACAGTCTCGCCGCGCTCGACCGTCAGGCTCACGCCGTCGACGGCGCGCACGAGCCCGCGGCGGGTGGGGAAATGGGTCGCGAGGTCGTCGACGGCGAGCAGCGTCATGCGGCCGTCTCCACCGGGTTCAGCACCGGGCAGGCCGCCAGGTGGGCCGGCCCGACCGCGATGGCCGGCGGGCGCGCGGCCCGGCAGGAGGGACGCACGTGCGGGCAGCGCGGCGCGAAAGCGCATCCCTCGGCGGGGGCGTCGGCGATGCTGCCCGGGATCTCGGGCAGCGGGCCGGCGCGCCAGCCGCCGCGTCCGGCGGCGCGCGGCGAGGCGCCGATGAGGCCCTGGGTGTAGGGATGCCGAGGATCCGCGAAGACGGTCTCCGCCCGGGCTTCCTCCGCCTTCGAGCCGGCGTAGAGCACGACGACCCGGTCGGCCCACTGGCCCACCACGCCGAGGTCGTGCGTGATGAGGATCACGCCCATCGACAGGTCCCGCCGCAGGCGGTCGATCAGTTCCAGCACCTGCGCCTGGATGGTCACGTCGAGCGCCGTCGTGGGCTCGTCCGCGATGAGCAACGCCGGATTGCAGGCGACCGCCATGGCGATCATCACGCGCTGGCGCATGCCGCCGGAGAGCCGATGCGGATACTCGTCGACCTGCCGCGAGGGATCGGGCACGCGCACGAGGTCGAGCAGTTCGACGGCGCGCCTGCGCGCCGCCGCGGCCGAGAGCCCGGCATGGATGCGCAGCGTCTCGCCGATCTGGGCACCGACGGTCAGCACCGGGTTCAGCGAGGTCATGGGCTCCTGGAACACCATGGCGATGCGACCACCGCGGATCGTCCGCAGCGCGCTCTCGTCGATCGTGGCGAGATCGACGCCGGCGCCCGACGGATCCGCGAAATGCAGCACGCCGCCCGCGAGCCGCGCCGCCCGCGGCAGCAGGCGCATGATGGCGAGGCCGGTGAGCGACTTGCCCGACCCGGATTCCCCCACCAGCGCCAGCGTCTCGCCGGAGGCCACGGAGAAGCTGAGATCGCGGACGCGGGGGATGCCGTGCACGGCCACCGTGAGCCCGCGAACGTCCAGGAGGGGTGCGGCAGCGTCGGCCATGGCTCACCGCGGTCCGGACAGGCGGGGGTTCAGCGCGTCGTTGAGCGCGTCGCCCAGCGCGTTGAGGGCCAGCACGGTCGCCACGATGGCGAGGCCCGGGACGGCGCTCAGGTACCAGGCCGTGCGCAGCATCTCGCGGCCCGCGCCGATCATGCTGCCCCAGCTGACCACGTTGGGGTCGCTGAGCCCCAGGAACGAGAGCGCGGACTCCATGAGGATCGCCGTCGCGACCATCACCGAGGAGGACACGATGAGCGGTGGCAGCGCGTTGGGCAGGATCTCCCGCAGGATGATCCGGGCGTGCCCGTAGCCGAGGCTGCGCGCCGCCATGACGAAGTCCTTGGACCGCAGGCTCCTGAACTCGGCCCGAACCAGCCGCGCCGTCGAGGGCCAGGTGACACCGCCGATCGCCAGGACGACGGTGGTGAGCGACGGCTGGGCGACGGCGACGAGCACGACCAGCAGCACGAAGCTCGGCGGGGTCTGGAAGATCTCCACGATCTTGACCAGCACCTGGTCGACGCGTCCGCCGAAATAGCCGGCCGTGGCGCCGATGGCGAGGCCGATCGCCACGCCGAGAAGCATCGCCACGATCCCCACCAGCAGCGACACGCGCCCGCCCCACACGATGCCCGCGGCGACGTCGCGTCCCAGGCTGTCGGTGCCGAGCGGATAGGCCGCGTTCTGCCCCGGCCAGAGCAGCGGGCGCGCGACCATGGACAGCGGGTCCTCGGGGTAGATCAGGGGCGCCGCGAGAGACAGCACGGCCACGAACAGGAGGAACAGGACCGCCAGGACCCCGGCCGGATTGGCGAGGAAGGCCCTCAGGGCTCGCCGTCGGCCTGTCGACGGGGGCTGGGTTGTGGCGACCGCCTGCATCACGAGGCCTCGATGCGGGGGTCGAGCCAGGCCTGCAGCAGGTCGACCAGCATGTTCACGACGATCACGACGATGGAGGAGAGGAACAGCACGCCGAGCAGGACGGCGAAGTCGCGGCGCTGCACCGCCTCGAAGGCGAGGCGGCCCATACCGGGCCAGGTGAACACCGTCTCCACCACCACCGCCCCGCCGAGCACGCCGCCGACGTGGATGCCTGCCATCGTGGTCACGGGGATGAGGGCGTTGCGCAGGATGTGGCGCAACGCCAGCCCCGCGCCGCCGACGCCCTTGGCGCGGGCGGTGCGGACGAAGTCGAGCTCGGAGACCTCCAGCACGGACGCCCGCGTCAGGCGCGCGTAGATGGCGACGTAGAAGAGCGCCAGGGTGGTCGCCGGCAGCACGAGGTGGCGCAGCCTGTCGAGCAGGAGATCCACGCCCGTGAGGCCCGATGCGATGGTTTCCGACCCGCCGCTGGGCAGCCAGCCGAGCTTCACCGAGAAGGCGACGATGAGCATCAGCCCGATCCAAAAGCCGGGCAGCGAATAGAGCAGCAGCGCCACGACGGACAGCACGCGGTCGGGCCAGCGCCCGGCGCACAGCGCCATCACGTAGCCGGCCGTCACGCCGACCACGAACGCGACGACGAGCGCCGACGCCATCAGCGCGACGGTCACCGGCAGCCTCTGCAGGATGAGGTCCGTGACGGGCATGTTGTAGCGGGGCGAGAAGCCGAGGCTGCCCTGGGCCAGCCCCAGGAGATAGTTCTTCAGCTGGATGAGCACGGGCAGGTCGAGGCCGAAGCGCGCCCTCAGCTGGCGCATGAGCTCCTCGGTGGCCGCGCCCGACTCGCCCGCCAGCACGTCGGCCGCATCCCCCGGCGCCAGGCGCAGCAGGAAGAAGTTGAGCACGACGATCGCCAGGATGGTCGGCACGGCCGCCACGGCATTGCGTCGGAGGGTGGCCAGGATGCGTTGGAAGGACGTCATCGGAAGGGGAAACGGGGGTCGTCGGCGTGGAAAGGTCGCATCTCGGGCGCGACCTGTCCAACGCCAATCGGCGCGGGCGGACGAGCCCTCAGTTCAGGGAGGCAAGCTTCGCGCCGCTTTTCACGAGCTCGTCGAGCAGCGCCGGGACGCGCCACGACAGCGGGTCTTCCTTGGCGAGGCGGGCGAGATCGTCGCGGACGGCGGCGAGGCCCCAGCGGTCGGCGAGATGCATGGGGCCGCCGCGCCAGCGCGGGAAGCCGTAGCCGTGAACCATCACGAGATCGATGTCGGACGGCTTGCGCGCGATGCCCTCGGCCAGGATGTCGAAGCCCTCGGCCATCATCGCCAGCATGGCCCGCCGCGCGATCTCCTCGGCCTCGAAGACGCGCCGGGTCACGCCGGCGTCGGCCGAGGTGCGCTCGACCAGGGCGACCACGTCGGCGGACGGGCGGCGCGCCGTGCCCTCGTAGTCGTACCAGCCCGCCCCCGACTTGCGGCCGAGGCGCTTCAGGTCCTCGACCATCCGGTCTGCGATGGCGATGTAGCGGATCCCCGGCTTGTCCTTCAGGTTCTTCCGCTTGCGGTTGGCATAGGCGATGTCGAGCCCCGACAGGTCCTGGACCGCATAGGGCCCCATCGCCATGCCGAACTGCTCCAGGGCCGTGTCGACCGCGGCCGGCGTGGCGCCCTCGAGCAGCAGGATGTCCGTCGTCTGGCGATAGCGGGTTAGGATGCGGTTGCCGATGAAGCCGTCGCAGACGCCGGCCTCGACGGCGATCTTGCCCAGCTTGCGGGCGAGGCCGAAGGCGGAGGCGAGCGTGTGGGACGAGGTGCGACGGGCCCGGATGACCTCCAGAAGCTTCATCACGTGGGCCGGCGCGAAGAAGTGGAGGCCCAGGAAGCGCGAGGGCTCGGGCAGGGTCTCGGCGATAGCGTCGACGTCCAGGTAGGACGTGTTGGTGGCGATCAGCGTGGTGGCGGGAAGCCCGGCCCCCAGGCGTGCGAACACCGCCCTCTTCACCGCGAGATCCTCGAACACGGCCTCGATGGCGAGGTCGACCGGCGGCAGCGGCGTGTCGGGCCCGTGCAGGAAGGCGAAACCCTCCGCCTGCTTGCGCTGAGCCGAGTCCGCGTCGGTCTTGCCGCGCTTCACGGCGTCGGCGAACAGGGCGGCCACGTTCGTGCGGGCGCGGCCGACCGCGGCCTCGTCGTTCTCCAGCACCGTGACGTGCAGGCCGATCCCCGAGAGCGCGTAGGCGATGGCGGCGCCCATCGTCCCGCCGCCGACCACCAGCGCCGTCTTCAGCGCGGCCGGCGTCAGCGCGGCGAGGTCCTTGGGCGCGCCCGCGCCCCGCTCGGCGAAGAAGACATGCCGCAGCGCGGCCGCCTGCTCGCCCTTGCGCAGGTCGAGGAAGGTCTGGCGCTCGCGGGCAAGACCGTCCGCCAGGGGGACGGCGGCCGCGGCCTCGACGAGGTCGATGGCGCGCTGCGGCGCGATCTGTCCGCGCATGCGGCTGGCGGCCTGGGCCCGGGCCCGCGAGACGGCATCCGCATCGGCGGCCGGAGCCGGCGACGCGTCCACCGCCGGGCGTGCCAGGAGAGCGGGATCGAGGGCCAGGGCGGCCGCGACGACGTCGTCTTCCACGCCGTCCACGATGCCCAGCGACAGGGCTTCGGCGGCGCGGACCAGACGACCCTCGGAGATGAGCGACACCGCCGCGGCGAGGCCGACGAGACGGGGCAGGCGCTGGGTGCCGCCGGCGCCCGGCACCACGCCGAGCGTGACCTCGGGAAGGCCGAGCTGGGCGGAGGGATGGGCCACGCGCGCGCGGCAGGCGAGCGCGATCTCGAGGCCGCCTCCCAGCGCCACGCCGTTGATGGCGGCGACGACCGGCAGGTCCATGAGCTGCAGGAGCACGTCCGGCAGGTGCGGCTCCATCGGCGGCAGGTCGAACTCGCGGGCGTCCGCCCCCGCGACGAAGGCGCGCCCGGCCCCGGTCAGCACCACGCGCCGGATCGCTCCCGACACCAGGCCGGCCCGCGCCTCGGCCGCCGCCGCGAGGAGCCCCGCGCGAACCGCCTGCGACACGACGTTGACCGGCGGATTGTCGATCGTGACCAGGAGCGCGTCGCCGCGGCGCTCGGTGCGAACCGGCTGATCGGTCATGACCCTCAAACTCCCTGCGCCGCGAAGGAGGTGTCGTGCGCGGCGATTGCGTCCGGGTGCTGTGTAGCAGATCCCGCCCGGTGGAAAAGTCGGCAGAAAGAGGGCCGCCCCAGACTCAGATGTGTGAATCCGCACTCCCGGCCCGGCAAGCCCCGTGCGAGCCTGCGCGCGTGGTTGTCCTCGCCGTCCAGCGGCCGGCCGGTGGGGTCAGAAAAAGCGTCGCGAGGGGTTCATGTCCGTCCTGCAGATGTTTGCGTCCACCCTGATCACAGGCTTTGCACGCGTCGTCACCGGCGTCCGCCCCGACTGGCGGGGGACGCTTCCCGACGCCAGCCAGCGCATCTACTTCGCCAACCATGCCAGCCACGGCGATTTCGTGCTGATCTGGTCGGTGCTGCCCAAGCCCCTGCGCGACCGGACGCGGCCCGTGGCGGGTGCCGACTACTGGGAGAAGGACCGCCTGCGCCACTTCATCGGGACGGAGGTGTTCCGCGCCGTCCTGATCGACCGGGTCGCCTCGGCCCGCAAGGAGGACCCCCTGTCGGTGATGTCGCGCGCGCTGGGCGAGGGCGACAGCCTCATCCTGTTTCCGGAGGGGACCCGCAACACCACGGAGGAGACGCTGCTGCCCTTCCGTTCGGGCCTCTACAACCTGGCGGCAAAGCACCCCGACGTGGCGCTGGTTCCGACCTGGATCGACAACATCTCGCGCGTCCTGCCCAAGGGCGAGGTGCTGCCCGTGCCGCTGCTGTGCAGCGTGACCTTCGGCGAGCCCCTGCGCCTGCAGCCCGGCGAGGACCGCCACGTCTTCCTCGATCGGGCCCGAGCGGCTCTCCTGGCGCTTTCGGGGCGCCAGGATGCCCATCCGGCTCCCGTTCCGCTCGACGGACAGCCCCATGCCGCGTGAGACGCTCATCCTTTTCGCCGGCGTCGTCGGCGTGCTGGTGTTCGCCAGTGCCGTGGGTGCGATCCTCAAGGCCAGGTCCGGGGGGGACCCGTCGCCCACCGTCGACAACCTCAACGCCCGGGTGAAGGCCTGGTGGGTGATGGTGGCCCTGCTGGGCGCCGCCATCGCCTTCGGCAAGGCGGCCGTCGTCGTGCTCTACGCGATGGCGTCGTTCTTCGCGCTGCGGGAGTTCATCACGCTCACCGACACGCGCCGCGGCGACCATTGGGCGCTGCTGGTGGCCTTCTTCGTGGCCCTGCCGGTGCAATACTGGCTGGTCTGGACCAACTGGTACGGCCTGTTCGCCGTGTTCATCCCGGTCTACGGCTTCCTGCTCATGCCGGCGATCGCGGCGCTGCGGCAGGACACGTCGGACTTCCTCACGCGCGTCGCGGCGCAGCAATGGGCGCTGATGATCTGCGTCTACTGCGCCAGCCATGTGCCGGCGCTGCTCACCCTCGAGATTCCCGGCTACGAGGGCCGGCAGGTGCTGCTCGTCGCCTTCCTGATCATCGTGGTGCAGGGCTCCGACGTGCTGCAATACGTCTTCGGCAAGCTCTACGGCCGCCACAAGGTGGCGCCGCTGCTGTCGCCCTCCAAGACGTGGGAAGGCCTGGTGGGCGGCGTGCTGTCGGCCACGCTGCTCGGCGCCGCCCTGTGGTGGATCACGCCGTTCACGCCCTGGCAGGCCGGCCTGCTGGCCTTCGTGATCTGCGTCATGGGCTTTCTCGGCGGGCTCGTCATGTCCGGGATCAAGCGCGACCGCGGCGTGAAGGACTGGGGCCACATGATCGCCGGCCACGGCGGCGTGCTCGACCGCATCGACAGCATCGTCTTCTCCGCCCCGATCTTCTTCCACCTCACCCGCTACTGGTGGACCTGAGGAGAGCCCCATGTCCGCCGACACGTCCTCCCGCCGCCCGCTCGCCAGCCGCGGCAGCGCTTTCGCCCGCAAGGCCGTGGCGCTGCTCCTGAAGACGTCCGTCACGCCGAACCAGATCTCCGTGGCCAGCGTGGCGATCGCGGCGCTGGGCGCGGCGGCCCTCGCCGCGGCGCCGCGCTGGCCGGCGCTGTTCCTGCTCGCGGCGCTCGCGGTGCAGCTTCGCCTCGTGTGCAACCTCCTGGACGGGATGGTCGCGGTCGAGGGTGGGCGCGGCACGCCGGTCGGCGCGCTCTACAACGAAGTGCCGGACCGGGTGGCCGATACCCTGTTCCTCGTCGCCTGGGGCTGGGCCGCGGGCATCCCGTCGCTCGGCTGGGCCGCGGCGCTGGCCGCCGCCCTAACGGCCTATCTGCGCGTCCTGGGCGGAGCGCTTGGGCAGAAGCAGGACTTCCGCGGCCCCATGGCCAAGCAGCACCGCATGGCACTGCTCACGGCGACCTGCGTCGTGTCGCTGGTCGAGCACCTCGCGCTGGGCTCAGGCTGGGCGCTCCAGGCGGGCCTGTGGATCGTCGCGCTGGGCAGTCTCGCGACCTGCGTCACCCGCACGCGCGCCATCGCCGACAGAATCGGCTGACGCTGTCACACCGCTGCAAGACAAATCGGCTTGAACGGCTCGGACTCGCCCTGTCAGGAGCCTCCATGGCCGACCGACCCGCCCTGGACGTACGGACCCTGTTCATCTCCGACGTCCACCTCGGCACCAAGGGGTGCCAGCCCGACCTGCTTCTCGATTTCCTCAAGCATTGCGAGGCGGACACGATCTACCTCGTGGGCGACATCGTCGACGGATGGCGCCTGAAGTCGTCCTGGTTCTGGCCGCAGCTGCACAACGACGTCGTGCAGAAGCTGCTGCGCAAGGTGCGCAAGGGCGGGCGCATCGTCTACGTGCCGGGCAACCACGACGAGTTCCTGCGCGACTATGCGGGCTCGAACTTCGGCGGCATCGAGATCGTCGAGGAGACGATCCATCGCACGGCCGACGGACGCAGCGTGCTGGTGCTGCACGGCGACAAGTTCGACGTCGTCGTGCGCCACATGCGCTGGCTGGCGCTGCTCGGCGACCAGGCCTACGACTTCGCCATCTGGCTGAGCGTCCACATCAGCCGCCTGCGCCGCAGGCTCGGGCTGCCCTACTGGTCGTTCTCGGCCTGGAGCAAGCACAAGGTGAAGCGCGCCGTCAGCTTCATCGGCGCCTTCGAGGACGCCGTCGCCGCCGAGGCGCGGAAGGCCGGCGCGGACGTCGTGGTCTGCGGCCACATCCATCACCCGGTCATGAAGACGATCGACGGGATCGACTACGTGAACACGGGGGACTGGGTGGAATCCTGCTCGGCCGTGGTCGAGCACCATGACGGCCGCCTCGAGCTCATCCGCTGGACGAGCCTGATGCCGGCCCGCACGCGCGAGGACCACGCCGAGACCGCAGCCGTCCCCGCCGCGGCCTGAGAGCTTGTAAATCAATCCCCCCGGTGCGGTGTAGCATCCGACTTCTCCAGCCCGCGACCACCTCTCCGCCGTCCTGCCCGGGCATCCACGACTTTGGCTGGGGTCATCCTGAAGTCGTGGGTGGCCGGGCCCGGCCATGACGCGGGGGGGTGCCAGCTGGACTACGGAACGATTCACAAGCTCTGAGCAGCGGGTTCGTTTCAGCGCACGCCGTCCAGAAGCGCGGCGCGGACGTTCTGGACGAACGACCGCGTGCTGTCGGCGAGGTCGTGGCGCGTCGCGAAAGCCCGGCAGCGCTCACGCGGGATGGTCAGGGCCGAGAGTGCGGCCATGCGCAGGTCGTCCGACAGGACGCCGCAGCCCGAGCCCTGCAGGATCTCGCGGGGCCCGGTCACGGGAAAGGCCGCGACGGGCACGCCCGCGGCGAGGGCTTCCAGCAGCACGAGGCCGTAGGTGTCGGTGCGGCTGGGAAAGACGAAGGCGTCCGCCGACGCGTAGACGTCGGCGAGATCCTGCCCGGTCCGCAGGCCGAGGAAGACCGCGCGCGGGAAGCGCGCCGCGAGCTCGGCCCGCGCCGGGCCCTCGCCCACCACGACCTTGGTGCCGGGCAGGTCGAGCGACAGGAAGGCCTCGATGTTCTTCTCGACCGCGACCCGCGCGACGCACAGGAAGATCGGGCGCGGCAGGTGCATCAGGCCCGGCCGGCCCGTGCCGAAGCTCTGCACCGGGACACCGCGCTTCCACAGCACGAGCCGCTGGAACCCGCGGGCGGCCAGTTCGCCCTGCAGCGCGGGGGTGGCCACCATCGTCGCCGCGGCGGCGTTGTGGAAGCGCCGAAGCCACGCGTAGCTCGCGCCGAGCGGGACCGGCAACCGCGCCGCGAGGTACTCGGGATAGCGCGTGTGATAGCAGGTGGTGAACGGGATCCCGTTCTGCAGGCAGTAGCGGCGCACCATGTAGCCGATCGGGCCCTCGGTCGCGATGTGGATCGCGTTGGGGCGCGCCGCCTCGATGGCCCCGGCGACGGCGGAGGGCGCTGCAATCGCCAGCCGGATCTCCGGATAGCTCGGCATCGGCACGGAGCGGAACGGCTCCGGCGTGAGCGGGAGGATCTCGGCGCCATGGCGCGGGGCCTCGTCGGCCAGCGCCTCGAGGGTGCGGACCACGCCATTGACCTGCGGGCGCCAGGCATCGGTGGCCACCAGGATGCGAAACGGCATCGCCGCGCCGCGCACCAGGTCGGACCCGACGGTGGGGGGGACGGAGAGAGCCGCCGAGAAGGGCTCGCGATTCTGCTGCATGCGGATGTCACCCTGCGGCTTCGAACCACCAAGACCCGATTTGCGCTGCGGTTTGATGACAGTCCGCGCACGGTTGTCTGTCGTCCGTGTCATGGCGCCGACGTCACGGCGCAGATGTCATGGCGGCGTCGCACGGCGCCGCTAGCCCTCACCCGGTCGGCACGGCACGCACGGAGCAGTCATGATCGCCTTCGTCCGCTACGATCTTCACCGATCGCCAGGACCGGCACGGAGCCGCGGGGACGCATGAACGCCGTGGGACTTGTCCTCGGGCTCTTCGCGGCCGGGGCCCTTGCGGTGCAGCTCGTGTCCTGCCTCCTCGCAGGACGGCGCTGCAGGCCGCGCAACGGCCCTGCGCCCGCGACGGCGCTCGCGCCCATGACGCTCGTCAGGCCTGTTTGCGGGATCGACCACGACGCCGTGCGGACGCTCGGCAGCAGCTTCCACCTCGCGCACCCGGACTACGAGGTCGTCTTCTGCGCGGCGGACGCGGACGATCCGGTCCGGGGCCTCGTCGCGGACCTCGCCCGGCAGCATCCCGGCGTGCCCTGCCGCATCCTCGTGGGTCGGGATCGCCATCCCCACAACCCGAAGCTGGACAATTGCGCCAAGGGGTGGGAGGCGGCCCGCCATGACTGGGTGGTGATGGCCGACAGCAACATCGTGCTGCCGCCCGACTACGCCGCGCGCATCGCGGCGGCGGAGGGCGAGGGGGTGGGGATGGTGAGTGCCCCTCCCGTCGGCAGCCATGCCGACGGGTTCTGGGCCATCGTGGAATGTGCCGTGCTCAACACCTATCAGGCGCGCATCCAGTATGCGGTCGACGCGCTGGGCATGGGTTTCGCGCAGGGCAAGACGCTGTCGCTGAGGCGGTCCGTCCTGGCGCGCGCGGGTGGGTATGCCGCGCTGGGCCGCGAGCCCGCCGAGGACGCCGCGGCGACCAAGGCGATCCGCGGCCTCGGGCTGCGGGTTCGCCTGGCCGCCCCACCCTGCGAGCAGCCGCTCGGCACGCGGCGCTGGCGGGACGTCTGGTCGCGACAGGTGCGCTGGGCCAGGCTGCGACGGGCCACCTTCCCGCTCCTGTTCGCGCCGGAGATCCTGTCGGGCGGGCTGCTGCCGTTCCTGGCGATGCTCGGCGCGGCGCATGTGGCGGACGCCCCCGTGGCGGCCGTCGCCGTGCCATGGCTTTGCATCTGGTACGGCGCCGAGGCGGCGCTCGCGCGCGTCGCGGGATGGCCCCTGCACATCGCCACGCTTCCGGCGTGGATCGTGCGCGATCTCGCGATTCCGGCCGTCTGGGTGGCGGGCTTGTCGGGCCGGTCCTTCTCGTGGCGCGGGACCAGCGTCAGCATCGACGGCGCGGCAAAGCGCGCGGCGAGCATGACGATTGCGACACAGTTTGCCGTGGATTGTGACAGCCGGGCTGGAGAAGCAAGCAGGCTCGGCGAAGGAGTCTGGTGATGAGTGACAAGTCAGCGCGCAAGTTCGAGAAGCTGCGCACCGCCTACGAGACGGCGCGGGAGGCTCGCAAGGCCGCGTCCGCGGCCACGCGAGAGCTCAGGACTTCGAACGGCGGCGTACTGACGGCCGCCGCGCTCGGCTCCAAGGCCGGCGTCAAGGCGGTCGAGGCCGAGCTGGACGCGCTGCGCCAGGAGCGTCGCGCGCTCAAGCGCTTGGCCGCCCATGCCGTCCGCCATGCGGACGACGGTGTGCCGGACGCGACCGCCGTCGCCAAGGCCGGCGCGAAGACGAAGGTGCAAGCGTCGCCGGAGGCCTCCGGCACGGAGCGCAAGGCCGACCGCCGGAAGGGCGGGAAAGCCTGAGCCACCCGCCGGGCCGGTCTTGAGGATACGTGACGCACATAACGCTTGTATGACACGCGCGACGGTCGCAACGATGTCGGTCCGCTCCAGGGCTCGCCATCACGAGGATCGTTCTCGCCGTGTCCGTGCATGTTCGCTTCGATCGTTTCGTCACGCCCCGGGATGCCTTGGACGCCGTGCAGGGGCTGTGCGGCGTGGCAGGCAACCCGGTGCCGCTTCGCCCTCGGCTCAGGCTCCTCCGGTCCGAGGGCGCCCTGCTGCGCACCGCGGCCTGGTTGCCGCCCGGCCGGACGCGCGGCACCGTGCTGCTCCTGCAGGGTCGCGGTGACTTCATCGAGAAGTATTTCGAGGTGATCGCGGATCTCCTGGCGCGAGGCTTCGCCGTGGCCACGTTCGACTGGCGCGGGCAGGGCGGATCGCAGCGCCTTCTGCCCAATCCCGCGAAGGGCCACGTGGACGGCTTTGCCCGCTACGTCGGCGACGTCGCGACCGTCGTCGGCGATATCCTGACGGCCCTGCCGCGCCCCTGGACGGGCCTGGCGCACTCCATGGGTGCCGCCATTCTTCTGCATGCGCTAGTCCGGCGCGACGCCTCCCTGGACCGGGCCGTCCTGACAGCACCCATGGTGGGGCTGTCACCCGCCCTGGCCCCGGTCGGCGCGCGCGCCCTCGCCTCGGCACTGGATTGGGCCGGATTGGGCACGGCGACGGTGCCGGGTCCGGCCCGGCGCGGACAGGCCGCGCCGGCGTTCCAGCCGGACAATTGGCTGACGTCCGATCCCGTGCGCTACCTGCGCTCCTACGACATCCTGAAGGAGGCGCCGCGGCTCGGGGTCGGCAAGCCGACCATCGGCTGGCTGAAGGCCGCCTACGACGGAATGGCGGGGTTGCGCGGCGAGGCTCTCGCGACGATCGACACGCCGATCCTCGTGGTCGCGGGCGACCGCGACCGGGTCACCCACACGCCCGCGGCCCTCGCGCTCGCACGGCGCATGCCGTCGGCCGAGGCCGTGGTGATCGAAGGCGCGGCGCACGACGTGATGATGGAACGCGACGCGCTGCGGGATCGGTTCTGGACCGCGTTCGACGGCTTCACGGCGCAGCGCAGGACACCGCTCGCGACAGGAAGCCGCTGAGTTTCGCGGCGGCGACGACGGGATCCCCCACGTTCTCGATGACGAGATCGGGGATGAGCACCTCGATTGCCGGAGCGTCCCTTCCCACGCGCTGGGCGGTGTCGGCGTCCCGCCCGCGCGCGGCGACGCGGCGCGCCAGTTCCTCGACGGGAGCGGTCACGAGCACGACGGCGACGTTGGCAAATCGGCATCGCGCGTCGTCCACGACACTGCGCGAGACATTGGCGACGACGGTCCTGCCCTGGCGCAAGTCGTCCACGATCGTGCCGGGCAAGGCGTAGCCGAGACCATGGGCCTTCCATGCCAGCGGAAACACCCGGTCGGCGAAGGCCGCTTCGAACGCGGGCTCGTCGATCGTGTCGTGATCTTCGTGGGCGCCGGACGCCCGGGTGACCAGGCGGCGGGCGAACGTGACGTCGGTCCTGCCGCCGAGCGCGCGGGCGGCCAGCCGCATCAGCGTGTCCTTGCCGGCGCCGCTCGGGCCGACGACCAGGACGAGCCTGCCCCGGCGCGTGGTGCCGTCAGGCGACACGCCGGCCCTCGCGCCACACGGCCCGCACCACGGGCGTGGTGGTCTCGCGCACCCGGACGAAGTCGGCGCGCAGACCCGCCTCGATCCGCCCCCGGTCGCCGAGCCCCGCGGACCGGGCGGGATTGTCGGTCACGGTCGCGACGGCGTCGTTCAGCGCGATGGCAGGGACCCTTCGCGCGAGGTCGAAGGCGGCGTGGATCAGGCTGCCCGGCACGTAGTCGGACGAGAAGATGTCGAGAAGTCCCTGCCGGGCGAGATCCTCGGCGGCGACGTTGCCGGAATGGGATCCACCACGCACGAGATTGGGCGCTCCCATCAGCACGCCGATCCCCGCCTCGTGCGAGGCCCGCGCCGCCTCCACCGTGGTGGGGAACTCGGCGATGCTGACACCGTCGGCCACCGACTCCTCCACATGGTCCAGCGTGGCGTCGTCGTGGCTGGCCAGCGCGACGCCGTTGGCCTTGGCGAACGAGACCAGGCTGCGGCGGTTCGAGGCGGACCATTGTTCGTGCTGGCGCAGGCGCCGGTCGATGAGAGCCTGCAATTCGGCCTCGGTGAGGCTCGTCTTGCCCCGGTAGTAGACGAGGAATTTCTCGACGTCGCGGAACTGCCGCTGGCCCGGCGTGTGGTCCATCAAGGACATGAGATGCACGGGGCGTTTGTGCGTGAAGCTCTGCGTCGCCTCGATGACGTCCGGCGCGCAGAGTTCGCAGCGCAGGTGGGTGAGATGCTCGGCCCTCAGGAGCCCCTGGTCCTTCGCTTCGTCGAGCGCGGCGGCGAGCACCTCGAGATTGCTCGTCACGTCGTCGCGGCGATCCTCCTGCCCGGCGCGCAGGCTGTCGAACACGGTGGTGATGCCGGACGCGGCGATCTGGGCGTCGTAGGCCAGCACGGCCGAGATGGGCGGCCACTTGACCGCCGGGCGCGGCGTGTAGTGGAGCTCGAGATGATCGGTATGGAGTTCGACGAGACCGGGAATGAGGGTGTCGCCCTCGACGTCGAAGCCGCGCTCCGGCGCGCGCCCCTCCCCCGTCTCCGCGATCCGGCCGTCGGCCACGGCCAGCCATCCGGCCTCGACAACCCGGTCGCGCAGGACGAGGCGGGCGTTCTCGATGACGAAGGCGCGGGGTTCCATGGCTTGTCCTCAGGCGGCGGATGCAAAGCGGGTGACGTCGACGATCCGGTCCGCGACACGGTCGCGCACGTCCTCGTCGTGGAAGATGCCGAGGATGGCGACGCCCCGGTCCTTCTTCTCCCGGATCAGGTCGACCACGGCCGCGCGGTTGCGCGCGTCGAGCGACGCGGTCGGCTCGTCCAGGAGCAGGATGGGATGGTCGGCGACGAAGCCCCGGGCGATGTTCACCCGCTGCTGCTCGCCTCCCGAGAAGGTCGCCGGCGGCAGTGTCCACAGACGCTCGGGCACGTTGAGCCGGGCGAGGAGTGTACGAGCCCGCGTGGCGGCGTCGTCTGGCACGAAACCCTGCTCAACGGCGGCCTGGATCACCACGTCCAGTGCCGGGACGCGCGGGATGACCCGAAGGAACTGGCTGACATAGCCGATGGTCGTGCGGCGCAGGCGGATGATGCGGCGCGGCTCGGCGGTCGCGACGTCGACGATCTCGTCCGGCTCGCGGACGAGGACATGGCCCTCGTCGCAGCGGTAGTTGCCGTAGGCGATCTTCAGGAGGGACGACTTGCCGGCGCCGGAGGGTCCGCCCAGCACGACGCATTCCCCGGGCAGGACGCGGACTGTGACGCCGTGCACGACGGGCAGGCGGAGGCCGCCCTGCAGATGCATGGTGAAGGTCTTGCCCACGGCCTCGAGGGCGAGGGCCGGTGCGGGATTCGCGGCCATGGTCACACCTGCAGGACGGAGGAGACGAGGAGCTGCGTGTAGGGTTCGCGCGGATCGTCGAGCACCTGGTCGGTGAGACCCGTCTCGATCACCGTGCCGTGGCGCATGACCATGATCCGGTGCGACAGCAGCCGAGCCACGGCGAGGTCATGAGTGACGATCACGACCGAGAGACCCAGATCCGCGACGAGGCCGCGCAGGAGGTCGAGCAGGCGGGCCTGGACGGACACGTCGAGGCCGCCGGTGGGCTCGTCCATGAACACGAGCCGCGGGTGCGTCACCAGGTTGCGCGCGATCTGCAGTCGCTGGCGCATGCCCCCGGAAAAGGAGCGCGGCGCGTCGTCGATGCGACCCGCGTCGATCTCGACCCGGCCGAGCCAATCGACGGCCGTGTGGCGGATGTGCCCGTAGTGCCGCTGGCCGACGGCCATCAGGCGCTCGCCCACGTTGGCGCCCGCCGACACCGTCATGCGCAAGCCCTGGGCCGGGTCCTGGTGCACGAAGCCCCAGTCCGTGCGCAGCAGGAAGCGACGCTCCGCGTCCGACAGCGCGAAGACGTCGCGCATGACCCCATCGCGCATGCGGTAGTGAATTTCGCCCGTGGTCGGGGCGAGCTGTGTCGACAGGACGTTGAGAAGGGTCGACTTGCCCGAGCCCGACTCGCCGACGACGGCCAGCACTTCGCCGGCATGGATGTCGAAGGAGACGTCGCGGCAGCCGGTACGGGCGCCGTAGCTCTTGCCGAGCCTGCGGACAGACAGGAGCGGGAGATCCTGGGTCATGCGGCGGATCCTTCGCGGGGGGTGGACAGGTCGCCGCGGTGACCTTGCTCCTGGCGCGTGCCGCAGTGATCCGTGTCGGAGCACACGAACATGCGCCCGCCGCGATCGTCCAGGACCACCTCGTCGAGATAGACGCCGTGCGCACCGCACAGCGCGCAAGGCTTGTCGAAGCGGTTGACTTCGAAGGGGTGGTCCTCGAAATCGAGCGACACCACCCGCGTGTACGGCGGCACCGCGTAGATGCGCTTCTCGCGTCCGGCGCCGAAGAGCTGGAGGGCCGGCGACATGTGCATTTTCGGGTTGTCGAACTTCGGCGTGGGCGAAGGATCCATCAGGTAGCGGCCGGCAACCCTGACGGGATAGGCATAGGTCGTGGCGATGTGGCCGTGTCGCGCGATGTCCTCGTAGAGCTTCACGTGCATGAGGCCGTACTCCTCCAGCGCGTGCATCGTGCGGGTCTCGGTCTCGCGCGGCTCGAGGAAGCGCAGCGGCTCGGGAATCGGCACCTGGTAGACCAGGATCTGGCCGTCGGTGAGTGGCGCCTCCGGGATGCGGTGGCGCGTCTGGATGATCGTCGCGTCCGCCGTCGCGGTCGTGGTCGCCACGCCGGCCGTCCGCGCGAAGAAGGCACGGATCGACACGGCGTTGGTGGTGTCGTCGGAGCCCTGGTCGATGACCTTGAGGACGTCCTGCGGCCCGATGACCGAGGCGGTCACCTGCACGCCGCCGGTTCCCCAGCCATAGGGCATCGGCATCTCGCGGGAGGCGAATGGCACCTGGTAGCCGGGGATCGCGATCGCCTTCAGGATCGCGCGGCGGATCATCCGCTTCGTCTGCTCGTCGAGATAGGCGAAGTTGTAGCCGGTGAGCGTCGGCGCGTTCATTCCGCGGCCTCCCGGGTGAAGCCGGCCGCGGCGGCTCGATCGGCATGCTCGCGACGCAATTGCCGGATGAGGCCGAGCTCGGCCTGGAAGTCGACGTAGTGGGGCAGCTTGAGGTGCTCCACGAAACCGGTCGCCTGCACGTTGTCGGAGTGCGACAGCACGAACTCCTCGTCCTGGGCGGGCGCGACGACGTCCTCCCCGAACTCGCGCGCGCGCAGGGCCCGGTCGACGAGGGCCATTGACATGGCCTTGCGCTCGGACTGTCCGAACACGAGGCCGTAGCCGCGGGTGAATTGCGGCGAGGTTTCCGCCGTCCCCTTGAACTGGGTCACCATTTCGCATTCGGTGACCTGGATGCGGCCCAGCGGGACCGCGAAGCCCAGGTCCTCCGGCACGAACTCGACCTCGATCTCGCCGAAGCGGATCTCGCCCACGAAGGGATGGGTCCGCCCGTAGCCGCGCTGGGTCGAGTAGCCCATCGCCAGCAGGAAACCCTCGTCAGCCCGTGCGAGGTTCTGCAGCCTGAGATCGCGGTCGGCGGGAAAGGCCAGTGGCTCGCGGGTCAGGTCGCCGACGGGCCGACCGGAAGGCTGCGGCGGATTGCGCTCGATCAGCCCCTCGCCATCCAGAAGGGCGGTCACGTGCGGCGTGTCGGCGGGTTCGCCCTCCCCCGCCTCGGCGGGTTCCGCCACCGGAGCGCCGGCCGCCAGGGCGAAGTCGATCAGGCGATGGGTGTAGTCGAAGGTCGGTCCCAGGACCTGTCCGCCCGGCAGGTCCTTGTAGGTGGCCGAGATGCGGCGGCGGATCTGCATCGCCGCCGTGTCCGCCGGTTCGCCGTGCCCGAAGCGCGGCAGCGTCGTGCGGAAGGCGCGAACCAGGAAGATCGCCTCGATCAGATCGCCGCGTGCCTGCTTGATGGCGAGCGCGGCGAGGTCGCGGTCGTAGAGCGAGCCTTCGGCCATCACCCGGTCCACCGCGAGCGCCAGCTGCTCGCGGATCTGCTTGGGAGCGATCTCGGGAACGGCATGGTCGCCGCGGCGGGAATGATCGAGGAGGGCGTGGGCATTGGCGATCGCGCGCTCGCCGCCCTTCACCGCGACATACATGGTCAAGCCTCCACGATGGTGGTGCGCGGCAGGGCGGCGATGCGGTCGCCGCAGACGAGCACGATGTCGATGCCGCGCGGGAACAGACCTCGGTTGCCGGCAAGGCGATCCAGCATGTCGGCCGGCAGTCCTTCGGCGATGAAGCGCGTCTCCCCGGGGATGCCGGGGCCCGTGAGCCGCCAGCCCATGCCTTCGTGCAGGGCATCGACTGCGACGACCGCCGTCACCGACCGGTCCGGGTAGTCGAGCGTTCCGAGAGCGAACGTGGAGAACGCAGGCAAGGCTCTGCCGTCCGCGACGAAGGCGAAGGCCGCGGCGCGCGAGGCCGCGACGACCGGTGCGCCCGTGTGGAAGCGCAGCCACTCGCGGACGTGCGGGTGGCTCGACAACGCCTCGTCGAGCCACACGGGCGTTTCGAAGTCGCACAAGGCCAGCGCCGCCGCGGCGGCGGCGGGCTGCATGCAGCCCGGCGGATCGAGCGGTACCGCGATGCGACGGACCGTGCCGGGGCGGGCCATCGCCATCATCACGCACCGGAAGACGGCCTGCGCATCGTGGACGGGGCTGGCAAAGCCGGCGGCGAGGGCTGCGCTCATCAGTCTTCTCCGCGGACGAGGGTGAAGAAATCGACCCGGGTTGCCGCCGTGCGGGCGGCGCCGCGGGCCCGGTCGTGCGCGATCCGCCTGCGGACCGGATCCGCGAAGCATCGCTCGATCGCCGCCGTGCCGCCGGATTGCTGGACAGCGTCGAGGACGGCGGCCAGCCTGGCGCGCGCGGGATCGCGTCCGAGCAGGTAGGCGTAACCGACGTGGCCGGAGCCAAGCCTGACGGCGGCACGGGTCACCGTCGCTTCGCCGAGGTTGAACGGCGCTCCGTCGCCTCCGGTGCGGCCGCGCAGCATGACCAGGCCGATCTCCGGCGCACGCAGGTCGCCGTGCTCAGGGCGCCCGAGCGCGTCGAAAGCGGCGGAGAGCTCCTCGTGGGTGGCTTCGGCGGAAAGGGCCATGAGCGCCCTGCGTTCGGCGGTCGAAACCGCTGGCCTGTCGGATGGAGTCGATGCGCTGGACATGGTGTTCCTGCTACTGCGGCGAGGTGACGCTCCGATGACGGATCACACGCCGGTGCGCTGCCCGATGATGGCGAAGCGCAGCCGGGCGGAGATGGCGTCGATGACGAAGACCGCGGCGAGCACCAGCAGGACGAGGAAGGAGACGTGGCCCCATTCCAGGATCTTGATCTGCTCGTAGAGATGCTGCCCGATGCCGCCGGCCCCCACGATCCCGATGATCGTGGCTGAGCGGGTGTTCGATTCGAAGAAGTAGAGGACCTGGCTCGCCACCACCGGCAGCACCTGCGGCAGCAACCCGAACCGGACACGATGGAGGGGACCGCCGCCGGCCGAGACCACGCCTTCCACCGGCTTGCGGTCGGCCGCCTCGAGGGCTTCGGAGAAGAGCTTCCCGAAGGCCCCGAAATCCGAGCTCATGATCGCCAGCACGCCGGCGAAGGGTCCCAGGCCCACGACGTTGATCCAGACGAGTGCCCAGATCAGGGTATCCACACTCCGCAGGGTATCGAGGACCCGTCGAAGCCCGAAGTGGAAGAGCGCCTGCGGGACGACGTTGCGTGCCGCCAGGAAGCCGAAAGGCGCTGCCAGGATCGCCGCCAGGAGCGTACCGAGAAACGCGATGGCCACAGTCTCGACGAGGGCATGCAGATAGCTCCACAGTCGCTCGACCGTCCCGAAGCGGGGCGGAAACATCAGCTCGGTAAACTCGCCGAGCCGACCGATGCCGCCGATCACCCGGCCCCAGGACACGTCGAGGTCCCACAACGCGAAAACGAAGAGCAGGAGGGCGGCGCCGAGGCCGCCGACGACGCCGGCGCGCCTGCGCCAATGCGCGCGGAAGGCGTCGGGATGGCGGCTGCGCAGCCCGGCCTCCTCGGCCATGGCGCGCTCGCGCAGGAAGCTCGGCGGGGCGCTCATCGGTCAGCCTCCCGTCCCAGCAGAGCGTGGCGCGCCCGCTCCGTGGCGAGGTCGATGCACATCACGGTGACGACGATCAGGACCAGGATCGCGCTGACGTCCGAGTAGTAGAATTTGCGGATGGCCTCGACGAGATCCTGTCCGATGCCGCCCGCTCCGACGAAGCCCATGATGGCCGCGCCGCGCACGTTGATCTCGAAGCGCAGCAGCGCGTAGCTGGTGAAGTTCGACAGAACCTGCGGCACCGCCGCGAAGCGGATCGTAGGGATCCATGCGGCACCCGTGGCGCGGACGCCGTCGATCGGCTTCATGTCGATGTTCTCGACGACTTCCGAGAACAGCTTGCCCAGCGCACCCATGGTGTGGATGGCGAGCGCGAGCACGCCCGGCAGCGCCCCCAGTCCGAAGGCCACCACGAAGACGAGGGCGAAGACGATCTCCGGGACCGTCCGGCAGACTTCGAGGAAGCGGCGGACGACGAAGCACATCCAGCCCGAGGGCGCCGTGTTGCGGGCGGCCAGGAACGACAGCACGAAGGCGCCGAGCCCGCCGATCACCGTGCCCAGATAAGCGATGAGCAGGGTCTCGCCCAGGAGCTTCAGCCACTTGCCCAAGCCCCAGAACCACTCCCGTGGATCGAGCAAGACGAGTTGCCCGCTGTCGAGGACGAACAGGCGGCCGACATAGCTGGTCAGCCGCCCGATGTTGGCGACGAGCTTCGTGGGATCGGCCTCGGCGAGGACGCCGAAAACGAGGGCGAGGCCAGCCACGACGGCGAAGCCCAGCAACGTCTGCCGGCGCCGCGCGGCGACCTGGAGGTCGTAGGCCCGGATGAGCGCAGCCGCCTGGCCGGCCGGGAGGGTGGGAACGGTCGCGCCCATGGCGGCGAACGAGCCGGATTGCCCGGGCATGGCGAGCCGCGCCCGGGCGTCCGGATCAGGACGACTTCTTGCGCAGCGTGTCGACGAACTTGATCAGGTCGATGTAGCTCTCGTAGTCCTTGTTCGTCATCGGCGCGAAGGCGGGGCGCTGGCCGTCGGAGAGCTTGTCGAAGGCGGACTTGTCCTTGCTCGGCGCATCGAAGAAGGCCTTGGCTATGCGGGCCTTCAGGTCGGCCGGCAGGTCGGCGAGGTAGGTGTACGGACCGTTGGAGATCTCGTCCGACTTGCCGATGATGCGGAAGTCGTCCTTCTTCATCGCGGAGCCGTCGGCGTTCTTCAGCATGCCCTTGGTGAGCATCTGCTGCAGCGTCGAGTCGGTCTCGGACGTCCACTGGTTGGCCGCGACGTCGACCTGCCCCTGCGCCAGCGCGAGGATCGCGTTCTCGTGGCTGCCGGCGTAGACGACCTTGGAGAAATAGGCGTCCGGGTTGATGCCCTTCCGGTCCAGGACGAAGCGCGGGATATTGTTGCCCGACGTCGAGTTCGGGTCGACGAGGCCGAGGTTCTTGCCCTTCAGGTCCTCGATCGTCTGATAGGGCGATTTCGCCAGCACGAAGAAGACCGAGTAGTAGCCCTTCGAACCGTTGCCGCTGACGTCGGTGGCGAAGACTTCGGTCTTCACGCCGGTCAGCGCCGCACGCGCGTAGGAGGCCGAGCCGTAGTTGGCGATGTGGATGTTGCCGGCGCGCTGGCCCTCGATGACGGCCGCGTAGTCCTGCGCGACGCGCAGCTTCACCGGCACGCCGACTTCCTTCGACAGGTAGGACAGGAACGGCGCGAAGCGCTCCTGCACGCCGGACGCGTTCTCGGCCGGAACGATGGCGAAGGTCAGTTCGGGGTACTTCGCCTTCCAGTCCTGGGCGAAGGCGCTGGTGGCGAGCGTGGTTGCGGCCAGGGTCGCGGCGGCCGCGACGAAGAAACGGCGGTTGATCATCGGTGTCTCCGGTTGAGGTTGACGGTCTGGACGGGACCGGTCTGTCAGGCTGCCGCGGCGGCTGTGGCCGCGGCCTGCGGACGACCCGCGTCGTGCACGGGATCCATGACGTCTCCGGCCTCGAGCCCATAGAGGTCTCGGGCCACGTCGTCAGTGAGGGCCTCGGGCGTGCCGTCGAAGACGATGCGGCCCGACGCCATCCCGACGAGGCGGTCGCAATAGGAGCGGGCCAGGTCGAGGGAATGGAGGTTGCACAGCACGGTGATGCCGAAGTGCTTGTTGATGCGCAGGAGCGCGTTCATGACGACCTTCGTGTTGCGCGGGTCGAGCGAGGCGATCGGTTCGTCAGCAAGGACGATGCGTGGCTCCTGGACGAGAGCGCGGGCGATGGCCACGCGCTGCTGCTGGCCGCCCGAAAGACTGTCGGCGCGCTGGGACGCGAGGCCGGCGATGTCCAGCATCTCGAGAGCCGCCAGGGCCATCGCCTTGTCGGAGTCGTTCCACAACCGCAGGACCGAGGACACGGTCGAGGTCTTATTCAGGCGGCCCATCAGCACGTTGGTGAGCACGTCGAGCCGGCCAACGAGATTGAACTGCTGGAAGATCATCGCGCATTGCGCGCGCCAGTCGCGCAGCGCCTGGCCCCTCAGGGCGGTGACGTCGCGCCCGTCGAACCGGATGGTGCCGCCGGTGGGCTCCTGCAGGCGGTTGATCATCCGCAGCAGCGTCGACTTGCCCGCGCCGGACCGCCCGATGACGCCCACGAAGCTGCCCGGCGTGACGGACAGGGACACCGCGTCGACGGCGGCCTTGGCGCCAAACCGACGGGTCAGGTCGTCGATCTCCAGCATGGTCGTGCTCCGGTTGCTGTCACCGGACTCCGCTAACGAGCGCACGCAACGGTCTTGTGACGGGGAGACGACGATCCCGCGAAAACGACGTCACGCGAACGTCATGCCCGCGTGCGAGCGAGCCGTATCGATGCCGGAGGACGCCATGGCGAAGAAACTCGGACCCGAGCCACTTATCCATCCCACCGCCCGTGTGCAGGACTGCCGCCTGGGGCGGTACACGGAGGTGGGCGAGCGGACCAGCGTGGCGGAGACCACGATGGGCGACTACTCCTACGTGGTGAACGACGGCAGCATCATCTCCACGACCATCGGCAAGTTCTGCTCGATCGCGGCGATGGTCCGCATCAATCCGGGCAACCACCCGATGCACCGCGCCACGCAGGCCCATTTCACCTACCGCGCCTCGGCCTATTTCGAGGGCGAGGAGGACGAAGCGACGTTCTTCGAGTGGCGCCGGTCGACGCCCGTCACGATCGGGCACGACGTGTGGATCGGCCATGGCGCGATCATCCTGCCCGGCCGGTCCATCGGCACCGGGGCGGTCGTCGCGGCGGGGGCGGTCGTGACGAAGGACGTGGAGCCTTACACGATCGTGGCGGGTGTGCCGGCCAAGCCCGTGCGCCGGCGTTTCGGGACCCGCATCGGCGACCGCCTGCAGGCGCTTGCCTGGTGGGACTGGGAGCATGAACGACTTCGTGCCGCACTCCCCGATTTCCGCGCGCTGGCTGTCGAGGCCTTCCTGGAGAAGCACGGTGGCTGACGGCGCACGGCCTGCCGGGCGCGGGCACCGCTACGCCGTCTATTTTGCGCCAGGACCCGAGACGGCCCTGTGGCGCCTCGGATCGGCCGTCCTCGGCTACGACGCAGCGAGCGGCGCAGACGTTGCAGCAAAGGTTCCCGAAGGGTGGTCAGCCGAGGCCTGGCATGCCCTTACGGACGATCCTCGGACATACGGTTTCCACGCCACCCTCAAGGCGCCCTTCAGGCCCAGGGAGGGCGTGACGGAAGGCGATCTGCTGGCGGCACTCCAGGGTCTTGGTCGCGCGTCCGCTGCCTTCTCCATGGACCTTCAGGTCGCGCGCCTCGGCTCTTTCGTCGCCATCGTGCCGCGGCAGGCCCCGGCTGCCCTCGGCGCCCTTGCCTTCGCCTGCGTCGAACGGTTCGAGGACATGCGCTCACCGCTCAACGCCGGCGAGATCGCCCGCCGCAGGCCCGAGCGGCTGACGGAGCGCCAGCGCGCCTATCTCGACCGGTTCGGCTACCCCTACGTGGCGGAGGACTTCCGCTTCCACATGACCCTCACGGGGGCGCTTCCAGCAGGGGCCTCCGACCCGGTCGATGCCCTGCGGCGCCTTTTCGCGCCCGTGATCGACGCAAGCCCCACCCTGCTCGATGGCATCTCGCTCTGCCGCCAGGACACCCCGGACTCGCGCTTCAAGATCGTGGCGCGGGTTGCTCTTCAGGGGTGATCAGGCGGGGCCATCGCTGCGTGTCCACAACGATACGGCTCCCGACCTCTCACAAACGGGGCCCCCTCAGTGCAACTCCTCCACATGCAATGAGCCGGCGGGCAGGCGGCCGTCGGACATTGCCATCTCGCGGGTGAGTTGCAGGCCCATGCCGGCGTGGCGCCAGCCAGGGATGTTGCGGCGGGTCTTGGGCTCGGAGATGTCCTTGAAGTCGCCGTTGACCATCACCTGCTGGATGCGGCCGGGCTCGCCCAGGATGCGGACGTCCTTGGAGGGGTCGCCGTCGACGATGATGAGATCGGCCAGCATGCCGGGCGCGATCTCGCCGACCTTGCCGGGCATCTTCAGGCCGATGGCGCCGTTGCGGGTGCCGCACTCGATCGCCTGGAGATTGGTGAGCCCGAAATAGCGAACGAACACCTCCATCTCGCGGTAGTGCCAATGGCCGTAGGGCACCATCGAGAAGCCGCTCTCGCTGCCGCACAGCAGCGGCACGCCGGCCTTGTAGGCCTTCTGCATGGTCTCGATGCTGTCGGTGATCTCGCGCTCGAAGAGCGAGATGAGAGAGGCGTCCGTGCCGAGCCGTTCGCCGAAGTCGACCATGTTGGCCTGGAAGGTGAGCGCGGGCGAGATCGGGATCTTCTTGTCGGCGATGATCTCGAGCGCGCGGTCGTCCATGCCGGTGGCATGGAAGATGAGGTCGAAGCCCGCTTTGGCCGCCTTGTAGGTCGCGCCGGCGCCGCGGCAATGGCCCATCACCGGGGTGCCGAGGTCGTGCGCGGTGCCGGTGATGAGCTCGAGCTCCTCGTCGGTCCACACGCAGAGTTCGCCCAGATGCGAGAGCCGCGGGATGACCCCGGTGACGTGCACCTTGATCCAGTCGGCGCCGGCCTTGATCTGACGACGCACCTCCGCGACGATCTCGTCCTTCGACCGCACCGCCATGTAGTAACCGGTGATGCCGGTGTCGTTGATCAGCCGGCCCGCCGTGCCGCCGACGGCCGTGATCAGCGCGTAGCTGCCGCAGGACATGCGCGGACCTTCGGCCACGTTGGCCTCGATGGCGTCGCGCAGGTCGATCATGTTCTCGAAGGTGGAGTCGGGATCCAGCAGGCCGGTCACGCCGGCGCGAAGCAGCTTCTTCGCGTTGTAGGCCGCGACCAGGGCGGAAAGTGCGTTGCGCCGCTGGAAGAAGATCTCGGAGTTCGACGCGGCGTCGTCGAACGCGAGGTGGCAATGGGTGTCGATCAGGCCCGGCATCAGCGTGCGGCCCGCGACGTCCAGCCGGTCGATGCGGCGGGCGAGATGGTTGGCGCGGGCATCGGCCTCGGGCCCCACCGCCTCGATCTTGCCGTCCGAGACGAGCACGGAGGCGGCAAAGGGAGCGCGGCCGGCGCCATCGATCACGTTGGCATTCTGGAAGAGAACGGCGTTCGTCATCGGTCAGCCTTTCCTGGTCGTCGTTTCGGGGTCAGCGGGCCTTGCCGACGCGCAGCAGCCGACGGGCGTTGTCGGCGAGGTCGGGGGCGGGGCGATGGGCGGTGCCGAGATCGGGGGCATCCCAGCCCGAGAAGTTCGTGCCGTAGACGAGGCGCTCGCGGCCGACGATCTGCTCGAAGAAGTGCTCGGAGCGCTCGCTGTTGAGGTGATTGTCGAACCACAGGCGCGCGTAGCGCTCCTCGAAGGCACCGTCCTGGCGCAGCTCCGGCGGCGACCATGGGCGCTTGCGCGCGGCGCGCTCCATCCGTCCCAGCAGGTAGGCGGACGAGCCGCCGCCGTGGCTGAGGCAGATGTCGATCTGCGGGTGCCGGTCGAGCACGCCCCCGTAGATCAGCGTGGCGACGGCGATCGTCTCCTGGGCGGCGAAGCCGATGACCACGTCGAGGTCGAAGCGCTTGAGGTTCGGGTCGCCGGGCGGGCCGTCGAGCCCCGCCGGGCCCGGATGGATGAACAGCGGCACGTCGAGCCGGACGCAGGCGGCATAGAACTGGTCGAGCGAGGGATGGTCGAGCGGCACCGGGCTGTCCGTGCCGATGTAGCCGCCCAGGAACCCGAGGGACGTCACGGCGTGCTCGAGTTCGGCCACGGCGGCGGCCGGATCCTGCAGCGGCAGGGCCGCGAAGGCGGCGAGACGGCCGGGGTGTGCCGCCACGATCCTGGCCAGCGCCTCGTTGTGCGTCCGGCAGAAGGTGACGGCGGCGGCCGGATCGATGAAGTGGAAATAGGTCAGCGGGTTCGGCGAGAGGACCTGGACGTCGATGCCCGCCTGGTCCATCCGCTGGACCCGAAGGTCGGCTTCCATGAACGGCCCGCCGACGTAGCGCACGCCGTCGAGGCGGTAGGAGCCGACACGGAACCAGGGCATGCCGTCAGGGTGCTGGCCGATTTCCGGCCCGAACGGACCGGCGGCGCCCATGGTCTCGGCGATGACCACGTGGGCGTGAACGTCGATGACGGCTGCATCCTTCAGTCCCACGGCCACCTCCCTGGGCGGCGGTGCCAGCGGCCCGCGCGCCTCGTTCGGGCAGGATCGAAGGGGCGCCTGCCCGCGCCCTGGATCGATAATGATCGATTTCGATATAAATGGCCAGCGGCAGCGCGGCCGTCAATCGTCGTCGTGGGCCTTGGAGTAGTCTTCGAGCGAGACGAACAGCCGATCGAGCAGCGTGGAGAGCTCGCCGAGCTCAGCCTCCGACAGGGATTGCACCATGTGGAGGTAGACGTCGCGGCTCAGCGCCTCGCATTCGGCCGCGATGCGGCGGCCCTCGTCGGTGAGCGTGACGGCGACCGACCTGTTGTCGTCCTGCGCCCGCGTGCGCGTGATCAACCCGCGGCGCTCCAGGTTGAGCAACTGGTGGGAGATCGTCGACTGGGGCAGCACGAGCACGTCGACGAGCTGTCCGACGCGCGCCTCGCCGGCCTCCGCCAGGAACACCAGCAGGCGCGAGGTGATCTGCTCGATCTTGCGCTCGCGCAGCAGGCGGTTGGCGACCAGCGCCAGCTTGGCGTTCAGCCGGTGGATCTTGAACGAGACGCGCTGGCCGGGGACGGGGACGTCCGCCGCGTCGGGTTCGCGAGCCGTCTTCGCAGTCATCTTCTGAGGCACGCCGTGACCCCGGTCTGTCGTCATCGAGCCCCGCGCCCCCGGCGCGCCGGCGCCGGCAGGGTGCACAAGGACGGCGATGCCCGCAAGGCCGCTGCGCGCGGTCGCGGTGAAGCAACCGTGCCGATCCGCGCTTGACCCGGCGCGACGGCGGTCCCTAGCCTGACCCCGGACACGGGTCGGGACCGGGGCGATGGGCGGATGCATGGGAGGCGACCGCCGATGATGGCCTCGCCGGAGCACGGACTTTTCACCCCGGTGACCCTGGGGTCGCTGCGCCTGCCCAACCGCATCGTCATGGCGCCGATGACCCGCGGCTTCTCGCCCGACGGTGTGCCTGGGGAGACCGTCGCGGCCTACTACGAACGCCGTGCCGCCGGCGGCGTCGGTCTGATCGTCACCGAGGGGGTCGCGGTCAATGCCGAAGGTTGGCACTCCTTCACGGCGCCGCGTCTCTACGGCGACGACATCGTGCTGCCGTGGAGGCGCGTGGTCGAGCGGGTGCACGCGGCCGGGGGGCGCATCGCGGCGCAGCTCTGGCACGTCGGCGCCACCGCCTGGACCACCGTCCTGCATGCCGGCGAGGTGCGCCCGCGCGTGCCGCGCGCGGGGCCCTCCGGCCTGTCGGGAGCCGGGGAGCCGATCGCCCGCGCGATGAGCGGGCGCGACGTCGCCGACACGATCGCGGCCTTCGCGACGGCGACGCGGCGGGCGCGCGACATCGGCTTCGACGGCATCGAGATCCACGGTGCGCACGGCTATCTCGTGGACCAGTTTCTCTGGGCCCGCACCAATCGCCGCGCCGACCGCTACGGCGGAGACGCCCTGCAGCGGGCGACCTTCGCCCGCGAGCTGGTCCAGGCCTGCAGGGCCGAGGGCGGACCGGACTTCCCCATCCTGTTCCGCTTCTCGCAATGGAAGTCGCTCGACTACGGCGCGACGCTGTTCGACGGCCCGGCGGACATGGAGCGCGTCCTGCGTCCGCTCGCCGACGCCGGCGTGACCGCGTTCCACGCCTCCCAGCGCCGCTTCTGGGAACCGGCCTTCGCCGGCAGCCCCCTCAACCTCGCCGGCTGGGCCCGGAAGGTCACCGGCAAGCCGTCCATCACGGTCGGCTCCATCCTGCTCGACGCCGACTTCAAGCAGGGCACCACGGAGCGCGGCGGCGGGACCGCCGCCGGCGCCGTGACCGCGGAACGGATGGAGCTGTTGGCCGGCATGCTCGCGCGCGGCGAGGTCGACGCAGCCGCCATCGGCCGCGCCCTCATCGCCAACCCCGACCTGCCCGAAATCCTGCGGCGGGGTCGTATCGGCGACCTGCACGGCTTCGATCGCGCGCAGCTCGCCACGCTGGAGTGAAACGCGCCCGGCGCCGCCCTAGCCTTCCGCGTCCATCACCACGAACCCGGTCCGCGCCGTCGTGCGCCGCGAGATCGTGTCCGCGTCGTCGGTCGTCACCAGCGTCATGCCCATGTGCATGCGCCGGCGGGCCTGCTCGAGCAGGGCGGGGTCGATCGAGATCCGTTCCAGTGTCTGCGGCTGGGCGAACGGGTCCGTGCTGGCGGTGAAGGACGAGGCGAGCCAGGTGAGCCTGTCGGCGTCGGCATCGGCCTGCGCCAGCGTGTAGACCCTGTTGCCCAGCGGCTTGCCGGGATCCTTGATCGCCACGCGGCCGCGTGCCACCTCGCGGCCGTTCTCGAGAACGCGCGCGGTCTGGCTCTTGCGGCTCACGACGACGGCCGTCGTCTTCGGGGTGGCCTCATGTCCTTCCGCATAGGCCTGGCGCAGCAGCGCGGTCTGCACGGCGTGGAACTCGTTGCGGGCATATTGCCCGAGGATCATGCCCGGGTGCGTGACGGAGGAGGGCTGGGAGGTGTCGTCCGCGATGACCACGGTCATGCCGAGCCTGGTGACGCCGAACAGCAGTTCGGAAAACCCCATCGGCAGGCGCACGCAACCGTGCGAGGCCGGGTAGCCCGGCAGCTGGCCGGCATGCAGCGCGATGCCCGACCAGGTGAGCCGGTTCATGTTGGGCATCGGCGCTCCGTTGTAGGTCGAGGAGCGGTGGTGCTTGTCCTTCTGCAGGATCGTGAAGACCCCCGTCGGCGTGCGGTGTCCCGCCTTGCCCGTCGAGCAGCTCGACGCGCCGATCCGCACGCCGTTGCGGTAGACGTGGACCCGCTGGTCCGGGATCGACACGATGATCAGGATCGGCCCGGCGTCGGAGCGGTCCGGGAACCAGTCGTACTCGCCGTTCTTGAGCTCGTCGGCGAGCTTGGTGGTGCGTTGGCCGAGCCCAGGCGTCGGCCCGCCCAGGATCGCCGTCGCCGCCGCGCCCCCCGCCAGGCCACGCAGGACGGCGCGGCGGCTCGGACGCGCCGATCCACCGTCGTCGACGCTCACAGCCCGCCCTCGTTCACCTTGGACATCACGCCGAGATAGACCCCGGCCGGATTGAAGCGGCAGGCGAAGGGCTTCACGCCCTGGGACCCGAGATCGGCGGTCGCATCGACCAGCGACCCTTCCGGGCCCGGCCGCGTGCCGAGGATGCGGATCCTGTCCGGCTTCGTGGCGAAGTCTACCGCCGCGTAGCGGCGACACTCGGCCGACTGGTCCCTGGCCGGCACGGCACTGCCCGACGCTTCTCGCAGATAGCGGCCGTTGACCCAGCCACGCATCGGCGAGCCGCCGGTCGTCTCGACCTGGCACCATCGCTGCGCCCCGACCATGCGGCAGCCGCCGTTGCGCAGCGTCGTGCCGTTGGCCAGATCGGCGAGGCTCGCCGCGCGCAGGGACGGATCACCGCGCAGATGCAGCGTGTCACCCCGCGGCACACCGGCCACGACCCACGTGTCCGGGCCGCCCTGGAGGCCGTCCGCGAAATCGCCCTTCACAGGACCCGCTGCCGCCGCCGAGGCGCCGGGGATCGCGACGGTGAGCGTGAAGTTCGCCCGCTGGCCTCGTCGGGCGGCGGCCCGGTTCAGGAACACGGTCACGGTGTAGGTGCCCGAGGTCGCCAGGGCGCCTTCGAAGCGGTTGGGATCGGGCAGCATGTCGGCGACGGCGAGGGCCTCGTCGCCGGGGCCTCGACCGGGTGCGTAGAGATTGAACGAGGCGAACCTGCTCGAGCTCTTGAAGGCGAGCTTCAGGGTCTGGCCCGCTTCGGCGGCCACCGTGTAGGCGACGGTCGCGTCGCCGACGACGGTCCCGCGCAGCGTGGCGCTCGTCGCACCGGGGGCGAAGCGCACGGCGACGGGGCGCATGTCCTGCGCCATGGCGGCGGGCGGCGCGCACAGGAGCGCGGCGAGAATGGCCTTGTGCAGGACCCGGCGCATGGGGCCTCCTGAAGATTGGCTGAGCTTCAGCCGGACCATTTCAGGTTGGCCGACGGGTCGCTATCCGGATTGCGCACGCCGCAGCGTGGCGGACGGGCTCTCCCCGAACCGCGCCGCATAGGTCTGGGAGAAGCGTCCCAGATGGGTGAAGCCGCATTGCAGGGCGAGGTCCGTGACACGGTCGTCGGGATCGCCGCGCACGAGGCGCAGGCGAACCTGCTCGAGACGGGCGCGGGTGAGCGCCTGGTGAGGCGTGAGCCCCCGGTACCGGCGAAACGTCGCCTGCAGACCGCGAACGCTGAGCCCGGCTTCCGCCGCGACGCTCTCGATGCGGATGGGCAGGCCCGCATGGGCCTCCATGAAGGCTTCCGCGCGCCCGAGCTGCGCCAGGCTGCCGGTGGCGGCACGGCGGCCCGGACGGGTCTCCGCGAGCGCCGCGGCGAGACGCCCGGTCAGTTGCTCGGCCGCGACGGCGAGGGTCTCGCCGGACGCAGCCCCGCGCCGCAGGAGAGCCATCAGGTCGCTCATCTCGCGTGCCAGGGCCGCCGCCTCGCCCGCGCGGGCCAGCCTGCCCGGCTCGGCGGCGACCTCGCCCCCGAGCGCATCGCGGGGGATGGCGAGGAGCAGCGCCTCATACAGGCCGGCCTGGTCCGGCGCCACGATCGTGCGCCGCTCGTTGGGGCCGAACACCAGCAGGTCGCCGACACCCGCCGTCCAGTCCGAGGTCTTCGTGGCCACGTCGACCCGCCCGCGCAGCGGCAGGATGACGTTGACGTGGACCTCCTCGGCCAGCGCCACCTCGTGTCCGGTCGAGTGGACGCCGAAGAGCTTGCAGCCACGGTCGCCGATCGCGGCGCTCTCGATCCTCATCCGCCCGTCGGGGCGCGAGAACGCGAAGTGACGCGTCTGGCTGAAGATGACCGGATCGGTCCCGCGCCGACCCTCGAATGCGACGGATCGAAGCCCTGCCAACTGGTCCCTCTCGCCCATGGCGGCGGCGCGGCGCCCCGCTCCCCGGCAATGTGACTGAAGCTACGCAATATGGATAGCGCGGGGCGCGGCGCTGAGCCTTACTGGCCACCCGCATTACGCGAATGTGATCTGCCGACACAGAGGAGCTGAGCCGTGCTGACAGAACTCTTGCGACCGGTCGGGACAACCGTCTGCGCTCTCGCCGGTCTCGTGACCCTCGCCGTCCCGCTGTCCCAGCCGGCGGCGGCAAAGGACGGGCGCAATGCGGCCCTGATCGCAGGGGCCGCGCTGGGTGCGGCGGCCCTGGCCGCGGCGAGCCGAAGCCACCAGAGCGAATACTACCAGCCGTACTACGGCCCGGGCTATGCACCGCCCCCGCCGCAGCCGGCCTACGCGCCGCCGCCGAACTATGGCTACCAGTACTCCGCCGTCTTCCACCCCTATCCCGGCGTGACCTGCTACCCCGCGCAACGATCCTGCTACAAGGCCAACGGCAACTACTCGCCCACGATCTCGGGCCGAATCTACGGCTACTGAGGAGCACCGCCATGACGAAATCTTTCTTCGCAGGCCTGATCGTCGCGGGATCCTTCGCTGCGACCGCGCTCTTTTCCGGCCCGTCTCTCGCCGCCGGTTCGTCGGAGCCCTCGAGCCTCAGCCGCTACGTGCTGTCGCACGCGTCCGACTTCCTCAAGCAGTCGCTCGCGCCCGAGCAGATGTCCTCGCTGAACCTCGCCGCCTACTCCGCCGCCGCCGCTTCGGCCTGCGGCGAGATCGACCTCGACGAGGGGAAGTTCACCAAGCATTTCGAGAAGCTCGCCCATCGCAACGAGGCCAAGCTGTCGCCCGAGCAGAAGGTCCAGTTCGAGCGCCAGCTGATGCTGGTCTATGGCGTCTCCATCGGCGCGTTCCTGGCCGAGGCGGGCCAGAATCCCGACGAGTTCTGCAAGGACGCCAAGGAGTTCAAGGACGCCAACCAGGCCACCATGCTCTGGAAGTGAGCGTTCGCCACGGACCGATCCCCGCATCGAGGGTGCGACCATGCACAAGCGTCTCTTCGCGGGGGTCGTCGTCGCCCTCGTTCTCGGATTCTCGGCCCGGTCCGGCGCGGCGGACAAGCCCGTCCTCGGCGCCTGGGGGCTGGAGACCCAGCACATGTCCCGGACCGTGCGGCCGGGCGACGACTTCTACCGCTACGTCAACGAGGGCTGGCTGAAGACGGCGGCGCCGCCGCCCGGGCTGCCCTACGCCAACGCGTTCGTGGATGCCTATCTGCGGACGCAGGGGCAGCTTCAGAGCCTCATCGACCGGATCCTGTCCGCCAAGGCGGACCCCGGCAGCGACGAGGACAAGATCGCCACGCTGTACCGCAGCTACGTCGACATGGACCGGCGCAACGCGCTCGGCCTGGCGCCCCTCGCCCCCGACCTCGACGAGGTCCGCGCCATCCGTGACCATGCGGACGCGGCCGCCGTCATGGGGCGCCCGCTGGCCAAGTCGCCGATGAACGCCGCCGTCACCGTCGACAGCCGCAATCCCCGCCGCTACGTGGTCGTTCTCGCCCAGGGCGGGCTCGGCCTGCCCGGCCGTGACTATTATCTCGAGGCGCAGGAGCCCTACGCGGGTCATCGGCAAGCCTATCTGGCGCATATCGCCGAGATCTTCCGGCGCGCCGGCATGGAGGGCGGGCCCGCGAAGGCGCAGGCCATCCTGGACCTGGAGACGAAGCTCGCTCAGGTGCAATGGTCCCCCGCCGAGACGCGGGATCCGGTGAAGACCTATCGCGCGATGACGCTTCCTGAACTCGAGGCCTATGCCCCGGGCTTTGCCTGGACGCGCTTCTGGGCTTCCACCGGCCTCGGCGTGCCAGACCGGGTCGTCGTCCAGACGGACAGCGCCATCCAGAAGAGCGCGGCGATCGTCGCGGCGGCCGACATCGAGACGCTTCGCGCCTATCTCGCCTTCCACTACATCGACGACCTGTCGCCCCTGCTGTCGGCCGAGTGGAGCGACCTCAACTTCGCCTTCTACGGCAACCGGCTTGGGGGCATCGCGCAGCAGCAGAGCCTTGCAAACCGGGCGCAGGCCCACATCGCGGGAGGCTTCGGCGAGGTGCTCGGCCGCGCCTATGCGCGCCAGTTCTTCCCGGCCGCGTATCGCGAGCAGATGGACAGGATGGTCGGCCACCTGCGCACCGCCTTCCGGAAGCGCCTGGAGGGCAACGCCTGGATGGACGAGCCGACCCGCAAGGCCGCCATCGTCAAGCTCGACGCGATCGTCAGCCACATCGGCTACCCGGACCGCTATCGCGACTGGTCGAGCCTGACGTTCACGGCCGGGGACCTCGTCGCCAACCAGAAGGCCCTGGTGCGGTTCTTCGTGGCCGATTCCGTCGCGCGCCTCGGCGAGCCGCGGCGCGACTGGCAATGGGGCTATCCAGCCACCGAGATCAATGCCGGGTACAGCCCGTCGATGAACTCGATCACCTTCCCGGCCGGCATCCTGCAGTCGCCGTTCTTCGATCCTGCCGCCGACGCGGCGGTCAACTACGGGTCGATCGGCGCCGTCATCGGGCACGAACTGGGGCACGCGTTCGACGACCAGGGCAGCCAGTCGGACGAAACCGGCGCCCTGCGCAACTGGTGGACGCCCGCAGCGCGCGGCGAGTTCGAGAAGCGTGCCGCCGTTCTCGTGGCCCAGTTCGACGGCTTCACGGCCCTGCCGGGCCTCAACGTCAACGGCAAGCTGACGCTCGGCGAGAACATCGGCGACCTCGGCGGGCTGACGATCGGCCTGGATGCCTACCGCGCCCACGTGGCCGAGCAGAACGGCGGGCAGGCGCCCGTGATCGACGGCTTCACCGGCGAGCAGCGCTACTTCCTGGCCTGGGCCCAGCTTTGGCGCGATTTCACCACGCCCGACACTCTGCGCCGCAACGTGCTGACGGATCCCCACAGCCCCAGCGAGTTCAGGGTCAACGGTCCGCTGCGCAACATGGATGCCTGGTACGCCGCCTTCGGCGTGAAGGAGGGCGACGCGCTCTACCTCGCGCCGGAGAAGCGCACCAGGATCTGGTAGGGCCTCAGACGTCCCGCGCCGACGAGACGATGCTCACGAACGTCTCGCCGGACATCGGCCGTCCGAACAGCCAACCCTGGGCCCGGGTGACGCCACGGTCCTGAAACCACTGGACCTGCCGTTCGGTCTCGACGCCCTCGGCGACGATGTCGAGGTCGAGCTGTCGCGCGAGCTCGAGGATCTGGACGAGGACGGCGGACTTGGAGCTGTCGTGGTCGAAGGTCTCCGTGAAGCCGCGGTCGATCTTGATCGCGTCGACGGGAAGATCGCCGAGGTAGCTCAGGCTCGAATAGCCCGTCCCGAAGTCGTCCAGGTAGATGCGGTGGCCGCGGTCGCGCAGCAGCCTGAGACCGCTGACCGTCGCGTCGCGGTCGGCGGTGGCGTGCTCCGTCACCTCGAACGCGACGGATGACGGCGGCAGGCCGGCCTCGGCGCAGACGTCGTCAACGATGGAGAAGAAGGCACCGTTGCGCAGGTCGCGCACGGAGATGTTGACGTTCACGTGGAAGCCCGGCTGCTCGGACAACAGCGGCGCGAGGTCGACCACCGCGCGACGCAGCACGAGTTCCGTGATGTCCGACACCCAGCCGCGCGCCTCCGCAACCGGGATGAAGACGGACGGCGGCACGAACTGCCCCGTGTCGTCCAGCCAGCGCACGAGCGCCTCGCAGCCGACGACGCGCCGCTCGGGCAGGGCGACCACCGGCTGGTAGAGAACGTCGAGACGCCCGTCGCCCAGCGCCCGCTTGAGGCGGGCGGGCAGGGTTCGCGTGCGCCGGCGCGCCACGTCCACGAGGAGCGCGACGATCAGGCCCAGCAGGCCGCCCAGGATCGCGCCGGCCGCGAGCAGGGGCAGGTTCGTCTCCCGGATCGTGGCCTTCTCCAGCGCCGCCGTGACGCAGAGGGACTGCTCGACGTCACAGGCTGGCTGGAACACCGTGCCGCCGCGGTCCACGGCCTTGCCGGCCAGGATGGCGCCCGGCTCGAGCGGGACGGAGCGACCGAAGAGGCGCAGGAAGCGCCCGTCCTTGCCGACATAGCCCGCGACGTAGTCGGCGCCGAGCAGCACCTCGTCGGCCAGGGCATCGGGGTCCAGGACGGCGTTGGCCTCGCCGGCCTGCAGGATCGGTGCCCGGCTGTTGCGGGCCAGCAGGAGCGGTTCGGACGCGTAGACCGACAGGCCGCCCGGCGTTTCGAGGTCGGGCCTGACGATGTCGCGCGGGGTCGCGAGCCGCTGCAGAACACCCGAGCAGACCAGCTTGTCCCCGCGCAGGCGGCCGACATCCTTGACGTAGCGGGTGCGGAAGACCTCCTCGCGCAGCTTCTCGAGCTCCGCGTCCGAACAGAAGGCGTCGGGCTGGCGGTTGAACGTGTCGAGCGAGCGGCGCGCCTCGCGGTCCATGGCCGCGAAGTGGGAGAGGACGCCGCGGGCGACCGACGACAGCCGCTGCTGCGACAGGTCGAGCACGATCGACCAGGTCGCGAAGGCGCACACGGACGCGCAGGCCAGCATGAGCCCGAGGTAGAGGGCGGCCATCCTGGCGAGGTGCCAGGCGGGTCCGCCTCCCCCGGCTGGATCGTCGGCTTCAACTGGCTGCAAGAACGAAGACTCGCGTGATGCTCCACCGGGGACCTTCATTCTGAACGGAAAGTGCAAAGGATCCATTGAGGATCCGGCCGTCCCGATCACGCTCGCTGGCGCTCCGGACCTGCGTTCCGTATAAGCGCCGGTGTTGCGGACCGGGGCTGGAACATGGCCGTCTCACAGTCGAAACCTGCCAGGAAGGCGAAGGTCGGGTCCCCCGTCGAGAACGGCGGGAGGCAGGCCTCTCTCACCGAGCAGGTGTATCTGCGCCTGCGCGACGAGATCCTGACCTGCGAGCTCGAACCGGGCCGCGAGCTGTCGGAGGCCGAGCTCGCCGCCCGCTTCGAAGTCAGCAAGACCCCCGTGCGCGAGGCCCTCGCGACCCTGCGGCTCGAAGGGTTGATCCGCACCTTTCCCCGGCGGGGCTACCAGGTTCTGCCGGTCACCTTCGGCGACATGAACGACCTGTTCGACGTTCGCACGGTGCTGGAGGCGGGGGCCGCGGAATTCGCCTGCGTGCGGATCTCCGACGAGGAGCTCGACCAGCTCGAGCGCATGGCCGACGTCGTCTACCATCGCGGCGAGCAGCCCAGCACGAAGCGCTTCATCGAGGCGAACCGGGACTTCCACGCCGCCATCGCCAAGGCGTCCGGCAACGACCGGCTCTTCCAGCTGGTGCTGCGGCACATCACCGAGCTCGAGCGCTTCTTCTACCTCGGCGCCCGGCTGCGCGACGTGAACACCGAGACCAAGAGCGACCACCACGAGATCGTCGACGTTCTGCGCCGGCGCGACCCGGCCGCCGCGCGCGCCATCATGATCCGGCACAACGAGATCACCCGGCGCGGGCTCTTCGCGGCCCTCACCTCCTCGCGCAGCCACGGCCTGATCAGCATCTGAGCCGCATCGGCCCGATTGACGGGACCCCGCTCTGGCTGCTTTCTTGCGTGGGATATATCTCGTAATATTTCTGCGAGTGTCCCAGTCCCGGCTGTGCCGGGCTCGACCGCGAGGTGCACGTGATCGGCGTGACGATGGATGCGACAGGCGCCTTTCCCGCGGACTACGCGTCCTCGGCCGAGCGCTTTCGGACCACGGCGGCGCGCCTCGGCGCGAGCCTGGCCCGCTACGACAACCCGGGCACGGGTCCCGCCGGCGAACCGCTGGCCACGGACACGGCCTGGTTCGGCCCCCGCGACGCCGAGCGCGTGCTCCTCCTCGTCGCCGCGACCCACGGCGTCGAGGGCTTCTGCGGAGCCGGCGCGAAGATGGACTGGATGACCCATGGCGGGCCGGCGTCGTTGCCCGCCGGGACCGCCGCGCTCCTCGTCCACGCCATCAACCCCTACGGCTTCGCCTGGCTGCGGCGGACGACCGAGGAGGGGGTCGACCTCAATCGCAACTGCATCCGCTTCGAGGACGGCCTGCCCGACAATCCCGGCTACAGGGAGCTCGCCGCGCATCTCGTGCCGCCGTCGCTGGACGCCGCGGCGCTGGCGCGCGCCGACGCGGCGCTCGCCGACTACAAGGCCCGCCACGGCCTCTTCGCCTACGACGTCGCGCGCAGCTCGGGGCAGTACACCCATCCCGAGGGGCTCTTCTACGGCGGCACCGGACCGACCTGGTCGCTGCGCACGATCGAGGCGGTCTGCCGCGACAACCGGCTCGGCGAGCGCAAGGGCGTGGCCGTGATCGACTACCACACCGGGCTGGGCCCCTTCGGCTATGGCGAGCCGATCGTCGGGCACAAGCCGGGCACGGCCGGCCAGGCGCGGTGCCGGGCCTGGTACGGGTCGAGCCTGGGCGAGCCCCTGCTCGGCACCTCCTCCTCCGTCCCCATTGCCGGCCTGACGCAATACGCGTGGGAGCGCCTCGTGGGGGCCGACCGGCTGACCTTCATCGCCCTCGAGTTCGGCACCTTCGCCTCGGACGTCGGCACCGTCGCCCTGAGGGCCGAGCACTGGCTGCACGCCCGGGGCCCCGTCGACTGGGCGAGCGAGGAGGCCCGCGCGATCAAGGCGGCGCTGCGCCGCTTCTACTACCCCGGCACGCGCGACTGGCAGGAACTCGTCCTGCTGCGCAGCCGCCAGATCCTCGCGCAGGCCACGGCCGGCCTGCAGACCGCCCATCCCTGACCAAACGCTCGGGCCAGCCCGCCGGGAGAACCGCCCCATGAAGCGCATCCTCGTCCTCAACCCCAACAGTTCCGCCGACATCACGGCATCGATGTCGGCCGCGCTGGAGATCACGCGCGTTCCCGGCGGGCCGGAGATCGTCTGCGCGACGCTGGCGGAAGGACCTCCGGGCATCGAGACCCAGGCCCATGTGGAGGGCGTCGTCGTCCCGACCGTGCGCTATTTCGAGGAGCATCCGGCCGACGCCTACGTGATCGGCTGCTTCTCCGACCCGGGGCTGCACATGGCCCGCGAGCGGATCGCCAAGCCGGTCATGGGCATCGCCGAGTCGGCGTTCCTCGCCGCGCTCGGCCTGGGCTACCGGTTCGGCATCGTGGCCATCAAGAAGGGCTCGATCCCGCGTCACATGCGGACCGTGCGGTCCATGGGACTTGAGGGCCGGCTGGCGGGCGACCGGGCGCTCGACATCGGCGTGACCGAGATGCTGCACGGCGCGCGCGTCGTCGACCGGATCGTCGAGGTCGGCACGGAACTGCGGGACCGCGACGGAGCGGACGTGCTGATCCTGGGATGCGCCAGCATGGGCGGCTTCCGCAGCGAAATCGAGGCCCGCGTGGGCCTGCCGGTCGTCGATCCGACGCAGGCCGCCGTGGCACGCGCCATGGCCCTCCTCACTCTCGGCTACGGACGCGCCGCATGACCGGACAGGCTTTCGACCGGCTCGTCGCCGGAACCCTCGTGCTGCCCGACCGGCTGGTCCCGAACGGGTGGATCGCCATCCGCGGCGAGACTATCGCCGCCATCGGCGAGGGGCCACGCCCGGAGGCCGCGACCGTCCACGACGCGGGTGAGGCGCTGCTGCTGCCCGGCGTGATCGACGGGCAGACCCACGCCACCAGCGCGCGCGGACTGCCGGGCATCGAGTCCTCCACGCGCGGAGCGCTGGCGGGCGGCATCACGACCCTCGTCGACATGCCCTACGACAACCCCGAACCGCTGAACACCATGGCCAAGTTCGAGGCCAAGGCCGAGGCCATCGCGCGGTTCTCCCATGCCGACATGGCCCTCTACGGCACGGTGGTGCCCGGCCAGGGCACCGGCGACATGGCCGCCCTGGCCCGCGCCGGGATCGCGGCCTGGAAGATCTCCAGCTTCGAGAGCAATCCGGTCCGGTTCCCGCGGCTGCCCGCGGACGAGACCCAGGCGATCCTGGAGGCGTCCGTCGCGACCGGACTGCCGGTCGGCCTGCACAACGAGGACCAGGAGATCGTGCGGGCGCAGATCGCCGCGTACAAGGCCCAGGGCAAGATCACGCCCGAATGGCACGAGCCCTCGCGTCCCGTCTCGGCGGAGATGGCGGCCACGGTGCTGTTCCTCGAGCTGGGCAAGGCCACGGGCGCCCACGTCCACATCGTCCACTTCTCGCACCCGCGCGGCTACGAGCTCATCCGCGCGTACCGGGAGATGGGCGTGCGGGCGACCGCGGAGCTGTGCGTCCACTACCTCCACTTCGACAACGACCGCGACATCGCGCGGCTCGGCGCGCGCATGAAGGTGAGCCCGCCGATCCGCGGCGGCGTCATCGACGGGCTCTGGGCGGCGCTGGAGGACGGCGAGGTGGCGTTCGTCTCCTCGGACCATTCGAGCTGGCCCATCGACAACAAGCTCGTTCCCTCGATCTTCGATGCCGGTGCCGGCATTCCGGGCTTCGAGACGATGCTCGTGTCCTTCTACACCGACCTCGCGAACCGGGGCGCCAAGGACCCCGCGCTCACGGTGGCGGCCTACCTGTCCGAGAAGCCCGCGCGCTTCTTCGGCCTGTGGCCGCGCAAGGGAAGCCTGGCCGTCGGTGCCGACGCCGACATCGTGGTGCTGCAGACCGGCGACTTCCTCTTCGATGCCAGCAAGAACCACGACGAGCTGCGCTGGTCGCCCTATGACGGCGAGCGGTTCAGGGCCCGCGTGGCCGCGACCTACCTGCGCGGCAAGCCGGCCTACGACGGCACGGCGATCGTGAACCGGCCGGGCGACGGTCGCTTCGTCGCCCGCAGCGGCTCCTGAGCATGGCCCAGGACACCTTCAGCCGGTCCGTGTGGTCGGCCATCACGCCGCCGGCCAGACCGGCGCCCGCGCTGGAGGGCGCGACGCGGGCGGACGTCGCGGTCGTGGGCGCGGGCTTCCTCGGCCTCGTGACGGCGTTGCATCTGGCCGAGGCCGGCGTCGACGTCGTGCTGCTCGAAGCGGAGGAGCCGGGCTTCGGTGCCTCCGGGCGCAACACCGGCTTCGTCGTTCCCAGCCTCAAGGCCCACATCACCCCGGCCCACGTGAAGGCTGCGCTCGGGCCGGAGCACGGTGAACGGCTCTTCCGTCTCGTCGGGGCCTCGGGAGCGGCCGTCTTCGACCTCGTCGACCGTCTGGGCCTCGCCTGCGACGCGGAGCGCACGGGCTGGCTGCAGCCAGCGCACACGCCGGCCACGCTCAGGGTGCTGGAAGGCAACCGCGACAACTGGCTGACGCTGGGACGCAGCGTCGACATCCTGTCGCCGGACGAGACGACCCGCATGAGCGGCGTCGCCGGCTACCACGGCGCGCTGTTCGACCGCACCGGCGGGCAGATCAATCCCCTCGCCTACGCCCGTGAGCTGGCACGCGCGCTCGGCGCTGCCGGCGGGCGCCTCCACGCCGGCACGCGCGTGACGGCGCTGACGGCCAAGGACGGCGGCTGGTTGGTGGAGACCGACGGCGGCTCGGTCCAGGCCGGACGTGTCGTGCTGACGACCAACGCACTCGTCGGCGATCTCGTGCCGGCGCTGGACGCGAGCATCGTGCCGGTGCGTGTCCACCAGATCGCGACCCAGCCCCTGCCGGCCGAGCTGCAGCAGCGGATCCTGCCGCGCCGCTGCCCGCTCGCCGATACGCGGCGCCACACCCTGGCCATCCGCTGGTCGCCCGATGGACGCCTCCTCACCGGCGGCCTCGTCGTGCCGGGGCCGGCACCGCTGGCCCGCGCCGCGTCGTTCTTCACGGCGCGGCTGCGCCGCTACCTGCCGGGCCTGCCGGCACTGCGCGCCGAGCACGTGTGGAGCGGCGTCATCGCCGCGACGATGGACAGCCTTCCGCGCCTCTACCAGCTCGGGCCCGGCCTCGACGCCGTGGTCGCCTGCAACGGCCGCGGCATCGCGCTGACGACGGCCATGGGCATCGAGATGGCGAAGCTCCTGACCGGCCGGGTGCGGGAGGCCGACTTCGTGCTGCCCAGGGTCGCGACGGCGCCGATCGCCGGACGCCGGCTCACGGGCGTCGCCCCGGCGTTCTGGCTGCCCTGGAACGCCCTGCGCGACCGCATCGAGGCGGGGCGCTGACGAGAGCGGGAGGCCGCGCATGACCGAACGCCCCGTCTGGTTTTCGCGCGCCGAGGTCGAAGCCCTGCTGGATCCGCTCGCCTTGCTGGAGCGCCTGCGGTCGGCCTTCCTCGACGTCGCGGCGGGGACCGTCTCCGACCCGCGGCCGCTGCGCATCGACGCGCCCGAGCATGCCGCAAATTACGTCGGCTTCCCGTGCTACTGGCCGGCCGCCGGCCTCGCCTGCGTGAAGGTGCTGTCGGGCGCGGAGCGAAACCCGGAACGGGGCCTGCCGATCATCGACGCGGTGCTGGTGGTCATGGACGCGCCCACCGGCCGGATCCTCGCCATCATGGACGCGGCGGCGATCACGGCGGCGCGGACGGCCGCCGTCACCGCGCTGGCCGTGGCGGCGCTCGGCCCCGCACCGGGCGGGCGCGTGGGACTGATCGGCACGGGCGTGCAGATGGAAGCCCATGCGCGCTTCCTCGCGCTGCAGGGCGGAGTCGACGAATTCATCGTCGCGTCGGCGGGCGAGGACCTGCCGCGGGCGAAGGCCGCGGCCCTCCGGGTGGCGGAGGCGAGCGGCCGCCCGGCGCGGGCCGGCTCGCGCAGGGATGCCGCGGGGGCGGACGTGGTCGTCCTCACCTCCGTCTCGACCGCGCCGCTCTTCGTCGCCGAGGCCACGGCCCCGCATGCCATCGTGGCCTCGGTCGGACCTTTCCTGCCCCATGCGACGGAACTCGACGAGCGGCTGGTCTGGTCGGCCTCACGCCTCGTGTCCGACCGGCGCGACAGGTTTCTCGACCAGTGGCGGACGGCGGCGGACCGGCTCGGGCCCGCCTATGGCCGCGTCGAGGATCTCCCCGCGCTCCTGGCGGGTCCCGCCACGCCGTCCACGGGCGTCCGGGTGTTCCTCTCCGACGGTCGGGCGATCGAAGATCTTGCGGCGGCCGCGCTTGTGCTCGAAGCTGCGCGGGAGCGGGGCGTCCCGGGGCTCGCGTTGCCATGACCGCCGCCCTCCGAATGGGCAGGCGACCAGCGTCTGCCAAGCATTGCAGCAGCATTTCGCCGTGAGTGACGCAGATCGAGGCAGTTGCGCGATTGCGCCGGAGTACCGTGTAAGATATCACTAGATACACCAGACGGAGTTCCGGAAAGAGCCGGTTTCACAGGAGCTTGAAGGCATGACGTCCGTCGTCGACTTCATTGTTCATGGCCCGCCGGGAAGCGCTCCTCCGGTTCTCGCCGACGCCTTCATAGCCGGCGTCCGCGAGGCTGGGATCGACGATCGCGCGTGGCGCCTCGTGCCGCGCGGAGACGATCCCGGCGTCGATGCGATGGCCACCCTGATGCCCCGCTCCGCCGACCCCGACGTCCTGTCCACCTGCACGCCGGTGTTCATCCAGGCTCCGCTGCTGCGGGCCATGGCGACCTCCCATCGCAATCTCACGCCGATCGCACGTCTGGTGGCCGACCGCTATTTCCTCGTGGTCCGCGCCGATGCCCCATGGCCGGACGCCGGCGCGTTCCTGGCCGACATCGCGCGGCGGCCGACCCGCACCGGCGGCTATTTCAAGGGCGGCATCAACCACCTGCTCGGCCTCTCCATCGCGGACCGGACCGGCGGCCAGGTCGAGTTCGTCGTGGTGCCGAGCGAGCCCGCCGTCTGGGTGGGCCTGATCGAGGGATCGCTCGACTGGGGCTGCGGCGTCGCTGCCGAGATCCTGCCGCACGTGGAGGCCGGCACGCTGCGGGTCCTGGCGGCGCTCGACCACGAGAGGCGCCCGCGCTTCCCCGACGTGCCGACGCTGGGCGAATTCGGCGCTCCGGTGACCTTCGAGCTCTGGCGTGGACTGATGGGGCCGCCCGCCCTGTCCGCGAACGACCAGGCGCGCTGGCACGCGATCGTCGAGGCGGTGCGCGGCACCTCCGCCTGGAAGACCTACCTGGCCGGTCAGGGCCAGGAGGATGCCTACCTCCCGGGCGCCGGCTTCTCGGCGTTCCTGGAGCGCGAATGGGACTGGTACGAGCGGCATCTCGGGATGGCCGGGCTTCTGCCGCAACGATCGCAACCGGGGTGATCCCTCAACACAAGGAGTGCGGGTCATGGCATTGAAAGCGATATGGGGCGTCGTCGGTGCGGGACTGCTGGCCTTGGGCCTCGCGGGTCCGGCCGCGGCCCAGAACTTCGAAGCGATCCTGGGGACGCCCAAGCCGTTCTCCGAGTTTCCCAAGCCCTGGCCGCTGAAGAAGCTGGTCGCGCCGGGCAAGCTGACGGTGGGGACCACGGGCGCGTCGCCGCCGCGGACCTTCGTCGATCCGGCGACCAACAAGCTCACGGGCAGCTACATCGAGCTCTTCACCAAGATCGCCACCGACCTCGGCCTGCAGGTCGAGTTCGTCCGCCTCGAATGGGCCGGCATCCTGCCGGGACTGGCCGCCAACCGCTTCGACATGGGCTGCGACGGCGCGTCGTGGACGGCCGACCGCCTGGGCTCCGGCCAGTTCCTCATGACCTCGCCCACCGCGGTGAACGCGACGGTGGGGCTGACGCGCAAGGATACGGGCATCAAGACCTTCGCCGACGCCAAGTCCAAGACGCTCGGCGGGGTGCGCGGCGAGATCTACTTCGAGGGCGCCAAGAAGGCCCTTCCCGGCACCAAGGTCACCGAGTTCCCGGGGATGCAGGAATCCCTCATCGGGCTCGCCAACGGCCAGGCCGACATGATCGCGGTGAACCTCTCCAACGCGCTCAACGTGCTGGAGACGGCGCCGAACAAGGACCAGCTGATGATGGTGGGCCCGGCGCTCGAGGTGTTCCCGCAGAGCCTGTGCGTCAACCCCAACCAGCCCGAGTTGCTGGTGGCGGTGAACCTCCTGCTCGCCAACTACCGCGCCGACGGTTCGCTGAAGGCGATCCTGACCAAGTACAAGACGCCGACGGCCGAGGTCGAGCTCCTCGATCGCATCGGCTACTGACGGTCGGGCGGCCCGCCCGATGAAGCTGGACTTCAGCATCCTGACGGTCGTGTGGCCGGCGCTCCTCAACGGAACGCTGGTCACCATCGCGCTCACCCTGTCGGTGCTCGCGATCGCGACGCCGCTGGGGATCCTCGTCGCCCTCGGGCGCGGCGCGCGGTCGTCCGCGCTGCGCTCGGGGCTGGCGGCCGCGAGCTGGGTGTTCCGTGGCGTGCCGCCTCTCCTGATCCTGTTCTTCGCGTTCTTCGCCCTGCCCGTCGTCGGCGTGAAACTGCCGCCGCTGCCGTCGGCCATCATCGCCATGTCGGCCTACATGGCGTTCTACTTCGGCGAGGTCTTCCGCTCGGGCCTGCTGAGCGTGCCCGCCGGACAATGGCGGGCAGCGGAGGCCCTGGGGTTGTCTCCCGTCCACACGCTGCTGCGCATCGTGCTGCCCCAGACCCTGCCGGCCGCGCTCCCGCCCTACATCAGCCACGCCACGGAGGTGCTCAAGGGCACCGCGCTCGCCGCCGCCGTGGCGGTTCCCGAACTCACCAGCGCGGCCAAGCAGGTGTTCGTGGTCACCTACCGGCCGTTCGAGATCCTGATCGCCGCCGCCGCCATCTATGCGGTGCTGGATTCCGCGCTGCTGCTGCTGCAATGGCGCGGCGAGCGCTGGGCCGCCAGGCGCCGCGCCGTGAGGCCGCGATGAACGTCGCCCTGCTGGCAGAATACGGGCCCGCCCTCCTCGAGGGCTTCGTCACGACGCTCCTGCTGTCGGCGATCGTGCTGGCCATCGCCACGCCGGTCGGGGCGCTGCTGGCGCTGATGCGCGAGTCGGGCCAGCCGATCCTCGCCGCCGCCGCGACCGTCTATGTGAGCGTGTTCCGGCTCGTCCCGGCGCTGCTCGTCCTGTTCTTCACCTTCTACGCCATGCCGCAGTTCGGCATCCGCTTCTCGCCGATGGGCGCCGCCGTGCTCGGCCTGTCGATCATCGGCTCGGCCTATCTCAGCGAGGACATCCGCGGCGGCCTCTCGGCCATCGACGCCGGGCAGTACCGGGCGGCCAAGGCCCTGGGACTCGGCTGGGGCCACACGATGCGGCGCATCATCCTGCCGCAGGCCATTCCCATCATCCTGCCGCCCTACATCACCCGCGCCATCATCATCGTGAAGAGCACGTCGCTGGCCTCCATCGTCGCCGTGGCCGACCTCACGGGACAGGCCGTCCGCGCGGCCTCGATCACCTACCAGCCGTTCCCGTTCCTGATCACGGCCGGCCTCCTCTACCTGGCGATCAGCGGATTGCTCGCCGTCTTCCAGGCCTGGGCCGAGCACCGCGTGTCGCACGAGCGACGCGTCGCGCTGCGGACCCGGCAGGCAGGTGCCACATGACGACAGCCTCCACCGGGGATCCCATGGTCCGGGCCGTGGACCTGCACAAGCGCTTCGGCCCGGTCACCGCGCTCGACGGGGTCAGTCTCGACGTGGCGGCCGGCGAGGTCGTCGCCATCATCGGCGCGTCCGGCTCGGGCAAGAGCACGCTCCTGTCGTGCCTCAACCACCTCTCCCCGCCGGACAAGGGCGAGGTCTGGGTGGGGGGCAAACGGGCGGGAGGCGACCCCGCCGCCCGCCTGTCGCGCCGCGCCGTCGAGGCCGACCTCCGGCGCTTCCGGGCCGACATCGGCATGGTGTTCCAGCACTTCAACCTGTTCCCGCATTTCTCGGTGCTGCAGAACCTGATCGAAGCCCCCATGGCCGTGCGCGGCCGGTCGCGCGCGGAGGCCACCGAGCATGCCCGCGCGCTCCTGGCGCAGGTCGGGCTCGCCGACAAGGAAAAGGCCTTCCCCGCCGAACTGTCCGGCGGCCAGCAGCAGCGCGTCGCCATCGCGCGCGCGCTCGCCATGAAGCCCGCGGTCATGCTCTTCGACGAGCCGACGTCGGCGCTCGATCCCGAACTCGTCGACGAGGTGCTCCGGGTCATGCGCGACCTGGCGCGCCAGGGCATGACGATGCTGGTCGTCACCCACGAGATGAGCTTTGCCGAGGACGTCGCGGACCGCCTCGTGTTCTTCGACCGGGGCCGCATCGTCGAAAGCGGCCCGCCGCGCGAGATCCTCCGCACGCCGCAGCACGAGCGCACCCGCAGCTTTCTCCAGAGGCTGCTGAGGCGGGGAGCCTAGCGATGCCTCAGGCCGCCCCGTTTCCGAGCGAGGCCGACCGCCGCACGCTCGATGCGCTCGCGGACACCGTCTTCCCGCCGCGCGGCGATGCGCCCGGCGGCGCCGCGATCGGGGCGGGGGCCTACATCGCCGCCGCTCTCGCCGGCGCCTATGCGGCCCACGCCGAGGAGTACCGGCAGGTGCTCGCCGCGCTGGACGCGGCATGCCCCGGAGGCTTCGTCGCGGCCGCCGCCGACGCTCGGGCCCGGGCGGTCGATGCCTTCGAGAAGGGCGCCCTGCCGGGACTGCCGCCGACGACCGATCGCAGCAGCTTCGACCTCGTCTGGCGGCACCTGCGCGAAGGCCTGTTCGCCGACCCGGAGCATGGCGGAAACCGCGATTTCTCCGGGTGGCGGCTCCTCGGCTTCCCGGGCGCCCAGTTCGGCTACCGGGCCGAGGAGCAGGCGCTCGACACCCCCGTGACGCGGGCGCCCGCCAGTGCGGCGGACCTGCCCCAGAGCGCCCGGCTGCCGCCGCTCCCGACCCTGCGCCGTGGCAGGGTGCCGGCCGAGCCCGACGCGGTCGTCATCGGCGGCGGAGCGGCCGGACTGATGCTGGCGCACCGGCTGGTCATGGCGGGTCGCACGGTCGTCGTGCTCGAGGCCGGGCCGCCGCGGACCGGCCGCGAGCGCGCGATGGACGAGCTCAGCGCCACCGCGTTCCGCAACGAGGGCGGCACGGCCAAGTTCAACCGCGAGGTCCCCACATGGCGCCGCCATGCGGGCGAGCGGGCTCGCCGGGCCGTCATGTCGCAAGGCCTGGAGACGGCCCTCGGCGGCAACTCCGTCGCCTGGGGTGCCGTCGCCATGCGGTTCTACGAGGACGACTTCCGCGTCCGCAGCAGCACCGTCGCGCGCTACGGCGAGGCGAGCATCCCCGCGGGATCGACGCTCGCCGACTGGCCCCTGTCCTACGCCGACCTCGAGCCGTTCTATGCGCAAGCGGAGCGGCTGCTCGGCGTCTCGGGCCAGGCCGGCCACCCCGCAGATCCGGCGCGCTCGCGGGGCAATCCGTTCGAGGCGCCGCGCAGCGATCCCTATCCCATGCCGGCCCTGCGCACGAGCGGGCTGGGAGCCCTGTTCGCCGAGGCCGCGCGGGCGGAGGGATACCATCCCTTCCCGCTGCCCGCAGCCATCGCCACCACGCCCTGGCGGGGCCGCCACGCCTGCACCTATTGCAGCTTCTGCTCGCGCTTCGGCTGCCATGTCGACGCCAAGGCGTCCGCCCAGAACACCGTGCTCGCCGAAGCCCTGGACAGCGGCCGGCTGACCGTCGTCACGGGCGCCCGGGTGCTGTCGATTGTCACCGACGAGAGCGGCCGTGCGGTGGGTGCGCGCTACAGGGACGCGGACGGCGAGCTCCACGTCCAGGGCGGCGGCACCGTGGTGCTGGCGACCTACGCGTTCGAGAACAGCCGCATGCTGCTGCTGTCGGCAGGGCCGCGCCACCGCCGGGGCCTCGGCAACGAGACCGGGCAGGTCGGACGGCACTACCTCACCCGCCAGCAGCCCTCCGTCTACGGAGTGTTCGAGGGCCGGCTGCTCAACCGCTTCATCGGCCCGACGGCCCAGGCCATGGCGATTGCCGACCTGTCGGCCGACCACTTCGATCACAGCGGCCTCGGCTTCATCCGCGGCGGGCGGATCGCCGCGTTCAACCAGTACCTGCCGACGGAAGCGTCCGGCGTCCTGCCGCCCGACGTGCCGCGCTGGGGCGCGCCGTGGCGCGATTTCGTGCTCGACGCCTATCCGCGCACAGCGATGCTGTTCATCGACCCGGAGATGCTGCCCTACGAGAGCAACGGCCTCGACCTGGATCCGGACGTGAACGACGACCTGGGCCGGCCGGTGATCCGCATCACCTTCGACGTCCACGACAACGAACGCCGGCTGATCGCCTTTCTGCAGGAGCGGGCGCTGCGGATCGCGCGCCGCATGGGCGCGACCCGGACCTGGACGCGGCCCGCCCTGACCGGCCCCATCTCGACGCACGACGTGGGCGGGACGCGCATGGGATCCGATCCCCGCGGCTCCGTCGTCGACGGCTTCGGCCGCGTGCACGACACGCCGGGGCTCGTCGTGGTGGGCGGGTCGACCTTCGCCTCCCTCCCCGCCGTCAATCCGGCCCTCACCATCGTTGCCCTGACGCTCCGGGCGGCGGACCGCATCATCGCCGACGGGGGCCGCGCATGACGGACGTGGTCGTCGTCGGTGGCGGGGTCACGGGCACCTCGATCGCCTATCATCTGGCCCGGGATGGCGCCTCGGTGGTCCTCGTCGACAAGGCCGGCATCGCCGAGGCCCCCGCGGCCACCTGGGCCAGCGCCGGAGGATTGCGCAGCCAGGGGCGGCACGCCCCCGACCGTCCGCTGACGCTGGAGGCCGCCGCACGGTGGCCGACGCTGCCCGACGAACTCGATGCCGACCTGGAGGTCCGGCTCGGCGGACATCTGCACGTCGCCGAGACGGATCGGGAGATCGCGGCCTTGGAGGAACGCGTCGCGGCCGACCGCGCCGGCGGCATCGCCATCGAGCTCGTGTCCGGGGACGCCTTGCGGCAGCTCGCGCCCGGCCTGACGCCCCGGGCGCTGGCGGGCGCCTACACGGCGGGCGACGGACAGGCCCATCCCGCGCGCACGGCGCGCGCCTTCGCCAGGGCGGCACGGCGGCTGGGTGCGACGATCCGGACCGGAAGCGCGGCAACGCCCGTCGTGGCGGCCGACCGGGTGCAGGGCGTCGAGGTCGACGGCACCCGCCTGCCCGCCGGAACGGTGGTGCTGGCGACCGGGGCTTGGAGCGTCGGCGGCCTGGCGGCGCTGGGTCTCGCGTTGCCGCTGCGCTGGCGCGGCCTGCAGATGCTGCTCTCCGAGGTCGCCGCGCCGGCGCTGGCGCCGACGGTGACGGCCGTCGGGCGCAACCTGTCCCTCAAGCAGTCGCCGACGGGCCAGTACATGATCGGCGGGCGGTGGTTCGGGCGCCCGGCGGGCGAGGGGCCGGCGGCGGTGCCGATCGATGCCCACGTGGCCCGCCAGTGGAGTTCCGCGGCGGCGATCCTGCCGGCGCTGGCCGGGCTCCGGCTGGCGCAGAGCTGGGCCGGCGTCGAGGCGCAGACGCCGGACGCGATGCCCTATCTGGGACCGGCGGGGCCGAGCGGCCTCTACCTCGCCCTGGGCTTTTCGAACCACGGCTTCCAGATCTCGCCGGCCGTGGGGCTGCACGTCGCCCGCGACATCCTGGCCGGACCCGATCCGCTCCTCGCCCCCTTCGCTCCCGATCGTGCCGCGGGTGCCGACCCGGCGGCGACCCGCGCCTTCCTCGACGAAGGCATCCTGCTGTGAGGCGCCGATGAGCTCCTATCCCACCCTCTTCTCGCCGATCCGGATCGGCCGCCTGGAGATCCGCAACCGGGTCACCCTGACCGGGCACGGCACCGGCATGGGCGCCGACTTCAAGCCGAACGAGCAGATGATCGCCTACTACGAGGAGCGTGCGAAGGGCGAGGTCGGCCTGATCATGCTCGGCTCGCAGCAGGTCCATCCGACCTCGCCCGGCATCACCAACCTCCTGTGCAACTACGACGAGGGCATCATCCCCGGCCTCACGGCGGTGACGAAGGCGGTGCATCGGCACGGCGGGCGCATCTTCGGCTACCTGTCGCACATGGGCCTGGCCTCGAGCGCCCGGCCGGTGGCGCTGTGGTCGGCCTCGGCCGTGTACGAGCAGAAATACGGCGAGGTCGCCCATGCCATGTCCGTGGACGAGATCGCCGAGATCACCGAAGCCTTCGCCGCGGCGGCCGCGCGCTGCGTCGAGGCGGGCATGGACGGGCTGGAGGTCCATTGCGGCCACGGCCTCCTTCTGCAGCAGTTCCTGTCGCCGCTGACCAACCGGCGCACGGACCGCTACGGCGGTTCGGTCGAGAACCGGGTGCGCTTCGCCGCGGAGGTGCTCGCCGCCGTCAGGCGTCGCGTCGGTCCCGACGTGCCGCTGGGCATCCGCTGCTCCGGCGACGAGCTGGTGCCCGGCGGCCTGACCGGGCCGGACATGGCGGCGATCGTGCCGATGCTCGTCGCCGCCGGAGCGCTCGACTACGTGGACGTCAGCGCCGGCACCGACGGAGACCTGGTCAGCAACATGCTGCACGAGCCGCCCATGGGTCTCGAGCCGGCGCCGTTCGCCACCACGGCTGGGCTGATCCGGGCGGCCATCCCGGGCGTGCCGGTCATCCACGGCACGCGGATCCATACGCCGGAGCTGGCCGAGGCGGTGCTGGCGCGAGGCGACGCCGACATGGTCGGCATGTGCCGGGCCCTCATCGCGGACCCTCATCTGCCGCGCAAGGCCCGCATCGGCGAGCGCGACCGGATCGTGCCGTGCGTCGGCTGCGAGCAGGCCTGCTTCGGGCGTCTCTACCGGGGCCGCCACATCAGCTGCGTCGGCAACCCGGTCACCGGGCGCGAGCGCAGCTTCGGCACCCTGCAGGGCGCGGCCGCCCCGCGGCGCATCCTGGTCGTCGGCGGCGGGCCGGCGGGGCTCGAGGCGGCGCGGGTGGCGGCGCAGCGCGGACACGACGTGACGCTGGCTGAGGCCGGAGAGCGGCTGGGCGGGCGCCTGAACGTGGCCATGAAGCCGCCCGGCCGGGAGGAATGGGCAAAGCTCGTCGCCCACAAGTCGGAGGCGGTGGCGCGCCTCGGCGTGAAGGTGCAACTCGGCCGGACGGTGACCGAGGCGGACCTCGCGGCCGACACGCCGGACCTCCTCATCCTCGCCACCGGTGGCCGCTTCGTCGGGCCCGCCCTCCCGGGGGCCGACAGCGCGCCCCTCCTCTCGGTCGACGAGGCCGTTTCGCACCCGGAGAAGGTGGGCGAGCGGGTCCTTGTGGTCGACCTTCTCGACCGGCAGCCCGGCATGGTCGCGGCCGTGATGTTCGCGGAGGCGGGCCGGACGGTCGAGATCGTGACGCCCTCCTTCCACGTCGGCAACAAGCTCGAGATCCAGAACGCCACCTACTTCTGGCGCCGGGCGGAAATGGCCGGGGTGCGCTTCACGCCGGCCACGGCCGTGGTCGGCTTCGAGGGCGGTCGCGTCATGCTGATGAGCCCCTTCACCCGGCTGAGCCGGCCCGGCGGAACGTACGACACGATCATCTACGCGGCGCCGGGGGTCCCGCGCGACGGGCTGGCCGAGGCGGCCAGGCGGCACGCGATCCCCATCCGCATCGTCGGCGACGCCTATGCGCCCCGGGACACCGAAGCGGCGATCCTAGACGGCTTCACGGCCGGAGCGGAGGCCTGATCCGGCTGCCCCGGCAGCGATCACCATCACCACCACCATGCCAGAGGAGAAAACGGCAATGGGCGACAAGATCATGTGGGCTCGACAGGAAGGCACCGAGCGCCTGTGGGTTCACGAGAACCAGGAGTTCAGCCATCGGCTGATCACGAAGAAGAAGCACGGCTCGTCCTTCTCCTTCCACATCACCACCTACATGCCGTTCTTCGACACGATGGTGGAGGGCGACGGAATCCACGAGGTGGTGCTCTACTGCCTGCACGGCTGGTCCCGGCAGATCGTGACGGCCACGGGCGAGGACCGCATGTTCCGCCAGGGCGACGCCATGTACCTGCCCGTCAACTACACCTACCGGCACATCATCGGTGACGCCGGGCTGGTGGTGGCGGTGTGCGCCAGCCCCGGCAAGGAGTGACGGCGCCAGCCTCGCCGCACGGCGATTGCCCTGCAATGGACGTGTCTCCTGGCCGGAAGCGGCCGGGAGACATGGGGCCGCATGGGCCGCCGGCGAGGCTGAAAATCCTCTTTGTTTCAAAAGGGGCATGACTCTCGCAAAAAATCCGGTAACAACTTTCGCGTGTTTGTTCTGCCGGGGGTTACCCGCCATGCGAGTTCGCGCGCTGTTGACCGCCACGGCGATGTCCGTCCTGGCGACCGCGGCCCTGGCGCAATCGGGACCACTGGTGCTGCCCATGCCGCGCGGCGCCTCTCCCGTCGGGACCGTCCCCGGCGTGGTCAGCTCCCCCTCGACCGTGCCGGGCACCCGGACCTACAGCCCCGGAGGCCTCCCGCAGGGGGCGATCATGCCCCAGGCGCTTCCGCAGGGCGCGCTGCCCGGACCCGGGCAGGCGGCCCCCGCCTGGACGCCTCCGACCTTCTCCGGCCCGGCCCTCGCCATTCCCGGCGCGCCGCCGCCGCCCGTGAAGGCTGCCAGGCCGGCCAAGCCGGTCCCCGCGCCGGCCCGGCAGGACCTCCCCGAGACGCAGAATGCCGACGCCGCCCGCCCGGCGGTCCAGCCGGTCGCCGCGAAGCCTGAGGCGCCGCCGCCGCCCGGCGCGCCCGCGGCTCCCTCCGGAGTGGCCGCCGCCCCGCCTGCCCCGGACACGCTCGCCAAGGCGCGGACGGACGTCCGCGTCATTCCGGGCGTGGGACTGCCGAGCCAGACGGGCGGCGGCATCCTGACGACGCTTCCCGGCGACACCCAGGGGCGGCCGACGGCCGTCAAGCCTGCCGCTGCTCCGGCCCCCGAGACGCCCATCGCTCCGGCGCCCCCCGTGGTCGCCGCGAAGCCGCAGGCCCCCGCGACACCGGCGACCGTGACGCCCGCCCCGGCGACGGCCAGCGCGCCGCCCGCGGCGGCCCCGCCGGTGGTGGC
>NZ_CAMFHB010000015.1 GCF_945952055.1 uncultured Alsobacter sp.
GGGCCCGGAAGGTCCAGACAAAGCCGGCGCCGGCCGGCGTTCCCGTGCGGATCGAGACATAGGTGCGGTGCGGATGGTCGGCGTCGGCCCGCAGGCCGTAGCCGATCCAGGTGTCGTTCGCCCCCACGCAGGGCAGGCCGAGCGCGCCCAGGACGGCATCGTAGAAGCGCCGGGCGGCGGCGAGATCCGGGACGTAGAGGCAGACGTGATCGATCACGCCCGTCACAGCATCGACGGAAGGACCCGGTCCGGCGGACGGTGGCCGTCCATGAAGGTCTTGATGTTGACGATGACCTTCTCGCCCATGTCGATGCGGCCTTCGTGCGTGGCCGATCCCATGTGCGGCAGCACGACGACCCGATGCTGGCGCGCCAGCTTCAGGAGCCGGGGCGAAATGGCCGGCTCGTGCTCGAAGACGTCGAGGCCGGCGCCTGCGATCTCGCCCGCTTCCAGCATCCGGGTGAGGGCATTCTCGTCGATGATCTCGCCGCGGGCCGTGTTGACGACGATGGCATCGGGCTTGAGGAGCTTGAGCCGGCGCGCCGAGAGCAGATGGTAGGTCGCGGGCGTGTGCGGGCAGTTCACCGACACGATGTCCATGCGCGCGAGCATCTGGTCCAGCGAATCCCAGTAGGTCGCCTCCAGCGTCTCCTCGATCGGCGCGGCGACGCGGCGACGGTTGTGGTAGTGCACCTGCAGGCCGAAGGCGCGGGCGCGGCGCGCCACCGCCTGGCCGATGCGGCCCATGCCGACGATGCCGAGGCGCTTGCCGGTGATCCGGCGGCCCAGCATCCAGGTGGGGGACCAGCCGTTCCAGGCCTCGTCGGGGATCACCCGCGAGCCTTCGGCGATCCGGCGGGCGACCGCCAGGATCAGCGCCATGGTCATGTCGGCGGTGTCTTCTGTCAGCACGCCTGGCGTGTTGGTGACGGTGAGACCGCGCGTCAGCGCCGTCTGCACGTCGATATTGTCCACGCCGTTGCCGAAATTGGCGATAAGCTTCAGGTTTTCGCCGGTCTGGGCGAGGAGCTGGGCGTCGATCTTGTCCGTAACGGTGGGCACGAGCACGTCCGCCGTGCGCAGGGCCTCGGCCAGCTCGGCCTGGGTCATGGGGTGGTCGTCGACGTTCAGACGTGCATCGAAGAGCTCACGCATCCTCGTTTCCACGACGTCGGGCAGTTTGCGCGTGACGACGACGAGCGGCTTCTTCTTGCTCATGACCGGCCTCACCCCCTCGCTCGACGCCCGACCGCGCACCCGACGGATGCCCGGCCTTTCACCATCCGTTAACCGCCTCGACCCCAGAACTTGGGGCCATACGGTGACGGTTCGCGGGCGCGTCGGACTTCTGTATCGGTGCGGATTGCGAAAGACAATCTCCGCTCAGCCGCCACCTTCGGACGAGACCCGGGACCGCCTTTCCATGCCCCATGCCCCGCGCCGCGCTCCGGCCCTCCTCGCCCTCCTCGCTCTCCTCGCCGTGGCCCCGACCGGGGGGCCCGGGGCTCGGGCCGCCGAGCCGGTCAGCATCGGCCCGGTCTCAAAATTGCCGGTCCCGCGCTTCGTGAGCCTGAAGTCGGACAGGGTTAACCTGCGTGAAGGTCCGTCCAAGGAGCACCGCACGAGCTGGGTGTTCCAGCGGTCGGGACTACCGGTGGAGATCACCGCGGAATTCGAGACCTGGCGCCGGATTCGCGACTCGGAGGGCTCGGAAGGCTGGGTGCTGCACAGCCTGCTCAGCGCCCGCCGGACAGCCCTGGTAGCACCGTGGTCGAAGGACGCGGCACTACCTCTTTACGCAAAGTCGAATACCTCTTCGGAAGTATCCGCCCAGTTGCAGCCGGGCGTGCTGGCTTCGGTCAAGGCTTGCGATGGCACGTGGTGCCGGCTTACAGGTCAAGGCTTCGACGGCTACATGCAGCAGGCGAAGCTTTGGGGCGTCTATCCGAACGAGAAGGTCGAGTAATCGCCGCCGCCCGGCCAACGGGCTGCATGGCACCTCTGCGCCTGCGCGGTCGTGTCCAAGACTGCGTGACAAGATCTGCGAAATTGAGCAGGCTTGTGCCATGACCATGGGTTTCCGCCTCGGCTGGCAGCGCACCAAACGCCAGCCGGATCCTTCACATCTCGAAATTCCGCACGCCGGAGAGGTCTTCCGGGTGGCCGTGCGGCGTGTTGCCGCTGCGCGCCGGTTCACCCTGCGCGTCAGCGCGGCCACCGGCGACGTCGTCCTGACCCTGCCCTACAGGGCGGATTTCGCCCGCGCGGCGGATTTCGCACAGCGCCACGGCGGCTGGATCGCCGCGCGCGTGGCGAAGCTCCCGGAAACGGTCGAGCTCCTGCCCGGCGCCGTCGTCCCCATCCGGGGCGTGGAACACCGCATCGAAAACCGCCCGAATGCCCGCGGCACCGTCTGGGAGGAGCCCAGGGCGACCGGCCGGCCGCGGCTCGTGGTGTCGGGCCTGCCCGAGCACGCCCATCGCCGGATCCTGGATTTCCTCAAGCGGGAGGCCCGCAAGGACATCGAGGCGGCGGTCCTGCGCCACACCGCGGCGCTCGGCAAGCGCGCGACCAAGATCACGATCCGCGACACCACCAGCCGCTGGGGATCCTGCTCAACCACCGGCAGGCTGAACTTCTCGTGGCGCCTGATCCTCGCGCCGCCCTTCGTGCTGGACTACCTGGCCGCCCACGAGGTCGCCCACCTGAAGGAAATGAACCACTCGCCGCGTTTCTGGCGCCTGGTCTACAAGCTGTGCGAGAACACGGACGAGGCCGAGGCCTGGCTGAAACGCCACGGCGCAGGCCTGCATCGCTTCCGCTGAACATACTGAGAGAAGGTGGATCCGGCTTCTCGCGAGAAGCATGCGACCACCCGGAAATTGGGATCGCAGCTCGTTTCCGTTGAAACGAGCTGCGACCAGACGGTCGACAACACCCATTTCAGCCGATAAACGGGGTTTTTGAGCAAGAAAGCCCGTCCTCAATGCGTCTACGCCCCGACACGCTGGCTCTGACCGCTGTTCTCGGGCTGATGACGGCCTTGGGCCCGCTCTCGACGGACATGTACCTCCCGTCGCTGCCGGCGATCGCGGAGGCCTTCGGCGCCTCGACGAGCCACGTGCAGCTCACGCTGTCGACCTACCTGGTGGCGTTCGCCGTCGGGCAGGTCATCTACGGTCCCTTGTCGGACCGCTACGGGCGCAGGCCCGTGCTGATCGCAAGCTTCTCGCTCTACGTCCTGGCGTCCGGCGCCTGCGCGGCCGCGCCGTCGGTCAACGGCCTGATCATGGCCCGTGCGCTGCAGGCTCTCGGCGCGGCCGGACCGATCATCCTGGCCCGGACCGTCGTGCGCGACCTGTACGACGGCCACCGGGCCGCCCGGGAGATGGCCCGGATGGGCACCATCATGGGCGTGGTACCGGCGATCGCGCCGGCCCTGGGAGGGCTGCTGCAGACGTGGTTCGGGTGGCGGGCGAGCTTCATCGCCAGCTTCGCCGGGGCGGCGATGCTGGCCGCCGCGGTCATCGTCCTGCTGCCCGAAACGCTGCGCCAGCGATCAGATGCGTCGATCTCGCCGCTCGGGATCCTGCGCAACTTCGCCTTCATCGGCAAAAATCCCGTGTTCCGCATGAACGCGGCCATCGCGGCGCTGGCCTATGGCGGCCTCTTCGCCTTCATCTCGGGCGCGTCCTTCGTGCTCCAGGGGCCCTACGGACTGACGCCCTTCCAGATGGGGCTGTCGTTCTGCCTCGTCGTGGTCGGCTACGTCTCCGGGACCGTGCTCAGCCGGCGGGTGATCGGGATCGGCGGCGGTCCCGCCGTCATTCGCTACGGCACCTCGTTCCTGGCCGCGGGCGGCGTGGTGATGCTGGCGTTGCGGCTGGTAGGCACCGGATCCTTCCTCGAGATCGTGCTGCCCATGATGCTCTACACCTGCGGGATCGGCTTCATCCTGCCGCAGACCATGCTCGGCGCCATGCAGCCCTTCCCCGAGCGCGCGGGGGCAGCGTCCTCGCTGCAGGGGGTGACCCAGATGACCTCGGCGGCGCTGGTCGGCATCGCCGTGGCCTGGGGCCTCTCCTACTCCCCCACGGCCCTGCCGCTCGCCATTGCCGCCTCGGGCCTGGCCTCGTTCACCGTGGCGCGCCTCTCACTGCGCCGCTCAGCCACCGGCTGAGGCGACCAGCCGCATCGCCGAAAAGCGGCCCCTACCGGCGTCGTCGAGACACATGCGACGGTTTGAACCGTTAGCCTTGCTCCCGTCACAAATGAGAAGTTAAGATCGACCATCGGGAGAGTTCCATGGCAAAACTCATTTTGGCGGTCGTTTGGTTGACGCTGGCGGTAGACGCTGTCGCTGCGGGTCCGCTGAAGTGGCAGCCGTGAGCCAAGCGAGATTTTCGCCGCCGTTCTAGCCGCACAGCGTAGCCGGCGCCTGCTTTAGAATAGACTGTATGCGCTTTTGCAGCGCGCCCACCTTGTCGCCGATCTTGTCATCGTCAACCTGATCCAGCTGCACATAGAGATAGCTGTCGTTGTCCAGCGGCGCCGCCTCCGACAAGCAGGACGCTGTGATTGCAGCAACCTCGATGGCAGATCTGGCGGAGCAGAGATGCTTTTTGGCGTCGCCTGACCATTCCCCGTCAAAGGTTTTCAGGGCAAAATGTAATTCTGCGCCGGCTATCGTATGGTAAATATTCGCCTTGACCTCATTGTAGTCCGACCCTGTACCTTTCAAACATTCCCAGCGGAATGCCTGCAGATCTTTGATCATTCGACTGGCGCGATCGACGTGGCTTGGCTTGACCTCGGCCAGCTTGTCTGCAGTCATGTAAAACAGCGACATGTTCTTTGCTAGATATGTATTGTAGATTGCACGCTTCACCATCGTGGGCACACGAAGACATTCGGCCTCGTTGCGCGCGGAAAAATCTGATTTGTCTTTGAACAAATCCAAATACTTGGCGACCGTTTCGGATCCGACCAAGAGCTGCATGCCCGTATCGGCAGCATCGCTCCAAATCCGGGCAACCATGGTCAATCCCGGCCAGGCCGAAGAACCATCGAGTTGCATCGCCCCGGCAAGCCGCGCTCGGAACTCCCAAACCTTCAACCGGAAGGCGCCTTCCGGACTATTGTCTTTGCTGGCGCGGGACTGGGCCTTTCGCATCCACTCGTGCAATTCCGCGACGCCGGCGTTTCCGTGTCCTATACCGTTGAGCAGACCGGCCAATGCGATGTGAAGAAAGGGCCTCTCTTGCGGCTTTTCGAGAGCACCATCGCGCACCGCAATGCCCAGTGTTGGCAATGATGAACGGGTGGGGTGTCGATTGCCGATGACCTGGACAGCCTCTGCTTCCAAGAAGAGCTGGGCGTTTGGTGCGGTGGGACAGCGCTCGACCTCTTTCTTGCCATTCTTGTTGAAATGGAACGCCATGAACTCGGGCTCATTCGCGCATAGCAATCGAAACTGGTCCGCTACCGAATAATAGATGGCGTTGATATGAAGGATGGCCTCGTCGAGGTTGGGGTTCTCCCGTGCCAAGGCCAGCCGAATTCCGTGGACTGATTTGGGGTCGACGATAAACTCGAGGCTCTTGTTGTGCCAGCGATCGTGCATGACGCGCAGGCGACTGACTGTCGGATCGATAACGGTCCGGATGAACTCATGCTCCGGGTAGTCTTCGACTTTACGACCAGAATTTCCCGCGAAGACTTCGCGCACGAGGGTCTCATCCCGGGCCATCTGGCCCGAGATATCCGTGGCGAGCAGAAACGCCACGGCCGTGGGGTCGGACGACACGGGCGCCTTGAAGCTCGTGGGAGGTACAATGGCCGGGTCCGACGAATCTGCCCCGCGGAGCGACTGGGCCAGCTCGAGGGTGAACCCACTCGTCTGCACCTTGGCGACGCGAGACATGATCCCGTAGTCGTGGTCGAGCGCCAGGATCAGGCCGGCGATACCCAAGCCGACGACGACCAGTGAACGCTGGGTGTAGAACAGGTCGGAGCGCTTCGAGTCCTGTGACGGGTCGGTTTCCGACAGCCAGGCACTCACGAAGGAACCGATGAAAAATCCCGAGAGCGACAGAAGCAGCCTGGACTCGCTGAGCTTCCCCCAGAATGCCGGCAGCTTGTGGGATGCGGCGAGATCGGGCGGAAAGGTCAGGGCCAGCAGACCCACCGCAACGAAGCCGAAGAAGACAGCGAGGACGAAGGGCCCGGAACTTCCTCGGAACAGCCAGCGCTGGGGCCAACCAAAGAGCGAGACGCCAAACAGCCGATCGCAGTAGTACCCAATGACGAAAGCAACGACGAGATTGAGCATGACGGCCTCGCTGAAGATGGAAGGCAGACACGCCGACAGACTATGACAAAGCAGCGCTCACGTTAAGGCCCGTTCGACTGGCTCAAGCGACACTTGACGGCCGATCCGCCGTCATCGGCCGTCTGTCGCGCATGACAGGATCGCGCCCCGAAAGGCAACCTGGACATCAACCTCGATGCGGTGGCGTCCGCGAAATGACCGCACGAAGCGCCAATACGGACGAAGGCACGCCCCCCTCCGGCTTGAGAACCAGCGGCAGCCCCGCGGCGACGAACACGGCCGCGTCGCAGGCCTGCGCCATGCGTTGGTTCAGCCGTCCCTGCGCATCCCGGAAGCGGCGCCCGAGCGGCGTGTCGGGCACCAGGCCCAGCCCGATCTCGTTGCTGACCAGCACGACGGGGACGGTGACGGACCTCAGGGCCTCGATCGCCTCCGCGGTGCGCGCTTCGACGTCGTGCCCGCCGAACGTCAGGTTGGACAGCCAGAGCGTCAGGCAATCCACGACCACGGCGGCGCCGGGCGCGTCGGCGGCGCGCAGGGCACCGGCGAGATCGACGGTTTCCTCGATCGTCCGCCAGCGCGGCCCGCGCTCCTCGCGGTGCCGCGCGATCCGGTCGGCCATTTCCGCGTCCCCCGCGGTCGCGGTGGCGATCATCACCGGCTCGTCCGAGGCAGCTTCCACGGCGGACAGAGCGAGGCGGGTCTTGCCGGAGCGGGCTCCGCCGAGGACGAGAAGGGTGCGCAGGCTGCTCATGGGCGGCGGGATGACACGGGACGCGCGGGCGGGCAAGAGCGAGGGCGGCCCCCGGCTTGGGCGCCTTCGCGGCCCATGATACGGAAGACCCCGTCACGACGGGGACGATGCATGAATCCGCTGTTCGCCGAGCTTCCCACCACCGTGTTCGAGGTGATGTCGCGCCTCGCCCGCGAAACCGGCGCCATCAATCTCGGCCAGGGCTTTCCCGACGATCCCGGCCCGGAGGACGTTCGCCGCGCCGCCGCGGACGCGGTGATGACGGGCTGGAACCAGTATCCGCCGATGATGGGCCTGCCGGAACTGCGCCAGGCGGTCGCGGGCCACTACGCGCGCCACCAGGACGTCGCGCTCGACTGGGAAAGCGAGGTGATGATCACCTCCGGCGCCACCGAGGCGCTCGCCGGCGCGCTGATGGCGCTGATCCAGCCGGGCGACGAGGTCGTCCTGTTCCAGCCGCTCTACGACGCCTATCTCCCTCTCGTGCTGCGGGCGGGCGGCGTGCCCAGGTTCGTTCGCCTGGAGCCGCCGCACTGGCGCTTCGACGAGGCGCAGCTGAGGGCGGCCTTCTCGCCGAAGACCCGGGTGGTCCTGCTCAACAACCCGCTGAACCCCTCGGCGACCATCGCTCCACGGGAGGACCTCGAGCTGCTCGCGCGTTTCTGCGTCGAGAACGACACGATCGCCTTGTGCGACGAGGTCTGGGAGCACGTCGTGTTCGACGGAGCCAGGCACCTCTCGATGCTGGCGATCCCCGGCATGCGCGAGCGGACGGTCAAGATCGGCTCGGCCGGCAAGATCTTCTCGCTGACCGGCTGGAAGGTCGGCTTCGTCTGCGCCCACGCCCACATCCTGCGGGTGCTGGCCAAGGCCCACCAGTTCATCACCTTCACCACCCCGCCCAACCTGCAGGCGGCGGTCGCCTATGGGCTCGGCAAGGACCAGACCTACTTCGAGGGCATGCGCGCGGCCCTGCAGCGTTCGCGGGACCGTTTCGCGACGGGTCTTTCGGAGCGGGGCTTCTCGGTCCTGCCCAGCGCCGGCACCTATTTCCTCAACGTGGACCTCGCCCCGCTGGGCGAAACCGACGACGTCGCGTTCTGCCAGCGGCTCGTGCAGGAGCACGGCGTGGCGGCCATCCCGGTCTCGGCCTTCTATGCGCGCGATCCGATCCGCAGCGTCGTGCGGTTCTGCTTCGCCAAGCGCGACGAGGTGCTCGACGGGGCGCTGTCCCGGCTGGAGACGGTGGCCCGCAAAGCCGCTTGACCGGCCGGCGTCAGGCCTTAGCGTCCCGCCGCGGTCCGCGGCACCCCGGCGCGAGGCTTGCACGCGCCCATACGGTTTCTTTCTCCACCGGAGCGTTCTCGATGACTTGTGACATGGCCCGTTCCCGCGGCATCCCCGCGGGTCTCTTCCTGACGATCTCGATCGCCGCCCTCGGCTGGGCGCTGCCGGCGCATGCGCAGAACAAGGTGGTCAACGTCTACAACTGGACCGACTACATCGATGCCAGCGTCCTGGACGACTTCACCAAGGAGACCGGCATCAAGGTCGTCTACGACACCTACGACAACAACGAGATCGTCGAGACGAAGATGATGGCCGGCAAGTCCGGCTACGACATCGTGGTGCCGTCCGGGCCGTTCCTGCAGCGCATGGTCGCCGCCGGCGTCTTCCAGAAGCTCGACAAGGCCAAGCTTCCCAACATCAAGAACGTCTGGCCCGAGATCGCCGACCGGCTGAAGGCCTTCGACCCCGGCAACCAGTTCGCCGTGAACTACATGTGGGGCACGACGGGCTTCGGCTACAACGTGACCAAGGTGAAGGAGCGGCTCGGCAGCACCCCGGTGGACAGCTGGGACGTCGTGCTGAAGCCCGAAAACCTCAACAAGCTCAAGGACTGCGGGGTCATGATGCTGGACAGTCCCGAGGACATGTTCCCGGGCATCCTGCGCGGTCTGAACCTGAACCCCGACTCCAAGAACGCCAACGACTACCAGAAGGCGGCCGATGCCCTGATGAAGGTGCGCGGCGCGGTGCGCAAGTTCCACTCGTCCGAATACATCAACGCCCTGGCCAACGGCGACGTCTGCTTCGTGATCGGCTACTCGGGCGACATGCTGCAGGCCAAGCGCAGGGCCGAGGAGGCCAAGAACGGCGTCGAGATCGCCTACGCCATCCCGCGCGAGGGTGCGCTCATGTGGTTCGACTCGATGGTGATCCCGGCCGACGCGCCCAACAAGGACAATGCCTACGCCTTCATCGACTACATGCTGCGGCCCGACATCGCGGCGCGCAACACCAACGTCGTGAACTACGCCAACGGCAACGCCGCGTCGCGGGCGCAGGTCAAGCCGGAGATCCTCCAGAATCCGGGCATCTATCCGAACGACGCCGTGCTGAAGCGGCTGTTCACCAACTCGTCGCCGGACGACAAGCTGCAGAAAACGATCACGCGCCTGTGGACGAGAGTGAAGACGGGCAAGTGAAGCGGCGCGATCGGCAGGTTGCGGCGGGCTTTCGGGCTCGGCGATGACTTGACAGAGCGACGACTTGGCGAACGGCAGCGTTGACGTTCCGTCAACCCCGGATCACGATAGTCGGCAATATGGGCCCCTCGGACCGTACCGGGGGGCCTCTCCTTTTCCGAAAGGGCGCGAAAACGTGCCCTTGCCCCCGCGGAGCGCCGAAATGTCGGAAAACCGCTCGACCCACATCCGCCTGACCTCCCATCCGGAGCCGGGCGGCGGCGTCGCGCGCTGGCCCCTCGCCTGGGGCGCGGCGGATGCCAGGAGCCGCGGACCGGTGGTCGGTTCCGTGACCTCGCCGGGCGACCGCAACGTCATCGGGGCCCACGGCGGCGCCTATTCGCTCTATCGCGCGCTCGCGGTGTCCTCCGGCGCCCTCAATCCGCTTTCGCGCCCGGACCTCACCAACACGCATCCGGTCGTCGGCATCGGCCCGCACCCGCAGTGGTCGGAGCCCGGTCGCATCGTCTCGCTCGATCCCTGGGGCCACGTGGCGGGACAGGCCTTCGCCACCGAGATCGGCCAGGGACTGGACGTGCGCCCGACCATCGCGATCACCAAGGCGCGCCTGAACATGCCCGAGGTCGTCGCCGCGCTGTCGGGCGGCAGGCTGAAGGCCGACGAGGACATCATCTACCGCTCGGGCGACGTGTCGGTGACCAAGGTCGCGATCGACCCGGTCTGGCACCTGCCCGGCGTGGCGGCGCGCTTCGGCGTGACCGAGACGCAGTTGCGCCGGACCCTGTTCGAGCAGACCGGGGGCATGTTCCCCGAACTCGTCACGCGTCCCGACCTGTCGGTGTTCCTGCCTCCCATCGGCGGGACCACCGTCTACATCGTCGGCGACATCGAGGCGCTGACCGACCCGCGGCGGACGATCGCCTGCCGTGTGCACGACGAGTGCAACGGCTCGGACGTGTTCGGCTCGGACATCTGCACCTGCCGCCCCTACCTGGTGCACGGCATCGAGGAGTGCGTCCGCGAGGCCCAGAAGGGCGGAGTTGGCGTGATCGCCTACAACCGGAAGGAAGGCCGCGCTCTCGGCGAGGTGACCAAGTTCCTCGTCTACAATGCCCGCAAGCGTCAGGAAGGCGGGGACCAGGCCGCGACCTATTTCGAGCGGACCGAATGCGTTGCCGGCGTCCAGGACGCCCGGTTCCAGCAGTTGATGCCGGACGTCCTGCACTGGCTCGGCATCCGCCGCATCGACCGGTTCATGTCCATGTCCAACATGAAGTACGACGCCATCGTCGGATCGGGCATCGAGATCGTCGAGCGGGTCCCGATCCCCGACGAACTCATTCCGCCCGACGCATCGGTCGAGATGGAAGCCAAGAAGGCGGCGGGCTACTATGCCCCCGACGGCACCCCGACGCGCGACGACCTGCGCGGCACGGTGGGCCGACCGCTCGAACGCTACTGAGGCCACACCGCTCCATGGCCCCTTCCGACACGGACCTCGCCCGGTCCCTGCTTTCGCCGCGGCCGATCCGCGACCGCGCCCACAGGATGCTGGATCTCGGCATTGCAGGCGATCTCCCGCACTTCGTCGTGGATTCGGGCCGGCTGCTGCGCTGCTGCGACTACGTGCTCGACACGATCCGGCGCAATTATCCGACCCTGGACGTCCCCTTCCACGCGCGTTGGCGGCATTTCTCGGCCGGGGGGTTCGACCGCTGGGCCACGCTCGACCGTGCGACGACCTGGCCGTCCTCGGCCGCGAGGGCCCGGGCCGCCTTCGACCTCGCCATCACCAGCGTGCTCCTGGATGCCGGCGCCGGCCCGGCCTGGCGATACAAGGAAATCGTGAGCGGCGAGACCTTCACGCGCTCCGAGGGGCTGGCGATCGCCAGCTTCGACGTCTTCGCCGCCGGCGGCTTCTCGGCGAGCACGCGCGACCGCCTGCGCGCCGACGCCTCGGCGCTCTCGGCCACCTCCGCCGAGACCCTGGCGGAAGGCTTCCAGGTCGGCCCCGACAATCCGCTCGTCGGCCTCGAGGGGCGCGCGGCCCTGATGCGCCGGCTGGGCGACACGGTGGCCGCCAAGCCGGAGGTTTTCGCCCGGGCGGACGTGCCGCGGCCGGGCGGCCTCTTCGATTATCTCACCGCCCGGGCCGAAGGCGGCGTGCTGCCGGCCGAGGCGATCCTGACGGCGCTGCTGGAGCACCTGGGCCCGATCTGGCCGGGCCGCAGCACGCTGGGCGGCATCGACCTGGGCGACACCTGGTTCCATCCCAGCCTGGTCACGCAGGACGCCACCACCGGGCTCATCCCCTTCCACAAGCTCTCGCAGTGGCTGGCCTATTCGCTGATCGAGCCCCTGCAGTGGGCTGGCATCGGCGTGTCCGGCATCGACGCCCTCACGGGCCTCGCCGAGTATCGCAACGGCGGCCTCTTCATCGACGCCGGCGTCCTGCGCCACGTCAATCCGCGCGAGGCCAAGGAACCGCACCGGGTGGATTCCACGCTGGTGGTGGAGTGGCGGACGCTGACCGTGGCCCTCCTCGACGACGTGTCAGCCCTGGTGCGGCATCGCCTCGGACGGACGGCCGAGCAGTTCCCGCTCGCCAAGGTGCTGGAAGGCGGCACCTGGGCGGCCGGACGACGCCTCGCACGCGAAAAACGCGTGGATGGAGCACCGCCGATCACCGTGATCAGCGACGGGACGGTGTTCTGACGCCCTGACCGCGCTTAGACTGCGCCCAACCAGGTCCAGTTGCCGCCGAGGGTCCTCATGGAAGGCGTAACCGTCGTGTCTCACCCGCTGGTGCAGCACAAGCTCACCCTGATGCGGGACAAGAAGCGTTCCACCAAGGGCTTCCGGCAGCTCCTCAACGAGATCGGCATGCTGCTGGCCTACGAGGTCACGCGCGACCTGCCGCTGGAGCTGGTGGAAACCGAGACGCCGATCACGACCATGATGGCGCCGACCATCGCCGGCAAGAAGCTCGTCTTCGCGCCGATCCTGCGCGCCGGCGTCGGCATGCTGGACGGCATGCTCTCGCTCGTGCCCTCCGCCCGCGTCGCCCATATCGGTCTGTATCGCGACCCCGAGACGCTGACGGCCGTCGAGTACTACTTCAAGGCACCGTCCGACATCGCAGACCGCCTCGTGGTCGTGATCGACCCCATGCTCGCCACGGCCAACTCCGCCGTCGCCGCCATCGATCGGCTGAAGGAGCGCGGCGCCAAGGACATCCGCTTCGTCTGCCTGCTCGCCGCGCCGGAGGGCGTGTCGCGCCTCACCGGCGCCCACCCGGAGGTGCGGATCTGGACGGCGGCGATCGACGAGCACCTCAACGATCACGGCTACATCGTGCCGGGCCTGGGCGACGCCGGCGACCGCATGTACGGCACGCGCTGACGGTTCGGCGCCGGCTTACTGCGCGCGCGGATGCGCGGCGTTATAGGCGGCGAGCAGCCGCGACGTATCGACCTCGGTGTAGATCTGCGTGGTCGACAGCGAGGCGTGGCCGAGAAGCTCCTGGATGGCCCGCAGCTCGCCGCCCCGCGCCAGGAGGTGGGTGGCGAAGGAGTGGCGTAGCGCATGCGGCGTCGCCGTGTCCGGCAGACCCAGCGCACCGCGCAGCCGCTCCATCGCCGCCTGGATGATGCGCGGTGACAGGGGGCCACCCTTGGCCCCCCGGAAAAGGGACTCGTCCGGCACAAGCGGCCAGGGGCACAAGCTCACATAGTCCTGCACCGCGACCGCCACCTGGGGCAGGACCGGCACCGAGCGCGTCTTGCCGCCCTTTCCGGTCACCGTGATGCTGTCGATGCCCGGAACCGGCGCATCCTTGGCGCGGATCCCCAGCGCCTCGGAAATGCGAAGTCCGCAGCCGTAGAGGAGAGCGAGGACCGCCGCATCGCGCACCAGGACCCAGGTGTCGCGATCCTCCGCGGCGCGCATGTCCGGATCGATCACCTTGCGTGCGGCCTCGGCGGGAAGGGGCTTGGGCAGGGTCCGGCTGAGTTTCGGCCCGCGAATGGCCGACAGGGCCGAGGCCTTGGCGAGGCCTTCTCTCTCCAGGAACCGCAGCGCCGACCGGACACCGGCCAGGTTGCGCATCAGCGATCGGCTGCCGATGCCCTCCGACCTGCGCCCGGCCATGAAGGCCCGCAGGTCGGCCGGCTTCAGCCGCGAGATGGACGGCAGGTCCGGCGGGGTGCCGTCCCGCTCGGCCAGGAAGCTCGCGAACTGCCGCACGTCGCGCTCGTAGGACTCCAGCGTCTTGGGCGACAGCCGGCGTTCCGAGGCCAGGTGACGGCGCCAGCGGACGAGCGCGGCGGCAAGATCGGGAGCCATGGGCAGGAGCATGGAGAGAGCCTGATGGCGGGTGGTGAACGCCGTGTTAACGCGCGACGCGCCCAAAGGGCCTCGAGGACCGATGATCGGAGAATCACGAGCCGTTTCGGCTCCGATTCAAACGCCTTGGAGTGGTCGGAGAATCACTTCGGGCCCAGCGCGTAACCCGAAAAGAAGAGTCCGATCAAAGCCTTGGTGCTTCTCTCTTCAGCGCATCCTGAGCCACGGCCCGCAGGGCCGTGAGCCGAAGGACCACGCACAGAAGCGCCGCTGCGCCAGCCTGCGTCGTTCGACACGGCCGCCGTGCGGCCGGCTCAGGATGAGGGAGATGGGGGCAGGGAGAGGGTCACAAGCGCTCGGGATCAGGACGGTCGTGGCCTACCACAGGCAGTCCCATCACCCTCGCGAAAGCGGCGGTGGTCACGGAATCACCGCGGGAAACGAGTCCCGTTTCAGGCGATTCTGGTGGTCGATGAATCACTTGGTCGGGGAATCACCAGCCCCGCCGGGCGCCTCACCGCGGGATCAACAGCCACAGGTCGAGGTCGAGGATGACGGAGGGGTCGTACTCCTCGCCGGTCTTGAGCGGGAAGTCGGCGCAGGGACGGTCCTTGGTCGCCACGGTCCTGACGCGCAGCGCGCCGACGTCGTCGCGCCCTGGCAGCGGCTGCTTGTCGAGGATCTCGCTCCAGGCCGACACCGTGCCCCCGGCAAAGAGCGGCGCGACGTGGCGTCCGCCGTTGATCGCGGCGATGTGGAAGGCGTTGCCGAGCCCGTTGAAGCTGAGCGCGCGCGCCAGCGAGATGACGTGGCCTCCGTAGATCAGACGGCGGCCGTGGCGGCTCTGCGACTGCGAGAGCTGGTCGAAGTGCACGCGCGCGGTGTTCTGGTAGAGGCGCGTGGCGAGCTGGTGCTCGGCCTCCTCCACCGTCATGGCATCCACGTGATCGATCGTTTCGCCGATCTCGTAGTCGTCCCAGCGGAACGGCGAGCCGGAAAGGGACTCGTCCCAGGCATCGCGATCGATGATCGGGCAGGCATCGCCCAGCGCGTCGGGAGCAACCACCCGCGGCAGCGTCGGGACGTGTTCCTCGGCGATCACCGACGCCGGATCCGCCTTGCGCACCATCACCCAGCGCACGTAGTCGAGCACCTCGACGCCGTCCTGGTTGTAGCCGGTGGAGCGGACGTAGACGACGCCGGTCTGCCGGTTGGAGTTCTCCTTGAGGCCGATCACCTCCGACACGGTCGACAGGGTGTCGCCCGGCACGACCGGCGCGAGGAACCGTCCCGCCGCATAGCCGAGATTGGCCACGGCGTTGAGCGAGATGTCGGGCACCGTCTTGCCGAAGACGAAGTGGAAGACGAGCAGGTCGTCCACGGGCGCCCTGCGATACCCCACGGCGCGGGCGAAGGCGTCCGACGACTGGACCACGAAGCGCGGGCCGTACAGCGCCGCGTACAACGCGACGTCGCCTTCGCTCACCGTGCGCGGCGTGGCGTGGCGGATCGTCTCGCCCAGACGGAAGTCCTCGAAGAAACGCCCACGGTTGGTCTTGCTGGTCATCGGCTCCTCCTGCACGACAGCACCTTGCCGGGGCGGCCGTGGCGCAGCAAGGGTCGTGGAGACCGACCTTCGGCCATGGCCGCGTGTGTTCGCCCGCCCGATGGCGCGGGCTGCGCATTGCGGGTCGACTCCGGCCCGGATGTCGTGTAAGAGCGCGCGTCCAACTCACAACAGCGGCGCCGAACGCCTGCCCGAGGACACCACCACGGGCACACCGGCAGGAGACTTACACGATGGATATCATCCAGCAGCTCGAGAAGGAGCAGGCCGAGAAGCTCGCGTCTGCCCGCGCCATCCCGGACTTCCGTCCCGGCGACACCGTCCAGGTCAACGTGAAGGTGGTCGAAGGCGACCGCACCCGCGTGCAGGCCTATGAGGGCGTCTGCATCGCCCGCAACGGCGGCGGCCTCAACGAGAGCTTCACCGTTCGCAAGATCAGCTACGGCGAGGGCGTGGAGCGCGTGTTCCCGGTCTACTCGCCCCTGATCGACAGCATCAAGGTCGTGCGCACCGGCAAGGTGCGGCGCGCCAAGCTTTATTACCTGCGCGATCGCCGCGGCAAGTCGGCCCGCATCGCCGAGCGCAAGGACGCCCCCAAGGGCGACAAGAAGGCCGGCTGATCCGCCGCCCCTCATCGGTTTTGAAAAGGCCGGGAGCGATCCCGGCCTTTTTTCATTCTTCCCTCCCAACGCCGGCTTGGGTAAAGGAAGCCCATTCCCTTGCCTTCGTGACAGAGAGCGTCCGCCATGGCTCCCCGTACCCTCTACGACAAGATCTTCGACGACCACGTCGTCGACCGCCAGCCTGACGGGACCTGCCTGCTCTACATCGACCGGCATCTCGTGCACGAGGTGACGAGCCCGCAGGCCTTCGAAGGCCTGCGCGTGGCCGGCCGCAAGGTGCGCGCGCCGGAGAAGACGCTGGCCGTGGTCGACCACAACGTCCCGACCACCGACCGCACCCACGGCATCGAGGACCCCGAGTCCCGCACGCAGGTCGAGACGCTGGCCGAGAACGCCCGCGACTTCGGCATCGAGTACTACAACGAGCTCGACAAGCGTCAGGGCGTCGTCCACATCATCGGGCCCGAGCAGGGCTTCACACTGCCCGGCACGACGATCGTGTGCGGCGACAGCCACACCTCGACGCATGGCGCTTTCGGCGCGCTGGCCCACGGCATCGGCACCAGCGAGGTCGAGCACGTGCTCGCCACGCAGACGCTGATCCAGAAGAAGGCCAAGAACATGCGGATCACCGTCGACGGCGTGCTGCCGGCCGGCGTGACCGCCAAGGACATCATCCTCGCCATCATCGGTGAGATCGGCACGGCCGGCGGCACCGGCCACGTCATGGAATATGCGGGCGACGCGATCCGCGCGCTCTCCATGGAAGGCCGCATGACGGTCTGCAACATGTCGATCGAGGGGGGCGCGCGCGCAGGCCTCGTCGCGCCGGACGAGAAGACCTACGCCTACCTGAAGGACCGTCCGAAGTCGCCCAAGGGCATGGCCTGGGACATGGCCATGAAGTACTGGGAGACGCTCTATTCGGACGAAGGCGCCCACTTCGACCGCGAGGTGAAGCTCGACGCCGCCAACCTGCCGCCGATCGTCACCTGGGGCACCAGCCCCGAGGACGTGGCCACGATCACCGGGGTCGTGCCGCGCGCCGAGGATGCCGCCAGCGAGCAGAAGCGCATCTCCATCCAGCGGGCCCTCGACTACATGGGCCTGAAGGGCGGGGAGAAGATGACGGACATCGCCATCGACCGCGTCTTCATCGGCTCGTGCACGAACGGCCGCATCGAGGACCTGCGCGCCGCGGCTCAGATCGTCGCCGGCAAGACGGTGAACGGCAACGTCAACGCCATGATCGTCCCGGGCTCCGGCCTGGTGAAGGAGCAGGCCGAGGCGGAAGGTCTCGACAAGATCTTCAAGGCCGCCGGCTTCGAGTGGCGCGAGCCGGGCTGCTCGATGTGCCTGGCGATGAACGCCGACAAGCTGGCTCCGGGCGAGCGCTGCGCCTCGACCTCGAACCGCAACTTCGAGGGGCGCCAGGGCTTCCGCGGCCGCACGCACCTCGTCTCCCCGATGATGGCCGCCGCCGCCGCCATCGCCGGCCGCTTCGTCGACGTCCGCGAGTGGCGCTGAACGCCGGGCGGGGCTGAAACGGGACTGCAAACAGCGTTCCAGGCCCCACCCTCCTCATCCCGAGAGGGTGTGCATCAATACCCGGTCGGGCGTTTCATCTGACTACTCCAGCGCGCGGCCACCTCTCCGCCGTCCTGCCCGGGCTCGGCCCGGGCATCCACGACTGTGCCGGGGCCATCCTGAAGTCGTGGGTGGCCGGGCCAAGCCCGGCCATGACGCGGAGGGGGAGGTGCTCGCTGGACCACCCATAAGCGTCAGAGCTCTCAGGATGAGGAGCGTGGTGGCATTTTCATGCGCCGGCGGGCGATGTTCACCCGCCCATGAGGTCCGCGGCGACCGCGGCCCTGGCGATGGCCGTGCCGGCCAGCAGGTGCACGTGGATCTCGTCGGGGGCGCACGCCGGCACCGTCCCCTCGATCCCCACCCCCACGATGCGCCTCACGCCGCCAGCGTCGCGCCGGACCGCGATGAGCACGGCCCCGTCATGGGCCGGAACGGCCTCCGGCCTGTAGACGGACACCACATAGCGCCGGCCCGAGCGCCCGCGCCATGCCCGGAACGGCGTCACCACGCCGGCATCGCGCGCGGCGGCGAGGATCTCGAACCGCGGCTCGGATGGCAGGACCACGGTCTGGTCGTCGTGAGACATGGAACGGCAAGCGGCCACGGCGGCTCTCCCTGAGCGAACAAAGAGAGAACAATCCGCTCGCGTTGTCAACGGCACAGGCGGATTCAGCCGACCATAGTTTCGCTACAGCCCCGCGGCCTACTGGGCACGGATGCGGGGGAGCGAGTCCATGGCGGTGAGCCGGCGAACGGTGCTGTCGGGTCTGGTGACGCTGGCCACGGGCGTCGCCCTGCCGGAAACGGCCACGGCGCGGCCCGGCCGGCGGGTCCTGCCGCTCGTGCCGGCGCTGCCGCCGGTCGACGCCGACGTCGTCGAGCGGCTGCGCCGGGGGCTGGCACGCTGGGGACGGATGACGGACATGCCGGCGCTGGCGATCGAGAACCGGATTCTGTACCAGCACATGGTGGGGTGGCGGCTGGCTGCCCTCGCCTGGCCCGGCGCCGACGCGTTGCGCGCGATCCAGGCGATCGGCGACCGCTGGCCGCACCTGCAGCCGAACATCGACCGCCTTCTCGCGGCCCGGGCAGCCGGCCTCGCGGATTTCGACACGAGGACCGACTGGGACTACTCCAATGTCCGGATCGACGGCGGGCCTCCGCCACGGCCCGAGGTGCCGTGGACGGATGATCAGCCCCGCGGGGTCACGCCCCCGGAGGAGCCGTCAGCCTCAGCCGTGGGCCCGCGCCAGGGCCTGGTCGAGGTCGGCGAACAGATCCTCGACGTCCTCGATGCCGGCCGAGAGGCGCAGCAGGTCGACCGGGCACGGGGTTCCGGGCCCCTCGATGGAGGCCCGATGCTCGATCAGGCTCTCGACGCCGCCGAGTGACGTCGCCCGCTTCCACAGCTGAACGCCAGCCGCGGTGGCCACCGCGCTCGCCTCGCCTCCGCGCACGCGGATCGACAGCATGTGGCTGAATCCGCCTTCCATCTGCCGGGCGGCGACGTCGTGACCCGGATGGTGCGGCAGCCCCGGATAGAGCACGGCCGCCACGTGCCGGTGGTTCGACAGCCGCTCGGCGAGCTCGGCCGCATTGCGGCTGGCCGCGCGGACGCGCAGGTCGAGCGTGCGCAGGCCGCGCAACAGGAGAAAGGCCTCGAACGGGCCCAGGATCGCGCCGAAGTTCTTGCGCAAGGTAGCGATGCGGTCCCAGGCCGCGTCCTTGCGGGCCGTCGCCAGGACGCCGGCCACGACGTCCGAATGGCCGTTGAGCGCCTTGGTGGCGGCGTGCATGACGATGTCGGCCCCCAGCGTCAGGGGGCGCGTGAACACGGGCGTGGCGACGGTCGAGTCGACGCCCAGGCGGGCGCCGGCGGCGTGGGCCATGTCCGCGATGGCCCGGATGTCGGCGATCGACCAGAGCGGGTTGGACGGCGTCTCCAGCCAGACAAGCTTGGTGCGCCCCGGAACGATCGCCTTGCGGACCGCCTCGATGTCGCTGGTATCGACCAGCTCGACCACGAGGCCCCAGTCCTTGGCGTAGGTCATGAGCCAGTTGCGCAGCGCCCAGTACATCACCGTGGGCGCGACGACGTGGTCGCCGGGCGCGAGCGCCATGAACACGGAGGTGGCCGCCGCCATCCCCGAGGAGAACAGCATCGCCGCCTCCGCCTCCTCCAGCATCGCCAGCACCGCTTCCGTCTCGCGAACGGTCTGGTTGTCGGGCCGGCCGTAGACGAAGCCGGAGGAGTACTGGTTGTCGGGATCGCGCAGGAAGGTCGTCGCCACGTGGATGGGCGCCACCACCCCCTTCGTGGTCGGGTCGATCGCCCCCATGGCATGGGCGGCGAGCGTGCGGCGGCTCCAGCGGTTGGATCGGTTTGCGTCGGTCATGCGTTGCGTCTCCCGATGGGCCGCAGGAAGCGATGTCCCGCGCGCCACGCCCCGATACAGGAATTCTCACCCGGCTGGAAAGGCCCGGGGCGAGGGTTTGTGCCGCCGCGGGAGATCGGCCCCACCTGCGACGTGACGCCGCGCCTCCGGCCGCCGTGCCTTGTTCGTTCCAGCGATGACCCGATATCGCGACTTGGAGATCCCCCGATGACCTTTGCCCCGTCCAGCCCCGCGTCCCGCGCCCCCGTGTCCCGTCCCGGCCGGGGCGTCGCCCTGCGCAACGCCGCGATCGCGGGCTTGTCCGTGGTGGCCACCTCCACTATCGGCGGCCTGGCGACCGGCCCGAAGATCCTCGGCTGGTACGCGGCGCTCGCAAAGCCCTGGTACAACCCGCCGAACTGGGTGTTCGGCCCGGCCTGGACCTTGCTCTTCCTGCTGATGGCGATCGCGTTCTGGCGCATCCTGCAGACGCCCGCCGGCACGCCCTGGCGGACGCTCGCGATCGTGCTGTTCGGCGTGCAGCTCGTACTGAACGCGCTCTGGTCGGTCCTGTTCTTCGGCATGGAGAGCCCGGCGCTCGCCCTGGCGGAGGTCGGACCGTTCTGGCTGGCCATCCTGGCGACGCTGGTGGTGTTCGCGCGGATCGACCGGATCGCGGGCTGGCTGTTCGTCCCGTACCTGGCCTGGGTCGCCTTCGCCGCCGTGCTGAACTACGGGGTCTGGAGCCTCAACTGACGGGCTCCTCGAGGGTCCGGCGCACCATGGTGCGCAGATCGGCCAGCGAGAACGGCTTCGTCAGCACGTCGCGGATGAGCGCGTCGAGATCGCGCGCCCGTTCCCGCTGGTCGGCATAGCCGGTCATCAGCAGGATCGGCATCGTAGGGCGCTCCCGGGCGGCGGCGAGCGCCAGGGCGATGCCGTCCATGATCGGCATGCGGATGTCGGTCAGCAGCAGGTCGTAGGCGGCCCCTGGCGCCGTCAGCATGTCGAGAGCCTCGGCTCCGTCCTGGGCGGCCTCGACGACGTGCCCGTCGAGCTGCAGGCCACGGGCGACGAAGCCCCGCAAGGGTTCCTCGTCATCGGCGATGAGGATGGTTGCCAAGGGCGGTCCTCCGTCAGTCCGGCGCCGTTTCGTCCTTCTCGACGACGCCAATGAAGGGGAGCTGCCGGTAGGAATGGGCGACGTCCATCCCGTAGCCGACGACGAAATAGTCCGGGCATTCGAAGCCGACATAGTCGGCCTTGATGTTGACCGCCCGCTTGCCGGGCTTCTCGAGCAGGCAGCAGCTGCGAACGCGGGCACCACGAGCCGCCAGCAGGTCCTTGGCAAAGGCGATGGTGCGGCCCGACTCCAGGATGTCGTCGACCAGCAGCACGTCGCGGTCGGCGACGCCGCTGTCCACGTCGCGCAGGATCGCGACCTGGCCCGAGGACACCGTCGCGGCCCGGTAGCTCGACAGGTGCATGAACTCGACCTGCGGAGCCATGCCGGCGCGGTGCATGGCGCGGATGAGGTCGGCGGCGAACATGAAGCTGCCTTTGAGGATCGCCACGACCAGGAGATCCTGCGGCTGCCAGGCCGCGATCTCCTTGGCAATCTCGTCGTTGCGGCGCGCGATCGTCGCCTCGTCGAACAACACGCGCACGCGCCAGTCGCTACTCATTGCCTTGGTCCCCGCTGGCAGGCGCTCAGTGCGCCGCCGGATGTGATTCCCGTCCCGCGAAGCGTATCACGACATCGCGGCCCTCGGCGGGGGGAGCGACGAGGCGCGCGCGGAACGGGGCCGTTTCGCCCTGACGCAGGGCGGAATTGCCGGCTTCCGCCGTCCAGGAATAGACCTCCTGGCCGTCGGCGCCGCGAATGCTCAACTGCAGCGGCGGAACCTCGACGTTGCCGGACGCCACCGCCCGCACGGTGCCCTCGACGACGAGGATGGTCTGGGCGGCGTCGGCGACGAGCTCCGACTTGACGCCCTCGATGGTCAGGCCCCGCAGGTTCACCGGCAGGCCGATCGCCGCGAACAGGCGCGCCGTCTGGGGCATGACGCGCACGATCGCCTTTCGTTGCGCGACCGCGAGGCCGGCCAGCACGACGAGCGCGATCACGGCCGCGGCGGCCGGCGGCACGCGGCGGATCCGAGTCGCGAGGGCGGCCAGACGCTGCTTCAGCTGGGCGCGCGGGAACGGCGCGCGGCGCGCGCGCGGGGGCTTCTTGGTCTTCACCGGCGCCGGTTCGGCCGCGACGATGGGTTCTTGTCCCATGTCCTCGCGGTGGCTAAGCACTTCGGCGGCGATCTCGGGAGCGGGTTCGGTCGCGGCGGCGACGACGGGCACGGGGCCGTCGCCCGGCTCGGGCAAAGCGTCTTCCGGCGTGGCCAGCCACTGGTGGCGGCACGCCGCGCAGCGCAGCTTCCGTCCGGCGCCGAGTTGCTCGGCGGTCAGCGAATAAGAGCTTGCACAGGACGGACAGACGATGAGCATGGCGAATCGGCGCTCGGGGATTGGGTCGAAGCGGGCGACTGTGCCATTTGTGAACAAACAGCCTTAACGAATGATGAAGATTCGGCACGCGAGCACGGTGGGAGAAGGCGGAATCCGGCTCGCAGACGGCATGGGACCACCAAGACCCGCGGAGCGTGGTGCGTTTCCGGAGAAACGCGCCGCACTTTAGGGCATCATCCCGCCCGGGTTCACCCGATCGGCGGAACCGGTGATGCTGCGGCGGGACCGGCGGCAGGAGTTCAAGGACCTTGGTTCGCTTCGAGAACGTCGGACTGCGCTATGGGATGGGTCCCGAAGTGCTGCGGGACATCAGCTTCAGCATCGAGCCGCAGAGCTTCCAGTTCCTGACCGGCCCCTCGGGCGCGGGCAAGACCACGCTGCTGCGGCTGATCCTGCTGTCGTTGCGCCCGACGCGCGGACTGATCAACCTGTTTGGCCACGACGTCGCCGGCATCGAGAAGGACACCCTCACCGCCCTGCGGCGGCGCATGGGCGTCGTTTTCCAGGACTTTCGTCTCCTGGAACACCTCACGACCTACGAGAACGTCGCCCTGCCCCTGCGCGTGCAGGGTCGCGAGGAGGCCAGCTACCGGGCCGAGGTGGTCGAGCTGCTGCGCTGGGTGGGGCTCGGCGAGCGCATGCACGTCCTCCCGCCCGTGCTGTCGGGCGGAGAGAAGCAACGCGCCGCGATCGCCCGGGCGCTGATCGCCCAGCCGCAGCTCCTCCTGGCCGACGAACCGACGGGCAACGTCGATCCCTCGCTCGCCCGCCGGCTCCTGCGCCTCTTCGTCGAGCTCAACAAGACCGGCACGGCGATCGTCATCGCGACCCATGACATCGCGCTCATGGAACAGTTCGACGCGGCGCGGCGCCTGGTCCTCGGCGAGGGGCGCCTGTACGTCTATGACTGACACGCGCTTCGATCCGCAGGCCTCGAGCGACTGGGCCACGGCCGAACCGGAGGCGCCGCAACCGGCGCTGGGCGGCAGCCAGCCCCTGGTCCCGGCCGCCTCCATCGCCGGCCGGGCACTCGTCACGGTCATCGCGATCATGACCTTCCTGGCCGCCCTCACCGCCGGCGCGGCGCAGCTCGTCGCCGAAGCCTCGTCGGGCTGGCGGTCCTCGGTGGCGCGCGAGGTCACCATCCAGATCCGCCCTTCGCCGGGACGCGACATCGAGGCGGACCTGGCCAAGGCGGCGGCCCTGGCCAAGGCCGCGCCGGGGGTCGCCGACATCCGCGTCTACACCAAGGCCGAATCCGAACGCCTGCTCGAGCCCTGGCTGGGCACCGGGTTGAATTTCGACGAGCTCCCCGTCCCGCGCGTCGTGATCCTGCGGCTCGAGGCCGGCAACCGTCCGGATTTTGCCGCGCTGCGCAAGGCGCTCACCGAGACGGTGCGAGGCGCCACGCTCGACGACCACCGCATCTGGATCGACCGGCTGGGCGTCATGGCCAACACGCTGGTGGTGCTGGGCATCGGCGTCACCATCCTGGTGCTGGCGGCCACGGGGCTGGCCGTCGTCTTCGCGACGAGCGGGGCCATGTCCGGCAACCGGGAAATCGTCGAAGTGCTGCATTTCGTGGGAGCCAGCGACGACTACATCGCGCGCGAGTTCCAGCGCCATTTCCTGCAACTCGGCCTGAAGGGCGGCCTCATCGGCGGGATTTGCGCCATCGTCTTCTTCCTGGGCGCGGGCGCCTTGTCGTCGAGCTTCGTGGCCACGCCGGGGGGCAGCCAGATCGAAGCGTTGTTCGGCACGGTCGCGCTCGGCATCGGGGGCTTCGTGGCCATCGGCGCCATCGTCGCCGTGGTGGCGGGGGTGACCGCCGTGGTCTCACGGGTCACCGTGCGCCGGACTTTGAGGGAAATCGGCTGACGGCAATGCCTCCAGCATGCCGCAATGCCTGCTAAGGTTGCCGCCGCCGGCCCCTTCGATTCGGCCGGCGGCGTCAAAGGATCAAGTGCCGGCCGATCGGCCGGGCGCAGCCCGCATGGAACGGCTACTCCGCCTCGCCCGAAATCTCCTGCTCACGGGAGCGCTTCTCGGTGCTCTCGTGCTTGGCGGCGGGTTCCTGCTGTTCGTCGACATGCTCGATCGCGTGGAAGGCAGCGAGAGCCGTCCCGTTGACGGCATCGTCGCGCTGACCGGCGGGGCCGAACGGGTGTCCGACGCGCTCGACCTGCTCGTCCATGGCCGCGGCAACCGGCTTCTCATCACCGGCGTGAACGAGAAGACGACCCGCGAAGAGCTCGTTCGCCAGCGCCCGGACAGCAAGGCCGCCTTCGCCTGCTGCGTCGATCTCGACTATCGGGCCCTCAACACGGTCGGCAACGCGGAGCAGACGAGGGTCTGGGCCCGGCGCAACGGCTTCAAGTCGCTGCTGGTGGTCACGTCGAGCTACCACATGCCGCGCACCCTCGCCGAGATCGGGCACGTCCTGCCCGACGTTCAGCTGGTCCCGCACCCGGTGGTGCCGGAGAGCCTGGACATCGACCGCTGGTGGCGCGCACCCCAGACCGCGAAGCTCCTGGGCTTCGAGTACGTGAAGTTCGTGGTCGCCATGGCCCGCATGCGGCTGAAGCCACGCGCCGGGGACGAAAATCTGGCGCGGGCATCCGAGGCGGCGACCTTGCGCCGGATGTGAGACTGGGCCACAGGAGGGCGCCGCATCGTTTGCGCCGTCCGCCGGAGTGCCCATGGCCCGATCCACCCGCCCGTCGCCGCGCTCCGTCGCGCTGAACGTGGCCCTCTATGTCAGCCTCGTCGGCATCATGCTGGTGGCGCTCCCGACGCTCCCGTTTCGCCGGGCGGCCATCCGCAGCGTGGTGAGGTTCTGGGGCCGCTACTTCGTGTGGCTGTGCCGCGTGGTCGGGGGAATCCGGCTCGAGGTGCGAGGCACCGCACAGGTGCACAGCGGGCCCCTCCTGGTCGCGGCCAAGCACCAGTCGATCTGGGAAACCTTCGCCCTGATCGGGCTCTTCGACGATCCTTGCTTCATCCTCAAGCGCGAGCTCACCTTCATCCCGCTCTTCGGATGGTACGCGCTGAAGGCCCGCATGCTGCCCGTCGACCGGCGCGGCGGCGGCTCCGTCATGAACCGGCTGAACGCGCAGGCCCGCGAAGAGGTGCGCAACGACAAGGGCCGGCAGATCCTGTTCTTCCCCGAAGGCACGCGGCGGCCGGCCGGAGCACCGCCGGCCTACCGGCAGGGCGTGTCCCACGTCTACGAGAACCTCGGCGTCCCCTGCCTGCCGATCGCGCTCAACTCGGGGCTCTACTGGCCGCGGCGGAGCATGGCCCTCAACGAGGGCACCATCGTGGTCCAGTTCCTCGAGCCCATTCCGCCCGGCCTGCCGCGCGACGAGTTCTTCGCGCGGCTGCAGTCCTCCATCGAGACCGCATCCGACGCGCTCTACCGCGAGGGCATGGCGGCCCTCGGGGAGCCGTTGCCGGCGGCCGGCAACGGCTGATCCCCGACCAGGCGGCTCAGCGGGCCCCCGCCTCGATCGCGTCGTCCGTGCTGCGCAGCCCCGTGCGGGCGGCGCTGACCAGCACGGCCATGTTTCCCGGCGCGTGCTGGTTCTTCCACATCTTGGTGTGGGCGAGCGGGATCTTGTCCCAGGCGAAGACCTCGCTCATGCAGGGGTCGACGCGCCGGTCCACGACGAACTGGTTGGCGGCGGCCGCCTGCTTGAGGTGGGCGAAGTGCGAGCCCTGGATGCGCTTCTGGCGCATCCACACGAAGCGGGCGTCGAAGGTGAGATTGAAGCCGGTCGTCCCGGCGCAGAACACCACCATGCCGCCGCGCTTCACCACGAAGCAGGAGGCAGGGAACGTCGACTCGCCCGGATGCTCGAACACGATGTCGACGTCCTTGCGACCGGTGATGTCCCAGATCGCCTTTCCGAACTTGCGCGCCTCGCCCATGTAGGCGTGGTACTCGGGCGAATTGACCTTGGGCAGCTGGCCCCAGCAGTTGAAGTCCTTGCGGTTGATGACGCCCTTGGCGCCCAGCCCCAGCACGTAGTCGCGCTTGCTCTCGTCCGAGATGATGCCGATGGCGTTGGCGCCGGAGGCGGCGCACAGCTGCACGCCGAACACGCCGAGGCCGCCCGACGCGCCCCACACCAGCACGTTGTCGCCCGGCCGCACCGTGTGCGGAGCATGGCCGAACAGCATGCGGTAGGCCGTGGCGAGCGTCAGCGTGTAGCAGGCGCTCTCTTCCCAGGTCAGGTGGGGCGGCTTCTTCATCAGCTGGCGCGACTGCACCCGGCAGAACTGGGCGAAGGAGCCATCCGGCGTCTCGTAACCCCAGATGCGCTGCGAGGTCGAGAACATCGGGTCACCCCCGTTGCACTCCTCGTCGTCACCGTCGTCCTGGTTGCAGTGAACGACGACCTCGTCACCGACCTTCCAGCGCTTGACCTTGGCCCCGACGGCCCAGACGACGCCGGAGGCATCGGATCCCGCGACATGGAACGGCTGCTTGTGGCCGTCGAGAGGCGAGATGGGCTCGCCCAGCGCCGCCCAGACCCCGTTGTAGTTGACGCCGGCCGCCATCACGAGCACGAGGACTTCGTCGTCGCCGATCGTCCAGGTGGGCACCGCCTCGAGCTGCATGGCGGTCTCCGGCGGGCCGTGCCGGTCCTTGCGGATGGCCCAGGCCCACATCTTCTCCGGCACGTGGCCGAGCGGCGGGATCTCGCCGATGTCGTACAATTCCTTGGTCGCAGGCGTCTTTTTCGCAGTCGAAGTCGCGGCCATGGAGGATCCTCCCGTTCCTGAGGCTCGGGATTATAGGGTCCATGCTGCACTGCGCCATAGGCCGAACGGAGGGAGAGCCTCGGTGGTCAAGTCTCCGTCGCCAAGGCCCCTTCGACCAGGCGTGGATCTTTCGCGATCACGCGCAGGTAAGCACGGACGGTGCCGTCGGGAAGCCGCTTGCCCTCCTCCCAATCGCGTAAACACTCGGCATTGAAATGGAATCGGTGAGCAAATGCCTCGAGATCGAGCCCCATCCGGTGGCGGAGAAGTCTAATGTTCCGACCCGTGACGGCGCGCTCCATCTCCTCGTCGGTCGCAATGGGATTGTCTGGATCGGTCGATGCGGCCGACACGATGTCGCCCTCGGTCAACGCATTCAGACGAGCGACTGCGTCGGGGTCCATCGTCTGCGGAACCGCGCCTCTCTTAAATCGAACGATCGCCATAGCGCCGCTCCTCCGACCTGTTCGTACGTCTGGCAGAGATGACGCGAACTATATCGCCTCGGACGGTGAACACCAACGCATGGAGACTCGTGCCGATCCGCCCTGCAACCTTCCATCTTGGTTCGTGATCCCCCGGTCGCGATACGTCCCAGGTCACGCGGAAGGCGTCGTCGAAAACTTGCACGGCGAATGAAAAGTCGAGCCCATGCTTGGCGAAATTCGCGTTCGCCTTTTCGGAATCCCACTCGAAATAGCGCGGATGAAACACGACCGTATGAAAATGTCAGGATGCAATACGTGCCAGCAGATCACCCACGGGCCCTTCCGTCCAGCGCGGCGTCACCGACGACCTTGCAAGATCTCCATTCCTGACTTGAGCCGCTGACGAAGGTGTCCCGATCGGATCCTTCGTCTCCTCGACGGGGTGGCGGTCTTGGCCCTCGAAGACGGAGCCGGTGCCCCGGCGGAGGAACGGGTCGTCGACCCAAATGTTCTCCAGAGCCTGGGACCGCGTCTGCTCACGGTTTCGGTGAGCTTGGTGAATTCGTCGACCCCACTCGCGCAAGCGTGCCACCGCCGATGACGATCAAGGCGTGAATGTCGTAAGAGAGCGAAACGCTGCAACCCATGAGAATGAGTGTGCAGACGACGGCCAAGCCGGAGCCTCGGGGCTCCATCCACTCCAAGGATCACGGCGCATGAATCTCGTCAGGCTCTATGCCCGGGTCCTCCAGCAACTCGGCCCCGAGGCGCGGCTCGGCGTGCTTCTCGCCTTCGCCAACGTCCTGCTCGCCGTGGCCCAGTTCGCCGAGCCGGTCCTGTTCGGACGCATCGTCGACCTGCTGTCACGCGCCCAGGCCACCGGAATCCCGCCCCAGTGGAACGACCTCGTGCCTCTGGCGGCCGCATGGGTCGGTTTCGGCCTGTTCACCATCAGCGGTGGCGTGATCGTGGCGCTGCACGCCGACAGGCTATCGCACCGCCGACGCCTCGCCATCATGGCGAGCTATTTCGAGCACGTGCTGACCCTGCCGCTGGCCTTTCACGCCACGACCCATTCCGGCCGCGTGCTCAAGGTGATGCTCGACGGCGCGTCGGGCATGCAGTCCCTGATGCTCTCGTTCTTCCGCGAGCACTTCGCGTCGTTCGTCGCGCTGATGGTGCTCCTGCCCCTGTCCCTCTTCATCAACTGGCAGCTCGGCCTGATGCTGGTGGTGCTGCTGGCGCTCTTCACGGTGCTGACCGCCATCGTCCTGCGCCGCACGGAAACGCTGCAGGGCTCGGTGGAGCGCTACCATTCGACGCTCGCCGAGCATGCATCGGACGCGCTGGGCAACGTCCCGGTGATCCAGAGCTTCACCCGCATCGAGCTGGAGGCGCGCGCGCTGCGCGGCGTCGCCGACCGGCTGCTGGCCGCCCAGATCCCCGTGCTCGGCTGGTGGGCGGTGGCTGCTGTCGCGACACGCGCCTCCGCCACGATCACGATCCTGGGCATCTTCCTGCTAGGCACCTGGCTCAATCTCAACGGTCTGGCGACGGTCGGCCAGATCGTGGCCTTCATGAGCCTCGCGACCATGCTCATCTCGAAGATGGAGCAGGCCGTGGGCTTCATGAACGGCGTGCTTTTGCAGGCTCCCAAGCTCAGGGAGTTCTTCGAAATCGTGGATACGGTGCCGGCCGTGCGCGACCTTCCCGGTGCGCCCGACCTCGGACACGCCAGCGGCACCATCCGCTTCGAGAACGTGAGCTTCTCCTACGACGGCAAGCGCCCGGCCGTCGCCGACGTGAGCTTCTCGGTGAAGCCGGGGGAGACCGTCGCCCTCGTCGGGGCGACCGGCTCGGGCAAGTCGACGACGCTGGGGCTGCTGCACCGGGCGTTCGATCCCCAGTCGGGCCAGATCCTCGTCGACGGCAAGGACATCCGCGAGGTGTCGCTGGCCTCGCTCCGGCGCAACATCGGCGTCGTCTTCCAGGAGCCGATGCTGTTTGCCCGCGAGATCGAGGAGAACCTGCGGGTGGGTCGGCCGGACGCCAGCGAGGAGGACATTCGCAGGGCGCTGGAGCGCGCGCAGGCCGCCGAGTTCATCGACCGCATGCCGAACGGCCTCGACACCGTGGTGGGCGAGCGCGGTCGCTCGCTCTCGGGCGGCGAGCGCCAGCGCCTGTCGATCGCGCGTGCCATCCTGAAGGATCCGCCGATCCTGATCCTGGACGAGGCGACCTCGGCGCTCGACGCCGGCACGGAGGCCAAGCTGCAGCAGGCGCTCCAGGAGGTGATGGTGGGACGCACCACCCTGGTCATCGCCCATCGCCTCGCCACCATCCGCAATGCCGACCGGATCCTCGTCTTCGACCAGGGCCGGATCGTGGAATCGGGCAGCTTCGACGAGCTCGTCTCCCGGGGCGGCCGCTTCGCCGCGCTGGCCAAGGCCCAGTTCATGGGCGACACGGCCAAGCCGGTGAACGCGGGCATCGTCACGGGCTGAGCCGAGGCGTCCCGCGAGGGGCGCCTTACCCCCGCGCCGCCTTGCGCGACCGGCCCTCGTCGGCGGGTCCGCGGGGCGCGCGGGCCACGATGCGGACGATGTCCTTCATGATCTCGTCCATGGCGTAGTCCTTCGGCGTGTAGATCGCGCTGACGCCGATGTTGCGCAGCACGTTCTCGTCGTCGGGCGGGATGATTCCGCCGACGACCACCGGAATGTGCGACAGCCCCTCGGACCTGAGCCTCGCCATGACGTCGCGCACCAGGGGCACGTGGGAGCCGGACAGGATCGACAGCCCGATCACATGGGCCTTGGTCTCGATCGCGCGCGCCACGATCTCGGCCGGCGTCTGGCGGATGCCCTCGTAGGTCACGTCGAAGCCGACGTCGCGGGCGCGCAGCGCGACCTGTTCGGCCCCGTTGGAGTGGCCGTCGAGGCCGGGCTTGCCGACGGTCAGGCGCGGCGTCTCGCCCAGCTGGGCGGCCAGGTCCGACACCATCAGCCGCACCTCGCGCTCGACCTCGGCGGTGCGGGTCTCGGGCGTGACGCCGGTGGGGGCCCGGTACTGGCCGAACACGGCCCGCAGGGTCTCGCCCCACTCGCCGGTGGTCACGCCGGCCTTGGCGCAGGCGATCGACGGATCGACGATGTTGCGGCCCTCAGCCGCGGCGGCGCGGAGGTCGGCCAGCGACGCCTCGACGGCGGCGGCGTCGCGGCCGGCGCGCCAGGCGCGGATGCGGCCCACGGCCTCCATCTCGACGTGCTCGGGCACGGTCATGACGCTGGCCTCGCCCGACGTCAGCGGCGACGGCTCGGTCTCGCGCCAGCGGTTGACGCCCACGACGACCTGGCCGCCGGCCTCGACGCCGACGATCCGCTGGGCGTTGGATTCCACCAGCGCCCGCTTCATGTAGCCGCTCTCGACCGCCGCGATCGCGCCGCCCAGCCCCTCGATGACGGCGAGTTCGGCCCGGGCGGCCTCCTTCAGCGCACCCACCTTGCGCGCCACCTCCACCGATCCGTCGAAGAGGTCGCCATACTCCAGGAGGTCGGTCTCGTAGGCCATGACCTGCTGCATGCGCAGCGACCACTGCTGGTCCCACGGGCGTGGCAGGCCGAGCGCCTCGTTCCAGGCCGGCAGCTGCACCGCGCGCGCCCGCGCCTTCTTCGACAGCACGACCGCCAGCATCTCGATGAGGATGCGGTAGACGTTGTTCTCCGGCTGCTGCTCGGTGAGCCCCAGGGAGTTCACTTGCACGCCGTAGCGGAAGCGGCGGTGGCGCTCGTCGCTGACGCCGTAGCGCTCCAGCATGAGCTCGTCCCACAGCTCGCAGAACGCCCGCATCTTGCACAGCTCGGTCACGAACCGCATGCCGGCGTTCACAAAGAAAGAGATGCGCCCCACGACCTCGCCGAAGGCCTCGTCGGTGAACTGGCCGGAGGCCTTCACCTGGTCCAGGACCGCGAAGGCGGTCGCCAGCGCGTAGGCCAGTTCCTGCGTCGGCGTCGCGCCGGCTTCCTGCAGGTGGTAGCTGCAGACGTTGGTGGGGTTCCACTTCGGCATCTCGCGCGTCGTGAACAGGATCACGTCGCTCACGAGCCGCATCGAGGGCGCCGGCGGGAACACGTAGGTCCCGCGCGACAGGTATTCCTTGATGATGTCGTTCTGCGTGGTGCCCTGCAGCGCGGCGCGGGGCGCCCCCTGCTCGTCGGCGACCGCGGCGTAGAGCGCCAGGAGCCATGCCGCCGTGGCGTTGATGGTCATCGACGTGTTCATCTCGGCGAGCGGGATCTGGTCGAACAGGGCCCGCATGTCGCCCAGATGCGCGATCGAGACGCCCACCTTGCCCACCTCGCCGCGCGCCAGCACGTGGTCCGGGTCGTAGCCGGTCTGCGTCGGCAGGTCGAAGGCGACGGAAAGGCCCGTCTGCCCCTTGGACAGGTTGTTCCGGTAGAGCCGGTTGGACTCGGCCGCCGTGGAGTGCCCGGCATAGGTCCGGATGATCCAGGGCTTGTCGCGGGTCGGGGCATCCTTGGTCATGGCCGGCTCTCCTGCTCCGCGGCGAGTGTGCTGCACCGCATCATTGTGGAGCAAGACCGCCGCGGGACAATCGGCCAAAGGTTGACCGTGGCAGGCGTGGCAGCTCCAGCCTTGCTGCGTGCGTCGGCACGGCCGATGTGCGGCTTGTGACGTTGAACCGTCCAGCTTGCCTGCCCCCTCTCCGCGTCATGGCCGGGCTTGGCCCGGCCACCCACGACTTGAGCATGGCGCCGGCAAAGTCGTGGGTCCCCGGGCCAAGCCCGGGGATGACGGCCGAGACGTGGGATTGAACTTGACTGCCAGTCCTCAGACGAGAGTTTCACGCGCTCCGCGCAGCCGCCAGCGGCGGCGTGGCGCAGGACGCGGGATCGTCGAGGGCGCCAGCCCTCAGTGGCGGAAGTGCCGGTGTCCGGTGAACACCATGGCGAGGCCGGCCTCGTCGGCCGCCTTGATGACCTCGTCGTCGCGCATGGAGCCGCCGGGCTGGATGATGGCGGTGGCACCCGCTTCGGCGGCGGCGAGCAGGCCGTCGGCGAAGGGGAAGAAGGCGTCGGAGGCGACGACCGATCCCTTCGCGAGGCTCTCGGAAAGGCCCGCAGCCTTGGCCGCCTCGGCCGCCTTCCAGGCCGCGATGCGCGAGGAATCGACGCGGCTCATCTGGCCGGCGCCGATGCCCACCGTCGCGCCGTCGCGCACGTAGACGATGGCGTTCGACTTCACGTGCTTGGCCACGCGGAAGGCGAAGCGCAGGTCCGACAGCTCCTGCGTGCTCGGCTGACGCCGGGTCACGACCTTCAGGTCCATGTCGTCGACCACCGCGTTGTCGCGCGACTGGGCGAGGAAGCCGCCCGCGACGGTGCGGAAGACGAGGCCCTCGGCGCGCGCGTCCGGCAGGCCGCCGGTGACGAGCAGGCGCAGGTTCTTCTTGGCGGCGACGATCGCCACGGCCTCGGGATCGGCGTCCGGCGCGATGATGACCTCGGTGAAGATCTCGACGATGGCCCTGGCCGCCTCGGCATCGAGCCGGCGGTTCAACGCCACGATCCCGCCGAACGCCGAGACCGGGTCGCAGCGCAGCGCCCGCGCATAGGCTTCGGCCAGCGTCGCACCCTCGGCGACGCCGCAGGGATTGGCATGCTTGATGATGGCCACCGCCGCCGCACGGGCGGGGTCGAACTCGGCCACGCACTCGAAGGCGGCGTCGGTGTCGTTGATGTTGTTGTAGGACAGCTGCTTGCCCTGCAGCTGGCGGGCCGTGGCGACGCCGTAGCGGCTGTCCGTCGTGCGATAGAAGCCGGCCGCCTGGTGCGGGTTTTCGCCGTAGCGCATCGGTTCGGCGAGCGTGCCGCCGAGCGCGCGGAAGCGCGGCATGGTCTCGCCGATCTCGTTCATGAACCAGGTCGAGATCGCCGCGTCGTAGGCCGCGGTCCGGGAATAGGCCTTGGCCGCGAGCCGCCGGCGCGTGTTGGCGGTCGTCGAGCCACCCGTGGCCTCGAGCTCGCGCAGGATGGCGTCGTAGTCGCCCGACTCGACCACCACGGCGACGTCGCCGTGATTCTTGGCGGCGGCGCGGATCATCGCGGGCCCGCCGATGTCGATGTTCTCGACGCACTCGTCGTAGGACTTGCCAGCGGCGACAGTGCTTTCGAACGGATAGAGGTTCACGACCAGGAGATCGATCGGCGGAATGCCGTGCGCCAGCATGGCCGCCTCGTGCTCGGGATTCTCGCGGATGGCGAGAAGGCCGCCATGGACCTTGGGATGGAGCGTCTTGACCCGGCCGTCCATCATCTCGGGAAAGCCGGTGAGGTCGGAGATGTCGGTGACGGGCAGGCCGGCATCGGCGATGGCCTTGCGCGTGCCACCGGTGGACACGAGCGCCACCCCGTGTCCGTGCAGGGCCTGGGCGAAGGCGATCAGACCGGTCTTGTCGGACACGGACAGGAGGGCACGGGTGACGCGCCGAAGATCGCTCGCCATGGTCTTCACCTTCGAAAAGCGTGGGCCGGCCGCGGGGCGCCGCCGATTGCTGCGGCGCGATAGCACGATCCTCCGGCGGGCGAAACCGCTGCGGATGGATCATGCCGCGAAAAGGTGGAAGCCGGCTTTTCGCGCTGAAATGCGCCGTGCCCTAGACCGGGCCGTCCCCGGCATCGTCGGGAGCCGCGTGCCGCGGCGGGATCGCGTCGTCGCGCTCGAAGCGCCATGACATCTGCGGCTGGGTGCGGAAACCGCCCGCCACCACCAGCTGGTCCGTCCGCCGTGCCCCCTCCGGGGTCGCGAAAAAGATGCTTTCCTCGAGCTGGATCGGCAACCCGCCCGCGGTGAACGTCCAGCTGGCCCCGCCGGGCAGGTCGAGGCGCACGGAAAGACCACCCGAGGACCGCGTCGCCCGGACCAGCGGATGCAGGTGGAACCGCAGGGCATAGGCGTCGCTGCCCGATTGCGCCCGCGACGGATTGACGATCGCGATCACGTCGGTGCCGACGAGGCGGCGGCCGCTGGCGCTGAGCACGAGGCGTCGCTGGTGGACGAGGCCCAGCATGGACCGATAGCCGTCGTGGGACGCCGCGACGCCGACCCCGGCCTCATCGCCGTCCCGCACCACCTCCCGCACCATCGTCACGTCGCTGGGGCCGGCAATGATCGGCGTCCCCAGGACGGAGCCGAGGCCGTCGCCCTCCAGGAAGCGGCACGACGAGGTGTCGGCGACGGTCAGCGTGGAGTGGGCGGCCGTGCTCCTGGCTAGTGCCCGCCAGCCGTCCACGCCGGGCGGCGGCGCCCCGCAATTCACCACGATGCGGCCCGGTCCGTCCGAGAACTCGAACGACAGGCAGCCGGCATGGGCCCGCGACGAATAGCCGGCCGGTGGCGGCGGGCCCGTGTCGACGATCACCGTGGCGGAGCGCGCCGCGAGCCTCTGGTAGCCGGAATACGGGGCGTTCTCGATCGGCTGGGCCCGGGCATCGGTATAGGCGAGGAGTGTGGCGAGCCGGTCCGGCGGCGTGACGCTCATGCCGTTGAAAAGGGCCAGCGCGCCGTCGCCGTGCCGGAACAGGCGCAGGGCCGGCATCATCCGGTCGATGGCGCCGACCAGGGCGCGCGGCGGTTCGTGGCCCTGGCTGAGGAAGGCCTGCCGCAGGGGCAGGAGATCGGTGAGCAGGTCCACCAGCGTCTGCGGATTGCGCCCGACATGGCCGCCGTCACGCAGGATCTGGCGATCCAGCTCCTCGGAGAGCGTGCGCCCGATCCGCCGGATCTGGGCGGCCGAAGCCCCGGTGCAGACCACGGTATAGGCCAGCGCGATGGCGACCCACAGGCGGTTCTCGCTCGGCGGCAGGGTGCGCAGGGCCCGCGCGAGCCACACGGTCTGGCGCCCGATCGAGCGCAGGAAGCGGCGATAGAAGGCGCGGTCGGCGCCATCGAGGATGAGGGGCGATTGCGCCAGCCAGGACATCAGCCGCCGGGAGGTGACGGCGGGGTCCCAGGCGGGCCCGGTCTGGGATCGCCCGCACTCGGTCATCCAGTCGTCCACCAGCGCGCGCGCGTTGGCACGGGCCAGGGCCGAGTCCGCGGCACGCAGGTGCCGCAGCCAGCCAAAGCCCATCAGCGCCTCGGACCAGGCCTCGGACGGCGCCAGCGCGCGGAACGGCGAAATGCCCGCGGTGGCCACCACCTTGCCGGCAAAGGCGAAATAGCCGGCATAGATGTCGTTGGCGACGGTGGGATCGGTGGTGCGCAGGTCCTGGGGCGCGATGACGAGCCGATCGGGAGAGCCACCGCGCGGGCCGGGGAGCAGGACGCGCAGCGGCGCTCCCGCGATGTGCAGGGCGCGCCGGCCGGCGTGCCGGGCCAGAAGCCAGCCCAGTCGCCATCGATCTGCGAGCGCGCGCGTCGCCAACCGGTTTACCCCCATACGCGCCAAGCGGCGACAGGCGCGGCCCGCCCCGATGGACCCGCACCCGCCCCAATTCACCCTGACTTGTGATGGTTAACGGACGTTTACCGAACCCGCACCAATCGGGCCGCGAAGAAGCCGTCCAGGCCCGAAAAGCGCGGGTCGGCATCGGGAAGCATGAACGGCAGCGTCCGCAGGTCGCCCTCAGCGGTGATCGCACCCTCGAGGCCCCCGATCTCGGAGGGATCGACGGGCCGGCGCTCGACACGGTCGTCGCGGGCCAGGAGCCCGCGGATCTGCGCTTCGCCCTCCTCGGGCTCCAGCGAGCAGGTGCAGTAGACGACGCGCCCGCCCACACGGACGAGATCGACCGCCTTGGCCAGGAGCCGCGTCTGCAGCGCCGCCAGGCGGAAGACGTCCTGGTCATCCTTGGTCCAGGCCACGTCGGGATGCCGGCGCAGCGTCCCCGTCGCCGAGCAGGGGGCGTCGAGCAGGACGGCGTCGTACAGGCCGTCACCGGCCATGGCCGTGGCGTCGACGGCCTCGACCTCCACCGACAGGCCGAGGCGGGCCATGTTCGTCTTCAGGCGTTCCAGCCGCGCCGCCGAGCGATCGACCGCGGTGACGGCGGCCCCGGCCGCGGCCAGCTGCGCCGTCTTTCCGCCCGGGGCCGCGCAGAGATCGGCGACCTTGTCCCCGGCGCCGACACCGAGGAGCCGCGCCGGCAGGGCCGCCGCCGCATCCTGGACCCACCAGTCGCCCTCCTGGTAGCCGGGCAGGCTCGGCAGGGGAGCACGGTCCGCCAGGCGCAGCGAGCCCGTCGGCAGGACGAGCCCGCCGAGCTCCGCCGCGCGCCGGTCGCGGATGTCGGGCGTTTTGAACGTCAGGTCGAGCGCCGCTTCCGACATGTGCGCGGCGGCGAGCCGGCGGGCCGCATCCTCGCCGTAGGCGGCGGTCCAGCGGCGCCGGAGCCAGGCCGGCGTGTCGAGGGCGAGGGGGTCGAGCGCCGCCAGGATCGCGTCCCGCTCGCGCCCGACGCGGCGCAGGACGCCGTTGGCGAGCTTCGTGTAGCGCTGGCCGTGCTTGTCCTCGAGCAGGAGCCGGATGGCCAGGTCGACGGCCGCATGGTCCGGCACGTCCATGAACAGAAGCTGCGCCACGGCGGTGGCCAGAACCTGGGGCAGCGGTCCGCCCTCGTCGGGCAGCCCGCTCGTCATGCGGTCGAGCAGCACGCGGCGAATGGTCCCGAAGCGCCGCACGGCCGTGGTCGCGATGGCGCGCACCAGGCCGCGGTCGCGGTCCTCCAGGGCGCGCCCCGGCGGAGAGGCCAGGATCCGGTCCAGCGTATCGTCCAGCGCCTGCCGCTGTTCGGTGACGGCCGCGAAGACCTCGCCGGCCAGCCGGCGGGCGGGGAGACCCGCGACGTCGGCCGCGGGACGAGGCGCGGCGGAGCGGCTGGGAGAACCGGGACGGTGGGGCGGACGGGGCATGAGCGATGCGGTCTCCGCGGGCGGGAACGAGGACACGGCCGGGATTTTTCCCGGAGCCGACCGGTTGCCAACCGGCCTGCGGCCCCCTTTATGAGGGGTCATGGACCGCGCACGAAGGCGGACCCGACCCGGACGAATGACATGGCGAACGAGACGAAGGACACGGCCGTGGGGGCCGAATCCACGGCACCCGAGACACCACCCCGCGTTCTCAGCCCGGCCGCGCGCAGGGCGCTGGCCGAAGCCGAGGCCCGCCGTGCGGCCGTGGACGCCCACGCCGCCGAGCTCGCCGGCCGGCCCGAGAAGGACGGACGCGGCGGGCTCGAACCCGTGCGCTATGGCGATTGGGAAATCAAGGGGCTGACCAGCGACTTCTGACGCATCGGTTCCATCCCGGGGCCCATTGGTCTAGAAACGCGCCGCACCCATCAGCCACGGTCACGCCATGCCCCTTTCGCCGCAGGACCTCTTCCAAGCCCTCGACCGCCTGGGGATCGCCTACGAGACCCAGCACCATCCCGCCGTGTTCACGGTGGAGGAAAGCAAGCGGCTGCGGGGCGTTCTGCCCGGCGCCCATGTGAAGAACCTTTTCATCAAGGACAAGAAGGGGCGTCTGTTCCTGATCTCGGCCGTGGAGGACACGCGCATCGACCTCAAGCGCGTGCACGAGCTGATCGGCGGGTCCGGGCGGGTCACCTTCGGCTCGGCGGACCTGCTGCGCGAGGTGCTGGGCGTGGAGCCGGGATCGGTGACGCCCTTCGCCGCCGTCAACGACACACAGGGCCGGGTCACGGTGATCCTCGACGCGCGGCTGATGGAGCACGAGCGCATCAACGTGCATCCGCTGGTCAACACCATGACCACCGGCCTGCACCGCGACGCGCTGCTCGCCTTCCTGCGCTCGACCGGGCACGAGCCCGTCGTGGTGGCCCTGGCGTCGGCCGGGGCGGAAACGACGGAGCCGGAATCGACAGGGCCAGAATCGACGGGGCACTGAGGCGACGATTGCGCTGCGACCCGCCGCGCCCCACATTGGGGGCGACATCGACGAGGGCCTCGACGGCCCGCCATCAGCCGGGCACAGGACCGCGAAGACCAGCGAGCCGGCCTGAGGAGAACACGACCATGGATCTCGCGCTCAACCCCGCCGGCCAGCCCAGCGGCGACACCCTTGTCTCCGACACGACGACGGCCGGCTTCCGCCAGGACGTGATGGCCGAGTCGATGAAGCGGCCGGTGCTGGTCGACTTCTGGGCCCCCTGGTGCGGGCCCTGCAAGCAGCTGACCCCCGTGCTGGAGAAGGTCGTGAAGGCCGCCGGCGGCAAGGTGAAGCTCGTGAAGATGAACATCGACGAGCATCCCCAGATCGCGGGCCAGCTCGGCATCCAGTCGATCCCCGCGATCATCGCCTTCCAGAACGGCCAGCCCGTGGACGGCTTCATGGGGGCGTTGCCCGAGGGCCAGATCAAGAGCTTCATCGAGCGGCTCGTGGGCCCGCTCGGCCCGGGCGCCACGAGCGAGATGATCAAGGAGGCCGAGGGCCTCGTCGCCGCCGGCGACGCCGAGGGCGCCGCGCAGCTCTATTCCGCCGTGCTGGCGCAGGAGCCCGACAACGCCGCGGCCATCGGGGCGCTGGCCAAGCTTCACGTCGACGCCGGCGACCTCGAGGCGGCGAAGGAGTTCCTCGCCATGGCGCCGGAGGCCAAGGCCAACGACCCCGCCATCGCCGGCGCGAGGGCCGCGATCGAACTCGCCGAACAGGCGGCCAAGCTGGGCGACTTCGCCGAACTCGAGGCCAGGCTCGCGGCCAACCCCGCCGATCACCAGACGCGCTTCGACCTGGCGGTGGCGCTGGCGGGCGCCGGCGACCGTGAAACCGCGACGGACCACCTGATCGAGATCATCAAGCGCGACCGCACCTGGAACGAGGACGGGGCGCGCAAGCAACTCGTCCAGTTCTTCGACGCCTGGGGTCCGATGGACGAGATGACGATCGCGGGCCGGCGCAAGCTGTCCGCCGTCCTGTTTCGCTGACGACAGCCAGAGGACGGGAGCGACGCGATGAGCATGAACGCCGTCTATCGCGGACCGGGCGATCTGCCGGGCGTCATTCCCGTCTTTCCGCTTCCCGGCGCCCTGCTGCTGCCGCGCGGCGAGATGCCGCTCAACATCTTCGAGCCGCGCTACCTCTCGATGGTCGACGACGCCCTCAAGTCGGGGCGGATCATCGGGATGGTCCAGCCCGAGGTCCCGGTCGGCGGCGGCACGCCCAAGGTGCCGTCCCTGCACGCGGTCGGCTGCGCCGGCCGCATCACCGCGCTCGCCGAGACCGGCGACGGCCGCTATCTCCTGACCCTGACCGGCATCGCCCGATTCCGGATCGTCGAGGAGCTGCCCTCGCTGACCAGCTACCGCCAGTGCAAGGTGGACTTCGCCGCCTTCCCCGTCGACTTCGAGGCCCGCGCCGGCGAGGACGCGGTGGATCGTCCCGCCGTGATCCGGACGCTGCGCGACTTCGTCGAGGCCAACAACCTGTCGATCGACTGGAAGGGCATCGACGAGGCCTCGAACGAGGCGCTCGTGAACGCGCTGGCGATGATGAGCCCCTTCGACGTTCGGGAGAAGCAGGCGCTCCTGGAAGCCCCCGACCTGCGCACCCGCGCCGAGATCCTGATCGCGATCACCGAGATGGAACTCGCCCGCGGCGACGACGGTTCGGAAACACCGCTGCAGTGACGGGCGCGTCAGCCCGGAGGCCATCATGACCGAACCCGCCGTTCCGGCCCGTGCCGACCAGCAGCCCTTTCCGGCGCCGCGCATCGATCCCAAGCTGTTGGAAATCCTCGTCTGCCCGGTGACCCGGGGGCCGCTGGAATACGATGCAGCCCGGCAGGAGCTGGTGAGCCGGTCGGCGAAGCTCGCCTACCCGATCCGCGACGGCATCCCGATCATGCTGCCCGAAGAGGCGCGGCGGCTCGACGACTGACGCGACGGCTGGGCGCATCGGGTCCGGCCCGCTACCATCACGCCATGCGCCGAATCGCTCTCCTCACGGCCCTCGCCGTCGTCGCCACCGCGGGGTCCGCCGCGGCCCAGTCCGATTTCCGCAGTTGCCTCGCCGGCCTGCGCAGCACCGTCGGCGCGGGCATCTCCGCGCAGACCTGGACCAGCGCGACCCAATCCCTCGAGCCCGACATGAAGGTGCTCGACTTCCTCAACGACCAGCCCGAGTTCAAGACGCCCATCTGGGACTATCTCGCCGCCCTGGTCGACGAGGAGCGGGTGGCGGACGGGAAGGCCATGCTGCGCCAGTGGTCGAGCGCGCTCGCCACCGCCGAGAGCCGCTACGGCGTCGACCGCCACACCATCGTCGCGGTGTGGGGCGTGGAATCGGACTTCGGCCGCGCCATCGGCAAGCGGCCGCTGGTTCAGTCGCTGGCGACCTTGTCGTGCTACGGCCGGCGGCAGGCCTATTTCCGCACCGAACTCAACGCCACGCTCAAGATCCTGGATCGCGGCGACGTCGATCCCTCGCATCTCACGGGCTCCTGGGCCGGCGCCTTCGGCCACACGCAGTTCATGCCCTCGACGTTCCTGCGGCTCGCGGTCGACCTGGACGGCGACGGGCGGCGGGACGTGGTCGATTCCGTCCCCGATGCGCTGGGCTCGACGGCGAACTATCTCGACAAGGCCGGCTGGATGTCGGGCCAGACCTGGGGCTTCGAGGTCCGCTTGCCGTCGGGCTTCGATGCCTCGGTTGCGGGCCGGACGAAGAAGCGGCCCTTCTCGTCCTGGGCCGGCCTGGGCGTTCGCCGGGTCGGCGGCGGGGCACTGCCGGGGGAGGGAACGGCCGGGCTGCTCCTGCCCGCCGGCGCCCAGGGGCCGGCCTTCCTCGTGACCAAGAACTTCGACGCCATCTACGCCTACAACGCGGCCGAGAGCTACGCGCTGGCGATCGCCCACCTGTCGGACCGGCTGCGCGGCGCCGGGCCGTTCGCGACGCCCTGGCCCACCAACGACCGCGGCCTGTCGCGCGCGGAGCGGCGCGAGGTCCAGGCCCTGCTCAACCGCCGCGGCTATGACGTCGGGCAGCCCGATGGCGCCATCGGCACCAAGACGCGCCAGGCCATCGCCGACTGGCAGGCCCGCAACGGGGTCGAGCGGACCGGACGCGCGTCCGGATCGGTCCTCGACGGACTGCGCGCCGGCCGCTGAAGCGGCGCGCCGGCTCAGGAGCCGTAGCGGCCGTTGCGGTAGAGCAGCGCGGCGAAGCCCGGCTCCGTGGTCGCCGCCAGCACCTTGCCGATGACGATGGCGTGGGTGTGTCGCTCGATGAGCTCGTCGACCACGCAGTCGAAGACCGCCGAGGCTCCGGCGAGCGCGGGCGCACCGCTGGCCAGGGTCAGCCAGTCCGCTCCCTCGTAGCGCGCCAGCCCCTTCAGCCCCCCTGCCCCCGAGAACCGCTCGGCCACCGACTGCTGGCCGGCGTGCAGGACGTTGACCGTGAAAGCGCCCGAACGCGACAGCACCGGATAGGACGAGCTGGCGCGGTTGAGGCAGACCAGCAGCGTCGGCGGCTCGGCCGACAGCGAGGACACGGACGTGGCCGTGAAGCCGGTGCGGGCGGCGCCGGACCCTGTCGCGATGACGCTGACGTGGCCCGCCAGCTCGCGCATCGCCTGGCGGAAGGAGGCCGGATCGGCGACGGGTTGGGCGGACGCGGGGTGGGCGGAGAACGGCGGGAGATCGAGCACGGCGAGCCTCAGATGTCGTAGTCGGGGGAGACGGACGGGCCGACGATGCGCCGCAGGATGTCCTCCTCCAGGCGAGCCAGGGTCACCGACCCGCGCCGGCGCGGGCGCGGCACGTCGACGCCGATGTCGGCGGTCACGCGGCCATCCTCGATCAGCAGGATGCGGTCGGCGAGCGCGAGCGCCTCGCCCACGTCGTGCGTCACCAGCACGGCCGTGAAGCCCTGGTCCAGCCAGACGCGTTCGAGCAGGGCCTGCATCTCGATGCGGGTCAGGGCGTCGAGCGCGCCGAGCGGCTCGTCCAGCGCCAGGAATCCGGGGCGGCTCACGAGCGCCCGCGCGAGCGCCACGCGCTGCTTCTGGCCGCCCGAGAGCACCGATGGCCATTCGCCGGCGCGCTGCAGCAGGCCGACCGCCGACAGCGTCTCGAGGGCCTGCTGCCGGGCCCCCGGCGCCCGGCGGCCGGATCCCAACCCCACCTCGACATTGGCGAGGACGCTCGCCCATGGCAGCAGGCGAGGCTCCTGAAACATGATGCGGGCCGAGGCGACCCGTCCCGCCTCGGCCGTCAGCGCGACGTCGCCGCCGGTCGGCCGATCGAGGCCCGCGAGGATGCGCAGCAGCGTGCTCTTGCCGCAGCCGCTGCGCCCCACGATGGCCAGGAACTGTCCCGGGGGGACGGTGAGATCGAGGCCCTTCAGGACCTGGTTGTCGCCGAAGCTGCGGGTCAGGCCGGCGATGCGGATGGCGACGCCGCGCGGGCCGTGTTCGCGCGCGGCGATGGAGGGTGACGACGCTGGCATCGGTTGCTCCTCAGGAACGCTGGAAGGCCGGATGCCAGGCGAGGCACAGCCTCTCCAGCACGCGGACCGCGCTGTCGGCGAGCTTGCCGAGCAGGGCGTAGATCAGGATCGCCAGGACGACGACGTCGACGAGCATGAACTCGCGCGCGTTCATGGCCATGTAGCCGATGCCGGAATTGGCGGCGATGGTCTCCGCCACGATCAGCGTCAGCCACATGATGCCGAGCGCGTAGCGCACACCGACGAAGATCGACGGCAGGGCACCGGGCAGGATGATGCGGCGGAAGAGGTCGAAGCGGCCCATGCCGTAGGAGCGCCCCATCTCGACGAGTTGCGGATCGACCGTGCGGACGCCGTGGAAGGTGTTGATGTAGATCGGGAAGAAGACACCCAGCGAGGTCAGGAACAGCTTGGCGTCCTCCTCGATGCCGAACCACAGGATCACCAGCGGGATCAGGGCCAGGTTGGGAATGTTCCTGAGCATCTGGATGGTGGTGTCGGTCAGGCGCTCGGACAGCCGCGACAGGCCGTTGGCGAGCCCCAGCGCGAAGGCGAGCGAGCCACCCACGAGGAAGCCGGAGAAGGCCCGCCGCGCGCTCACCGCGATGTTGTCGAGAAGCTGCGCGTTGAGGATCAGCTTCCAGCCGGCGGCGAGCACGTCGGTCGGCGCGGGAAGGACGCTGGGGGCGATCAGGCCGGCGCGGGCCGCGGCCTGCCAGGCCGCGAGGAGCGCCAACGGCACGAGCCAGGGGCCGAGCCTGCCCCTCACGGCTCCCGCGAGGACGACGAGAATCGCCTGTCCTCGGCGGACGTCTCCGGCCGTGCCCGGATCGGAGCCGCGCGGGATGGCGCGGGCCCGGGCCGGGCGGAGGCCTGCGGAAGCGAGATCCGTCATGGCGGGCCTCACGAGGCCGCGGCGAGGCGAACCCCGGTGCCGCTGGTGCCGAATTCACCCGGCTGCGTGCCGTGGATGCCCCGCCGGGCCGCCGGGCCGATGCCGAGGACCGGGAACAGGAGTTCGGCCACGGTGTAGGCCTCCTCCAGGTGCGGATATCCCGAGGCGATGATCGTCTCGATGCCGAGCGCCTGGTATTCGCGCAGGCGCGCCGCCACGGTCTGCGGACTGCCGACGAGGGCCGTTCCGGCCCCGCCGCGCACCAGGCCGATGCCGGCCCACAGGTTCGGGGCGATCTCCAGCCGGTCGCGGCGTCCTCCGCCGTGAAGCACGGTCATCCGCTTCTGGCCCACGGAATCGCTCTCCTGGGCGAACTTCTTCTGGGCCGCGGCGATGGCCTCGTCCGGCAGCTTGCTGATGAGTTTCTCGGCCGCCGCCCAGGCCTCCGCGTCCGTCTCGCGAACGATGAGGTGGATGCGCAGTCCGAACCGCACCGTGCGCCCCAGCGCCGCGGCCCGTGCCCTGACCGCGTCGAGCTTCTGCGCCACGTCCACCACCGGCTCGCCCCAGGTCAGGTAGACGTCGCTGTGCCGCGCCGCCACGTCGAGGGCGGGATCGGACGAGCCGCCGAACCAGACGGGCGGGATGGGTTTCTGCACCGCCGGGAACTCCAGCTTCGCGCCGCGCACCCGGATGTGCCGGCCGTCATGGTCGACGGTCTCGCCGGCCAGCAGCCTGCGATAGACGCTCAGGAACTCGTCGGTCTGCGCATAGCGCTCGTCGTGATCGAGGAAGATCCCGTCGCCAGCCAGTTCGGCCGGGTTCCCGCCGGTGACGACGTTGATGATGAAGCGCCCGTTGCTGATCCGGTCCAGCGCCGCGGCCTGCCGCGCGACGTAGCTCGGCGAGGCGACACCCGGGCGCAGCGCCACGAGATAGCGAAGCCGCTCGGTGAGTGGCGCCAGAGCGGCGGCCGTGACCCAGGGGTCGTCGCAGTTGCGGCCCGTGGGAATGAGCACCCCGCCATAGCCCAGCCGGTCGGCGGCCTGGGCGATCTGGCGGAGGTAGCCGAAGTCGGCGGGGCGATGGCCCTGGGTCGTGCCGAGATAGGATCCGTCGCCGCTGACCGGGATGAACCAGAACAGGTCGAGCGGGGCGGAAGGGGTCGATTGCGTCATGGCGCGGGGTCCTGCTGCTCGGGGAGAAAAGGGAGGCCCGGGCGTGGGAGGGAGGTCCAGCCCGGGCCATCCGTCAGGAGTTGGGCGTCCAGGCCCAGACGATGTCCCTGACGGAGATGGGGTTCGGGATGAGGCCCAGCTTGTGGAAGCGATCCGCGACGCGCTGCTGCTCGGCGATGACGGAGGGCGTCAGCGGGCCGATGGCGAACTCGCTGCGGGCGATGGCGCGCTTCCAGCTGTCGAGATCGAGACCGGTGGCGGCGGCCTGCACCGCGGCGACGTCGTCACGATGGGCCTCGGCCCATCGGGCGATTCTGGCCAGCTCGTCGTTGACGGCCGCGACGACCTGCGGGTGCTTGCGGGTGAAGTCGCCGTTGGCCAGGAAGTAGGAGTTCTGCGCCACGATGCCCCGCGACAGGGCCAGGATCCGGACGCCGGGCTGCTTCTCCGCGATGGCGAAGTAGGGATCCCAGATGGTCCAGGCGTCGAGCGAGCCTCGCTCGAAGGCCGCACGGGCATCCGCGGGCGGCAGGTAGAGCGGCGTGATCTCGTCGTAGCCGATGCCCGCCTTTTCGAGCGCCGCGATCGTCAGGTTGTGGGCGCTCGACGCCTTGGCGAAGCCGATCCTCTTGCCCTTGAGGTCGGCGAGCGACTGGATGGGCGAGTTGGGCGGCACGAGGATGGCGGCACCGGACCCTGCCGCCTCCTGGGCGGCGACGTAGACGAGATTGGCTTTCGCGGCCTGGGCGAAGATCGGCGGCGCGTCCCCCGTCGTGCCGTAGTCGATGCTGCCGACGTTGAGCGCTTCGAGGAGCGGCGGACCGAAGCTGAACTCGACCCACTTCACCGCGATGCCGAGCGGCTTGAAGCGCTGCTCCAGCACCCCCTGCTGCTTGGCGATCAGGAGCAGCCCGTTCTTCTGGTAGCCGATCCGCACCTCCTTGGGGGCGGGGGCGGATTGGGCGCTGGCGGGCGAGGCGTTCGACAAAGCGAACGCAGTGGATGCGGCCAGGACGGATTGGAGGAGACGGCGGCGGTTCATGGCAAGGGCTCCGGGACGGGGAGGATCAGGCGAGGACGGTCAGGCGACGACGGCGCGCGACCAGGCGGCTCAGGGCCTTTTCGGCCTGGCGAAGGCTGCGGAACGTGTGGTTGTCGAGAGGGTAGAAGGGCTTGGACGCCGCGAAGAAGGCAAAGCCGTTGGCATCCGCGGTGACGATGCCCGCGGGCTCTCCCGCGATCTCGATGATGATGGCGTTGGACATGATGCTCCTGCCGCCGCACGCGGCGACGGTTCCCGATGAAGGTTGAACGGACGGTCTGGGAGAGGTCAGAAGGTCTCGGTCAACACGAACGAGTCATCGCCCATGCAATGCGGCAGGAGGGACCCATCGGTCCGAAGTCGAGGGAAGAAGACACACTGGTGATCATGCGAAACGACATGGACGAGTCTCCGGATCGGCAGAGCCCACGAAACGGTTCGCGGTGCTTTTAGCCTTGGTGACGCGGTGCAAGCTGCTCCATCAAATCCCGCGACCGGGCATCGACGTGATGTCCGATGGCTGAAAAGGTCGCTCGAAATGGTCGATCCGTCAACGAGAATGTTCTTTTAAAAGAACGATGCGGGGGAGAGAGTTCGTCTCCCGCAGGAGCCGACGACGTCAGGACGCCGGGGCGAGTGCGCCGGCGGGGGCAGCCGGGGGAATCGCCAGGGCCGTCGTTTCCTTGATCCGCTCCATGGCGAAGCGCGACGTGACGTTCTTCAGGGCGAAGCGCCCGACGAGGGCCTTGTAGAAGGCATCGTAGGCGGCCATGTCCGCCACCACCACGCGCAGCATGTAGTCCACGTCCCCGGCCATGCGGTAGAAGGCGACGACCTCGGGCATCGCCGCGATGGCGCCGGCGAACTCCTCCAGCCACGTGCCCGAGTGGTCCGCCGTCTCGACCTCCACGAACACGGTGAGCCCGAGGCCGATGCGCTCGGGCGCGACCAGCGCGACGGTTCCCAGGATCACGCCCTGCTGCTGCAGGCGCTGGACCCTTTTCCAGCATGGCGTCTGCGACAGCCCGACCTCGGCGGCCAGCGCCGCGATTGAGATCGTGGCGTCCTTCTGCAGGCGCGACAGGATCTTGCGGTCGATGGCGTCCACGGTCGTCTCCCGAAGCACATCAGGGAAGCGATATTATCCTACAAAATTGATAGACTAAAGAGGAAACCCTCCGCGGCCGCCCATCAGAAGACGGCATGGTCTCCGCGCTCGACCACCGCGTCGCCCCGCAGCACGCGGCGATAGTGGTCGAGCAGGGTGCGCGTTCCCGTCGATGGCGTGGCGTCCGCATCGTACCGGCGCGTCTCCGGATCGAGCACCAGCATCGATTCCGTCGCGTAGTACCGCCCGATCCTGGCGAGTTCCGCCTTCTCCGCGAGGCGCGCGTTGAAGCGCCCGAGGGCCCCGAGACCCCCGGCGATGGCGTCGATCAGCCCGACCGGCACATGGCGGAAGCGCGGCGACCGCCCCAGCGCCTGGAACAGCAGCTCGCCCTGGTCCAGCGGCGTCATGGCGGCTCCCGGCCCCCCGATCGGCAGGATCGCGTTCCAGCGGGCGGGATCGTCGAGGCAGCCCGCGATGTAGTCGCCCAGGTCCTCGTCGGCGATCGGCTTGCACGCCGTGAGCCGCCCGTCTCCGAAGACCAGGAAGGGCCGCCCCGCCCGGACCCGCTCGATCTGGCCGGACAGCGACTTGAAGTAGGCGGTCGGTCGCACGATCGACCAGGTGAGCCCCGACGCCCGCAGGGCGGCCTCGAAGGCGAGCTTCGCGTGCTGGAAGGCGAGGAGCGGCTTCTGCACGCAGATCGCCGACAGCAGGACGGCGTGGCGGACCCCGGCATCCTTCGCCGCGGCCAGCGCCGCGACATGGGCGTCGTGGTCGATGGCCCAGGCGTCGCGAGGCGCCCCGGTTCGCGAGGCAAGGCAGGAGACGAGCACGTCGAAGCGCTCGCCACGAAAGCCGTCGTGAACGAGCGAGGCGGGGTCGGTGGGGTCGCCGAAGCGCAGGTCGGCCCCGGGCAGCAGGCGCGCGGTGTCGTCGGGCGCCAGCCTGCCGCCGGTACCCGCCCGCGGCCGCACGAAGGCGGTGACGGCATGCCCGCGCGCCGCGAGCGCGGCGACCGTCGCCTGGCCGATGGTCCCCGTCCCGCCGAGAACGAAGACCCGGTTGGGCGTCGCCCGGCCCTGCCCCAGGCCGCCGGCCTCTCTGTCGATCGCGTCCATGCCCGCCCCCGCTGCGCCGCCACAATGCCATGCCAGCGCTGCGATGCCAGCACGGACAAGGCCCATGGCTTCGTGTAGCCTCGGCCGCGCAGATCCCGCAGATGCCGCAGAGTGGTCGCCTTGGCTCCAGCCCCGCCGCCCCATCCCGTCCCCACGGGTGCCCTGCGCCGGCCAAGCGGCTCCTTCCGCCTGATTTTCCTGTCGCTGGCGCTCGGCGCCGTCATCGGCTGCCTCGTCTTCGGGGTGCAGAACCTCGTCGTGCTCATGCAGCGCGCCATTCTGGGCTTCGCCGCCGAACGGCGCGTCGTGCTGCCCGACCACGCGTCCTACCTGCGCATCTTCCTGGCGCTGGCGGCGAGCGGCCTGCTCCTCGCGCTGCTCGCGCCGCTTTTCAGCCGCAAGGACGGTCCGCCGCCGATCGACGCGGTGGAGGCGAACGCCCTGCGCGGCGGCACGATGCAGTGGTTCGACGCGATCGCGGTGGTGCTGCCCATCCTGCTCTCCGTGTGCTTCGGGGCCTCGGTGGGGATCGAGGCCGCGGTCACCCAGATCGGCGCCGTGCTGGCGAGCCGCCTCGGCCGGCTCCTCAAGCGTCCGCGCTCGGACCTGCGGATCCTCGTCGGCGCCGGGGCCGCGGCCGCCATCGCCGCCGCCTACCGGGCGCCGATCGCCGGCGTGCTCTATGCCTTCGAGCTCGTCATCGGCACCTATGCCAAGCGCACGCTGGCGCCGGTGGGCGCGGCCGCGCTCGCCGCCGTCCTCACCATGTGGCTCCTGAGCGGCCAGGACAAACCGTTCCAGCTCGACAGCCCCGTCCGCGCCGGCTGGATCGACTATCCGATCGCCATTCTCATCGGCCTCGTCGCCGCGTGCCTGGGCATCGCCATCATGCTGCTCGTCACGGCGGTCGAGCGCTGGACCAAGCCCATGCCGGGCGGCGACGCCGCGGCGCGGGTCGTGGTCGCCGGGCTGCTGACGCTGCTGGCGCTGCGCTATCCGGCCGTGCTGGGCAGCGGGCACGCCGCCATCGAGCGGGCCGCCCACGGCGACATCGTCGGTCGCCAGGCCCTCGGGCTGCTGGGCGCCAAGTCGCTCGCCTCGGCGGCGTCCCTGGGCACCGGCTTCCGCGGCGGCCTGTTCAGCGCCTCCCTGATGATCGGCGCGCTGCTCGGGCAGGTCATGTCCTGGGCTCTCTCCGCCATCCCGGGGGTCACGGTCGAGCCCAACCTGTGCGCCATCGTCGGCATGGCGGCGCTGGGCGCCAGTATCATCGGCAGCCCGCTGGCGATGGTGTTCCTGGTGCTCGAGACCACGGGCGACTTCGACGCCGCGGTCCTCATTGCGATGGGCGCCGTCACCGCCTCGTTCCTGACCGATCGCCTGTTCGGCTACTCCTTCGCCACCTGGCGGTTCCAGCAGCGCGGGCTCGCCATCGACGGCGGCCAGGACATCTCGCGCCTGTCGAGCACGACCATCGAGAGCCTCATCCGCGCGCCGGGGCAGGTCGTGGGGCCATCCGCCCCGTTGCGGTCGGTCATCCCGGCCCTCAGCCGGGCCGGGACCCGCGGCACGGTGGTGGAGGACGAGAAGGGCCGGTTCCTGGGCGTCGTCGACCCCGCCTTGGTGGAGGTGGCGGCGGCCGCGGAGGACGAGCTGCCGCTGGTGGCCGCCGACCTCGTCCACGCGACGAACCCGGCGATCGTGCCCACGACGACGCTCTCCGAGATCACGGCGCTTCTCAGCGCCGACGACCGCACCACGCTGGCGGTCTTCGATCCCAAGCGCACGGGGCGCATCGTCGGCTGCGTGCGGGCGCGCGACGTGTTCGCGCTGGCCTCCGAGGTCTCCGACGCCCAGCGGCAGGAGGAGCTGGGCCTCGCCGGCTCTCAGTGGCCGCGCAGCACCACGTAGATCGCCGGGATCACGAGCACGGTCAGCAGCGTCGACGACGCCAGCCCGAACAGGAGCGAGATGGCGAGGCCCTGGAAGATCGGGTCCGCGAGGATCACCGCCGCGCCGATCATGGCCGCGAGCGCCGTGAGCAGGATGGGCTTGAAGCGGATGGCGCCCGCCTCCAGCACGACGTCCTTCAGCGTGCGCCCGGTCATGTCCGCATGGCGGATGAAATCGACCAGCAGGATCGAGTTGCGCACGATGATCCCGGCGAGCGCAATGAAGCCGATCATCGACGTCGCCGTGAACGGCGCGTGGAACAGCCGGTGTCCGAGCATGATCCCGATGAAGGTCAGCGGGATCGGCGTCAGGATCACCAAAGGCAGCTTGAACGACCCGAACTGGGCGACGACCAGGATGTAGATCCCCAGGAGCGCCACGATGAAGGCACCGCCCATGTCGCGGAAGGTGACCCAGGTGACCTCCCATTCGCCGTCCCACAGGAGCGTCGGGCGCCCCTCGTCGAGCGGCTGGCCGTGCAGCGCCACCACCGGTCTCGGCAGCCCCTTCCAGTCGATCCGGTCGAGGGCGTCGTTCACCGCGAGCATGCCGTAGACGGGCGCCTCGTAGGCGCCGGCCAGCTCGGCCGTGATCATCTCCGCGGCCCGCCCGTTGTGGCGGAAGATCGGCCATGACGAGGGTTCGCGCGAGACCGTGACGACGTCGCCCAGCTCGATCACGCCGCGGTTGCCCGGCAGCGCATTGGCCGGCACCGGCGTCGACAGCATGCGCTCGTCCACCACGCGCCGGTCCTTGCCGAGCCCGATGCGGATGGGGACCGGCTGGCGGCCTCCGCCACGATGGGAATAGCCGATCGGCGCCGGTCCCTGCAGCGCCCGGATCGTGTCGTGCACGTCGCGCTGCTCGACCCCGTGGTACTCGAGCTCGTCCTGCGCCACCTGCAGGCGCACGCGGGGCATCGGCTGCCCCCAGCTGTCGTCGATGTCGACGATGAAGGGCACGGCGGCGAAGGCCTCCTTCACCTTGGCCGCGACGTCGCGACGGGTCTGCGGGTCGGGCCCGTAGATCTCGGCGAGCAGCGTGGCCAGCACCGGCGGACCCGGCGGGGGCTCCACCACCTTGATCGCGGTGCCGGCCGGCCCGGCGATGTCGGCGACGCGCCGGCGGATCTCCAGCGCGATCTCGTGGCTCGTCCGCTGGCGGGCGTCCTTGGGGGTGAGATTGACCTGCACGTCGCCGAGCTCGGGTGCCGTGCGCAAGGCGTAGTGGCGCACGAGGCCGTTGAAGTTGAACGGCGCGGCCGTACCGGCATAGGTCTGGAAGGAGAGGATCTCGGGGATGGCGACGAGGCGGTCGGCGACGGCGCGCAGCGTCCGGTCCGTGTCCTCGACCGAGGATCCCTCGGGCAGGTCGACCAGCACCTGCAGCTCCGCCTTGTTGTCGAAGGGCAGCAGCTTGACCGTCACGTCCTTGGTGTAGAGCAGGCCGAGCGAGCCCAGGGTCGCCACGCCCACGACCAGCAGGAACAGCCAGGCCCGCGCCTTGGACGCGAGCAGGGGCCGGGCGACCGCGAGGTACAGGCGGCCCAGCAGACCCACCGCGGCATGGCCGTGGGCATCGCCCGCCCCGCGCGACCCGCCGTGGCCGCCGACCTTCACCATCAGCCACGGCGTCAGGATCACGGCCACGAAGAAGGAGAAGATCATCGCTGCCGAGGCGTTGACCGGGATCGGCCCCATGTAGGGACCCATCATCCCCGACACGAACAGCATGGGCAGGAGTGCCGCGACCACCGTCAGCGTCGCCACGATGGTCGGGTTTCCGACCTCGCCCACGGCCTCGATCGCGGTCTCGACCCGGCTGCGGCCGTCGCGCATGGCCCAGTGCCGCGCGATGTTCTCGATCACCACGATCGCGTCGTCGACGAGAATGCCGATGGAGAAGATGAGCGCGAACAGGCTCACGCGGTTGAGCGTGTAGCCCATGATGCGGGCCGCGAAGAGCGTCAGCAGGATCGTCGTGGGGATGACGACGGCGACGACGATCGCCTCACGCCACCCGATGGACACGGCCACCAGGACGACGATGGAGAGCGTGGCGAGCCCGAGGTGGAAGAGGAGCTCGTTCGCCTTGTCGTTGGCCGTCTCGCCGTAGTTGCGCGTCACCGCGACGTCCACGTCGGCCGGTACCAGGCTGCCCTCGAGGTGCCGGAGGCTCTCGACGATGTGCTCGGAGAGGAGGACGGCGTTGGCGCCGGCGCGCTTGGCGATGGCCACCGACACCGCCGGAGCGGCCGCCAGCGTGCCGTCGGCGAGCCGCGACAGGTTGGACACGCGCGATTCCGACGGCGAGGTGTCGAGGGCGATCCGGGCCACGTCCCGCACATAGACCGGCCGGCCGTCGCGCGTGGTCAGCAGGAGATTGCCGATCTCGGCGAAGCCCTGCAGCGTCTGGCCGGCCATCAGCGGCACCTGGCGGCCGCCGTCGCGCACCTGGCCCGCCTGGAAGGAGCGGTTGGCGCCCTCGATCTTGGCCGTGAGCTGCTGCAGCGTCACGCCCGTCCTGGCCAGGGCCTCCGGGTCCGGCTCGACGCGGATTTCCTCGCCCTGCTCGCCGACGATGTAGGTGAGCCCGACGTCGTCCAGGCGCGCCAGCGCCACGCGCAGCTCACGGGCGACGCGGGTCAGGGCGGCGGCATCCCAGCGCTCCGCCGCGGCCGGCTTCGGTGTCAGGGTGAGGACCACGATGGCCACGTCGTCGATGCCGCGCCCGACGATCAACGGCTCCGGAATGCCGGCCGGAATCCGGTCCATGTTGGCACGGATCTTCTCGTGCACCCGCAGGATGGCGGCGTCCGAGGAGGTGCCGACGAGGAAGCGCGCCGTCACCATGACGGCGTCGTCCTTCGTCTGCGAGTAGACGTGCTCGACCCCGTTGATGCTCTTGACGACGGTCTCCAGCGGCTCCGTGACGAGCTTGACCGCGTCCTCGGCCTTGAGGCCGTCGGCGCGCACCATCACGTCGACCATCGGCACCGAGATCTGCGGCTCCTCCTCCCGCGGCAGCGTGACGAGCGCGATGAGGCCCACGGCCAGCGCCGCGAGCAGCACCAGCGGCGTGAGGGGCGAGCGGATGAAGGCGCGCGTCAGGACCCCGGCGAGGCCGAGGCGCGGCTGCGGGGCGCCGGACTGGATGCTCATGGCGTCACCACGCGGTCGCCGGCCCGAAGGCCGCTGAGAACCTCGACGTCCCCGGGCGACCCCTCCAGCGGCGCGCCGAGCACGACGGCGACGTCCTGCGCCGCGCCCGTGCCGGACACGACGCGGACGAGGTCGATGCCGTTGCGCGTGACGACCGCGGCCGACGGCACGGCGAGCGCCTGGCGCTCGGCGACCGCGACCCACACCGCGACGCGCTCGCCGACGAAGAAGTCACCCAATCCCTCGACCTCGACGTCCGCGACGACGCGCCCTCCGTCGAGCTCGGGATAGACCTTGACGATGCGCCCCTCGCGGCTCGGGGCGGCGGACGCGGTCGCCGGGGACATGCCACGCGCGCCCACCTGGACGGCGTTGCCGACCTTGATCCTGGCGGCGTGGCGCTCCGGCAGGGCGATGCGCAGGAAGTAGCCTCCGGCGGCGATCCGCGCGATCGGCTCGCCGGGGAGGACGACGCTGCCCGGCACCGCGGGGACCGACAGGACGCGCCCGGACTTCGGGGCGAGCACCTGGCCCTCGGCCGTCTGCTGGACGACGACGGCCCGCTCGGCCTTCGTCGCCTCGATCTGGTTGGCCAGCACGTCGACCGCCGTGCGCAGCTGGTCGAGACGGCTCTGGGTGACGGCGCCGCGCGACAGGAGGGACTGGGCGCGCTCGAGGTCGGTCTTGGCGTTGTCCAGCTGCGCGACGAGCGCCTTCAGGCGCGCGTCCACGGCCTGGAGCTGGAGGCCGAGCTTTTCGTCACCGACGACCGCGATCACCTCGCCGGCGGAGACGGCGCTGCCCTCCTCCACCGTGCGCGACAGCAGCGTCCCGCCGATGCGCGCGCGCGCCGGGACGGTGTCCCGGCTCTCGATGCGGCCGAACACCGCCTTCCGATCGACGACGGGTCGCGGCGCCAGCAAGGTCTCGCCGGCCCGCGCCGCCAGCCCGGAGGGACCGAGAAGGCAGGCCAGCGCCAGGGGCAGGGCCGCCGCCAGGGACGTGATGCGCATGATGTGCTCCGCATGTCGTGGCAGCCGGGGAAGCCGGCATCGCCACGTTGGCCTTGATGTATATTCGAAGGTGCGCAATAAACAAGTCATGGCAAACCCGGATACGCCCATGGCCGCAGTCGCCGACCGAATTCCGGCCCGGACCCTCGCCGCGGCGGCCGACGAGGCCAGCGCGTTCCTGAAATCGCTGGCGAGCCCCGTCCGGCTGCGGATCCTGTGCACGATCGCGGGCCGGGAAGCCTCGGTCCGGGAGTTGGCGGACATGCTCGGGGTGCGCCAGAGCGTCGCGTCGCAACACCTGGCGCTGCTGCGCAAGGACGGCCTCGTCGCGACGCGGCGGGACGGCCAGACGATCTGGTACTCGCTGGCCGACCCTCGCGTCCTGGGCATCATCGTCGCGCTGCAGGCGACCTTCTGCCCTGCCGGGTGAGCCTCAGCGGAACGCCTCGCCCACCCTGCAGCCCAATCCCTTGAACACCAGCGCCGCCGGGCAGAACCCGGTGAACGAGGACTGGATCAGGTTCAGGCCGATGAAGCAGGTGAACAGCAGGAACCAGGGCGAGACGAAGTAGACGAGGGCGGCCGAGAGCAGGACCATCGCCCCGGCGAATGCGAGAACGGCACGATCGATCGTCATGGTGGAATCTCCTTCAGGGGATCGGGGCGGCGGTCAGACCGCCTCCTCGTGGATGTCCTTGAGCTTGCTGATGCCGAGCATGTCGAGCGCGAGCTTCTCGTAGAAGGTCTCGCTCTTGCCCTGGCGGATCTTGCGCAGGAAGTACCGCTCGAAGCCGATCTTGGCCGCGTGCACCCACTTGCCCGAAGACGACCAGTTGACGTTGCGGGGCGGGATCTGCGGCTGGGCGACGAAGGCGATGCCCCCGTCTCCGAAATCGGCCAGGCACACCGCGTTCCAGGTGCCCACCGCCCGGGCTTCCTCGCCGCGCAGGAGTGCGCCGATGTTCTGCGCCGTGGCCGTGACCATGGATTCGATCATGAAGCCCGTCTTCGGCGTGCCGACGGGCAGCGGCGTCTTGCCGACGGGCGGGATCGCGACGCACACCCCGACGGAGAACACGTTCGGGAAGGTGGGATTGCGCTGGTGCTTGTCGGCGAGGATGAAGCCCCGGGGGTTGGTGAGACCCTCCACGCCGCGCACGGCGGAGATCCCGCGGAAGGCCGGCAGGAGCATCGAGTAGGCGAAGGGCAGCGCATGGGCCTGCTTGACGGACCCGTCGTCGTTGACCTCCTCCACGTGCATCACGTCGGCCTCGACCTTGGTGACCTTGGCGTTAGTGATCCACTTGATGTGCTTGTCGCGCAGCGCGCTTTCCAGCAGCGACTTGGTGTCCCCGACCCCGTCCAGGCCGAGGTGGCCGATATAGGGCTCGGGGGTCACGAAGGTCATCGGCACGCGGTCGCGCACCTTGCGCCGGCGCAGCGCGGTCTCGAGGATGAACGCGAACTCATAGGCCGGGCCGAAGCACGAGGCGCCCTGGACGGCGCCCACGACGACGGGCCCGCCCGACTTCGCCAGCGCCTCGAACGCCGCCCGCGCTCCGACGGCATGGTCGACATGGCAGACGGACTGGGTGTGGCCCTGCGGCCCGAGTCCCTCGATCTCGTCGAACGCGAGCTCCGGGCCTGTGGCGATGACGAGATAGTCGTAGTCGAGGCTGGTCCCGTCGGTCAGGACGACCCGGTTCTCGGACGGGACGACCTGGCGCGCGCCCTCGGGGCGGAAGGCGATCCCCTTGCGGCTCATCACCGGCGCGAGGTCCACCTCGATTTCGTCCCGTTCCCGCCAGCCGACGGCCACCCAGGGGTTCGACGGCACGAAGCTGTAGGTGTTGCCCTTGTTGACGACTGTGAGCCGGTCTCCCGGCCGCAGCACGTCCTTCAACTCGTAGGCGAGGATGGTGCCACCCAGCCCGGCACCCAGGACGACGATGTGAGCCACGTTATTTCCTCCAGTGATGCCGCCGGGGGCCGTTCCGGTCTGTCGGCGATCTGTCTATATCGTATGTTCGAAGATACGCATTTACAAGCGGCGATGCCGTCCGCCTTTGGTCGGCGTCAGGAGACGAGCCCTCGGACGGCCGGCTGGCCACGGCCAACCCGGCGCGCGACGCCGCGCGTGCCGGGCATGGCGATGTCGGACACGCAGGTCATGCGATGCGGTGGGGGCCGCCGACAAGGCCCCGGGCGATGGCCACGGCGACCGGAACGGCGATCGCGAAGCCGGCCGCGACGGCCCAGGGGATCAGCCGCATGCCCTGGTCGGACAGCGCGGGAATGGCGAGGACACCGAGCACGAACGTGCCGGCCAGGGTTGTTCCGATGAGCGACCACAGAATGGTGGCGAGGCGAAGCATGGCGGACTCCGAATGGTTTCCGCCGGACGGGGGCTCCGGCATGCGACGTGACGGCGGGCCAGGCGCCCGCCCTTGCGTGCCGAACGCCCGTCGAGCGACGGCCTTGCGGCACAATCAGACATATTATATGCGAACTATCGAAAGTACATTCGTATCATTTCGCATGGCGGGCTCCTTCCGGTCGGGCCCTGACAGGGGACGCACCATGTTCGGATGGATGAAGCGACGCCGGGCCGGGACGGATCTGACCCCGGCGGACGTGGCGGCAAAGCTCGAAGCCGGTACCGTGACGCTGGTCGACGTCCGCGAGCCGGAGGAGTTCCGGGCCGGCCACATCGCCGGAGCGGTCAACCTGCCCCTGTCCCGGTTCGATCCGGCGCGGCTTCCGGCCGGCCGGCCCATCGTGCTCCACTGCCTGTCGGGCGCACGCTCGGGCCGGGCCCTCGGCCTGTGCGCCGGCTCCACCGCCGACGTGATCGGCCACATGGCCGGCGGCATCGCGGCATGGGCACGCGACGGCCTGCCGATGCGTCGCCCGGGCGCGGGATGACCGCCACCGGGGCGCATGCCATCATCGGCATGGTCCCACGCCTGCGCCGGAGACGACCGATGTCCGACATCGAACGATGGAACACGCGCTTCTCCAGCGACGAGTACGTGTTCGGCACCGAGCCCAACGCCTTTCTCCGCTCGCAGGTCGATCGCCTGCTGGCCGGCCGTTCGGTGCTGTCGGTGGCAGACGGCGAGGGGCGCAACGGCGTCTGGCTCGCCTCCCGGGGCCTGCAGGTGACGGCCGTGGAGGGATCGCCCGTCGCCATCGCCAAGGCGCGCCGGCTCGCCGCCGCACGCGGCGTCGCCCTGGGCTTCGTCGAGGCCGACCTGACGACGTGGACTTGGCCGCACGCGGCCTTCGACGTGGTGGTCGCCATCTTCATCCAGTTCGTCGGGCCGCCCCTGCGCGAGCGCATCTTCGCCGGGATGATGTCGGCCCTGAAGCCCGGCGGGCTCCTCCTGCTGCAGGGCTATCGGCCGGAGCAGATCGCCAACGGAACGGGTGGCCCGCGCACGCCCGAATACCTCTACACGGAGGACCAGCTGCGGCGCGACTTCGCCGGGATGATCATCGACCACCTCGTCGCGCACGACACCGTGTTGCACGAGGGGGCGGGGCACGAAGGCGCGTCCGCGGTGATCGACCTCGTCGCCCGCAAGCCGGCCTGACGATGGGTCACCCCACGACGGCCGTCGACCCGAACGCCATGCTGCCGCCCAAGCGGCCCACCCTGCGCGACGCCCTGCCGGTCTGGGCCCGCATCGCGGCCCTGTCCTTCGGGGGCCCTGCCGGCCAGATCGCGGTCATGCACCGGGTGCTGGTCGACGAGAAGCGCTGGATCTCGGAGAGCCGTTTCCTGCACGCTCTCAACTATTGCATGCTGCTTCCCGGCCCCGAGGCCCAGCAGCTGGCGACCTATGTCGGCTGGCTCCTGCACGGACCGCGCGGCGGCCTGCTGGCCGGCGGGCTGTTCATCCTGCCCGGACTCCTCGCCATCATGGGTCTCAGCTGGATCTATGCGAGCCTCGGGGCGGTGGGCCTCGTCGCGGCCCTGTTCTTCGGGTTGAAGGCCGCGGTCCTTGCTATCGTCCTGCAGGCGGTACAGCGGGTGGGCGCGAGGGCCCTGCGCAACCGCGTCATGCTGGCGATCGCTGCGGCCGCCTTCGTCGCGATCTTCGCCTTCGGCGTTCCCTTCCCCCTCATCGTGCTCGGAGCCGCGGCGGTCGGTTATCTCGGGGCGCGGCAGGGGCTGCCCGCCTTCTCGCCGGGCGGCGGGCACGGGTCGTCGTCGCGACCGTCGGGCACGGCCGTCCGCTACGTCCTCGACGACGCGGGCGAGGGTCGGCCGTCGCCGGCGATGGCCTCGTCGGCCCGCCGCGCCGCCGCGATCTCGGCCCTCCTCTGGCTCGCTCCCGTCGCCGCCGTGGTTCTGGCGTTGGGGGCCGGATCGACCTTCGGCCAGATCGCGGTGTTCTTCTCGAAGATGGCCATGGTGACCTTCGGCGGCGCCTACGCCGCCCTGGCCTATGTCGCCCAGGAGGCTGTGGGAACCCTGGGCTGGCTGCGCCCGGGCGAGATGCTGGATGGGCTGGGCATGGCCGAGACGACGCCGGGCCCGCTCATCATGGTGCTGCAGTTCGTGGGGTTTCTCGCGGCCTTCCGCGATCCCGGCGCCCTGCCTCCGCTCGTGGCCGGCACGCTCGGGGGTCTGCTCGCCACCTGGGTGACCTTCGCGCCCTGCTTCCTGTGGATCTTCGCGGGCGCGCCGTTCATCGAGGTCCTCAGGGGAAACCGCGCGCTGGCCGGGGCCCTGTCGGCGATCACGGCGGCCGTGGTCGGCGTCATCGTCAACCTGGCCGTCTGGTTCGCGGTGCACGTCCTCTTCCGCAAGGTGGCCGTGCTCACGGCCGGCCCGCTCCGGTTCGAAGTGCCGGTACCGTCGAGCGTCGATCCCTGGGCCCTGGCGCTGGCCGCGGGCGCGGCGATCGCCACCTTCCGCTTTCGCCTCGGCATGGTCACGACACTGGCCGGGTGCACCGCCTGCGGGATCGCCCTGCACCTGGCGGGTGCGATCCCCTGAAAGCCTGTGACGTCAGCCCTTGTAGCGCGCCTTGAGCAGGCCGCTCGCCGAGACCGGCGCCGGCCGTCCGGGGCCGAGGTCGAACACCCCCTCGCCACCCGCCGCGCCGATCGCGGCCAGTCCGTAGACCCCCCCGATGTGCCAGACCACGCCGCACCGCATGGTACGCGCGCCCTTGGACAAGACGAGGTCGAAGACGTCGGGGAGTGTTTCGCTCTCCCCGACCAGGATTCTCGCACCGCGTGAACTTGAATCGATCACGAGCGCACGAATGGTTCGTCCGGACTTGTCCCGGACGACGGCTTCTTCACGCGCAGAGCTACGTGGTTCTCGGCGGCGATCCATGTAAAGCTCGACATTACATTACTCGCGGACCATGGGCGCCAAGTCCTTGATACGCCAGCCGAACCGACGACGCTGGTTCACGAACCGTCAAACAATCACGACAAATCGACACGAATGCACGCCGTTCCGCGGTCCGGCCGCGACGAAACGCGGTGGCGGTCGTCGGATGCTCCTCGTCCCCGGAGCTGACCGCCGGCGGACCGGGTCTTCCCCTCGACGGGGTTCGCGGAAGACGACAACCGGACCGCGAAAACAGCCGAGATCCGACGCCATCACAAGGCAGCCGTTCCGCAAATGCAGTCCAAATTGCGAAGTGCGGGGCCCCTTTGCTCGGATTCGTGGAGATTCAAAGAATATAAAATTAAGCCGTGTATTGGAGAAGACATGGACCAGAACATCTTTGGGTGTGCGAAGTCGTCAAATGTCAAATCTGCGATTACAAAGCAAAGAGACCGTTTACAACGCTGACGATCTCAAGGTGCGGGTTTGGGACAGCTTGGGGGAGGGATTGCCCCTCGTCCTGGACGCATCCGAGCTCGAAACCGCAGACCTGACCTGCCTCCAGACGCTCGTGGCCGCGCAGCGCGCGGCGCAGAAGGCGGGCGGCACCATCGTCTCCGCAGACCTCGACGGAACGCCCCTCGCCAAAGCATTCGCGCGGGCCGGCATCACGGCGCCGTTCGACGCCGCGGCTCCGTCAACCTGAACCCAGCGCGCAGGATCGATCATGAAAAGCGTTCTCACCGTCGACGACTCGCCCAGCATTCGCCAGATGGTCCGGCTCGTCCTGAGCCAGGCCGGCTACGACGTCACCGAGGCCGGCAGCGGCAGCGAGGGACTGGCCAAGGCCAGCGCCAAGCGCTTCGACATGGTGGTCACCGACCTCAACATGCCGGGCATGAACGGCCTGGCGCTGATCCGGGAGCTGCGCGCCCTCTCCTCCTTCAAGGGCGTGCCGATCGTCTTCCTGACGACCGAGTCCGATCCGGCCATCAAGCAGGAGGCCAAGGCGGCCGGTGCGACGGGCTGGATGACCAAGCCCTTCCAGAAGGACCAGCTGCTCGCCGTCGTCCAGAAGTTCCTGGGCTGAGGACGATCGCAGCCATGTCAGGCATCGACCCCGCAGCGACATTCCGCCAGGAGGCGGCCGAGCTGCTCGACCAGTTCGAGCAGGCCCTGCTCGACCTCGGTTCCAACTCGTCCGACCGCGAGCTGATCGACAGCGCCTTCCGCGCCATGCACACGATCAAGGGCTCGGGCGCCATGTTCGGGTTCACCGAGGTGGCGGCCTTCACCCATGACTTCGAGACCGCCTTCGATCGCCTGCGCAAGACCGGCGCGGAAGCGGGCGAGCGCCTGATCTCCGTCGCGCTCTCGGCCAAGGACCACATTCGCGCGCTGATCGAGGACCCCGCGTCCACCGATCCGGTCTTCGGCGAGGCGATCCTGGCCGACCTGCACGAGTTGACCGGCGACGGCGGCGTGGCCGACAGCGCGTCCGCCTCGGCGCCAGCCGAGCCCAGCGCACCGGCGCAGCGCCGCTTCACCGTGAAGATCCGCTTTGCACCGGACGTCATCGTCAACGGGACGAACCCGCTGGCCCTGCTGGACGAGCTGAGGAGCCTCGGCGATTGCACCGTGCGGGCCGACCTCGACCGCATCCCGGACCTCGCCGACCTCGACCCCACGCAGTGCCATGTCGGCTGGACGGTCGACCTCGCCGGAGCCGTGACACCCGCCGCCATCGAGGACGTCTTCCTCTTCGTCCGCGACGAGATGGACCTCGAGATCGAGGAGCTGGCAGCCCTCCCCGCGCCGCTCCCGGTCGAAACGACCCCTGCTCCGCAGGTCCCCACCGCGGCTCCGGCCCAGACGGCGCCCGCTCCGGCGGCTCCCGGTCCCGCGGACCGATCCCCCGTCGCGGCACAGCCCGCCAAGCCCGCGGCCAAGACGGAAGCGTCGTCCCGCGGCGACGAACGCGCCAATGCGACGGTCCGCGTCCAGGCCGAGCGTCTCGACCGCCTCATGGACCGGGTCGGCGAACTCGTCATCGCCCAGGCCCGGCTGACCCAGCTCAGCACCCTGCGCCGCGACCCGCAGATCCAGGCCATCGCGGAGGAGATCGAGCGCCTCGCCGCCGGCCTGCGCGACAGCGCCATGGGCATGCGGATGGTGCCCATCGGATCCCTCTTCGGGCGCTTCCGGCGGCTCGTGCACGACCTGTCCCGCGACCTCGGAAAGCCGGTGCAGCTCGTCACGTCCGGCGAGGAGACCGAACTCGACAAGACCGTGATCGAACGGCTCGCCGATCCGCTCGTCCACCTCATCCGAAACGCCATCGACCACGGCATCGAGATGCCGGGCCAGCGTCTCGAGAAGGGAAAGTCGGAGGCCGGCACGATCCGCCTCGACGCCCGCCACGTCGGCGCGGAGGTCCACGTGACCATCTCCGACGACGGCCGCGGCGTCGACCTGGCCCGCGTCCGCGCCAAGGGCGAAGAGCAGGGGCTGGTGCCCGCCGGCGCGACGCCGAGCGAGTCGGAAATCCTCCAGCTCATGTTCCACCCGGGCTTCTCCACCGCCCGCGAGGTTTCGGCCCTGTCCGGGCGGGGCGTCGGCATGGACGTGGTGAAGCAGACCATCGAGGGCCTGCGCGGCAAGATCGACGTCACCAACCGTCCGGGCAACGGCGCCAGCTTCACGCTGCGCCTGCCCCTGACGCTGGCGATCATCGAGGGCCTGCTCGTGCGCGTCGCCGACAGCCGCTACATCATCCCGCTGTCGACGGTGGAGGAATGCGTCGAGCTGAGCGAGGCGGACGAGCAGCGTTCGTCGAGCCGCAGCTTCCTCAACATCCGCGGCGAGCTGGTGCCCTTCGTCAGGCTGCGCGAGCTGTTCGGGACGGACCCGGCGCGCGAACCGCACCCGAAGGTCGTCATCGTGTCGAACGGCGACAGCCGCGTCGGGTTCGTGGTCGACCAGATCATCGGCAACCACCACGCGGTCATCAAGTCGCTCTCGCGGATGCACCGGGACGTCCAGAGCTTCTCGGGGGTCACGATCCTCGGCGACGGCCTGCCCGCCCTCATCATCGACGCGGCGCGCCTGGTGCGCGGCGACATCGCCCGCCCGCGGCGGGACAAGGAGGCTGCCTGATGAGCGCGCCTGTGAACGCCATTGCCGGAGCCGCGACGGAGCGCGTCCTGATGCTCGGCCTCGGCGGCGAGTACCTGGCGATCGACGCCGCCATCGTGCGCGAGATCATGGATCCCGCGCCCGTCACGACCGTGCCCGGCGCTCGGTCCTTCGTGTCGGGCGTCATCAACGTCCGCGGCGAGATCGTCCCGCTCGCGGACCTGCGCGTCCGGCTCGGCATGCCCGCCACCGAGCACGGACCGGACACCCGCTTCGTCGTGATCGAGGTCGAGGCGGGCGACGAGCCCGAGCCGATCCTGGTGACCGTGGTGGCCGACAAGGTCCACGAGGTTTGCGATCTCGACTGCCCCCCGGCCAGCACGGTGCCGCGCATCGGCATGGCCTGGCCTCCCGAACTGATCCGCGGCGTCGCCCTGTGGAAGGACGACTTCGTGATCCTGCCCAACCTGCCTGCCCTCCTCGGATTGAACTGAGACCCGTTTTCCCCCGCGGCCTCATCCCACCCACGCACCGCTTTGACCGACTCCCGGAGTTGACCCATGCGTTTCACGATCCGCGCCAAGATGGGGCTCGCGTTCGCCACCATCATCGGCCTGTCCGCCGCCGGCCTCGGGGTCGGCTATTTCAAGATGTCGGGGATCAACGACAGCCTCGATTTCGCCGTGCGCAGCGTGGCCAAGCGCATGGAGGTGGCAGGTGACCTGCGCGCCGACATGCTGGAGGACCTGCGGGCCGAAAAGAACCTCCTGCTCTCCGCCACCGAGGCCGAGATGGAGAAGTCCTACGCGACGATCCAGGAGAAGCGCGCTCACGTCGAGAAGTACCGCGAGACGCTCGCAGACCTCGCGACGACCGAGGAAGGCAAGAAGATCGTCAGCGACTTCAAGGTGACGTATCGCAAGCACGCCGACCTGCAGGACCGCATCTACCAGCTCGCCAAGGCGAACTCCGGCCGCCGGGCCGAGGCGATCGTCTCGGCGGAGGGCAAGTCGGCCCTCGAGGCCCTGAGCCACGCCAGCACGGGCGCGTCCGCCTCGCTGACCGGCGCCAAGGCCCCCACCCTGGACGCCACGACCGCCCTGCTGGACGGAGCCCAGGAGGCCATGATCGACCTGCAGTCGCTGGCCGGCGCGAGTTCGTCCGCCCAGCTCGACGAGCGCGTCAAGAACACGGCCGATGAGCTCGGCCGCCTGCGCCAGGCGCGCGAGTCGCTCGTCGCGACCGCCCAGCGCACCGACGCCAGCGCCGAGATCGCCCCCGTGCTCAAGGCCCTGGATGCCTGGACGGCGGTGGCCGACCGGGCTCTCGCGATCGCGGGCGAAGGCGGCACGGTCAAGGCCCTCGAACTGTCCAACGGCGAAGGCCGCGCCATCGTCGCCGAGCTCAGCACGGCCATCGAGCGCTACATGGCGCTCATGGACAAGGTCATGACGCAGACCGAGCAGGATGGCGCGTCCCAGTTCCACTTCGCGCAGGTCGTCATGGGCACGGCGCTCGGCGTCATGCTGCTGGTCAGCCTGGGTATGGCGCTGTGGCTGTCCATGCTCGTCAACCGCGGCATCGGCCAGTCGGTCGATCTGGCCCGTGCCATCGCCAAGGGTGACCTGTCCCAGCGCATGACCACGCACAACGACGACGAGTTCGCCGACCTGGCGGGCGCCATGAACACCATGTGCGACGGCCTGCAGGAGACGGCGGAGATCGCCGGGCGGATCGCTTCCGGCGACCTGACCGTGCAGCCCAAGCCCAAGTCCGAGGTGGATTCGCTCGGCATCGCCCTCGAGCAGATGGTCGACCGCCTGCGCGCCGTCGTCTCCGACGTGATCAGCGCGGTCCGCAACGTGTCGGGCGGCAGCCAGGAGCTGGCCTCCAGCGCCGAGCAGCTGTCGCAGGGCGCCACCGAGCAGGCCTCGTCGACCGAGGAGGCCTCCGCCTCCATGGAAGAGATGGCGGCCAACGTGAAGCAGAACGCCGACAACGCCAGCCAGACCGAGAAGATCGCCCACCAGTCGGCCAAGGATGCCGAGGCCAGCGGCGTGGCCGTCGGCACCGCCGTTCAGGCCGTGCAGACGATCGCCGAGAAGATCACCATCGTGCAGGAGATCGCCCGCCAGACGGACCTCCTCGCGCTCAACGCGGCGGTCGAGGCGGCCCGTGCCGGCGAGCACGGCAAGGGCTTCGCCGTGGTCGCCTCGGAGGTGCGCAAGCTCGCCGAGCGCAGCCAGGCGGCCGCCGCCGAGATCGGTACCCTGTCGTCCGACACGGTGAAGGCGGCGCGCGAGGCCGGCTCCATGCTGGCCAAGCTGGTGCCGGACATTCGCCGCACCGCCGATCTCGTGGGCGAGATCACCGCGGCCTGCCGCGAGCAGGACATCGGCGCGGGCCAGATCAACCAGGCCCTGCAGCAGCTCGACAAGGTCACCCAGCAGAACGCCGCCGCCTCCGAGGAAGTCTCGGCCACGTCGGAGGAGCTCTCGGCCCAGGCGGACCAGCTGACGCAGACCATCGCGTTCTTCCGCGTCGACGAAGGGCAGGGCACCGTGCAGGCGTCCATGCCCGTCGCCAGCACACCGGTGCACGCCCTGCGCGACCGCATCGAGACCTCGGGCCTCCAGGCCCCCGTGTCGGGCAAGGGTCGCCGCAAGGCGCCCGAAGCCGCCAAGCCGGCTCCGCGCCGCGAGCCCAAGCGGGCCCGGGCCGTGGCCAATGGCGGCTTCACCTACGATCTCGGCGCGTCTGAGGATGCCGAAGACGCCGAGTTCAAGCGGTCCTGACGCCAACAGCGGAAAGCGCGCCATGGCAACGTCTGCCCAATACGTCACCCTCGCCGTCGACGACGACCTCCTCGCCGTCCCGGTGGAGAGCGTCCAGGAAATCCTGCAGATGAGCCGCATCGCGCGGTTGCCGAACGCGCCGGCGGCGATGCTGGGGATGATCGACGTCCGCGGCCAGGGCTACCCCGTGGTCGACCTGAGGGTCCGCCTCGGGCTCGCCCCCGCCCCCGAGAGCCACGCCACGCGGATCATCCTGCTCAATGCCGGATCCTCCGGGCTCGACACGGGCGTCGGCCTCATGGCCGAGCGCGTGTACGAGGTCGCCGAACTGGACGAGGCCCGGCTCGAGCCGCCGCCCACGGCCATCGGCGTGGGCCCGACCTTGTGCCTGGCCGGTGTCGGCCGGCGCCAGGGACGGCTCGTGATGGTGCTCGACCTCGCCCGCCTCCTGTCGGGCACGTCGGTCGCCGTTCCCGCATCGGGTTCGCAGCAGGCAGCGTGATGGCGACGACTCGTGACGCTCTGAGCGAGGCGCAGTTCCGCCGCCTCGTCGACCTGATCCAGGGCAAGGTCGGAATTCGCCTGCCTCCGATGAAGCGCGTGATGGTGGAGGCCCGGCTGCGCCGCCGGGTCCGCGCCCTCGACCTTCCCGACCTCGCCTCCTATGGCGAGCAGGTCATCGAGGGCACGCTGTCGGGCGAGGAGCTCGTGCACCTCATCGACTGCGTGACGACCAACAAGACCGACTTCTTCCGGGAGCCCGCGCACTTCGACGTGCTGCGCGACACCATCGTCCCGCAGGCCCTCGCCAGCCAGCCGCGGGGCGGTCAGCTGAAGGTCTGGAGCGCCGCGTGCTCCACCGGGGCCGAGCCCTACACCATCGCGATGGTGCTGGACGACATGGCGTCGCGCACGCCGTTCCGTTTCCAGGTCATGGGGACGGACATCTCGACCCAGGTCCTGGCCCAGGCGCGGCGCGCGATCTACCCCGCCGACATGGCGAACGCGATCCCGCAGGCCCTGCGGCGCCGCTACGTGATGAGCGCGCGCGACCCCGCCGCCGGCGACGTCCGCATCGTCCCGGAGCTGCGCCGGATGGTCGGGTTCGGGCGCGTCAACCTGATGGACGCGCAGTACCCGGTGGATCGCGACATGGACGTGATCTTCTGCCGCAACGTCCTGATCTATTTCGACCGTCAGACCCAGCGCCAGGTGCTCGATCGGCTGATCTCGCACCTGCGGCCGGGCGGATGGCTGCTCATCGGCCATTCCGAATCCATGGCCTGCCACGACAACGGCGGCGTGAGGCAGATCATGCCGACCGTGTACCAGACAGACAAAGCGAGGGCTCGCGCAGCATGACCGGCAAAGCTCCGATTCGCGTCCTCATCGTCGACGACTCGGCCGCCGTGCGCCAGACCCTGGAGTCGGTCCTGTCCGACGCGCCCGACATCCGGGTGATGGCGACCGCCTCCGATCCGTTCGTGGCGGTGAAGCGCATCCAGGACGAGATGCCCGACGTCATCATCCTCGACATCGAGATGCCGCGCATGGACGGCCTGACCTTCCTGCGCAAGATCATGGCGCAGAAGCCGATCCCGGTGATCATCTGCTCGACGCTGACGGAGGAGGGCTCGCAGACCCTGCTGGAGGCGCTCGAGGCGGGGGCCGTCGACGTCCTGCCCAAGCCGCGCATCGACACCAAGCAGTTCCTGCAGGAGTCGCGCACGCGCATCTGCGACGCGGTGCGGGCCGCCGCCGTGGCCCGCCTGCGCACCGCCCGGCCGCCGATGCGCCAGGTGGAGAAGAAGCTCACCGCCGACGTCATGATGCCGGCGCCGATGGCCACCAGGGCCATGTCGCAGACCACCGAGAAGGTGATCTGCGTCGGGGCGTCCACGGGCGGAACCGAGTCGCTGCGCGAGGTGCTGGAGGCGCTGCCCTTCGACAGCCCGGCGATCGTCATCGTCCAGCACATGCCCGAGCGCTTCACCGCGGCCTTCGCCAAGCGGCTCGACGGCCTGTGCAAGGTCGACGTCAAGGAGGCCGAGGACGGCGACGCCGTCTATCCCGGCCGCGTCCTGATCGCCCCGGGGAACCGGCACACCCTGCTCACGCGCAGCGGCGCGCGCTACCACGTCACCGTCAAGGACGGCCCGCTGGTGTCGCGGCACCGCCCCTCGGTGGACGTCCTGTTCCGCTCGGCCGCGCAGTACGCCGGCGGCAACGCGGTCGGCATCCTCATGACGGGGATGGGGGACGACGGCGCCCGCGGGCTGCTCGAGATGCGCAAGGCCGGCGCCTACACGATCGCCCAGGACGAGGAGACCAGCGTGGTCTTCGGCATGCCGAAGGAGGCGATCCAGCGCGGCGCGGCCATGCGCGTGCTGCCGCTCCACGCCATCGCGGCCGAGATCCTGCGCCACCGCAGCCACGCCTCCGCCAGCATTGCATCCTGAACGGAGCCCGGCCATGTCCCTGTCCCACTCCGGAGCACACACGATGCAGGATCACGCCGCCGTCCCCACCGGACCGCTGGCCGGCGGGATCGAAGCGGCGCGCGGCGACGTTCGCCGGGCGGCGTCGCGCATCGAGGACACGTTCCTGGTCGCCGGCGAAGCGCTCGGCAATGCCCTCACCGTGATCGACGGCGCCGTCGCGGCGATCGACGCGATCCCGAGGACGCTGGCGGATGGCGACATGCGCCAGGCCGGCCGGGCGCTCCAGCAGCTCGCGGACGATCTCACGGCGGTCGTCGAGGCGCTCCCCCGCGAGCGCCAGGCGCTCGCCGACATCGCCGAGCGGCTGGAAGCGCTGCGCGCGCCGCTGGAGCGGCTGGTCACCAGCATCCGCACCATCGCCATCCTGGCCCGCAGCGCCCGTGTCGAAACCGCCTATCTGAGCTCGAACCAGCTCAACTTCACCGAGTTCGCGGCCGAGATCCTGACACTTGCCGACGAGGCCCGCGAAGGCATCAACGTCTTCGTCCGCGACTTCAACGTGCTGTCGCGCCTGCTCACCTCCGCGCGCGAGGCCCAGGCCGTCTTCGACACCACGCGGCGCGACCAGATTTCGGCGGGCGTCGCCGCGCTGCAGTCGGCCTTCCACGCGATCGAGGAGCGCCAGGGCGAGGCGGTCCAGGTGTCGCGCCAGCTCGCGGAGCGCTCGCAGCGCATCGCCGGCATGGTCGGCGACTGCATCATGTCGCTGCAGGCCGGCGACAGCACGCGCCAGCGCCTCGAGCATGTCGACACGGCCCTGGCCGAAGCCCTCTCCGCCGACGGGCCGGAAGAGGAGCTCAAGGGTGCCTGCCTCCTGCAGGCCGCGCAGCTCACCGACGCGATCGACGAGTTCTCGCAGGCGACGGGCCAGATCACGTCCGGGCTCGCCGGCCTCGCGCACGAGACCGACGGCGTCATCGACCTGGGCGGAACCCTGGCCGGCCGCCGCGGCCATGGCACGAACGCCGAGCAGGACCTGCGCGAACAGCTGCGCCAGCGCCTGTCCGTCGCCGCCACGCTGATCCACGAATGCGAGGGGGCCCGGTCCTCCGTCGACGGGGTGATGGCCTCCCTGACCGGCACCCTCCAGACGTTCCGGACCGGCCTGGGCGCGCTGCAGGGCATCAGCCGCTCGATCACCACCGTGGGCCTCAACGCGGCCATCAAGTCGTTCCGCATCGGCACGGACGGCCGTGGCCTGGCGGTGATCTCCCAGGACCTGCGGACCTATGCCGAGCAGATCGTGGACGACACCCGCGGACTGATCTCCGTCTTCGAGGAGGTGATCGCGGCAGCCGACACGATCGACCGCGGCCGGCACGGCAACGACACCGGCCGGATGAGCGGCGCGGATGCCGGCATCGCCGGGATCATGCGGACGATCGAGGCGAGCGACACCCAGATCGCCGAGGCCTTCGAGCAGATGGCGCGTTCGGCGGGTCAGATCGGCGGTTTCGTGCGCCGGGCCGAGGATGCTCTGGTGGATCTCGCCGCCGACATGGCGCGCGCGGGATCGGCTGCGGCGGGGCTCGCCCGGATCGGCGAGGGCGGCCGGCTCGCCCGACCCGGCGAGGATCGCTACACCATGAAGCGCGAGCGTGAGATCCAAGAGCGTCTGATGCGGGCGTGAGGCCCGCAGGCGCAGGCATCAGCGCAGCAGCGCCTGCAGCTTCTCGACGGCGGCGACGCCGGCGAGGCTCGCGCCTCCGACGGTCATCGCGGCGCCCACGGCCTCGCCCGCACCGCCCGTCGCCTCGCCGGCGAAGAACAGGCGGTCGCCGACCGGCTCGGCGAGCCGCTCACGGGCACCGGCCTGTCCGGGCAGGCACACGGAGTAGGAGCCGAGCGTCCAGGGATCGGCACTCCAGCCCGCCATGCGGCCCGCCCCGATGGCGCCGCGGGCCTTCGGGCCCACCAGCGACACGAGGAGATCCTTGGTTTCCGCCAGCGCGGCCGCCTCGCCCATGCCGACGAGCTGCCGCGCCTCGTCGCCGCCCAGCGTCGCGACGACCAGCGGCCGATCGAACGGCCAGAGCTCGAAGTCGATGCCGCCCCGCCGAGTGTCGATGAGATCGCCGGCCTCGGGCCAGTCCCGCCTGTTGCCGTCGAGCGCGAAGGCGACCTTGGTGAGCGCGCCCATGCGCAGCCCGCCGATGGCGTCCTGCGTGGTCGCGGGCAGGCTCGGCGAGAACACGATGCCACCGGCCGCCAGGACGCCCACCGACACGGTGACGATCGCTGCGCGCGCCCGCAGCGTCCCGCGCGACGTCTCCACCGTGACGCCGTCGCTCCAGTCGATGCGCCGGACGACCGTGTCGCGCTGGACGGGGATCTCCTGGCCGAACCGTTCGACCAGTCGCCCCAGCCCGTCGGGCACGAGGTAGTCGTCGCCGCTCCAAAGCCGCGCGTAGTCGCGCACGGAGACCTGCCCCGGCTCCTCGCCGAGCGACATCCGCGCGATGCGCCTTGCGGGCTCGATCAGGTCGCCACCCAGCGATCCCGCGAAATCCGCCATCGAGACGTCCGGTGTCTCGGGTGTCAGGCTGTCCAGCGCCTGGATCAGGCGGCCGAAGCCGGACCGGGCGTTGCGCCTCGCGGTGTCTGGAACCCGCACGCCATTGTCGTAGAGCTGGAACCCGGTGCCGCGATCGTCGCTGAGCCGGAAGCCGAACTGCGACGCGATGCCGAACCAGGGATTGCGGTCGGCGAAATGCACGTAGGCGGCCCCCGCGTCGAACGGCTGGCCGGCGACCGTGTCGGTGAAGGCCCTGCCTCCCACCCGTCCGCTGGCCTCGACGACGACGAAACGACGGCCCAGCGACGCGAGAGCCCGCGCGGCCGCGAGGCCGGCCGCTCCGGCTCCGACGACGATGCAGTCGAGCCTGTCGTCGGCGGCCCTGGCCACGAGCGGTGCGGCGAGGCTGCCGGCGGCCAGCGCGAGCAAGCGCCGGCGTGAAAGGAGGGACGTCGTCAAGGTGGGCTTGTCTCCCGGGAATCGCCGATGGCGGTCGGCCCCGCAGTGAGAACACCCGGAATGCGTCGAAGTCAGGTCGCTTTCGGCGACCTTGCACAATCGTGATCGCCCGGCCTCAGCGCCCGCCGCGCGGCCCAGACGCAGAGGCCGCCGGGGATCGCCCGGCGGCCTGTCCATTCCCCGCCCCGGGGCCGGGCGATCCAGCGATCGTGCCGGCTCAGAACTCGTCCCAGTCCTGCCCGACGGCCTTCTTGGCGGGGGACTTCGCCGCCGGCTTGGCGGCGGCGAAGGCGGTCGCGGCGAGGGCCTGGAGGCGGCCCGGTTCGGAGGCCGCGCGGGCCACCGGCCGCCGCGCGCCGCTGACGGTGAACTGCGAGACGATCTCGTTCAGGGTGCCGATCTGCGTGGCGAGCGACGTCGCCGAGGCGGAGCTCTGCTCGGCCAGCGCCGCGTTCTGCTGGGTCATGCCATCCATGTGGCTGATGGCCTGGCTCATCTCGTCGATGCCGTTGGCCTGCTCGGCCGTGGCCTCCGAGATCTCGTTGACCGTCTTGGCGACGCGCTCCGAGGCATCGACGATGCGCCCCAGCGTTCCGCCGGCCTCGCGCACCAGGGTCACCCCCTGGCTCACCTCCTGCGTCGACTTGGCGATCAGCCCGCCGATGTCCTTGGCCGCCTCCGAGGAGCGCTGCGCCAGGGTGCGGACCTCCGCGGCGACGACCGCGAAGCCCTTGCCGGCATCGCCCGCCCGGGCCGCCTCGACCGCCGCGTTGAGGGCCAGGAGGTTGGTCTGGAACGCGATCTCCTCGATCACGGAGGTGATCTCCGAGATCTTCGACGAGGCCTGCTCGATGCGCGTCATGGCCTCCACGGCGCGGCTCACGGTGTCGCCGCCTTCCTGGGCAACCGTCCGCGCCTCGTCGGCATGACCCACGGCCTGCCGGGAGGCCGTCGCGGTCGACTTCACCGAGGCGGCCAGCTGCTCGGTGGTTGCGGCGGTCTCCTCCAGCGAGGACGCCTGCTGCTCCGTGCGGCGGGCGAGGTCGTTGGAGCCGCTGTTGATCTCGTTGGAGGCGTTGGCGGCGTCGATCGCCGTCTGCTGGATGGTCGTGACGATGGAGGACAGCTTGCTCACCGTTTCGTTCACGGCCTCGCTCAGCTCGCCGAGCCGGCCCTGGTAGCTGGTGCGGATCGAACGGGTGAGATCGCCGGCCGCGACGCTGCCCAGGACGTCGCCGAGTTCCGCGGTGGCCTGGTCGACGACGGTGTTGATGCGGTTGATGCCGTCGACGAGCTCGCGCAGCTCGGCCTGCGTCGCGTTGGCCTCGACCCGGGAGCTGAAGTCGCCCGCGGCGGCGCGCTGCACCACGCGACCGACCTCCGCGACGATGACGGACATGGCCTCGGCGCGCTCGGCCTTGTCGGCGGCGGCCCGGCGTTCCTCCTCCTCGAGGGCCTTCACGCGCTCCGCATTGTCCTTGAAGACCTGCACGGCGGCGGCCATGGCGCCCACCTCGTCCTGGTTTTCCCGGTAGGGGACCGCGACGCGCAGATCGCCGGAGGCGAGGCTCTGCATCGCGCCCGTGATGTCGCGCAGCGGGTTCACGACCCGGCGGATGACGACGGCACCGGCGACGGCGCCGGCCAGGAGCCCGAAGGCGAGAAGCACCGCCTCGATCACGGTGCCGCGCGTCGCGGTGTCCTCACCGGCCGCGGCGGACCGGACCGAACCGCGGTTGTTGAAGTCGACGTCGGCCTGGATGGCGGCGGCATAGGCCTCGAAGAGCGGCGTCACCACCTCGATGAACTCGCGACTGGCGGCGGCGGTATCGATGCCGCGGGCCATGGCGCGAGCCTTGGCATCGGCGGCGAGATAGGCGCTCCAGGCGTTGCGGGCCTTGCCCCACAGGGCCTGTTCCTCGGGCCCGGTCATCGTGGGTTCGTAGCTGGCGGCGGCCTTCTCGATCCCGGCGCGAAGCTCGGCGGAGCGCTCCTCCGCCTTGGCGCGGACGGCAGGATCCTGGCTGAGGAGATAGCGCGCCGTCTGCATGCGGTACTGCGAGGCATTGTACCGGATGTCGGAGAGGTCCCGGATGGCCGGCAACCAATTGGTGGTCGTGTCGCGCAGTTCGACGAGCAGCGCCCGCTGATTGTAGAGCGCGGCACTGCCCATCAAGGCGACGGCGCCCACCAGGAAGAGGACCGCCGAAAGCAGGAGGGTACGCAGGGACAAGGATGACATGACGGAACCTGGATGATCGGGTCGAAGCGATCGGGGGAGGACGGCGGCGGGGGCGAGGTGGGCCCGGCTGGGGCGGCCGAGGCCATGACCAAAATCCTATGACGTTGCACAATGGATAGGCATGTCGCCTATATTCCGTCCACCGGGATCGCCCTCCGTCCCTAAGGAACGATGAACGTATTCATTGATCGATCAGACGACGAAACCGCTTCTATTCTGACGACGACATTGTAAAGCGGGAAGAAACAGTCAGGGCCGAACGTCAAGCTGCGAGCAAAACCCATCCGTTATCATCCGGATGCGATTGTCATATGCATCGACACGCACGTCGAGTGCCTTTCCAACCGACAGCACGCCGCCGATCGCCGATCAGGGCGCGTCGGATCCGCGTGAATCAAACAGATCCTTGATAGTTGAAGTCATTCGCACAGGATGATGTCTTCATAGACGGTCAAGCCGGCCTGGCGTCCTGGAACTCGTCCACTGTCAAGACTAGAGCGGGCAGCCTGAAGATCTAGCGCCGGTTGCGTTACACGGAGAGCAGATCGCCGAATTTGAATAGGTGAGCAGGAATACTCAGCCTCGACGAGAAGAGATGATTTACATTTGAGTGGCATGACCGGACCGCACAGTGTCAGGTCGGGAATGCATAGTTTTCACAAGCGCCGTCATCCGCGCCGCGCCGTTGGCAGCAAGGGGTGCGTCTATGCCGGAAAGGACGCAATTCCCTGCGTGATCGTCGACATGTCGCATCAGGGCGCGCGGCTTCAGCTCGCCGTGAACCACGCCTTGCCGCGTCGGTTCTCGCTCCTGGTCTCCGCCGCCGAACCGCTGCTGGAATGCGAACTCGTCTGGCAGAATGAGGCCACGGCGGGCCTGCGCATCATCTGAAGCCGGCCAGCACGGCTTCGCACGACCCGGCGCGGCCGGACCCTGGATTTGCGTGCGGCGCGCGCTAGGCTGCGGTGATGACCCTGTCCGAACAGCTCCCCCACCTGATCCAGACCTATGGCTACTGGCTGATCGCCGGCATCGTTCTCCTGGAAAGCATGGGCGTGCCCCTGCCGGGCGAGGCGGTGCTGATCACCGCCAGCGTCTATGCCGGCACCACCCACGACCTCGACATCGGGCTGGTGATCGCGGCGACCGTGGCCGGCGCGGTGATCGGAGACAACATCGGCTACACGGTCGGCGACAAACTGGGATACCGCCTTCTCCTGTCCGTCGCGCCACGTCTGGGAATCACCGAGCGCAAGATCAAGCTCGGGCAATACCTGTTCCGCCTGCACGGCGGGAAGGTGGTGTTCTTCGGCCGGTTCGTGGCCATCCTGCGCGTTCTCGCGGCCTTCCTGGCGGGCGTGAACCGGATGCCCTGGCACCGCTTCTTCCTGGCTAATTTCGCCGGTGCCGCGGTGTGGGCCACGACCTTCGGGCTCGCCGCCTACACCGTCGGAAACACCATCCACCAGGTCGCGGGCCCCATCGGCGCCGTGGTGCTCGTGGTGGCGGCGGTGGCCCTGGTCGCGGCGGGTGTCCTGCTGCGCCGCCGGGAGGCGGAGTTGGAGGAACGCGCCGTCCAGGCCCTGCCGGGCCCCCTCGAGCGGCCCTGAGGCGGGATCAACGACGCAGGATCAGAGACGCTCGGTCCCGCGATAGCGGGCATAGATGCCCTGGCCCGCCCCGAACAGGACCACCGCGTAGGTCTCCGGCGCCGAGCCGGAGATCTCCATGCCGGGCGAGCCGATCGGCATGCCGGGGACGGCAAGGCCCAGCGCGTGCGGGCGTTCCGCCAGGAGGCGGATGATCTCGGGTGCCGGGACGTGGCCCTCGATGACGTAGCCCTCGATGTCGGCAGTGTGGCAACCGGCCAGGGCCAGCGGAATCCTGCGGCGCGCGCGGATGGCCCGCAGATCGGACGTCTCCTTGATCGTCACCGAGAATCCCGCGTCGCGGACGTGATGCGACCACTCGAGACAGCAGTCGCAATCCGGATCCTTGTGGATCAGCATCGTCGGGCGGCTCTGGGCGCGCGCCGGCGCGGCGAGAAGCCCTGCTCCGAGCGCGGCCAGGACATGGCGCCGGCTGAACGTCATCGGGGTTCTCCGTCGCAGGTCGATCGTCGACACGCTGCATCATTGACTCGGCCGGGGGGCCGCTGTCGAGAGTGCGGGCGTCCGCGGGACGGCCCATCTCTCCGTCAGGCCACAACCGGGAAGCGGACCCTGGGCCGCGGTCGAAGGGTGCCCGCCGGCGGCCCAAAGGACTGACGCCGCACGAAAAAGCGGAGCTCGAGCGGGATGCGACGGGATGTCGCAGATGGACCACGATTAGCCATGGCCCTCGCAGGGGCACGAGTCGCGCGGAGTCGTCCTTGCGCTTTTCGGACGTTCCTCTTGCGAAGGGCCGGAGCCGACGGCCGGGAGGCCCGTTCACCAATGGTCAAGCTTCAGGTCTTGTTAGGAAGTGACGACTACTCACATTGAGTATTGCTGCATTCATGTACTCACCGTCGCCATAGTCCAAGCATTCTGCATCGTCGTCGATGACCGGCGCTCCGCAAGGAACGCCAAAGTGGAGACCGGTTGTTCCATAGAACAACCGGTCTCTCGTGAGATCTTTGCAATGTCTGTTTTTGACGCTCGACGTGTCTCCCCCGCGCCGTCCAGCTGCGAAATCGCCGTTTCGGTGCAATGGTGCGAAGACCTCATCGCGCTGGGGCTGGTCCCCGCGTGCAACGCCGTGCTTCTGGCCCAGGCGCGAGCGGCCCTCGCCGCCGGGGACGCCATCGCGGCCGACGGCCTCCTCATGCTCATCGTGACGTCGGAACCGGCGCCGGAGCCTTGGCCCTTTCGCCCCGCCGCGATGCCCGAAGACAGCGCCGCGCCCGGCCCCTGACCGTTCCGCCATGCTCGAGCGTCCGGTCTCTTGGCCGAAGCAACCATGAGCTGAACGGCAAGACGAAATTCCGTCGCGAAGCTTGAACACTGCCGGAGTACTGCCGGGAGCGCAGCGACGGGCGAGTTATCCTTTATGCTGTATTTTCGAGATTGCGCTCGCGGACGGAGATCGTTGTCGGATTTGTTATCGACTCCGGGCTAAACAGGTCAGAACGCGTGAAATGCCAGTGTCCATGGCCATGTCCAGGCTTCGAACTGCTTTGCTGTCCTTGTTGGCCGACGCTGGCGGGGGCTTCCAGACGATGGCAGGCATCGCGTTGCCGGTTCTGGCGCTCGCGATCGCGGGTGGGGTGGAGTTCAGCGACGTCGCGCGAACCCGCGGGAAGCTGCAGGCGATTGCCGACAGCACCGCGCTGAACGGCGCCCGCCAATACAGCGTCGACCCATCGGCCGCGACCCTGGCCAGGATCACGGCCTGGGCCGACAGCCTGAGCGCGCCGCTGAAGAGCCAGTGGGCGGTCGGGACCACGGTCAGCGCGGACAAGACCGCCGGCAGCGTCACGGTCGCCCTGTCCGCCCAGCGATCGTCCTATTTCGGTCGCCTGATGCCATCGGGCCTTCTCTCCACCAGCGTGACGGCCACCGGCGTCAACGCGGCGACCTATCCCCTGTGCGCCCTCGCGACCCAGCCGGGCGGCAACGCACTCGGCCTGATCGGCACGTCCCGTCTCACCGCGCAGGATTGCCTCGTCCAGAGCAACGGCGACCTGTCCGTCGTGGGCGCCTCGAGCATCCGGGCCGGGGCCGCGAGGGCGGCCGGGCGGGCGTCGGGGGACATCGCGCCGACGGCCGTCATGGACGCGCCGGAAATCCGCGACCCCTTCGCCGCCCTGCCGATCGACGTTCCGGCCGCATGCTCCGACACCACGGTCCAGCTTGGCACCGGCACCCGAACGCTCAATCCCGGCGTGCATTGCGGAGCGATCCAGGTCACTGGCTCGGGGACGATCATCCTCAATCCCGGCGAGCACTACTTCGTGGGTCCCGCCTTCAGCGTCGCGGGCACCGTCACCATTCAGGGCAGTGACGTGGTCATGATCCTCAAGGGGCAGCCCGGAGCGTCCCTGAGCGGCAATGTGACCCTTTCGATCGAGGCGAGGAAATCCGGCCCCTTCGCCGGCTTCGCCCTGGTCACCGACCGCAGCTTCCAGGGCACGCTGACGATCTCGACCACCAACGCCAAGAAGATCCTCGGCACCATCTACCTGCCCAATGCCGAGCTCGCCGTCTCCGGTTCCGGGAACCGTATCGCGGATCAATCCCCCTGGACCATCGTGGTGGCCCACCGGCTCACGGCGACCGGGTCGCCCACGCTGTTCATCAACTCCGCCTACGCCTCCAGCGACACCCCGGTTCCCACCGGCGTGGGCCCGGGCGCCGTTCGGCTGCAGAACTGACGCGGGCGGCACTGCGTCGGACGCGGGAAGCGGGAACCGATGGGAGCTGCGCGAGAAGTGGTGCCGCAAGAGGGATTCGAACCCCCGACCCCCTCATTACGAATGAGGTGCTCTACCAGCTGAGCTATTGCGGCGCAGGGCGGGTGCGGCGGAGCCGCGCGGCCTGACGGGCGCTCTCTTAGCGACATCCGCCCCGGAAAGCAAGGCGCGGCGCGCGGCGGGACGGACCGGAGGCGCAGCGAGTCCGACCCAGTTTGATACATTCGGGATCGTGAACTGCGCAACCGCTGCCTGCAGGCTGTTTCCCGTTCATTTACCACTTGAGGAGTCCCGCCTGAGTCTGCACTCTCGGCCAGCTGATGCTGTGCGTAGGCGTGAACCGGGGCAAGGCCACATGACAATCGACCGCAGGGCGTTTCTGGGAGGACTGGCGGGTCTGGGTGCGGGAGGGCTGGCCGCGACGTCGGCACGGGCCGTCACCGAGGAGGAGTACTTCGTCGGGCTCACGCCGGACAACGGGTTCTCCTTCCGCAAGACCAACATGGCGTTGGTCCCCAAGGAGTTCCGCCGGCAGCTCGTGAAGTACAAGCACAAGGAACCGCCGGGCACGATCGTCGTCGATACGGCCAACCACTTCCTCTACGTGACCTTCGAGAACAACACGGCCCTGCGCTACGGCGTGGGCGTGGGCAAGACCGAAGGGTTCCAGTGGTTCGGCCGGGCGCAGATCATGCGCAAGGCCGTGTGGCCGCAGTGGGTGCCGCCGCCCGAGATGCTGCAGCGCCGCCCGGAGCTGCCGCGTTTCATGGCCGGCGGACCCGACAATCCGCTCGGCCCGCGCGCCATGTATCTCTACCGGGACGGCCGGGACCTGGGTTACCGGATCCACGGGACCGTCGAGCCGTGGAGCATCGGCGACGACGTGTCGTCGGGCTGCATCCGGCTGCTGCCGGAGGACATCGTCGACCTCTTCCAGCGCAGCCCGGTGGGCACCAAGGTTCTGGTGCTCAAGCACCTCGGCGCGCCGGTGGAAGATCGCAAGCAGGGCGAGACCAGCGCCGACAGCTGAGCGCGATCGCGTCGAGACAAGGGCGGCGCGCCCCGCGCGCCGCCAACGTCGCCCCCGTGCCCCGGGGGTGGACGCCGAGGGGGCCAGGGGCTGGGCAGGGGAGAGTAGCGTGCGTGAATTCCGTTCCGTGATGGTCGCGCTGGCGGCCGGCATCGCATTGGCCGGGTGCGTTTCCACCGAGAGGTCCGCCGACGTGACGAACGCCCCGGTGGGCGCCGGCGTCAACGTGCAGGGTGGCAGCGCCGAGGACTTCATCGTCAATGTCGGCCGGCGCATCTTCTTCAGCGAAAACTCCGACGACCTGGACGACACCGCCCGCGGGACGCTCGACAAGCAGGCCGAGTTCCTCAAGGCCTACCCGCGCTACAAGGTGAAGATCGAAGGCTACGCCGACGAGAAGGGCACGGCGGACTTCAACATGAAGCTCGGCCTCCGCCGCGCCGAGTCGGCGCGCAACTACCTGATCCTCCAGGGCATCCAGCCGACCCGCATGCGGGTGAAGTCGCTGGGCAACACCGTCAAGGTGAACAACTGCGAGGACATTTCCTGCTGGTCGCAGAACCGCCGCGTCATCACCAAGCTGGAAGGCGATTCCTAAGCCTTTGGCGGCTGTCTCCAGACCGCACCTGAGCCACGGCCCGCCGGGGCGTGAGGCGGCGGACACGCACGTGCCGCCGCTGCACCAGCCTGCATCCCCGGCTCGGCCGCGTTAGGGCCGGCCCGGGATGCGGGAGTGGGGGATCGGCTGACGATCCCGGCTATTGCAGGAACCTGCGTCCCGTGCCCTCGGCGTGATCCGGGCCGGGGACGTCGGGCGGCGTCGGCAGCGGGAAGACGACCGGCGCGGGACCCGGCTTGCGAGGCTTCACCTCGACCGGCTCGACGGCCGCGGCGGCGACCGGGGCCGGTGCCTTGGCGAGCTCGCGCGGCGCATCGACAGTCTCGGGAGCCTCGGCCTTGACCGGCGGCGGCGGCGCGGGCGCGGGATCCGCGGCGACGACCTGCACCGGCTCCACCGGCTTTGCGTCCGGCTCGGGCTCCGGCGCGGGAGCCGGCTCGGCCACCGCCTCGATCACGGGCCTCGGCTCCTCCGTGAGCACCGCAGCCGGCGGTTCGTCGGCGTCCGCGATCACGGTCTCGGTCGGCGGCAGCGGCACCGGCCGGCGACGCGGCGCGGCCTCGCCGTCTGCGCCCTGGGACAGTTGCTCCACCGGCGTGCCCCACACGAAGGCGTCCAGGCGTCCGGTCACGGGCGACACCGGCGACCAGCTGTCGGCGATGACGCCGTCGGCGATCCAGGCCGGATCGCGCGGGGCACGTGACGCCCGCGCCAGCCACTCGCGGATGGCGCCGGAGTCGGCATTCTCCTCCTCCGCGATGTCGGCCATCAGCAGGCAGACCCGCACGGGAGGCCGGCCTTCCAGCAGGGGCGCCAGCACGGTGCGCGCCCGTCCGAATTCGCGGGCCGAATAGGCGGCGTTGGCCACGGCGATGCGCGCCTCGGGCTCCCGGGGCGTCAGCGAGAGCAGGCGCTCCGCGCGCGCCAGGCGGTCGCGCGCCGAGTCGCCGGGTCGCACCGCGACGTAGGCTTCGGCGAGATCGGGATGAGCGGACTTGGGCCAGGCGGCCTCGACGACCTTGGAGGCCTTGCGCATCTCGCCGCGCCGGGCGAGCAGGCGCGCCAGCGCCGCCACCGCGGGTACGAGCGTGGGCGCGAGCTTGACCGCCTCCTGCAGGCGGCCCAGGGCCAGGTCGCCTTCCTTCTCCGAGCGGGAGAGGGCATCCGCCGTCAGCAGCACGGCGCGCTGCCGGCGCACCGCGGCCTTGTCGAGCCCCTTGGCGCCGCGATCCAGCGTCGCCAGCGCGCCCATCCAGTCCGTCTCCGCGCACTGGTACTCCAGCAGCGCCTCGCCGGCCCACGCGACCGACGGCGCGAGCCGTGCGGCCTCCGCGGCATAGGCCCGGGCCGCCGCATCGTCGCCCTTGCGGCGCGCCTCGACGAAAAGTCCGCGCAGGCCGAGAACCTTGGTCTCGGGCTCATCCAGCATGCGCCGGAAGGCACCCTCCGCGCCCGGCCGGTCGCCGGCCATCTGCGAGGCCTGCGCCTTCAGGAGCAGCGTCAGCGGCTCCTCGCCCAGAAGTTTCGCCGCATCGTCGGCATAGCGCTTGGCCGAGCGGGGATCGCCCGCGCCCACCGCCACCATGCCGCGCGACACGGCCGAGAAGCCCTTCGCCCGGCGGCGCGCCCGCGCGGCGAAGCCGATCGACGACGGCAGCCGCAGCAGGAAGCGCAGGAGACCGAGCACGATCATCACGCCCAGCGCGAGGGCGACGACGAGGCCCACGCCCGCCGTGAGCGAGGTTTCGATGGTGCGCCCATCGATGGTCAGAACGATGTCGCCCTGCCGTTCGACCAGCCAGGCGCCGGCAAAGGCGAGCGCCACCACCAGCGCGAGAAACACGAGGACGCGGATCATCGCGCGGGCACTCCGGTTGAGGCGGTGGCGGCGATCACCTGATCGACCGCGGCAGCCACGAGGCTGTCGGCCGCCTGCCCGGCGGCGATGCGCGCCGCGAGCCGATCGGCAAAGGACTGGACGGCGGGACGGTAGGCCGCGGGCAGCGCGGCCAGCGCCGCCTGGGCGGCGGCGAGATCGCCGCGCCGCAGCGCGGCCTCGGTCCGGGCACCGATGGCGGCGGGATCGTCCCCGGCCACGTTGCCGACGGGGCGAACCTTGACGATCCGCCCGGCCCAGGCGGTGAGCCGGTCGGCCCATCCGGCACTGGGCGGGGGCTCGGGCACGGCGGCGAGCTTCACGGCCAGCGGCGCGAAGGCCGAGGCGAGGGTCGCCGGCGTCGGTGCGCCCTCGGCCGCGAGCGGCTTCAGCTTGGCGACCGCGTCGGGCTGCAGGCCGGACGCCTCCAGCGCCGCGATCTCGCGGGCATAGGGCGTTCCCCGGCCCACGGCGTCGCGCACCAGCATCGCCACGGCGAGGGCGGCACTCTCCCGGCCGGCCACGACGACCGGCGGAAGCTGCACGGGCGCAGGCGCCGCGGCGCCCTCTCCCTCGGCGGGCCTTGCGGCCAGTTGCGCCACGGCCCTGTCGAGCCGATCGAGGCGCTGGGTCAGCGGCGAGAGGTCGGAAGGCGCCAGGGCCGGCCGGCGCGAGAGGCTGTCGATGTCGGTGCGCAGCGCCTGGGCGGCGCTTTCGGCCGTCGCCACGCGCTTGTCGAGGGCGTCGACCGTGCGCCGCGTCGCCTTGTCGCCCACCGCGCCCTCGAGCGAGGTCAGGCGGTCGGGCGCATCGGCGAGGGGGCCGACGAAGGCCAGCAGCAGGACGATCGCCGCACCGCCGACGAGACCGCCGCCAAAGCCCAGCGCCATCGGCAAGCCGCGCTGCGGACGGGGCTGGCGGACCGGGGCGGCAACAGGCGGCAAGGGTTCAGCCACCGCTTCGACAACCGGCTCGACGACCGGTTCGACGACGGGCTCCACCGGCGGCTCCACCACGGGATCCGGCTGCGGCTCGGCGGAGACGCGGGACTCACCAGCGGCCTCCGCAGGAGTGGAGGCATCCGGGGTCGCGGGCGCGGGTTCGGTGGCTGAGGCCTCCACCACGGCAGCCTCAGGCGCGGCCTCGGCCGGGGGCGTGATCGCGGGATCGGTCGCCGGCGCGTCGGCCGCGACGTCCTGGGCAGGGGTGGTGTCGGCGATTCGCTCGGCCTTCAGGTCGATCGTCGCGGGTTCGCGCTCCGGCCGCCGTCCCTTTCGCCCCCTGTCCGCATCGCGGGAGCTGTTGTCGTCCGCCATCGGGCCTCGCTCTCCAGTTGCGGCACTGCCGGCTGCGCCGCAGTGCCGGATGTCGTTATACCCCGCCGGCCGCCCGGCGGCATCTATCCCATCGATGAGGACGCGTCAGCCCCGGTCCGCCAGCAGCGCCAGGAGGGCGTCCTCCTCAGGCCGTTCGGCGACGCGAAGCACGCGCACTCCCGCCCGCCGCAGCGGCTCGGCCACGTCGGGGGACAGGGCGAGATGTCGCCCGCCAAGCAAGGCGTCTTCAAGGCCGCCGGCACGCACGCCGGCCAGCCATGCCTCGGCACTGGCCCGCGAATAATGCAGAACGGCGTCCGGCGTTCGATTCGCGAGAGACCGGGCCAGCCGATCCGGGGGAACGGCCCGCGCATCGTAGGTCTCGACCGGGGTCACGGCAATTCCGGCCGCGGCCAGCGCCTGCTCCAGATCGGGCTTGCGGAGCACGCCGGCGAGGTAGAGCACGCGTGCCCCCCGCGGCAGTGTCGAAGCCACCTCCGCGGCGAGCGCCGTCGCGTTGCCCGCGGCGGGGGTGATGTGCGCGAACCCGGCCGTCGCCGCCGCCTTGGCCGTGGCCTTGCCGACGGCGATCACGGGGGTCGCCGCCCATGCCGCCGCGATCGGGTCCGGCCGGCCGGCCAGGCCGTTGGCGCTGGTGAGGACGATGGCGTCGAAGGAGCCCGGCGGCCAGTGGCGGCCGGTCGGCGCCACCTCCATGACGGGAACCTCGACGGCCTCGTGGCCGAGGTCGCGAAGGCGCGCGGCGGTGCGCGGACCTCCGGGCGGCGGGCGGGTCACGAGGATCCGCACCGCGGCGGCCTCCTCAGTGCGCGAGGATGTCGGCGGGCGCGCGGGCGAGCACGTCGCGGCCGGCGTCCTCCCCGAGGCGCGCGGCGTCCGCCGCGGAGCCGCTGCGCGACGCCTCGTAGGCCTCGGTGCCATCGACACGCAGGATGAGGCCGCGGAACCGCACCGCATTGCCCTCGACGACGGCGTGGCCGGCGATGGGCGTGCGACAGGACCCGTCGAGCACGGTGAGGAAGGCCCGCTCGGCGGCCAGCGCCACGCCCGCGTCGCGGTCGCAGATCGCCGCGATCGCGTCGAGGGTGGTGGCGTCGCCCGAGCGGGCGGTGACGGCCACGGCGCCCTGGCCCACCGCGGGCGGGAAGGCGTCGAGATCGAGGATCGACGTGGCTCGGTCCGCGAGCCCGAGCCGCTTCAGGCCGGCGAGCGCCAGCAGCGTGGCGTCGAAATCGCCCTCGGCGATGCGGCGCAGGCGCGTCTCGACGTTGCCGCGCAGGAGCTCGGTCTTCACGTCGGGGCGCATGCGCCGGATCAGCGCCTGGCGGCGCAGGCTCGCGCTGCCGACCACGGCGCCGGGGCGCAGGGCCTCGAGGGTGGGCGCCGTGCCGCCGATCACCGCGTCGCGCACGTCCTCGCGCGGGAGATAGCCGACGATGGAGATGCCGTCGGGGAAGGCGGTGGGCATGTCCTTGGCGGAATGCACGGCGAGATCGACGCTGCCGTCGAGCAGCGCCACGTCGATTTCCTTCGTGAACAGGCCCTTGCCGCCGGCCTGGGCCAGCGCGCGATCCTGGATCATGTCGCCGGAGGTCTTGATGACGACGATCTCGACCGCATCGGCGGACAACCCGTGCGCGGCGATCAGGCGGGCCTGAACCTCCCGCGCCTGCCACAATGCCAGTGGGCTGCCCCGTGTCCCGATTCGCAGCCGTAGTGTGCCTGCCACGCCCATCTCCCCCGTTCGGGCGGCGTTCCCTTCGCGCCCGCGCCGGACTATAGGTCGTCACATCGGCCGGCGAAAGCGTGCGGGCAGGGGCCGCCCCGCACCCCGGAGGGGATGGGCATGCGCGTACTGGGCATCGAGACGACCTGCGACGAGACCGCGGCGGCGGTGGTGTCCGTGGCGCCCGACGGCCGCCCGGAGATCCTCTCCAACGAGGTCCTGAGCCAGATCGAGGACCACGCGCCCTATGGCGGCGTCGTCCCCGAAATCGCCGCCCGCGCCCATGTCGAAGTCGTCGACGGGCTCGTGAAGCGCGCCCTCGAGCGGGCCGGCACCACGCTCGACCAGTGCGACGCGGTGGCGGCTGCCGCCGGTCCTGGCCTGATCGGCGGCGTCATCGTCGGCCTCACGACGGCCAAGGCCCTGGCCATGGTGGCCAGGAAGCCGTTCATCGCCGTCAACCACCTGGAGGCGCACGCCCTGTCGCCCCGCCTGACCGATGGCATCGGCTTTCCCTACCTGCTGCTGCTCGCCTCCGGCGGCCACACGCAGCTCGTCGCGGTGAAGGGCGTCGGCGACTATGTCCGCCTGGGCACCACCATCGACGACGCCATCGGCGAGGCTTTCGACAAGACCGCCAAGATGCTCGGGCTGCCCTATCCGGGCGGGCCGCAGGTCGAGCAGGAGGCCGAGCGCGGCGATCCCGAGCGCTTTGCCCTCCCGCGCCCGCTCGCCGGCCGCCCGGCCCCCGACTTTTCCCTGTCCGGCCTCAAGACCGCCGTGCGCCTCGAGGCGGAGCGCATCGCGCCGCTGACCTCCAAGGACGTCGCGGACCTGTGCGCCGGCTTCCAGGCCGCCGTGGTCGACGTCGTCGTCGACCGGACCCGGGTGGCGCTGCGGCTGTTCCGCGAAACGGCCGGGCACCCGCAGGCGCTGGTGGTCGCGGGCGGCGTCGCCGCCAACCAGACGATCCGACGCGCCCTGCAGCGGCTCGCCTCGGAGGCGGGACTGCGGCTGGCGGCCCCGCCGCCGGCCCTGTGCACGGACAACGGCGCGATGATCGCCTGGGCCGGGCTGGAGCGCCTGCGGATGGGGGCCAGCGACGACCTCGCCACCTCGCCTCGCGCCCGCTGGCCGCTGGATCCCAACGCCGTCGCCACGGCGCGCGCATGAGCTTCGACACGATCGGCGTTATCGGCGCGGGCGCCTGGGGCACGGCGCTCGCCAATGCCGCCGCGCGCGCCGGCCGCACCGTGAAGCTGTGGACCCGCGATCCCGAGCACGCCGCCGCCATGGCGGCCGCCCGCGAGAACGCCACCCGGCTCCCCGGCGTCCCCCTTCTGCCGGGCGTCACGCCCACGTCCTCGCTGCGGGAGGCTTGCGACGCGCGGGCGCTGCTCCTCACGGTGCCCGCCCAGGCGCTGCGCGGCGTGGCCGAAGCCCTGGCGATGGTGGTGAAGCAGGGCCTGCCGGCCGTGGTCTGCGCCAAGGGCATCGAAACCGCGACAGGGCACTTCATGAGCGAGGTCGTCGCCGACACCCTCCCCGGCCTGATGCCGGCGGTGCTGTCGGGCCCGAGCTTCGCCGAGGACGTCTCGCGCGGGCTGCCGACCGCCGTGGTGCTCGCGGCCCCGCTGGAGGCCGTCGCCGAGCAGCTGGCCCTGGCCCTCTCCTCGCCCGCCTTCCGCGTCTATCACGCCACGGACATGCGCGGCGTCGAGATCGGCGGCGCGTCGAAGAACGTGCTCGCCATCGCTGCCGGCATCGTCGCGGGACGCGCGCTCGGCGAGAGCGCCAAGGCGGCGCTGACGGCCCGCGGCTTCGCCGAACTGTCGCGCTTTGCCCGGGCCTGGCAGGCCAGGCCGGAGACCCTGATGGGGTTGTCGGGCCTGGGCGACCTCATCCTCACCTGCGGCTCGGCCAAGTCGCGCAACTTCGCCCACGGCTTCGACCTGGGGCGTGGCGTCGCACCGGCGCAGGCCGGCGGCGGCAAGCTCGCCGAGGGCGTCTACACCGCCCGCGCCCTGGTCGAGATGGCGCGGGCCCGCGGCGTCGCGATGCCGATCGCCGAGGCGGTGGACGCCGTCCTCGCCGGCCGCATCGACATCGACGCCGCCATCACCGCCTTGATGACGCGCCCGCTGAAGGCGGAAGACTGACGCTCGCACCCTCGACAAGCGCGGTCCGGCCCCTAAGCTCCAGCCCGAATCGCAACGATCCGGCGGAGGCTCCATGGCGCACTGGCTCTACAAATCCGAACCCGAGGTCTGGTCCTGGGAGCAGCAGGTCGAGGCCGGCGCCAAGGGCACCTATTGGAACGGCGTGCGCAACCACAGCGCCAAGCTCAACCTCATGGCCATGAAGAAGGGCGAGCAGGGCTTCTTCTACCACTCGAACGAGGGCAAGGAGATCGTCGGCATCGTCGAGGTGATCCGCGAGGCCTATCCCGACCACACCGCCGAGCAGGGCTCGCCCTGGGTCATGGTGGACCTCAAGGCGGTGAAGCCGCTGAAGCGCCCGGTGACGCTGGCGGAAGTGAAGGCGGACAAGCGGCTGGCGAAGATGTCGCTCGTCACCTCGATGCGCCTCTCCGTCCAGCCGGTGACGGACGAGGAATGGGCGATCATCCTCGACCTCGCCGGCCATTGAGCGCTCAGGCGAGGCTGGCGGGATCCACGTTGCCGCCGCACAGCAGCACGCCGACGCGTTCACCGCGCGCCGGCTTGTAGGCCCCGCTGGTCAGGGCCGCGAGCGCGGCGGCACCGCCGGGCTCGGACGCGATGCGCCATTGCCGCCACAGCCGCAGCTGCGCCTCCCGGATGGCGTCGTCGCCGACCAGCGTCACGCCGGAGACCTTGTCCTTCACGACGTCGAACACCAGCGACCCGACGCGGCGAGCCCCCAAACTGTCGGCGGCGATGGATTCGACCGGCACGTCGACGGGCTCGCCCGCGGCGAGCGCCGCGTGCAGGCAGCGCGACCCTTCCGGCTCGACGCCCACCACCTTCACCCTGCCGGCCCACCACGTCGCCACGCCGGAAATCAATCCGCCGCCGCCCACCGCCACGAGCACGGTGTCGAGGGCCGGCAGCCCCATGCGGGCCTGGTCCTCCTCCCACTCCTTCGCGACGGTGCCGGCACCGGCCATGGTCGGCGCCGTGTCGTAGGGATGCACGAGCATGGCCCCGCTCTCGGCCGCGTAGCGGTCGCAGGCCGCCTGCGCCTCGGCATAGCGCGCGCCGCCCACCACGGCCTCGGCTCCGTGGCTGCGGATGGCGGCGATCTTCACCGGCGAGGAGATCTCCGGCACGAAGATGCGCGCCCGATGGCCCAGCCGGCCGGCCGCCAGGGCAACGGCCGCGCCGTGGTTGCCGCCGGACGCGGCCGCGACGCCGGCCGCGGGCACCTCACGCGACAGCAGGTTGTTGAAGGCCCCGCGTCCCTTGAACGAGCCGGACTGCTGCAGGAACTCCAGCTTGAAGGTGACCGGAACCCCCGGAACGAGGTCGGCGTCGGCCTGGAGCAGGGGCGTGCGGCGCGCGTAGCCAGCGATGCGATCGTGGGCGGCGCTGATGGCGTCAGGGGTCGGCAGGGTGGGTGTGGGCGAGGTCGTCATGGGCGAGCGGTCTCTTCGACGGACGAGCGGCTTTTTAAGCACGCCGCGCCGGGGAGTGCACGCCCGCCGTCAGGCCCAGATCGCGACGGGCAGGCCGAAGGCATCGATGCCCGGCCTTTCGGGGAAACTGCGGGCCTCCCCGCGCAGGATCCGGCCGGCCGTCACCGAGCAGGCAACAGCGTCGAGGAGATCGTCCTCGCCCGCCCCACGCGGCGTCGGCATCGCGAGGAGCGCGGCGTCCACCCCGGCCTTCGCGAGCAGGCGGCGGCGCAGCGCCATCCCGTCGGGCCAGCACTTGCCCTTCACCTTCTTGGGCTCGGACAGCGCCATGCCATCGTTCAGCGTCATGAAGACGCCCTCGGGATGGCTCTCGAACACCCGGCCGCGCAGGTCGGCCCGCGCCAGCAGGAGCCCGTCGATCTCGCGGATCTTGGGAAACAGGAAGAAGGCCTGCTTGGACACCTTGCGCGGCGGGTCGGAGGTCGCCGCAGCCAGCGTGCAGGCCTCGCGATAGTCCATGGCATAGACCGCCGAACGCGAGGGCACGGAAAACACCGAGGACTGCCGCTCGCCGAGGTGTGGCCGCAGCGCCGTCTCGGGGCCGCGCCCGCCCGGGCCGATGCGGTCCGGCAACCCGATGGGCATGTCCACCGCGATCACGGCGGGCCCGGCCTCGATGAGATCGGCGAAGCGGGAGGTGACGACGACGCGTTCGGACCCGGCCACGGCCGTGTCCCGCAGCACGGCGATCCACCCGGCCGGACAGCCGTCCACGCCCGCCACCAGCGCCATGCATCCTCCCCCGGGCAACCGCTCCTATGTCCTTCTTTGTCATGATTGCACGGGGTGACCAAGGGTCTATGCTGCGCCGCAATATCGCAGAACGGTGGACCCATGCCTCAGATCGACATCCGGCCGCGTCGCAGCGTGCTCTACATGCCCGGCTCCAATGCACGCGCGCTGGAGAAGGCGAAGACGCTGGCGGCGGATGCGCTGATCCTCGACCTGGAGGATGCCGTCGCACCCGATGCCAAGACCATCGCCCGCCAGCAGGTCACGGCCGCGGTTGCCGCGGGCGGGTTCGGCCGGCGCGAGGTCGTGGTGCGCATCAACGGCTTCGATACGCCCTGGGGCGAGGCCGACCTGCGGGCCGTCGCCGCTGTGGGCCCCGACGCGGTCCTGATCCCCAAGGTCTCCTCGCCCGCCCATGTCGCCCGCGCCGCCAGCCAGCTCGCCGCGGCGGGGGCCCCGGCGACGACGCGCCTGTGGGCGATGATGGAGACGCCGCTCGCCATGCTCACCGCGCTGCCGATCGCCGCCGCCGCGTCCGATCCGGCCAACCGGCTTGCCTGCTTCGTCATGGGCACGAACGATCTCGCCAAGGAGACGCGGGCCCGCCTCGTGCCCGGCCGCGCCCCGTTCCTCCCCTGGCTGCAGACCTGCCTCGCCGCGGCGCGCGCCTACGGGCTCGACATCATCGACGGCGTCTTCAACGGCATCACCGACGAAGGCGGCTTCCGGGCCGAGTGCGAGGAGGGCCGCGACCTCGGCTTCGACGGCAAGACGCTGATCCATCCGAGCCAGATCGACGTCGCCAACGCGGTCTTCGCGCCCTCGCTGGAGGAGGTCGACCGGGCCCGCGCCATTATCGCGGCCTTCGCCCAGCCGGAGAACCGCGACAAGGGCGCCCTCCAGATCGACGGCCGCATGGTGGAGCGCCTCCACGCCGAGATCGGCAAGCGGACGGTGGCCATCGCCGACGCCATCGCGGCCCGCACCGAGGGCTGATGGAGCACGGCGAGGTTCTGCGTCCTTCGACACGCCGCCTGCGGCGGCTGCTCAGGATGAAGATCCGTGTAGCTTATTGAAATTCCACAAATATCCTCATCCTGAGCAGCCGCGTAGCGGGCGTGTCGAAGGACGCACAACCTCGCCGTGCTTCACCCCTCTCCGGCCGGAGTCCTCGGCAGAGGCATGATCTTCAGGGCGGTGATACGGTTGCGGGACTTGCGCAGGACCTGGAAGCGGTAGCCGTGGAAGGTGAAGACCTGCCCGGCGTCGGGAATGGTCTGCGCCTCGTGGATGACGAGCCCGGCGATGGTGGTCGCCTCCTCGTCCGGCAGCCGCCAGTCCATGGCCCGGTTCAGGTCGCGCACCGGCACCGAGCCGTCGACATTCACCGAGCCGTCGGGCAGCGGTCGCACGCCCTGGACGGTGACGTCGTGCTCGTCCTTGATGTCGCCGACGATCTCCTCGAGGATGTCCTCGAGCGTCACCAGCCCCATCACCTCGCCATACTCGTCCACGACGAGGGCGAAATGCGTCTTGCGGGCAAGGAAGGCCTTGAGCTGGTCGGCCAGCGAGGTCGTGTCCGGCACGAACCAGGTGTCGAGCGCGATGGCCTTCACGTCGAGCCGGCTCGGATCGCCCTGCACCGCGTCCAGCGCGCGCAAGAGGTCCTTGGCGTGCAGCACGCCGATGATGTTCTCGGGGCTGCCGGACCACAGCGGCAGGCGCGTGTAGGGCGAGGACAGCACCTCGCGCACGATCTCCTCCGACGACAGGTCCGCCGAGATCGTCCGCATCTTCGTGCGGTGGATCATGACGTCGGAGACCTCGAGATCGTCGAGGTCGAGGAGACCGCCGAACATCTTGCGAGCCTCGGTCTCGACGCTGCCTTCCTTGTGCAGGAGGTCGACCGTGCCGCGCAGCTCGTCGCTGGCCGACAGCACCGCCTGGTTGTCGCCGATGGTGACGCCGAAGACGCGCAGCACGGCGCGCACGAAGGCCTCGATCGCCATGGTGAGCGGGCCGAACAGCGCCACCACCCACGACACGGGCCGCGCGAGCAGCAGCGCCGCCTTGTCGGGCTTGTTGATGGCCACCGTCTTCGGCATCACCTCGGCGAACACGACCACCAGCACCGACATGGCGACCGTGGCGTAGAGCACGCCCTCCGAGCCGAAGATGCTCACCAGCACGCTGGTGGTGAAGGCCGAGGCCCCGATGTTGACGACGTTGTTGCCGATGAGCATCGCGCCGATCAGCCGCTCGCGCGCCAGCAGGAGCCGGTTGACGATGCCCGCGCGGCTGTCGCCGCTGGTTTCCAGCGCCAGCATGCGGGCGCGGGAGGCGGCGGTCAGCGCCGTCTCCGCGCCGGAGAAGAATGCCGACAAGGCAAGGCAGGCGACCACGATGACGAGCGCCAGCCACGGATTGGCGTGAACTTGAATGTCTTCCATGCCCCCCAATTCAGGGCAGGGACAGGTCCGCGTCAAGGAACTCGCGGACGGCGGCCGCCTCGACGCCCCGGGCGATGAAACTCTGCCCGATCCCGCGCGCGAGGATGAAGGTGAGCGCGCCGCGCGACACCTTCTTGTCCTGCGCCATGGCGTCGAGAATGGCCTCGGCCCCCGCGTCCCAGCCCGGGATCTGGCGGATGGCGGTCGGCAGCCCGACGGTGCGCAGGTGACCTTCCACCCGGGAGGCGTCCTGCCCCGGGGCGAGCCCGAGCCGGGTCGAGAACCGGAAGGCGCAGGCCAGCCCCACGGCCACCGCTTCGCCGTGCACCAGGCGGCGGCCGTCGTAGCGCGTGATGCGCTCGAAGGCGTGGGCGAAGGTGTGCCCGAGATTGAGCAGCGCCCGGTCGCCGTCCTCGCGCTCGTCGCGCACCACCACCGCGGCCTTGGCCGCGCAGCTGATCCGGATGGCCTCGGCTCGCTCGGGTCCGCCGGCGAACACGCCGCGATGATGCTGCTCGAGCCAGGCGAAGAAGGCCGGATCGTCGATCAGGCCGTACTTCGCGACCTCGGCGTAGCCGGCGCGGAACTCGCGTGGCGACAGCGTGTCGAGGATGCCCGTGTCGGCGAGCACCAGCGAGGGCTGGTGGAACGCGCCGATGAGGTTCTTGCCGTGCGGCGAATTGATGCCCGTCTTGCCGCCCACCGAGGAATCGACCTGGGCCAGCAGCGTCGTCGGGATCTGGACGAAGCGCATGCCGCGCCGCACGACGGCCGCCGCGAAGCCGGCGAGGTCCCCCACCACGCCGCCACCCAGCGCCACCACGAGGTCGCCGCGCTCCAGCCGGGCGGCGAGCACCGCCTCGCAGACGGCTTCGAGCCGGGCCCAGGACTTGGACTGTTCGCCGGCGGGCACGGTCACCCGCGCGAAGCGGATCCCGGCGGCGGCCAGGCCCCGTTCCAGCGTCTCGGCGTGGAGTGCCGCCACGGTCTCGTCGGTGACGACGGCGCAGGCGGCGCCGGGAAACTGCTCGGCGATGCGGCGCCCCGCATCGGCCACCAGCCCGGATCCGATGAGGATGTCGTAGGCGCGGTCGCCGAGCGGAACATGGACGGTGACGGTCACGATGGGTCTCCGGCGGCCGGCCCGTCGAGGCGCGCCGGCAGGGCATCGACGATCTCCTGCACGACCACGTCGTGCGGCACGTCGCGCGAATGGATGGTGACGTCGGCGAGCCCGTAGATCGGGTAGCGGTCGTCGATGAGCTTGCGCAGCGTGGCTTCGGGATCGGCCGTGCGCAGCAGCGGGCGGTTCGAGCGCTTGCGGACGCGCCGCATCAGGACGTCGAAGTCGGCCTTCAGCCACACCGAAATGCCGCGCTCGGCGATGCGCTGCCGGGTCTCCAGGCTCATGAACGCGCCGCCGCCGGTGGCCAGCACGATCGGACCCTCGGCCAGCAGGCGCGCGATGACCCTGCGCTCCCCGTCGCGGAACTCCGCCTCCCCGCGTGCGGCAAAGATCTCGGGGATGGTCATGCCGGCGGCCCGCTCGATCTCGGTGTCGGCGTCGAAGAAGGGCAGGTCGAGCCTGTTGGCGAGGCGGCGCCCCACCGAACTCTTGCCCGCCCCCATCATGCCGACCAGCACGATGCAGCGCGACCCGAGCCTCTCCCGGATCGAGGCCTCCTGGGCCATCAGTTCCGCCGAATCCACTGCTGCGCCCAAGCCACGTCCCGTCCCGCTCCCGTCGGTCGGCCGGTTCTGTAGCACGCAATGCCGGGCCAGACACCCCGTCAAGAGCAGGGGGCCGGCCCGGGTCTTGCCAACGCGGCAGGCTCGTGGTCTGAAGGGTCGCCGCGAACGGAGTCGCGCCCCGTGCCCGTCATTCTCAAATTCCTGATGTTCATCGGTGTTCTGGCAGGATGCGCCTATGGCGGCCTGTTCGCGCTGGCGACGTTCTACGAGCCGCAGCAGCGCGAGATCACCGTCACCATCCCGGCCTCCAAGCTGCCGCGATGAAGGCCCCCGGCCGCTCGGCCGCGCCCGGGCCGGTCGACGCCTTCCTCGCCATGATGTCGGCCGAGCGGGGCGCGGCGAAGAACACGCTCGACGCCTATGGACGGGACCTGCGCGACTACGCCGACACGCTGTCCGGCCAGGGCAGGACGGTGCTCACGGCCGACGTCGAGGCGATCCGGGACTGGCTCGCCGGCCTCGACGCCCAGGGCCTCAAGGCCTCCTCGGCGGCCCGCCGCCTCTCCGCCGTCCGCCAGCTGCACAAGTTCCTGTACGCCGAGGGCCTGCGCGAGGACGATCCGACCGTCGCGCTCACCGGCCCGAAGCGCGGCCGGCCCCTGCCCAAGACCATGGGGATCGGCGAGGTCGACCGGCTGCTCGCGGTGGCGGCGGAGGGCATCGACGACCCGGCCCGGCCCATGCCCCAGCGCCTGGCCGCAGCCCGGCTCTCGGCGCTGCTGGAAACGCTCTACGCCTCGGGCCTGCGCGTGTCCGAACTCGTCGCCCTGCCCAGTTCCGCCGCGCGCATCCGCCAGAGGCTGATCACGGTGAAGGGCAAGGGCGGCAAGGAGCGGCTCGTGCCGCTGAACGACCGCGCGCGCGACGCCCTCGACCGCTGGCTCGCCCTGCGCAAGGAGGCGGGCCGGGCGCCGAGCCCCTGGCTCTTTCCCGCCGACAGCGCCACCGGCTACCTGCCCCGTCAGGTCTTCGCCCGCGAGCTCAAGGCCTGCGTCGCCGCCGCGGGCCTGCGCTCGGACCTGGTGAGCCCGCACGTCCTGCGCCACGCCTTCGCCAGCCATCTGCTCCACAATGGCGCCGACCTGCGCATCGTGCAGCAGCTGCTGGGCCACGCCGACATCTCGACCACGCAGATCTACACCCACGTGCTCGACGAGCGGCTGAAGGCGATGGTGAGGGACCTGCATCCGCTGGCGGATGGGTGATCGGGATGGTGCGCCCTTCGACACGCCGCCTCGGGCGGCTGCTCAGCATGAGGGCCATTCAGGAAAGCAGGCGTCCACAAAGGTCCTCATCCTGAGCAGCCTGCGGAGCAGGCGTGTCGAAGGACGCACGACCGATCAGCGCTTCGACAGCACGAACACCGCCTGCTCGCCGAACAGGTTCCACACCCACCATGGCAGCGTGAGGCGCATCTGGCCGCCGCCGGCGTTGAGGGCAACGCCCTTGTCGATGCGGGCGCCGATCTCGTCCACCAGGTCCAGGAAGTCGCGGATCGTGCAGAAATGGATGTTGGGCGTCTCGTGCCAGGACACCGGCAGGTTCTCGGTGACCGGCATGCGCCCGCCGAAGGACAGCGTCGCGCGGATGCGCCAATGGCCGAAATTGGGGAACGAGACGATCGCCTTGCGGCCGATGCGCAGCATGTGGTCGAGCACCACTTTCGGTCGCCGCGTGGCCTGCAGCGTCTGCGACAGGATCACGTAGTCGAACGAGGCATCGGGATAGTCGACCAGATCCGTGTCGGCGTCGCCCTGGATGACCGAGAGGCCGCGCGCGACGCAGGCGTTCACGCCCTCCTGCGACAGCTCGATGCCCCGCGCGTCGACGTTGCGGCCTTCCTGCAGCATGCGCAACAGCGTGCCGTCACCACAGCCCACGTCGAGGACGCGGCTGCCCGGCTCCACCATGCCGGCCACGAGCACGAGGTCGATGCGCGTCGCGGCGGCGCCTGTCGGGAACTGAACGTCGGCCATGGTCGAAGATCCGGTCACTCGGCGGGCGGGGCGGCGAGCCCGCGCGCCCGGGCGGCGGCATCGATGAAGCCGCGCGTGGTGTCGATGAGCTCGGGGACGTCGAGCAGGAAGGCGTCATGGCCCTTGTCGGTCTCGATCTCGACGAAGGACACCAGGGCGCCGGCGGCATTGAGCGCATGCACCACCGCCCGCATCTCGGCGGTGGTGAACAGCCAGTCCGAGGTGAACGACACGCCGCAGAAGCGCGTCCGGGTGCCCTTGAAAGCCCGCGCCAGCACGCCGCCGTAGTCCGCCGCCAGGTCGAAATAGTCCATGGCGCGCGTCAGGTAGAGATAGGAATTGGCGTCGAAGCGCTCGACGAAGCTGCGGCCCTGGTAGCGCAGGTAGCTCTCGATCTCGAAGTCGGCGTCGAAGGAGAAGGTCGGCGCGTCGCGATCCTGCAGCTTGCGCCCGAACTTGCGGTGCAGGGCGGGCTCGGAGAGATAGGTGATGTGTGCCGCCATGCGCGCCACGGCGAGCCCTTTCTCGGGCCGCGAGCCGTTGGCGAGGTAGCTGCCGGCCTTCCATTCCGGATCGGCCATCACCGCCTGGCGGCCGACCTCGTGGAACGCGATGTTCTGCGCCGAATGCTTGGCCGCCGTGGCGATCGGCAGGGCGCTGAAGACCTTGTCGGGATAGCTCGCCGCCCACTGCAGCACCTGCATGCCGCCCATGGAGCCGCCGGCCACGCAGAACAGCGTGTCGATGCCCAGGTGCTCGACGAGCATGGCCTGCGCCCGCACCATGTCGCGGATGGTGACGACGGGGAAGCGGATCGCGTAGGGCTCGCCCGTCGCCGGATCGAGGGAGGCGGGCCCCGTCGTGCCCATGCACGCGCCGATGACGTTCGAGCAGATGACGAAGAACCGCTCCGTGTCGATGGGCCGGCCGGGGCCGATCATCGTCTCCCACCAGCCGTTCTTGCCGGTGACCGGGTGCACGTTGGCGACGTGCTGGTCGCCGGTCAGCGCATGGCAGACCAGCACCGCGTTGGACTTGGCGGCGTTCAGGGTGCCGTAGGTCTGGTAGGCGATCTGGAAGGGGCTCAGGGACACCCCGCAATCGAGCGCCAGCGGCTTGTCCGGGCCGAACACGGCCACGGGGCTCGACGGGTGGTCCACCTCGTTGGCGGGGGTGTGAGGCGTGGCGTGGGTCCGGATCATCCGTTCCGCTCTCAGGCCGGTTCGTTCGGAATATGGAACGCTCTGGGTAGCGACCCAGCGCAATCGCTGCAAGTCAAATCGCCAAATCGGTATCGAACCGGTTTCCATGGAGCACCATGCGGGGCCTTTGCTTCGCAGACGTCCCGCTCTATGACTGCTCGCCCCCTTCTGCCGGACCCGAGCCATGGCCGACGCGCCGACCCCGCCCGTACCGTCCCTCGCCGACCTGCGGGTCGAGATCGACCGCATCGACGAAGCGATGCACCGCCTCCTCATGGAACGCGGGCAGATCATCGACACGCTGATCCAGGTGAAGAAGACCCAGGCCTCCGGCTCGGCCTTCCGGCCCGGCCGCGAAGCCTCGATGATGAAGGTGATGGCGGGCCGTCACCGCGGCATCCTGCCCTTCGACACCGTCGAGAGCATCTGGCGGGTCATCATCTCGACCTTCACCTACGTCCAGGCTCCCTACTCGGTGCACGGCGACATCTCGGGCGGCGACGCCCCGATGCGCGACAGCGCCCGTTTCCATTTCGGCTTCACCGTGCCCTACGTCCCGCACGGCTCGGCGGCGGCCGTCATCGACGCGGTGGCGCGCTCGGCCGGCGACCTGGGCGTCTTCCGCGCCGAGCCGGGCCGGGGCGCCGGCGCCTGGTGGACCGCGCTCGCGGGCGCGGGCAAGCCCAAGATCATCGCCCGACTGCCCTTCGTGGAGCGCCCGGACCACCCGGCCGGCCTGCCCGTCTACGTGGTGTCGAAGCCGATCGAGGACGCCGCCGTGCGCGAGGTCGTCCTGTTCTCGCTGGGCGTGGAGCGCTGGCGCGAGGGGCTGCAGGGAGCGCTCTCCCGGCTCGGTGCGTCCGTCGAGAGCTCGGCCGGAGACGAGGGCGGGCTGAGCCTTCTCGTGTCCGCACCGGGCAGCGTCACGCTCGACGACATGTTCGCGGCGATGTCGGGGCTGGGCGTCGGCGTCTTCGACGTGCAGGAAATCGGAAGCCACGCCAACCGGTTCCGCCTCGAAACGCCCGCGTGATCCGTCAGAACAGCGTCAAGGATTGAGTGATGAGTGCCCCGCAGACCGCCCCCATCCGCCCGACCCCGCGTCCCGGCGTGATGGCGATCGACCCGTACATCCCCGGAAAGAGCGGCGCGCCCGGCAGCACCAAGGTCCACAAGCTCTCCTCCAACGAGACCCCGCTCGGCGCCTCTCCCCGGGCCCGTGACGCCTATGCGGCCACGGCGGCCAAGCTCGAGCTCTATCCGGAGGGGTCGGCCGCGGCGCTGCGCGAGGCGATCGCGGGACGCTACGGGCTGGATCCGGCGCGCATCGTCTGCGGTTCCGGGTCGGACGAGATCCTGTCCCTGCTGACCTCCGCCTATGTCGGGCCGGGCGACGAGGGCGTGTACAGCGAGTACGGATTCCTGGTCTACAAGATCGGGATCCTGGCGGCGGGCGGCACCCCCGTGCCGGTGAAGGAGAAGAACTTCACGGCCGACGTCGATGCGTTGCTCGCAGCGGTCACGCCGCGCACCAGGATCGTCTTCCTCGCCAATCCGAACAATCCGACCGGCACCTACCTGCCCTTCGACGAGGTGAAGCGCTTGCAGGCGGGCCTGCCGAAGCACGTTCTGCTCGTGCTCGACGCCGCCTATGCGGAATATGTCCGGCGCAACGACTACTCGTCCGGACTGGAGCTCGTCTCCACCTGCGACAACGTCGTCATGACGCGCACCTTCTCCAAGATCTACGGGCTGGCGCTGGCCCGGCTCGGCTGGTGCTACGCGCCGGCCCACGTGGCCGACGCGATCAACCGGATCCGCGGCCCCTTCAACGTCAACGGGGCGGCGCTCGACGCGGGCGTGGCCGCGCTCGCCGACGAAGCCCACGTGGCGGCGTCCGTGGAGCACAACGAACGCTGGCTGCCCTGGCTGACCCGGGAGATCGGTGCCACGGGGCTCGAGGTGACGCCGAGCGTCGGCAATTTCCTGCTGATCCACTTCCCCCGCACGCCCGGCCGGACGGCACGGGACGCGGATGCCTTCCTGACCGCCCGCGGCCTGGTGCTGCGGGGCGTCGCACCCTACGGCCTCCCCGACGCATTGCGTCTCACCGTCGGCAGCGAGGAGGCCAATCGCCTCGTCGTCGCCGCCCTGCGCGACTTCATGGCGAAAGGACAGCCCGGTGCCTGATCGTCTCGGGCCCGCTCTGACGGCCCCCATCGTCGACCGCCTGGTCATCGTCGGCCTCGGCCTGATCGGCTCCTCCTTCGCCCGCGCCGCACGGCGCATGAACGTGGCCCGCACGGTCGTGGCGGCCGACGCCTCGCCGTCGGTGCGTGCGCGCGTCGCGGAACTCGGCTTCGCCGACGTGGTCGCGCCGGACCTGGCCTCGGCCGCCGAGGGCGCCGACATGGTCGTGCTCTGCGTCCCGGTGGGGGCGTGCGGGATCGTCGCCGAGCAGATGGCCGGCTCGCTTCGCCCGGGCGCCATCATCTCCGACGTGGGCTCCGTGAAGGGCTCCGTCGTCGCCCAGGTGCAGCCGCATCTGCCCGAAGGCGTGCACTTCGTGCCGGCCCACCCCGTGGCCGGGACCGAGCATTCGGGCCCGGATGCCGGCTTCGCCACCCTCTTCGCCGGCCGCTGGGCGATCCTGACGCCCCCCGAGGGAACCGACCCGGCCGCCACCGAGCGCGTGCGGGCCGTGTGGGAGGCCTTCGGCTCCAATGTCGAGGTGATGACGCCCGCCCACCACGACCTCGTCCTGGCCATCACCAGCCACGTGCCGCACCTGATCGCCTACAACATCGTGGGCACGGCCGCCGACCTGGAGGAAGTGACTCAGTCGGAGGTGATCAAGTTCTCGGCCGGCGGCTTCCGCGACTTCACCCGCATCGCGGCATCGGACCCGACGATGTGGCGCGACGTGTTCCTCAACAACAAGGACGCGGTGCTGGAGATGCTGGGCCGCTTCAGCGAGGACCTGACGGCCCTCCAGCGCGCCATCCGCTGGGGCGACGGGGAGACCCTGTTCAACCTGTTCACCCGCACGCGCGCCATCCGCCGGGGCATCATCGAGCTGGGCCAGGAAACCGCCGAGCCCGACTTCGGCCGCCGCAAGCCGGAGGCGTGAGACGATCCTGGGATCCGGTCGCTGGGGACCGGATTTGGCGAGGGTCCAGCCCGGCCACCCTCGAGAAATGACCCCCCGGGGCCTACAGGCGTCTCAGTACAGCGGCACCAGGTTCGCCACGGGGATCGGCCCCAGCATCACCTTCCCGTTGTCGAGCCGCAGGGGCAGCATCACGCCCTTGCCGGCCGGGTCCTGCTGCGGCGCCGCCGCTTGCGCCTGGCTCTTGCGACCGCCACCGAGAACGCTGGCGATCAGGCCGCCGATGGCGGCGTTGCGGGGTGACAGCCCGAAGGACTGGAGCACCTCGTCGAGCCCGGCCACGGTCAGGTCCAGCCGGCCCTGCAGCCGATGCAGCTCGTCGATGTTGAGAGTGCCCGCCGCGTCGACGCGCTTGGTGCCGCGCGTCACGCTGAACTGGGACAGCTGCAGGCGGCCACCCTCGGTGCGCCAGCGCTCGAGCTCCACTGGAAGCCCCCGGCCGGCCAGGGGCTCGGCGCGGGTGATCGTGGCGAGCACCGTGGCGTCGGTGGTGTCGCTGCCGCCCAACCATTGATCGAGCATCGGCACGCTCGCCCGCTGGACGAGCGAGGCCACGTCGAAGGCCCCGTCGGCCGTCGGCCGGTCCGGGGTGCGCCGGATGTGGAAGTCGGCCATGGTCGCGCCGACCGAAATCGGCGGGAGCCTGGAGGACGCGATCTTCAGGCGGGGCTCGCTGATCTCCAAGGAGAACCGGTCGAGGCCGGCCCCGGGCTTGCCCATGATGCTGGCGCGGGCCAGCGTGAAGTCGAGGTCGAGGGTTTCGCCCGATTGCGCGCGAACCGCGAGTGGCCCCTGCGCCTCCACGATCACGTGGTTCGGATTGTAGATCTGGGCCACCGCCATGACGCGGCCGAGGCTGCCGCTGACGGAGCGGCCGTCGGCCACCCCGGTGAAGGAGGGCGTCCCGCAGGACACTTCGAGCCGGAACGGAAAACCGGCGATGGCGCGGTCCGGACAGGTCCAGGTGCGGCCGAGCGCCGCCTCGCGGTCGAGCCAGGCATCCAGTTCGCGCCCGGTGCGCCAGGAGGCGAAGGCCCAGAACCCGGCGACGCCCAGGAACAGGAGACCCAACGCCAGGGACGGCAGAAAAATGCGCATGCGGCGGAAACGCGATGGCGGCGACGGCGGCGATGACGGGGGAGTGGGTCGCCTCAGGGTCACCATGCCGCGGTCCTCTCGTTGCGCCCATCCGTCCTACCTGCTAGCCGACCATCCGCCAAGCGGCGCGGGCATGGGGGCGGACGGTCATCAATGACGGCAGATCGCGGCGAGATCTGGGTGTTTGGATACGGGTCCCTCATGTGGAACCCGGGCTTTCCGCACGTCGAACGGATGACCGCGACGCTGCACGGCTTTCATCGCTCGTTGTGCGTCTATTCGCATGTCCATCGGGGAACGCCGGACCGGCCCGGGCTCGTGCTCGGCCTCGATCGCGGCGGAGCGTGCCGCGGCGTGGCGTTCCGCGTTCCGGCCGCGGAGGCGGAGGGAGCCCTCTCCTATCTCAGGGCACGCGAGCAGGTGACGAGCGTCTACCTGGAGACGCAGGTGGGCCTGCGCCTGGTGGACGGCCGCCGCGTGACGGCCGTCACCTACACGGTGGACCGGGCCCATCAGCAGTATGCCAGGCGCCTGCCGCAGCCCGAACTCTTGCGGCTGGTGCGGCAGGGCTTCGGCGTCTCAGGTCGCAACCCGGACTACATCCGGGCAACCCATGCGCACCTGGTCGAGCTCGGGATCAAGGACCCGACGCTCGACTGGCTGATGCTTCACATGCCTGACCAGGCCGGCGATCAGGCGGTCTGACCGGGCTTTACCAGCAGCGACGGACGGGGCGCGACACGGGACGGCCGTAGTAGGGGTCCCAGCGACGGACATAGACCGTGCGGCAGCGATAGGCCGGGCGATAGTAGTGGGGGCGCGGCCGGTAGTAGCGCGGCCGGGCATAGTAGGGCCGATAGTAGTGCCGGCGATGGCCGTAGGCGTGGCCATAGGGAGGCCCCCACTGCACGGTGCTCAGCAGATCGGAGGGTGCGGCGGCAGGCGCCGTCGCGGCCGACACCGGCGGCAGCGGCGCGGCCTCGGCCGACGCAGTGAAGCCGGCGAGCGCCAAACCGGCGACGCAGGCTGCGCGGATCAACGAAACACGAAGCGATCGGGTCATGCTACATGTCCTTTCAGTCGCCGGCCGAAACCGGCATCGGATCGATAACAGCGCAACGCCCATGAACGTCGCTTCAATTGCCCGTTCAGCAAACGTTCATTTGCAAGCGATGGTTGCCAATCTTTGCGACGACACCGAGGTGGAGCACGGTCCATGAACCCGCGTGACGAGGAAAGGGTCCGCGAGGCCCACGACGCCCTGCGCAGGGTGGCGGCGGAGTCGGAGAGCGTCGGAACGTCGGCGCTGGCGCGGGCGGTTCGCCACATGGCGGGAGCGGACGCGCCGCAGGAGGATCGCGTCGAGGTGTGGGGCCGCAGGATCGGCCGTGGCCTCGGCCTGCTGTTCGCCCTCTATCTCGCCGCAACCCTGTTCCAGCATTTCGCCGGCTGAGTCATCCGGAGTTCCACGCGTGCCGACACCCCCACCCATCGATTGGGCCAATGCCGAGGCGCCCACCCTGGCCGACCTCGAGGCCCTCGCGGACGCGGCCTTCGCCCGCCTGCCGCGCGAGTTCCGCGCGCTGTGCGAGGGCGTGGTCGTCAAGGTCGAGGATTTCCCCGACGAGGGGACCCTCGAGGAGATGGAATGCGAGAGCGAGTTCGACCTGCTCGGGCTGTTCCGGGGGGTCGGGCTGGCCCAGGGCGGCGAACAGTTCCAGACCGGCCAGTTTCCCAACATGGTGTGGCTCTACCGCCGCCCGCTGCTGGACTATTGGGCCGAGCACGAGGAAACGCTCGGCCACCTCGTGACCCACGTGCTGGTGCACGAGATCGGCCATCACTTCGGCCTGAGCGACGACGACATGGCCGCCATCGAGGCCGCGGCCGGCGAGGGCTAGGACAAGACGCGAGCGCAGGCCGTGTTTTCGGGCAGACGCGGCGCGGTCTAGACCACCCGTCCGGCCTGCGCGGCCAGGGCGCGGACGGCGTCCTCGGCGGCCCGGACCGCGGGAACGCCGCGCCAGGAGACCTGCACGCTGCGCGGATCGCCGTCTCCGTCGACTTCCACCCCGAAGCCCAGCCGCAGGGTGCCGCGCTGATCGTCGTGGTCGCGCCGAACCACGAAGGTGAGCGCCGCGACCGGGCGGATCTCGACGGATCGCCACGGGCCGCCATGCACCGTGATCAGGCGACGGTCGGTCACGACATGCGCCGTCATGAGCGCTCGCGTCGCCTCGAAGAACGGCAGCCCGAGCAGGACGACGCCGACGGCGACGAACGGCAGCCCGAAAATGAGGAACAGGATGCCCATGCCCGTGCCCATCGACGACGGGGCGCCGGGCGCCAGGATCGAGGCCACGGCCGCCCCTTCGAAGCTGAAGGTGAGGCTCGACCAGGCGATCCCGAAGACGAACAGGGGAAGCGTGGGAAGGGCGGAGGAAAACCAGCCGGGGACACCGGCCCAGCGGACCGCTTCACCGGGCTGCAACTCGCCGGCCACGCGTTGCGCGAGGGTCGGCGGGAGGGTGTTCAGCGCATCGCTCACTACTTTGGATTGTAACTGCGAATGGCGAAGATCCCGTTACCGAACGGTCAAGCGGGCCGGACCCCCTACCCTTGCGCGCCTCACCCTGCTAAACGGCTCCCGACACGTTTTCCCTGCGCCAAGGCCGGACACACGATCATGCAGCCCTTCACCACGCTCACCGGTGTCGCCGCTCCCCTGGAGATCACCAACGTCGACACCGACATGATCATCCCCAAGCAGTTCCTGAAGACGATCAAGCGCACGGGGCTGGGCAGCGGGCTGTTCGCGGAGATGCGCTACGCCGAGGACGGCGTGACCGAGAACCCGGACTTCGTGCTGAACAAGCCGGCCTACCGCAAGTCGCAGATCCTGGTCGCCGGGGACAACTTCGGCTGCGGGTCGTCGCGCGAGCATGCGCCGTGGGCCCTGCTCGACTTCGGCATCCGCTGCGTCATTTCAACGTCCTTCGCGGACATTTTCTACAACAACTGCTTCAAGAACGGCATCCTGCCGGTGGTCGTGTCGCCGGAAGACCTCGACAAGCTGATGGACGACGCCCGCCGCGGCGCCAACGCGACGCTGACGATCGATCTCGAGACCCAGGAGATCCGCGGTCCCGACGGCGGCGTCGTGAAGTTCGACATGGACCCGTTCCGCAAGCACTGCCTGATGAACGGCCTCGACGACATCGGCCTGACGATGGAAAAGGCCGGCTCGATCGACACCTTCGAGGCGAAGGCCGCCGAGAGCCGCCCCTGGCTCTGAGCCGGCGGCAGGCGCAGGACCCGCAATCCTAGCGGTCGGGTCCTGCGACGATGATGTCCCAGTAGACGCGGTACTTCGTGCCGGGCCGGTCCACGGCCGCGATGCCCAGGCGCGTGCCCCGCGGCTCCAGCAAAACGCGATTGTGCGGCGGCGAATCCCGCCAGCCGGAAAACGCCTCGGCCACCGTCCGGTAGCCCGCCGACGCCCGTTCGGCCCTGACCTGCGCGCCGCCGCGCCCCGCCGCCGCCGTGAGCGTCGGCATCTGGCCCCAGGTGGAGGTGTCGGCGGCCGCCATGGTGGAGGCCCGGCGCCGGGCCTCCTCCGACAGCCCCTCGTCGAGCGCGAGCGGCGTCAGGCCGTTGCGCACCCGGTAGCTGTTGATGAGGGAGAGCGCGCCCTGCGCATCCAGCGAAGCTCCTTCGTCCAGCCGACGGTAGAAGCCCGGCGTGGCCTCCTCGACCGGCGGGGTCGAGCACGAGGCGAGCGAGACGGCAACAGCAAGGGCGAGACCGCCGCGCACGGCCCCCGCAAAGACGCGTCGAGACATGTCAGGCATCCTTTCGCCGGGGCGGCTGGAAGTCGGGATCCCGCTCCTCGGCCTCGGCCTTGACCCGCGCGTCGAGGGCGCCACGGATTTCGGCCATCTGGCTGCGCAGGTCGACGAGACCGTCGATCTCCAGCTTCTGCGGCCCGGCCGGCTTGATGACGCCGGCCTCGCGCAGCCGGCGGACGATGGCGAAGGTCAGGTCGCTCTGCACGCGCGACGACATGTCGACCTCCCCCACGAAGCACACGAGGTCGAAGGTCAGGCTCGTCTCGCTCATGCGCTTGAAGAGCACGCGCGGCGCGGGATCCTCCAGCACGTCGGCGTTCTCGACGGCGCAGGTGCGCATGATGGTGGCCACCGTGTCGGCGTCGGCGTCCCGGCCCACCGGGACCGTGACGATCACCCGCCCGACACGGTCGGTGTGGACCCAGTTCTTCACGACGCCGGAGACGAGGTTGGAGTTCGGCACGATCAGCGTGGCGCGGTCGAAGGTCTCGATCTGGGTCGCGCGGACGTTGATCTTCTTTACGTAGCCCTGCTCGTCACCCACGACGATCCAGTCGCCCACCTTGACCGGCCGCTCGGCGAGAAGGATCAGGCCGGAAACGAAATTGCCGACGATCGACTGGAGGCCGATACCGATACCCAGGGAGAGGGCGCCGGCGACGATGGTCAGCTTGTCGAAGCTCAGGCCCAGATAGGACACCGACAGCGCCGCCGCCGCGACCACGCCGAGATAGCCGAAGCCGGTGGTCACCGAGTTCCGCAGGCCCGCGTCGAGGTGGGTGTGCGGCAGGTATTCCCGCTGCAGCCAGCGCTGGACGGCGCGGGTCGCGAACATGCCCACCGCGAAGAACAGGATCGCCAGCGCCACGTTCGACAACGACACCGTGACGCCGCCGATGGTGATGCCGAAGAAGGCCGCCCGCATCGACGACAGGACGTCGGTGGATTCGACGCCCCACGGCGCCGCCAGCAGCAGGAAGGCAACGACGATGAGCGCCACGCGCGCCACGCCGGCGGCCAGGATCGCGATCTGGTCCAGCGAACCGCGGCGGAAGCCGACGCTGGCCTGCAGCGTCTTGGTCAGGCGCGTCTCCGGCCCGAGCGCCGCCTTGATGCCCTCCGACGCCAGGATCATGCACAAGGTGATGATCGGCAGCACGATGGCCGCCCAGACGAACTGCTCGGCGAGGAACGAGGCGAAGGCCACGTAGCCGAGCGCGGCGGCGCTGACGACCAGCGTCACCAGGATCCAGCCGATTCCCCGGAAGATGCCGGTGAGATCGAGCCGCTCGGAGACATGCGGCCCGAAGGCGGCCTCGTCCTCCGGCTCAACCACCCGCATCAGCGGCAGGGCGCGGGCCAGGATCAGCGTCACCAGGAGCGCGAACACGCCCTGCGTGGCCACCGTCAGCCTGAGGCTTGCGGCGATCGCCTTGAGCGTCGTCTCGGTGAACTGCCCGACCACGAGCACGGAGGCGATAGCCGTCGACATCAGGACGAGCTTCTGCGCGGTCCCTTCCGACACCTGGACGAGGCGCCAGTTCATGCGATCGGGAGCGAGCAGGCCATCGGCGAGGCCCCGCACGAAGGCGATGAAGACCACGCCGCCGACGAGGCTGCGGAACACGGGCGACACGCGGGGCGGAAACAGGGACAGCGTGTCGACGATCGCCAGCAGGATCAGCGCGGCGATCATGGGGCCGAGCGCGCTGGCGATGATGACGGCAGCGGCCGCCACCGCCTTCTGCAGCCGGTTCGGCTGGCCGGCGAGACGATCCCGCTTGACGAAGGCGAGGCCGAAGCGGCGCACGGGCACCAGCAGGAAGACGGCCACCGCGAGCACGCCGAGCACGCCTACGGCGCCCTTCAGGGTGAGCTTCTCGACGGCGCGGTCCGTGGCTTCCTCGGCCATGAACGCGAGGGCGCGACCGTCATGCGGCAGGCCCGACGACAGCTCGATCCACAGCTGAGGGGACAGGAGGCTCGTCGAGGATTCGAACAGGCGCTGGGTGAACAGGGCTCGCCGCCTGTCGGCGATCTCCTTCTCGATCTGCTCGGCCTGGACGAGCAGGGACCGGGCGATGCGGACGGTCTCGTCGACGTCGGCCAGCGCCGTCTGGCGATCCTCGCGCTCCTTGGTGACGTCGGCGCCCTCCGGCGGGTCCTTGTCGCCCGGCTTGGGCCCGAGTTCCTTCAGGCGCGAGCGGATCGCATCGGCACGGGGGGTGAGCTCGACGGCGACCTTGCTCGCCTCCTGGGCGAGCGGGTCGATGGACTGGCGCAACGACTGCAGGGCGGAATCCGACGTCCCGCGCCGGTTCAACCCGGCCTCGAGCTGGTCGAGCTCGATCCTGACCGCGTCGAGCCGCTGCCTGTAGACCTGGGTCGGCGAGGGCGTGCCCGCCACGGGCTGCTGGGCCTGCGCGCCGCCGGGGGCGAGGACCGTCAGGACCGCGCCTAAAAGGCCCGCCACCACCACGAGCATGGCGGCAAACGGCCGCACGGCTCTCATTCGCCGCATCGAAACTTCCCCCGGTCGGGCCCCGGCGCCCCGACCAGGGGATCACCGATTCGTCGTCGCGACCGAGAAAACCCCGAGGTTGAGGCGGGGGCAAGGCGCGTCGCGCACAACCCCCTCTGCCACCGCCGACCAACGGCCTGCGGGGCGGGGAAGCCTCAGCCCTTGTCGGCCTTGCTCGCCTTGTAGCGCGCGATGCCCTCGAGGATGAGTTTGCAAGCCTCCTCCGCATCGCCCCAGCGCAGCACCTTGACCCACTTGTTGGGCTCGAGGTCCTTGTAGTGCTCGAAGAAGTGCTTGATCTGGTCGAGCGTGATGGGCGGCAGATCCGTGTAGTTCGTCACGTTCTCGTAGCGCCGCGTCAGCTTCGGCACGGGAACGGCGACGATCTTCTCGTCATGGCCCGCCTCGTCCTGCATCAGCAGCACGCCGACCGGACGCACCGCCATGACGGCTCCCGGCACGATCGCGCGCGTGTTGGCGACGATCACGTCGCACGGGTCGCCGTCGTCGGACAGCGTGTGCGGAATGAAGCCGTAGTTCCCGGGATAGCGCATCGAGGTGTAGAGGAAGCGGTCGACGACCAGGGCGCCCGACGCCTTGTCCATCTCGTACTTGATGGGCTCTCCCCCGATCGGCACCTCGATGATGACGTTCACCTCGTGAGGCGGGTTCTTGCCGACCGGAACGGCGTCGATACGCATGGCGAGTTCTCCTGGGGGCCGAAACGCGGAATTCCCGGCCGCGCGACGTTTTAGGGTCGCGACCCTGAGTGGACAAGAACGACTTTCCGGTAGCCTGAAGCAAAACCTTCCGTCCGGAAGGCCGTCATCACCTGGATCCCGGCCCGGAGCACACGGACAAGAAGGGAAATACGGCAGACCGCGCGAGGCATTCTGTCGACCGGCCGCGGATGACGCGCGGTGACCTAGACCCAGCCGAAGGCGTGCCGCACGCGCACCACGTCACCGAAGGTTTCTTCCATCTCGCGCACCTTGATGCCGCCGAGATGATTGTAGAAGCCGCAGGCGCGGTCGTTGTCGGCAAGGGCCCAGACCAGGAGACCCGAAACGCGGTTTCCCGCCAGGTCGCGGCGCGCGGCCTCGAACAGGCGCTTGCCGAAGCCCAGTCCCTGATACTCCGGCAGCAGGTAGAGTTCGAAGATCTCGCCGCGGTACGGCGACGCCGCGAGGCGATTGCGGCCGTAGCTCGCATAGCCGCGGATCTCGTCGTCGAACTCGAGCACGGCGATGCGCGCGCCCCGGTCGAGGATGGTTTTCCACCACACGGGCCCCCGCCGCTGGATCATCTTCTCGAGCTCGCGCCCCGGAATGATGCCGCGATAGGCCTCCCGCCAGGCGACGTCGTGCACGGCCGCGACGGCGGAAGCGTCGCGGGGCCGGGCAAGGCGTATGGTGAGGGTTGCCTGGGTCACGCGTTCAGATTGGACCCAACGCGCGGCGCCGTAAAGCCCCCCGGCCGTGTTCCGATTGCAGGCGGCGTCCCCGGCTGCTATGGCCCGCGCTTCGGGCATTGCGGTGCCTCGAGGGCCTGCTGCGAAAAGGTGGAACCCGGCTTTTCGCAGGGAGCATGCGATCACCGGGACAACGAGAGAGCGCTGCGTGTCCTTCGAACCGCAGCAGGCTCGAAAAGGATGCCGTCGCGCGTGGTGTTGAAGGTCCTGGCCAGCTTTTTCACGGTGAAGCCGGAGGTGCGCTATGCGCGCCGGATGGCCCGCGTCGCCCGCTGGGACCGCCCCGTCGGCGGCACGCTCGACCGCATCTCGGCCTGGGCCAACATGCTCCTGGCCGATCACGGCATCCTGCGGATGGTCTACCTGAACCGCCACCGCGTGACGCCGAACTTCTGGCGGGCCGCGCAGCCGGCTCCCCCGGACATCGCGCAGGCCGCGGCCGACGGGGTGCGCACCGTGATCAATCTCCGCGGGGGCCGCGAATACGGGTCATGGCCCCTCGAGCGCGAGGCCTGCGAGCGGCACGGCATCGCGCTGGTCGATTTCGTGGTGCGCTCGCGCGGCGCCCCGGACCGCGAGACGATCCTGAACTCTCGCGACTTCTTCGCCGGCATCGCCTATCCCGCGCTGGCCCACTGCAAGTCGGGCGCGGACCGGGCGGGATTCGTGGCGGCGCTCTACCTGCTCGTCCACGAGGGCAAGCCGCTCAACGAGGCGATGGCCCAGCTGAGCCCGCGCTATGGCCACTTCCGCTTCGCAAAGACCGGGATCCTCGACGCCTTCTTCGAGCGGTACCGGCAGGAGGGCGAGGCCAAGGGCATCGGCTTCCTCGACTGGGTCGCGACCGTGTACGACCCGGAGGCTCTGGAGCGCGACTTCAAGCCCCACGCCTTCTCCACCTTCGTGGTCGACACTCTTCTGAGACGGGAATGACCCGGTGACGCGCGGCGTGCCCCAGTGTCGCATGTTCTTTCGACGAACCGGAATCCACTTCGTCGGAAAATGCTCTAGACGGCGTCGTCCGCGAGTTCGTCGATGTCGCCGCTCTGGAGCCGGTGCATGCGGGCATAGACCCCGCCCTGGCGCAGCAGCGTGTCGTGATCGCCCTGTTCGACGATGCGCCCCCGGTCCAGCACGACGATGAGGTCGGCGCTGCGCACCGTGGACAGCCGGTGCGCGATCACCAGTGACGTGCGGCCGTGGGTCAGCGCGGCGAGCGCGTCCTGCACCAGCCTTTCGCTCTCCGAATCGAGCGCGCTGGTCGCCTCGTCGAGCAGCAGGATCGGCGCCTGGCGCAGGATGGCGCGGGCCAGCGACACGCGCTGGCGCTCGCCGCCGGACAGCCTCGATCCGCGGTCACCGAGACGCGTCTCGTAGCCCTCGGGCAACCGCATGATGAAGTCGTGCGCCGCCGCGGACCTGGCCGCCGCCTCGATCTCGTCCCGGCTCGCACTGGGCCGGCCGAAGGCGATGTTGGCGGCCACCGTGTCGTCGAAGATCAGCGCTTCCTGCGTCACGAGCGCGATCTGGCTGCGCAGGCTGGCCAACGTGACGCCCCGGATGTCCCGGCCGTCGATCTCGACGCGCCCGTCCGTCGGGTCGAAGAGGCGCGGCACGAGCGACATCAACGTCGACTTGCCGGAGCCCGAGCGGCCGACCAGGGCCGTGGTCTTGCCGCCGGGCAGGACGAGATCGATGTCGCGCAGCGACGCCTGGGACCCGGCATAGGCGAAGGAAACGCCCCGGAACGCAACCTCGCCGCGGGTTACCGCGAGCGCCGTGGCCTGCGGCGCGTCGGTGATGGTCGGGCGCTCGTCGAGGATGGCGAAGAGCCTCGCCAGCGCGGCGGAGGCCTCCTGCAGGATGGCGTTGAGGTTGCCCAGCGTCCGCATGGACTGGGAGGCGAGCAGCAGCGCGGTGACGAAACCCGTGAAGTCGCCGATCGTGGTCTGGTTCTTGACGATGCGCCAGCCGATGAACACCAGCACGCCCGCCACCGCGACGCCGCCGGCGATCTCCAGGATGGGATCCAGCCTGGCGCGCTGGTTGGCCGACTTCATCTTCAGCTTGCGGATCGTGTCGAAGGAGGCGCGGGCACGGTCCTTCAGGGTCCCCTCGAGGCCATAGGCCTTGGCGATCCTGGCCGCCCCCAGGCTCTCGGCCACCATGCCGGCCATGTGGCCGGTCTGCTCCTGGGTGTTGAGGGCGGTGCGGCGCAGCTTCTTGCCGATCTTGCCGATGGGGGGAGCCACGACCGGCAGGACGACGAGCGCCAGCAGGGTGACCTGCCAGTCGATCCAGAACATGACGCCGAGCAGGGCGAGGCCCGTGGCGACGTCGCGAAGCGCCACCGTCGACAGCCGCGTCAGGGCCTCGCGGATATAGGCGAAATCGGTGGTGAAGCGCTGGGCCAGCGCGGCCGGCGTCTCGCGGGCGAGCTGGGCGAGGTCGGAATCGATGAGCGCGGCATAGAGCGCCGCCTGCATGTCGGCCTCGATGCGCGTGACGACCCGGTTGGTCAGGATCGACTGCGCCAGCATCGCGAAGCCCTTGGTCGCCGTCACCGCGATGACGATGAAGGGAATCAGCTGCACGAGGCGCTTGTTCTGCTGGTCGAAGGCATCGAAGGCGGTCTTGATGACCACCGGATAGAGGCTGCTGGCGCCCGCCAGGACGCTCACCGTGGCCAGGACGAGCAGCAGCGAGGCCCAATGCGGCCGCATCCAATCGCGCCACAGCCGGCGGATCAGGGGGGACGCTTCGCCGCTGAACAGGGTCAGGAGGGTGAACTTCGCCATGCCAAGGATCGGAGGCGGCAACGACGCCGCGCCCTTTCCTTAAAGCCCCTTGCCGCTCGGGTCCAACGCCCGCCGCAAAGATCGCGGCCGGCGCCCGACAACAGGCATCGAGAGTTGCGAGAGCACCTGGAAACACATCTGCCGCGTGCAGCCGCCGCGCACGACGTCCCGGCAGGACCATCGACGCCCCGGAACGAGCAGTGTTGGGCGGCGTTGGCTGGCCGCGCGGCGCCCACGGGGGGCAGCCGCCCCGTGGAGTGCCCGCCGTGAAAACCGTCAACGTCATCGCCATGATCCTCCTGATCGTCGGAGGATTGAACTGGGGCCTCGTCGGCCTGTTCTCGTTCGATCTCGTCGCCGCCATCTTCGGCGCCGGCAGCACGCTGGCCCGGATCGTCTACATCCTCGTCGGCCTGTCGGCCCTGTGGGGGCTGTACCTTCTGGGCCCGGTCACACGCGGCACCGCCGAAAGCCGCTCCGTCATGAGCTGAGGCAACGCTCGGCCAAAAGGCGAAATGTCGGTTTCCACCCGGTTGCCGCATGTTCTAGAAGGGTTCCCGACACGACCGAAAGGCGACGGGAACCCGACCCATGAGTTACGACCCTGCCCTCCTCGTCTCGGACCCCGTCGCCGGGCGGTCCTGCGGCACCTGCACGCTGTGCTGCAAGGTGTTCGACGTGCCGAGCCTGGACAAGCCGGCCGGCCAGTGGTGCAAGCACTGCGCGCCGGGGCGCGGCTGCGGGATCCACGAGACCCGCCCGCAGCATTGCCGCTCGTTCCACTGCATGTGGATGACCACGGATTTCCTCGGCCCGGAATGGAAGCCGGAGAAGTCGAAATTCGTGCTCACGGTGGACCCCGCCAGCAAGAATCTCCTGGTCCAGGTCGATCCCGGGCAGCCCGGCGCCTGGAAGGCCACGCCGTACTATGCGCAGTTCAAGCGCTGGGCCGAGGCCGCGGTGCCCGAGCACAGGCACGTCATCGTCTTCAACGGCAAGGCGGCGACGGTCGTGCTGCCGGACAAGGACGTGGCTCTCGGCGTCCTGGGCCCTGACGATCGCATCACGTTCCAGCGGCGCGACACGATGCACGGCGTCCTCATCGACGTCCGCAAGGTGAAGGCGACGGCGGTGTCCTGAGGGATCTCAGCCCTTGGCGGCTGGGTTGCGCTGGGCGGGCGTGCTCGCCGCACCGGCCGTCCGCAGTTCGGGCGGCAGACGCTTGTCGTTGCGCCGCGCGTGCACCGCGAGTTCCTTCAGCTTCTCGCGCGAGAGCGTCGGCATGTCGAGGGCCACGACGTGGACCTCGGCCATGTAGAGCTTGACGAGCACGTTCCAGTCCTTGGCCAGCGGCCCCATCTTGGGCATCACCAGCATCGCGCCGCGGAAACGGCAAAGGCCCAGCGCCTTGTCGAGCTGCACGAGCGGGGACCGGCTGCCGTTCTCGTAGTCGACGCACTGCTCGATGACCGTCGCCCCACTGCTGACGGCGAAGGCCTGGAGGGCGGCACGCTGCTCTTCCAGCTCGGCCCGCAGCAGCCCCTGCAGACGACCGGAGATCCTGAAATAACCGACGATCTTGACGGTCTCGGCCATGCGCAGCCACGCCGCTCCCAATGCTTGGCAAGCGTTAACAGGAAAAAATCAACGGGGAGTTACAACTTTAAGTTGTAGTGCCTATCCCCGCCCCGTGGTCCTGCGCACGAGATCGAGCAGCGCCGGATCCGAGAAGTCCGGTGCCGCCAGATGGGCGCCCGCCTCCATCAGGGCTTCCGGCGAGAGCGACGTCGCCATGCCCACGGTGGTCAGGCCCGCGGCGACGGCCGCACGAAGCCCGGAGCGGGAGTCCTCGAAGGCGACGCTGGTCGCCACGTCGACGCCCAGCAGCCGGATGCCCGTCAGGTAGGGCAGCGGGTGCGGCTTGGCGAATTCCATCTCGTCCCCGATGACGACGTGCCGGAAGCGGCCGGTCAGTCCCAGCGCGCCGATCATCAGGTCCGCGTTGGCCCGCGGGGCATTGGTGACCACGGCGGTGGGGATGGCGTGCGCATCGGCCCAGGCCAGGAAATCGAGCAGCCCCTTCGCCGGATGCAGGCCCGCCGCCCGGGAGCGGAACAGCGCTTCCTTCTCGTCCGCGAGGCGGCGGTGATCGTCCTCGGTCAGGTCCGGAAACAGCCGGCCGAAAATCTCGGCATTCTGAAAGCCGATGATGTGGGTGTTGTAGAAATGCTGGTCGACCGCCGGCTGCCCGTTTCCCGTCAGGATGTCGTTGAAGGCCGCGAGGTGGGTGGGATCGGTCTCGACGAGAGTGCCGTCGAGGTCGAAGAGAAGGCCGGGAGACAGGGACATCGAGGATCCGAAAAAATGCGCTCAGCCGGCCACGACGATGCGGGTGGACCGGCCGAGCAGGGGGAGGAGACGGCGCATGGCGGCCGGCGAGACCGCGATGCAGCCTTCGGTCGGGGTGAACCCGGGCCGGGCGAGGTGGAGGAAGATGGCGCTGCCGCGCCCGCGGATGGCCGGACGCATGTTCCAGTCGAGGATGACCACCACGTCGTAGACGGCATCCGCGCGGTGAAGACGCTCGTGCCCGGCCGGAAACGGCAAGGGCACGGGCCGATTGTAGCGCGGGTGGCGCGGGTCGTCGCACCAGCCGTCGGTGGGCCGGATCGCGCCGACGGGGAGGCGTGCCCGCGGCCGGGCCGTGCGATCGGGCCTGTAGCGCACCGCCATCGGCCGGAGCGGGCCGGCCGGCGTGGCGCCGTCACCCTCGCGCTTGGCCCGCCTGATCCCGCCGCGGCCCAGCGCGCAGGGGAGCACCAGGGCGCCCGCCACAAGGATGCCCCGGCGGGGATCCGAGGGCAGGCGGAAGACGCGAAGGGTGAGGGGACGCGCGCGAACCATGGGGACGGGATCGATTGTGGTTTTCCAGAATGGAAAGGGATGGAAGGCGCCCTAAATACCGGCACGGCTTGCGAAACCCGCCCGGCGTGGTCTAGTTGAGCCACAAGGACTGCGGGAACCGAACCGGCAGGTCAAGCCGCACCCGCGATAGAGGGGTCTGGGACGATGTCGAACGTGCGCAGCATCCTCGTGGTCGACGACGACCTCGAGCTGGCCAGTGCGCTGTCCGAACAGCTGGCTCTGCACGAGGAATTCTCCCCCGTGACGGTCGATACGGCGGCCAAGGCCATCTCGGCGGTGAAGGACACCCGGGTGGACCTCGCGCTGATGGACGTCGGCCTTCCCGACATGGACGGGCGCGAGGCGGTGAAGCTGATGCGCAAGTCGGGCTTTCGCTCGCCCGTCATCATGCTGACGGGGCACGATTCCGATGCCGACACGGTCCTGGGCCTGGAAGCGGGCGCCAACGACTATGTCGTGAAGCCCTTCCGCTTCGCCGTCCTGCTCGCCAGGATCCGCGCGCAGCTGCGCCAGCACGAGGCGAGCGAGGATGCCGTCTTCACCATCGGTCCCTACACGTTCCGGCCGAGCGCCAAGCTCCTGGTGTCGGCCCAGGGATCGAAGCTGAAGCTGACGGAGAAGGAGACCGCCATCCTGCGGTTCCTCTACCGGGCCGAAACCAGGGTCGTGACGCGCGACGTGCTCCTGACCGAGGTCTGGGGCTACAATTCGAACGTGACCACCCACACGCTCGAGACGCACATCTACCGGCTGCGGCAGAAGATCGAGCGCGACCCCTCCAGCGCCCAGATCCTGATCACCGAGGCCGGGGGCTACAAGCTGGTGCCCTGACGCCATGGCGCTCAAGCGGGATATCGCGATCCTCGAGACGGTCCCGCTGTTTTCCGCGATGGACCGCGATGCCCTGCGCCTGATCGCCTTCGCGGGCGAAACCAAGATCGTCCGCGCGGGCGACGTGCTGTTTCGCCGCGGCGAGATGTCCGACGGCGGCTATCTGGTGACCAGCGGGGCCGTCGCGCTCGACGCGACGGACGACGGCTCGCCCGCCACCGTCGTGGCGACGGCCGGGACGCTTATCGGCGAACTGGCCTTGATCATCGACACGGCGAGGCCCGCCACCGCCATCGCACGCGAACCCTCCAGCGTTCTCAAGATCGGGCGCTCGGTGTTCCGCCGCGTCCTCGACGAGTACCCGGAGCTCGCCGTCGCTGTGCGCGACGTCGTCGCGGCACGGGCCGAGGCCACGGCGGCGGAGCTGGCGGAGGTGCGCCGCAAGCTGCTCGTGCTGGACGGGACGACGAGCGTCAAACGTCCAGCGTGATCATCACCGGCACGTGGTCCGACGGGCGCTCCCAGCTGCGCGCGTGACGCACGATCTCGGTCCCGGCCAGCGAACCGCTCAGGCCCGGTGACAGCCAGACGTGGTCGAGGCGCCGTCCGCGATCGGCCTTCTGCCAGTCCTGGGCCCGGTAGCTCCACCACGTGTAGAGGCGCTCGGGCTCCGGCCGCAGGGTCCGCACCGCATCGACCCAGCCGGCCGCTTCCTGCACCTGGCCGAGCAGCTTGCACTCGAGCGGGGTGTGCGAGACCACGTCGAGCATCTGCTTGTGGCTCCAGACGTCGTTCTCGAGCGGCGCGATGTTGAGGTCGCCGACGAGGACGGAGCGCCCCGCGGCGGGCTTGTCGCGCATCCCCCACCGGGTCATCTCGTCGAGGAAGGCGAGCTTGTGCTCGAATTTCACGTTCACTGCGGGATCGGGGACGTCGCCGCCGGCCGGAACGTAGAAGTTGTGCAGCGTGATGCCCTTGGCCCCGCCGCCACCGGCGAGCGTCACCGCGATGTGGCGCGCATCGTCCTTGTCGCAGTAGCGATGCGCCTCACGGGCCTCGATGGGAATGCGGGAGACGACGGCCACGCCGTGGTAGCCCTTCTGCCCATGCACCGCGATGTGCTCGTAGCCGGCCTTGCGGAACGCCGCCGTCGGAAAATGGTCGTCCTGGCACTTCGTTTCCTGCAGGCAGAGCACGTCCGGGCCGTGATCGGCGAGGAATTGCGTGACGAGGCCGGCGCGCAGGCGCACCGAATTGATGTTCCAGGTCGCGATGGTCAGGCGCAAGGGACGGCTCCGACGGCGTCTCGGGAGCCGCAGGGGTAGCCGCGAAGACGGGGTCGCGCAACCCGGCTTTCCCGGTCAGCGGAAGGCACCGCCCGCCGCGGGCATGCTCTTGGTGTAGTCGATGAAGAAGTTGGCCGGATCCGGCGCCCGGCGCGTGTCGACGTTTCGCAGCACCACCGCGGTCTGGTAGCCCTGCGGATCGGTGACGGTCCATTGCTTCAGGGCGTAGCTGCGCGGATCGAAGAAGAGTTCGATGCGCGACGTCCCGCCGAAGGTGGCCTTGTCCTCGACGGTCACCGAGACGAGATCGGGCGCGGGATTGATCTCCAGGAGACGCATGTCGCGGGACAGGTCCACCTTGTCGCGCAGGAGGAACTTCAGCGGCGTCTGGGCGATGCCGTAGAGGTCCTGGGTGCCGAGCTTACGGTCGCGGATCACCACGGAGCTGCCGTCCGCCACGATCTCGAGAGTCGCCGGGGGCAGATACTCGAAGCGCACGCGCCCGGGCTTCTGCAGATAGATCTTGCCCTCCGCCCGGCGTCCGTTGCCGCTGGTCTGCACGAAATCGGCCTGCATCTGGCCGAGCGCGTTCAGCGCCGCGTTGGCTCGTTGCAGCGCGGCCTCCGGCGTCGTCTCGATGGCGGCGGGAACGACCTGGGGCGCGGCGGCGGGCGCGGTCGGGATGGCGACGGCGCGGGGCGCCTCGGACGCGGCCTGGGCCGTGCCGCCGCCCAGATTGGCCGGCCGGGGAATGGGCATGGGGATGGCG
>NZ_CAMFHB010000016.1 GCF_945952055.1 uncultured Alsobacter sp.
GCGGCGGGCCGTTCTTTTCTGACCGTAGGCGGCCCGCCGCGGCGGGCCGTTCTTGCCCGTAACGGAGGAGCCCGCCGCTGCGGGCCTTCCATCCCCATCATGTCAGGAGGCCGCCATGAGCGCCGCACTGAGGGACTACTCGCTGCAGGACCACGAAAGCACCAACCTGTCCCAGGTCGTGACCTTCACGGTGCATGAGCGCCTGTTCGGGACGCCGGTCAGCGCCGTCCGCGAAATCCGCGGCTGGCAGCCGGCCACCGCCCTGCCCAACGCCGAGCCGCATGTGCTGGGCGTGCTCAACCTGCGCGGCTCGATCATCGTCGTCTACGACCTGCGCAGCCGCCTGGGCCTCGGCTCGACGGAACGCACCCGCTCCACCGTCACCATCGTGGTCGACGCGGGCGAGCGCCTCGTCGGCCTGCTGGCGGACGCCGTGTCGGACATCCTCGACGTCGAACCCGAGGACCTTCGCGACCCGCCGGTCGGCGTGATGGATTCCGACGACGGGCTGCTCGACAAGCTGATCGTCAAGAACGACACGGTGATCTCGCTCCTGAACATCAACGCCATCGTCGGCGCGTAGACCCGTCGCGACGGGGACCCGGTCGGCATCGCGGGTCGGGCCGCGCCCGAAAGTCAGTCCCGCGCTGTCGGATCGCATCCTCCCGAACGTCCTTGGGTGAGAGCGAAGGCCACCCGCCCCGGGCTGGCCCTCGCGCCATCCAGGGAGAAAGACATGGGATCGTCCCTCTTCGTGAGCCTGCCGGTCACGGATCTCGCGGCGTCGCTGGCGTTTTACGAGGCGCTCGGGTTCAGGCGCGAGCCCCGCTTCAGCGGCGAGGGCGGAGCCTGCGTGGTGTGGGACGAGGCGGTCAGCTTCATGCTGCTCACGCACGCCAAATGGCGCGGGTTCACCCAGCGCCCCATCCCCGCGAAGGGGTCGAGCGAGGTCATGCTGGCCCTGCGCTGCCGCGACCGCGCGATGGTCGACGCCATGAGCAGGGCCGCCGCGGCGCATGGCGGGGAGGCCGACATCAACCCCGTGGAGAACCACGGCTTCATGTACACCCGCGACCTCGCCGATCCGGATGGGCACGCCATCGGCGCGATGTGGATGGACACGTCCGCGATGCCGCAGGGCGGGGACGCCAGCCCGCCCGCGTGACGGCCGCGAGCGGAACCGCCGCCGGCCTGCGCCGTTGCAGGCTCGCCACCGAACGGGAGCGGGCATGCCATGGCCGACACGTCACGAGACGACATCGCCACCGCGTTTCGCGAGGCCGTCAACATGACGCCGGCCGAACTCGAGCGCTGGCTGAAGACGGAGACCTCGCGCGAGGTCGGGTGGGCCGACGGCCACCCGAAGGCGAAGGCCGGCGGACCGGAATCCGTCGGTCACCATTCGGGCCGCCGCATCGTCGAAATCCTGCGCACAAAAAAGGCCGACATCGGCGACGACGACCTGTCCCACATGCGCAAGGTGGTCGGCTATGTTCACCGGCATCTGGCGCAGCGCCCTTCCGGCGACATCGCGGACACGCGCTGGCGCCACTCCCTGATGAACTGGGGCCACGATCCGCTCAAGGACTGACCCGGCACCGGGCTGCCCGGACGCACGCCGCCGTCTCCATGGCCGCGCCGCCGCGCGCGGGCTAGTCTGCCCGGATGCTGCCCTTCACCTCCCCCATCGGCCTCGCCACATCCCGCCTTGCCCTGCGCGCCCTCGTGCCCGCCGATGCGGGGCCACTTTTCGCGACCTATACCGGTGATGCCGAGGTGGCGCGCTACATGCCCTGGCGGCGGCACGAGGCGCAGGCCCAGACCGAGCGCATGATCGGGGCCGCGGCCCAGCTGGCGGCGGACCGCTCGGCCTACCTCCTCGCCATCGCGGACACGGCCGGCGGCGCACCGGCGGGCCTCGTCAACCTCGCCGGCGGCGACCACGGCGTCTCGATCGGCTTCGGCCTGGCCCGGCCGTCCTGGGGCCGGGGCTATGGCCGCGAGATCGTGGCCGCCGTCGTGGGCTGGCTCATCGACCATCCCTCGGTGTGGCGGGTCTGGGGCTATTGCGACACCGCGAACGCGGCGTCCGCCGCCGTCATGCTGGCGGCAGGCATGCAGGAGGAGGGAACGCTGCGCCGCTTCGCCGTCCATCCCAACCTGTCGCCGGAGCCGCGCACCTGCCGCCTGTTCGCGGCGGTCCGGGGAGAGGGCGCGGGCCCCGAGACCGACTTACCGGCGACGGCCGGTGGCTGACGAGGCGGCGGAGGCTTCGCCCGTTCACTGCGCCGTGCAGGTCTCGCTGCCGCCCTTGCGCTCCAGCGTCGCGGCGTTCCCCTTGATCCAGAAGGTCGTGCCCTTGCCGGCGTAGCGCCCGCCGTCGGCCGAGCGGGCCTGGGGCAAGGTGAGCGTCGCGCCGTCGCCGAAGGTGAGCGTCACCCGGCCGGTCTTCGCCGATGGCGGCGAGAACACGGCCTTGAGCGTCGTGCCGCTGCTGCAGGTGTAGCGGGCCTCTGTCGCCTGCGCGGCGGTCGCCAGCAGGGTCGCGAGGCCGAAGGCGGCAAGCGCCGCGGCGCGGCGGTGGGCCACGGTGGCGAGCGTCGACGGGCGGGGGCGGGCGGTCATGCGCCATCATGGCTCCGCGGATGGCATTTTCGCAAGTCGCACGCGCTCGTTGGCATTGCGCCATAGGCGCCCTTGCAAAAATGCCCACCAGCCCAGCTCTGGACACGGGCGGAAACGTACATACCTCAGCGGTCCCAACGTCCCCAGCGGTACCGCACCCATGTCCAAGCTCTTCCAGCCCACTCGCCTCGGCGCCCTCGCGCTGCAGAACGCCATCGTCATGGCCCCGCTCACCCGCAGCCGCTCCGATGCGCAGGGCGTGCCGCTGCCGCATGTGGTCGACTACTACGCGCAGCGCTCCTCCGCCGGCATGATCATCGCCGAGGGCACGCAGCCGAGCTTCGCCGGCCAGGGCTATGCCCGCACGCCGGGCATCCATTCCCCCGAGCAGATCGCGGCGTGGCGCAAGGTGACCGACGCGGTGCACAAGGGCGGCGCCTCCATGGTGCTGCAGATCATGCACACCGGCCGCATCGCCCATCCGCTCAACCGGCAGGTGCCGGATGCGCCGGTGGCGCCGTCGGCGGTGACGCCGGCCGGCCAGATGTGGACCGACCAGCAGCAGATGCAGAGCTATCCGCAGCCCCGCGCCGTCACCACGGCCGAGCTGCCGGCGCTGCGCGAGGAGTTCGTGCAGGCGGCGAAGAACGCCCGCGAGGCCGGCTTCGACGGCGTCGAGCTGCACGCCGCCAATGGCTACCTGCTCAACCAGTTCCTGGCGAGCAACGCCAACCTGCGCACCGACGGCTACGGCACGGATCTCGCCGGCCGCATCCGCTTCGTGGTGGAGACGGTGAAGGCCGTGGCCGACGCCATCGGCGCCGACCGCACCGGCATCCGCGTCTCGCCGGGCCACATGTTCAACGATCTCGTCGATGCGAATCCGGTCGAGACCCACGTCGCTTTGCTCGACGCGATCCCTACGGCCGACATGGCCTATGTCCACGTCATGAAGGCCGACGCCTTCGCCCCGCAGCTCAACAATGCCGGCGACCCGACCGCCACGCTCGCCACCATGCGCGCCCACACCCGCGGCCGCATGATCGCGGCCGGCGGCTACACCCAGGAGACGGGCGAGGCGGCTCTGGCCAGCGGCGAGCTGCAGGCGGTCGTCTTCGGCCGGCCCTTCATCGCCAACCCCGACCTCGTGGCCCGTTTCAAGAACGGCATCGCGCTGGCGCAGCCCAACGCCGACCTGTTCTACACCCCGGGTCCCCAGGGCTACAGCGACTATCCCGCGGCGGGGTGAGGCGGCCTTCGCCTCGTTCGCTCCATCTCTCCGCCGTCCTGGCCGGGCGCCGGCCCGGCCATCTACGACTTTGGCGGGGCCGTCCTCAAGTCGTGGGCCCCCGCGCCATGCCGGGGATGACGCTGAGAGGGCGAGGAGAAGCGGCAACAGCACAAGGTGAAGTCAGCCTCGCCTAGGCCACCCACCTCACCCCCGGTCCACCGCGAACCACTCGCGTGCCGGGTCGTCCTGCCCGGCGGCCAGGCGGGCGATCATGTCGGCGGCGATGGCGCTGAAGGTGATGCCGTTGCCGCCATAGCCGAAGGCGGCGAACGTGCGGGGGCGGCCGGGCACGGCGCCGATCAGCGGCAGCCCGTCCTCGGTCTCGCTGAAGAAGCCGGTCCAGGTCGCGTCGGGCGTGGTGTCGGCGGCGGGCACCAGGGCCGCGAGCTTGCCGCGCAGCGTGGCGATCTTCTCCGGCAGCAGGGCGTCGCGGCGGTCGGCGTCCTGGATGTCCTCGTCCTCGCCGCCGAACACGATGCGCCCGTCCGTGGTGGAGCGCATGTAGGCGTAGGGCTCCGAGGCTTCCCACACCAGCGCCTCGTCCGGCCACAGCACGCCCGGCGCCTGCGGCCGGGTCGCGAAGGCCCAGGTGGAGGTGATGCGGTGCACGCGCGCCTCCACGAAGGGCGGCAGCTCGTAGCCGTTCGCCAGCACGAGGATCTCGCCGTCCACCTGCAGCCCCGCCTCGGTGCGCACGCTGACGCCCTGCGAGGTGGTGTCGTAGTCGACCACGAGGGCCGGCGAGAGCAGCGTGGCGCCGCGCGACAGCGCCGCCGACAGAAGCATGTTTGCGAGGTTCATGGGGTGGGCCACCGCCGAGCCCGCATGCAGCAGAGCCCCCTCGCGGTCGAAGCCGAAACGGGCCGCGAGGTCCCCCGGGCCCAGATACTCGCCCTCGATGCCGGCCTTGAGCCGCAGCCGCAGCTCCTCCCGGAGGTCGGCGGGGCCGAGCTCGTTGCCGGCGAGGAACAGGGTGGGGCGCCAGGAGAAGTCGGCCGCATTGCCGAGATCGGCGGCGAGATGGCCGATGCCGCGCACGGCGGCCACGCTGCGCCGGTAGATCGCCGCCGCCGCCTCGAAGCCGAGCTCGCCCTCGAGCTCCAGCATCGGGGCGTCGATCTCCCACTGCAGCAGCGCCGTGCTGGCCGCCGTGCTGGCGCGGCGCGGCATGTGGCGGTCGAGAATGGCGACCTTGCGCCCTTCGCGCGTGAAGCGCTCCGCCAAGAAGGCACCGGTGATGCCGGCCCCCACCACGATCACGTCGGTGCGCAGATTGCTCACCGGCGGCAGCGTCGGCCGCGCGAAGGGCCGCGCATCGCGCTCCCAGATCGTCTGGCCCGAGCGCAGATCGAGCGTCACAACCTGGTCGTTCGCCGCGCCGTCCATGAGCCGTCCCCGTGAGCTACAAACCCGGACAACCGGGAGCGCCACCGCGGGGTTGCGTCAGCTGGGCTGCGGCACTTTGTACCTGGAGGGGCGTCCGCGCCGGGAATGCGGGAGGGGGGCGGGGGTCAGCCGCGGCCAGCGCCGAGCTGCCCCAGGTGCATCGCCAGTTCGTCCTTGCGGAACGGCTTGTTGATGCGCTGGATGCCGTCCTCCACGCCATGCTCCTCGGCAAAGCCGGACATCAGCAGCACGGGCAAATCCGGGCGTCGCCGGCGCAGGTCGCGCGCCAGCTCGGTCCCGGTCATGCCCGGCATCAGGTGATCCGTCAGAAGCATGTCGAAGGGCACGCCGCCGGTCGCCATCCGCAGGGCTTCCTCGGCGGAAACGGCTTCCGTCACCGCGTAGCCGAGGTCCTGCAGCATCTCGGCCGTGGTCAGGCGAACGACGTCCTCGTCGTCGACGAGCAGCACCGTGCCGCGCTGCAGCGGGTAGGGGAGGGCGTAGGGGGTCTCCGCCGCCTCCACCGCCTCGACGGTCTGCGGCAGCCACAGCTCCACCACCGTGCCGGAACCCGGCCGGCTCTGGATGGTGAGGGCGCCGCCGAGCTGGGATGCCAGGCCATGCACCATCGACAGGCCGAGCCCGGTTCCCTTGCCGACGCCCTTGGTCGAGAAGAAGGGCTCCACCGCCCGCGCCAGGGTGGCCTCGTCCATGCCGGTCCCGGTGTCGGCGACGGACAGGCAGATGTAGTGCGCGGCGGGCAGGCGCGCCCGGTGCCCGGGACCGACGAGGACCGAGCGCGCCGCGATCCGCAGCGTGCCGCCGTCGGGCATGGCATCGCGTGCGTTGACGCTCAGGTTCAGCAGGGCCATTTCCAGCTGGTTGGGATCGGCCTTGGCGGCGGGCAGATCGTCCGGGGCCTCCACCGACACGCGGATCTGCGGCCCCGTCGTGCTGGCCACGAGCTCGCCCATGCCCTTCACCAGCCGGCCGACGTCGACCGCGACGGGCTGCAGGGGCTGGCGCCGCGCGAAGGCCAGGAGGCGCTGCACCAGCGTCTTGGCCCGTTCGGCGGACTGCACGGCCGCCGTGATCAGGCGCTGCTCGCGCGCGCCGCCGAGGCTCTTGCGCTGCAGGAGATCCAGGCTGCCGACGATCGGCGTCAGCAGGTTGTTGAAGTCGTGGGCCACGCCGCCGGTGAGATGGCCGATGGCCTCCATCTTCTGCGACTGGCGCAGCGCCTCCTCGGCCTTCTCCAGGCGCCGCTGCTCCGCGAGTCGCTCGGTGATGTCGCGCCCGGTGAGAAACGCCCCGACCTGGCGACCGGCCGGGTCGCGCAGGATCTCGAAGCGCATCTCGTAGCTTCGCTCGCCCAGCTCCGGGTCGCCCCAGGTCGCCTGCATCGTGTAGGCCTCTCCCGCCAGCGCGCGGGCCCAGACGGTCTTGGCGGCCGCCAGGTGCTCGGGCATGTCGGCCAGCATGTCGAGCAGGCAATCGCCGACCTTCGGGACCTTGCCGTAGAGGCTCCGGTAGGCCTCGAGGCAGGAGGGGTTGATGGCGAGCCACCGGTACTCCAGGTCGAGCGCCTGGATCTGCTCGCCGGTGATGTCGACGATGGTGGCCAGGAGCTGGCGCTCCGCGGTGCGCTCGGCGACGCGATGCTCCAGCGTGGCGTTGAGCTGGCGCAGCTCCTCCTCCGCCTGTCGACGCGCGGTGATGTCGCTGAACAGGATCACGACCCGGTTTTGCTCGGGACCGGCCGCCTTGAAGGCATAGACGTCGAACCAGCGCCCGAGCGCGGCGGCCTCGTTCTCGAACCGCACCGGCTCGCCCGTGGTGGCGACTCGCCCGTACATCTCGAACCAGTGCTCCTCGTGAGCCGGCGCGAGTTCGCGCATGCGCCGCCCCACCGCCCCCACGAGGCCGGTCTGCGTCTCGAAGGCCGGGTTCACCTCGACGAAGCGGTAGTCCACGGGCCGCTTCTCCGCGTCGAACAGCACTTCGATGATGCAGAAGCCCGCCTCGATCGCCTCGAACAGGGTGCGGTAGCGTTCCTCGCTCTCGCGCAGCCGCGCCTCCGAGCCGACGCGCTCGACATGCGCCCAGCACCGCTCCACCACGGTCTCGACCAGGCCGATCTCGTCGGGCTGCCAGTCGCGCGCGACGTCCTGGTGCACGGCCATCATCGCGGCGAGCCTGCCGTCCTTGACGAGCGGGCAGCAGACGATCGCCCGGAAGCCGATGGCCTGGAACATGGCGCCGCCTTCGTCGGCGGCGAGCTCGCGGGCGATGTCGCGGATCACGAGCGTGCTCCCGCCGTGCATGGCCTTCGCCGCACGGGGGCCGAACAGATCGAGGCTGTAGATGCCCGCCGAACTCGTGTGCCCGGGCGCGGTGTAGTCGCGCCGGATGACGAAACGGTCGTTGCCCGAGCCGGCGTCCACGTCGGCATAGGCGCAGCGCGATGCCCCGAGCCGGCGGGCCAGCCGCTCGGCGGCGGTCGCCATCGCCTCGGCGGCGTCCCGCGAGCGGCGCAGGGCTTCGTCGAGTTCGCCCAGGAAGCGGAGCCGGCCCTCGCTCGCCCGCAGCGCCTGCTCGGCCCGCACGCGCTCGGTCGTTTCCGAGACGATGCACAGCACGCCGCCCACCGCGCCCGTCTCGTCGGGCACCGGCGAGAAGGACGCGTCGAAATGGACCATCTCGCGGTAGCCGTGGCGCTCGATGTGGAAGGGCCTGTCCTTCGCCGCGAAGGTCTCGCGCGTCTCGCGCACCCGGCGCAGCAGCGGCTCGAGATCGTCCCACAGCTCCACGAAGCTCTCGGCCGCCGGACGGCCGAGCGCCGCCGGATGCTTGGCGCCGATCGTGGGGGCGTAGGCGTCGTTGTAGAGCGCCACGTAGTCCGGGCCCCAGAACAGCACGATCTGCGCGTGGGCGGGCAGCATTAGGCCAAGGGCGTTCAGAAGGCTTTGCGGCCAGGCGCTCGGCGGCCCCAGGGGCGAGCTCGCCTCATCCAGCGCAAGGATGCGCGCCGCCATCTCGGTGCCGGGATGAACGGGCAAGATCGTCGGCGCGGTCAGTTGGACCACCAAGGGGGAACCTACCCGTCACAGCAGCTAGAACTCAGGCTTTCCGGCAACGCGAGGGAAAGGCTTTGCGTTCCATGCCACCGCTGAATGGGCTGGCGATGTCGTCTTGATCCGTGCGGGCGGGAGCCGCTCCCGCCGGGCGCCGCTCAGAAGCGTCCGCCGTCCACCGGCAGGACCTGGCCGGAGATCCAGCCCGCTTCGTCGCTGACGAAGAACAGGGCGGCGTGGGCCACGTCCTCCGCACGGCCGTGCCGGCGGGTGTGGAGCGTGGCGAAGCCGTTGACGTGGTCGTTGCCGTTGGCCTGTTCCGGGTCGGTCGAGATGACGCCGGAGAGCACGGTGTTGACCGTGATGCCGTGTGGGGCGAGCTCGCCGGAGAGCTGCCGGGTGAGCCCCGCGACCGCCTGCTGCACGGCCGTGACGTCGCCGGCCTTGGCGTCGCGCGCCGGGGCGGCCACGGTGACGATGCGGCCGTAGCCCGCCCGCTTCATCGTGGGCGCGCAGGCCTGGGCCAGCCAGAAGGTGGTGTCTGTGCCGCGCACCATGTGACCCACCATGGCCTCCTCGTCGATGTCCTCGAGCGCGGTCTCGGTCTCGGGCGCGGCCGCGTGGCCGGCGTTGACGACGATGTCGAGGCGCCCCTCGCTCTCCAGCACGCCGCGCACCACCTCGTGGGCCGCGTGGCGGTTGCGGATGTCGTACAGGTGAGGCTTCGCGCCGATCTGGTGGGCGCGATCGGCGAGACCCGATTCGGGGGTGTCTGCCACGTGCACGGTGGCCCCGGACTGGACCAGGGCGCAGGCAATGGCGTTTCCTATGGGCTGCCCGGCACCCGTGACAAGGGCGACGCGGCGATCGAACGTCAGGCGCATTGCGGGGGGTCTTCGAGCTCCCTAGGACCCGGCTTGACCGGTGGCGCAATGTTCACCATCGGGGTGCCCGAAGGTTAGCCCCTTAAGCTGCGGCTATATGTCGCACAAAAGCGGATCCGTGAATTCGAGCGGGGATCAGACGCGATAGACCCCGTTGCGCTTGACGAGGACGTTGGTCCCCACCGGCACCTTCTCGTAGAGGTCAGCGACGTCCTCGTTGAGCAGACGGATGCAGCCGCTCGACACCTGCTCGCCGATGCTCCACGGCTCGTTGGTGCCGTGGATGCGGAACAGGATGTCCCGCCCCCCCTGGTAAAGGTACATGGCGCGCGCGCCCAGCGGATTGTCGAGCCCGGCCTCCAGGAAGCGCGGCAGCTCCGGCTTGATGCGGACCATGGTGGAGGTGGGGCTCCAGTCCGGCCACACCGCCTTGCGGCCGACATAGGCGCGTCCGCGCCAGGAAAAGCCCTGCCGCCCCACGCCCGCGCCGTAGCGCTCGGCCGTGCCGTCGCCGTTCACGAGGTAGAGCATGCGCGCGTCGATATCGACGACGATCGTGCCCTTCGCCTCGGGGCCCTTGTAGGCCACCGTCTGGCGCCGGAACTGCGCGTCGATCTTGGTCTTGTCGACCAGCGGAATGTCGTAGGGTTTGTCGGGCTTGCTGCCCACGTACCACGCGGCGAGCTCCGGATCGGACGTCAGGCTCGGGGCCGGCGGATTGGGGATCGTGTTGCAGGCCGCGAGCGGGGCGCCGGCGGTGGCCAGCAGGACGAGACGTCGGGTCAGCATCGATTCGGCGCCGTTCCATCGTGGAGGATGCCCGCCTTCTAGAAAGCGCGCGCGCCCCTGTCAGCCGCCAACCTGCCGCAGGTGCGAGAGCGGCCCCCATGCGTGGCCTCCGGGCCACAGGCGCGCCGCCGGCGAACGGCTCACGCCGGGATCGGGCCGCCGACGGCCGGAGCGGGATCCCGCGGGTCCTCGACCGGGTCCGACACGTCGTCCTCGCGGCGGACGGCGAGCGCCACGACGCCGGTGAGGGCCTCGGAGATGGAGGTCACGACGCGGTCCGGGCCGAGCATGGCGGCGAGCTTCTCGGCGGCCATGGCGTCTGCGTCCCAGGCCGCGAGCACCACGGCCACGCCGGGCAGCCGGCGCTGGATGCGGCGCACGGCATAGCGCAGGTGGCCGATGCTGGACGTATCGAGCGAGCACAGGACCACGATGTCGACGTCGCCGGCCGGGAGATGGACGATGCGCGCGCTCGACAGCGCGCCGGCTCCCTCCACCCGGCTCGCCAGCCCGGAGCGGCTGAGCGCATGGCCCAGCATCAGCGCGCTCGCTTCGTCCAGCGGGCTGCGGGCCGGAATGCACAGCACCCGCTCCGCGTCCGCCCAGGACGACGGCGCCGCCGAGGGATTGGCCCCGCCGTCCACCGGGCCGTTCTGCTCCCGCAGCACCGGCAGCGTTTCGGTGAGGTCCTCGACGAGGTCGGCCACGGTGTCGCGCAGCGTCGCGATGCGCTCTTCCTCGAGCGCGCCGCGGGTGCGGTCGTCCTGCGCCATGCGCAGGCCGGGCAGGGCGATGTCGTCGTAGTAGGCGGCGAGCGCGTTGTCGGCGAGATAGTCCTCGGCCTGGTCGGCGGCCTCGATGGGATCGCGCGCCAGCATGCGCTGGTAGAACACCTCCGGGGGCGACAGGGCCGGCGTGCTGCCGAACATCACGTCCAGGAAGGCGAGGCGCTCCACGTGCCGGCCCAGAACCACCAGGCACACGGTGAGCGGCGTCGCCAGCACCAGGCCGATGGGTCCCCACAGCCAGGTCCAGAACGCCGCCGAGACCACGACGGCCACCGGCGACAGGCCCGTGCTGCGGCCGAAGAACAGCGGCTCCAGCACATGGCCCACCAGCGGCTCGCCGATGAGGAAGAGCGCGGCCGTCCAGGCCAGCATCGACCAGCCCGGGTCGACCGCGATGGCGAGCGTCAGCGGGAAGGCGGCCGAGATGAAGCCGCCGATATAGGGCACGAAGCGCAGGATCGCCGCGAGGATGCCCCACAGGATCGGGTTGGGCAGGCCGATGAGCCAGAGGCCGATCGCGATGAAACAGCCGAAGCCCGCGTTGAGGCCGAGCTGCGCCAGATAGAGCCGGCTGAGCCGATGGGCGGCATCGTCGATGGCGGCCGTGGTGCGCTGGATGTCGTGCGACCCGGCCAGGCGGATCAGCCGGTTCCTGAGGTCCTCCCGCTGCAGCAGAATGAAGACCACGAAGATCACGATCAGGCCCACGGTGGCCAGCGGATGCACCACGGGCGACACGATGTCGATGAGCGAGCGCAGCGGACCCGGGGCAGGCGAATGCACCTCGACCGGCATCGGCTGCGCCGGCCGCGTGGCACCCGCGGTCGCCTCGCCCGCCGTCGCCGGTGCGGGTCGGTTCTGCAGCTCGCGCCCGAGGTCCTGCAGCATGTCGGCGGCACGCTCGAGGGTGCCGCGCCCGGCGATCATGCCACGCGCGGCGATAGCCTTCTCGCGGATGGTCGTCTGGTACTGGGGCAGGTTGTTCGCCAGCACCGTGAGCTGCATGGTCACCACGGCCCCCAGGCCGGTGATGATGAGGAAGGCGAGCACCACCACGGTCGGCACGGCCGCGCCGCGCGGCAGCCGCCAAGCCTGCAGGCGCCTCACCAGGGGGGCGAGCACGAAGCTCAGCAGGATCGCCACCGCGATGGGGACGAAGATTTCCTGTCCGGCCCACAGCACGCCCAGGCCAGCGACGATGAAGATGGCGGAAGCCGTCGACACGCTTTCCACGCCGCGCTCGACGCGGGCGGGGGTCGAGGCGGCGGTGGAGGCGGCGGGCCGGGTCGCGGCGGGAGGAGAGCTCATCGGCGTGGCAACGCGCGGCCACGGTTGCGGTTCCCGTTAACCATAATGGCGCGTTGCAGGGATCCGTCACACGTTGGCCTTGGTTGTGGCATCCCGTGGGGTTCAATTAGAAGACCGGACGGCGGGGTCGCGGACGGAGGGTAAATGGTGCGGGGGACCGCGCGAGGCGTAGCGTTGGGGCTCGCGTTGGCACTCGCCACGGCAGGCGCCGGTCCTGCGCGCGCATTCGACCTTCTCGTGTTCCTGGGCCTGCGCGAGCAGCCCTCGCCGCCGGCTGCGCCGGGCAAGGCCGCCTTCACCCTCGACGTCTCGGTCCAGGGCGGCGACGGCGACATCGAGCGCGCCCTGCGGGACGCCTCCACGCTGGCCCGCCTGCGCCTCGAGCCGCCGCCGGACGCCGAGAGCCTCGTGCGCATCGCCGAGTCGGATCTCGTGCGCCTCACCGACACGCTGTGGGGGCTCGGCTACTACAACGGCGGCGCCTGGTTCGAGATCGCCGGCGTCGAACTCCGGCTCGGGCGTCCGACGGGGCCGGCCGTGCGCGCGGCGACCGCCCTGCAGGGCCGCCAGCAGATTCCGGTCCGCATCGTCGCGGCTCCCGGTCCGCTGTTCACGCTGCGCAACCTCACGGTGCTCGACCGCGCCACCGGCCGGCCCTACGCGCCGCAGGTGCTGCCCGACCGCGTGGTGAAGTTCGAGCCGGGCTCGCCGGGCAGGGCGGCGGACGTCATCGCGGCCGAGGCCCGCATCGTCGATCACTTCCGCGCCATGGGGCACCCCTTCGCCAAGGTGGTGTCGCGCAAGCCCGTGGTCGACCATCCGGCGCTGGCCTACGAGGTCACGCTGACCGTCGATCCCGGACCCCTGGCCGGCATCGGCACGGTCACCATGAGCGGCCTCACCACCGTCGACCCGGCGCCCGTGCGCAGCTTCATCTACACGCGGCCCGGGGAGCCCTATTCGCCGGCCGCGGTGGAAGGCATCCGCAAGTCGCTCTCCAAGCTCGAGATCCTCGGCGGCGTGCGGGTGCGCGAGGGCGAGAGCCTAGATGCCTCCGGCAACCTGCCGCTGTTCGTCGAACTCACCGAGCGCAAGCCCCGCGCCGTCGGCGCCTCCGCCTCCTACTCCACCGTCGACGGGCCGGAACTGCGCAGCTACTGGACCCACCGCAACCTCTTCGGCGGCGCGGAGACCCTGCGCCTGGAGGGCAGCCTCTTCTACGCCACGCCCAACGCCGGTTCGGCCAACCGCAGCATCAGGGACTTCTCGCGCGACGATCTCGGCGGCCGCTTCTCCGCGAGCTTCGTGAAGCCCGGCCTGGGCGGCACGCCCAACGACCTCCTGGCCTCCGGGCTCGTCGAGCGCAACCGCACGCTGGGCTACACCGTGCGGCGGCTCAACACCGAGTTCTCGCTGCGCCACCGCTTCGACGACACGGCCTCCGTGCAGGGCGGCGTCCGCTTCGAGCGCGGCCAGACCAGCGACATCCTGGGCCAGATCGACTACACGCTCGTCGGCTTCCCCGTGTCCGGAACCTGGGACACCACGGACAACGCACTGGATCCCACCCGCGGCTTCCGGGTGAAGGGCAGCGCCACGCCCTACCTGACGGCGCTCGGCTCCACCGTCGACATGACCATCCTCACCGCCTCGGGATCGACCTACTTCGCCCTCGACGAGGACGCGCGCGTCATCCTCGCCGCGCGGCTCGGGCTGGGCAGCGTGATCGGCCCGGCCCTGGCCGAGATCCCCTCGCTGTACCGCTTCTATGCCGGCGGCGGCACGTCGGTGCGCGGCTACAAGTACCAGAGCCTGAGCCCCCGCATCGGGCGCACGCCCATCGGCGGGCGCAGCCTCGTGGAGGCCTCCTTCGAGGCCCGCATCAAGATCACCGACACCATCGGCATCGTGCCCTTCGTCGACACGGGCATGGCCTTCGAGGACGAGGTTCCCGATTTCGGCCGGCAGTTGCAGACGGCGGTCGGCCTGGGCCTGCGCTACTACACGCCCATCGGGCCCATCCGCCTCGACGTGGCGGTTCCGGTGAACCGCCGGCCCGGTGATCGGCCGGTGGCCCTCTACGTCAGCATCGGGCAGGCCTTCTGATGACCCATCGCCGGACCGCCTCGCCCCGCCGCTCGCTCGCCCTGGCCACGGGCGGCATCCTCGTCGCCGGCGCCCTCGTCGCCGCGCCGGTGCTGGCCCAGCAGGGGGGCGAGCAGGGCAGCCTGGCGAGCCTGCTCTCCTGGGCGCTCTCCACGCCGGAGAACCGCGTCAGCGTGGGCGCGGTCGAGGGCGCGCTGTCCTCCGTCGCCACCGTTCGCGACGTGCGCATCGCCGACAAGAACGGGGTCTGGCTGACCGTCGAGACGGCGCGCCTCGACTGGAGCCGGCTCGCCCTCCTGACGTCGCGGCGCCTTGAGGTGAACGCCCTCGAGATCGGCCGCATGACGGTCGCGCGCAAGCCCGAGGCCGACGAGGCGTCGGCCGCCGGCGCCGCCGAGGCGCCCCAGCTGCCGGCGCTGCCGGTGAAGATCGTGGTGAAGTCGTTCAAGCTGACGGAGCTGGTGCTGGGCGAGCCGGTCATCGGCACCGCCGCCCGGCTCTCCGCCAGCGGGTCGGCCGTGCTCGGCACCCCTTCGGAGGGCCTGTCGCTGAACCTGGAGGCCCGCCGGCTCGATGCGGCCGGGCGCTTCGCCACCACGCTCGCCTACGCGCCCCAATCGGGCCAGCTCGATGCCAACCTGTCGCTCGACGAACCGGCCGGCGGCCTCCTGTCGCGCATGAGCGGGCTTGCCGGCGAGCCGCCCATCCGGCTGCTCGTCGACGGGCACGGCCCCATCGACCGCTGGGCGGCCAAGCTCGACTTCCAGTCCGGGCCGGACGTGGGTGCGCAGGGCAACGCCACCATCAACCGCGAGGGCCAGGGCCGGCGCGTCGGCCTGGCGCTGGCGGCGCGGCTCTCGCCGCTGCTGCCCGGGCCCATCCAGCCCGTGTTCCTGGGCGACACGCGCCTGGACGGCGACGTCCTGGTGGGAGACGACCTGGCGCTCGCCATCCGCCGCTTCGACCTCACCTCGCGCGGCGGCAAGCTCAGCGTCGCGGGCACCCTCGACGCCCAGCAGAACGCCAATCTCAAGGTCGGCCTCGCCGCGATCCCGACCGACGGCTCGGTGACCCGCGCCGGCGACGTGACCATCGGCCGCCTGGCGCTCGACGCGCAGGTCACCGGCCCGCTCTCGGCGGCGCGGCTCGCGGCCACCATCGACGCCGCCGAGGTGACGGCCCCCGGCGGCAGGTTCGGCAGCCTGCAGGGCCGCCTCACCGTCGCCCCGCAGCCCGGCTCGACCGATCGCAGCCTCGATTTCGCGCTGCAGGGCAACGAGATCCGCCCGTCCGATCCCGCGCTCGCCAAGGCGATCGGCGGCCGGATGTCCGCCGTGGCGCAGGGCCAGGTCACCTCCGACTTCGTGCTCGTGACGCCGCGCGCCACCTTCGCCACGCCCACGATGCAGGCGACGTGGTCGGGCCGCTACGGGTCCCGCGTGGTGCGCGGCCGCCTCGATGCCGGCGTTCCCGACATCGCCGTCCTGTCGGATCTCGCGGGCCGGCCGCTGCGCGGCAAGGCCGACCTCGGGGTCGACCTGGAGGGCGATCCGGCGCGCTACACCATTCGCGCCGCCATCGCCGGCGCCATCGATCGCTTCTCCGTCGGCATCCCGGCGCTCGACCGGGCGCTCGGCGGTCGCGTGCAGCTCACCGGCGCGCTGGAGCGCCGGCCCGGCGGCGTCGCCTTCGACAAGATCAGGCTCGCCGGCGGCAGCGCGCTGCTGACGCTCGACGGGCCCGCCACCACGGGCGAAGCGGCGCTGGTCGCCAGCCTCACGGTGGACGATCTGCGCAAGGCGGACCCGAAGCTCTCCGGATCGCTCGCCGTCAATGGCACGCTGAACGGCTCGCTCACCCAGCCGGACGTGAAGGCCGAGGCCGTGGTGCGCGGCTGGGCCGGCGCCGCGACGCCCCCGCGGGTGGCCGTGGCCGGTCGGCTCGGCGACCGCATCGACGTCACGGCGGACCTCACCGCCATCCCGCTGTCGCTGAGCGCGCTCGTCGCGCCTGAACTCGGGCTCACCGGCACGCTGGAGGGCCGCTTCACGGCGGCCGGCGATCCGGCCAAGCCCGACGGCAGCTACCGCATCACCGCCACCCGCGTCATGGCCCGCGCCATGGCGCAGGCCGGGCTCCAGCCCGCCGACCTGCGGGCCGAGGGACGGCTCGGCGGCGGGCGGGTCACCACCGCGGCCACGCTGGCGCTGCCGCGCGTGGGAACGCTGCAGGCGACCGGCAGCGCGCCGCTCTCCGCCGATGGCACGCTCGACCTCGCGATCCGCGGACCGGTCGACCTGGCGGTCGCCAACGCCTTCGTCGGCGGCGCGCGCCGCGTGGCCGGGAAGGCGGCCATCGACCTCACCGTCACCGGCCCGGCCCGCAAGCCGCGGCTCGGCGGTGCCGTCACGCTGTCGGGCGCCAGCTTCGCCGACCCGACCATCGGCGTCCGCCTCGAGGGCATCGCCGGACGCATCCTGGCGCAGGGCGACACGGTGGTCATCGAGCGGCTGACGGCCAACACCCGCAACGGCGGCACCCTGCGCGTCACCGGGCGGGTGGGGATCGACCCCGCCGGGGGCATGCCCGCGGACATCCGCATCGAGGGCACCAAGGCCGAGCTCGTCTCCACCGACGTCGTGCAGGCGTCGGCAAACCTGGCGCTGACGATCAGCGGACCGCTCGCCAGGGCGCCCAAGGTGGCCGGCCGGGTCGACCTGATCTCGACCGACATCGCCATTCCCGACCGGCTCCCGGCGCAGTACCAGCCCCTGCCGAACACCAAGCACATCCGGCCGCCGCCGGCGGTGCAGCGCCGGCTCGCGGCCATCGCCAAGGAGGAGCGCCAGCAGTCGGGCGCCGCGCCGGTGGTGGCCCTGGATCTCACGGTCTCGGCACGCAACCGCATCTTCGTGCGCGGCCGCGGCCTGACGGCCGAGCTCGGCGGCGACGTCCGCATCACCGGCACCAGCAAGGACCCCAACGTGCTGGGGCAGTTCGACCTGCGGCGCGGCGAGATCAACCTCGCCGGCCAGCGCATCAACCTCGTGCGCGGCCGCGTCACCTTCATGGGCGACCTCAGGCCCTCGCTCGACTTCCTGGCCCAGACCCAGGCGGCCGACGTCACTGCCCAGATCGCCGTGACGGGCGCGGCCTCGGAGCCGCAGTTCACCATCAGCTCCCAGCCGGCCCTGCCGCAGGACGAGGTCATCTCGCGCCTGCTCTTCGCCCGCGCCACGGGTGGCCTCACCGGACTGCAGGCGCTGCAACTCGCCCAGACCATCGCGCAGCTGTCGGGAGCGGGCGGGCCGGACGCCTTCGACACGCTGCGTCGCGCGCTGGGCGCCGACAGCCTCGACGTCAGCGCCGGCGCCAGCGGCGGGCCGGCCGTCGGTGCGTCGCGCTACATCAACCGCAACGTCCGCGTTGGCGTGCGCGCCGGCGCGACGCCGCGCGACACGGGCGTCGGCGTCGACATCGACGTGACGCGCCACATCAAGCTGCGCGGCCAGGTCGGCGCCGACGGCAGTGCCTCGGCGGGCACAGCGGTGGAGTGGGAATACTGAGGGGGACGCTGGCGCCGCTCGGCTCCGTCCAGCACACCTCTGGTCCTCATCCGGAGAGATTGTGAATCCATACCCGGTGCGACGTTGCATCTGACGTCTCCAGCGCGCCACCACCTCTCCGCGTCCTGCCCGGGCCAAGCCCGGCCATGACGCGGAGAGAGTGAGGCAAGCTGGCCAGCCGAATGATTCCCACACTCTCAGGATGAGGAGGCGAGTGGGGTGTGAAGGCGTGCGACCTTTGGGACGCTCCCCCTCACATGTCGTTTTCCGCCGTCAGCGCCTCGGCCGGGATGCCTTCGTCGCCGATCTCGACCAGGTGCAGGCCCGGCGCCTCGTTGTCGACCTCGACACCCTCGGCCTGCAGGGCCCGGGCGAGGGCGCTCTCGAACATGGCCGAGCCCACGGGCCAGACGTCCTGGCCTTCGAGCCGCTCGATCTCGCTGGCCGAGAGATGCGATTTCGCGGCGAGCTCGGCCAGCGTGAGGCCGGCGAGGACCCGCGCCGCCTTGAACAGGCGGCCCTTGTGCATCGCCGTCATGGTCAGAACCTGACCGTGGCGTTCTCGCCGGGGTTGGGCCGTTCGCCGGTCGTCACCGCCTTCAGGTAGCCGAAGGCGTACACCATGGTGCTCGACGGGGCGTCCCAGTACTCGGCCATGTCGACCGTGACCCGCAGGAGCGCGATGTCCGGATCCTCGGCACCCTTGGGAAACCAGGTGCGGTTGCCTTCCGACCACAGCTCCTTCTGCTTGGCGACGTCGCGGACGATCTCGGCCTTGCCCGCCACCGACACGTAGTGCTGGCGGTCGTCGTCCGCGTAGGTCAGCAGCACGTCGGGATCGCGCCGGATCTCGTCGATCTTGGGGGAATGGATGTCGGTGAAGAACCACAGCTCCCCGTCGAAGCTCTTGGCCTCGCTGGTGGCCATCGGCCTTGCGTGCATGGCGCCGTCCTCGCCCCGGGAGGCGAGCATCGCGATGCGAATGCCTTTCAGGAGGTCGAAGACCTTGTCTCGGGCGTCCTGGTCGTTGCGGGTGTCCATCGTCTGCTCCTCGTCGAAACGTATCCACGAGACGAACGGGAAGCGGGGGAGGGCGGTTCCGTGCGATCTCAGGTCCGCGATGCCGCAGTCCTGATCGCGGCGAAGGCCACGAGGCCCAGCACGCCCACCACGCCGAAGCACACCGAGTAGCTGTCCGTGAGGCTCAGGAGGCTGGCGAAGGCAGCTGGCCCGACGATGTAGCCCATGAAGGTCACGAGGGTGGCGCCCGCCGTGCCCTCGCTCACGCGTCCCTGGGGCGCGAGGCGGGCGACCTCCGCGAGTTGCACGCCGTTCCAACTGGTGATGGTCACGCCCGCGACGGCGGCCAGCGTCACCAGGCCGGCGAAGGACCAGGACGGGCCGGTGAAGGCCCAGGCGGCCTGGGTCGCCGCCATGGCGAGCGCGTTCAGCGACAGCACGGCGATGTTGGAGCCGAGCCGGTCCGCGAGCCACCCCAGCCCGATGCGCCCGAAGATGCCGGTGACCTGCATCACCGCGAAGACCACGCCGCCCGCCACCAGGTCGTAGCCGAGGCGCTGCACCACGTAGGTCACGCTGAAGGCGATGATCGTTCCCTGCGCCACGGCGAAGCAGGCCGCGGCGAGGCTCAGCGCCCGCAGGACGGGCGAGGCCATCGCCATGCGCAGCGGCGCAAAGAGATTGGTGGGCGAGGAAAGGACGCGCCAGCCGATCGGCTGGTTCGGGTCGGCGCCGGCATCGACCCGCCGCTGCACGGGCTGCACTGCGAGCACCCTCAGCAGCGGCAGGAAGGCGACGGCCAGCAGCGCCGTCTTCCAGTCCATGCGATCGATGAGCCAGGGCAGCAGCAGGCCCGCCATCACGCCGCCGGCCGGAACGCCGGCCTGCTTCAGCGAGAAGATGAGCGTGCGATGGGCGGGCGGCGCGTGCCGCAGCAGGATGTCGCTGCCGGCCGGCGCCGACGGCCCGTAGCCCAGGCCCAGCACCAGGTTCGACAGCAGCACGAAGGCCCAGTGGGGCGTCGCCAGCATGGCGAGCCCGAAGCAGCTGAGCAGGAGGCCCGCCTGCAGGGCCCGGATGGGGCCGAAGCGGCGGATCAGCGGATGCCCGGCCATGAGGAAGAGCACCGAGCCGCAGGTGCTGAGCGCCGACATGTAGCCGATCGTCGCCTCGCTCATGCCGGCCTCGGCGGTGACCACCGGGGCGACCGTGGGGACGATGCGGCCGAGGAACGAGCTGCTGGTCTGGATGGCGAGCGTCGCGGCCAGCGGCCAGATCCAGGCCGAGGCCGGCGTGCCGGCGTGGGGGTCCGTCGGCTTCACCCGAGGCTCCGGTGGATGCGGGACTAACGACGCCCGCACTTGAGCCTCGCCTGCGCCGCCCCGCAAGGGGGTCCGGCGCATGGCTCGTTCATGTCCCGACGGGGACCTCGTCGATCAGGGGATCGGGCTGGGCCAGGGCCGCCAGGCGCCCGGCATCGGTGATTCGGATGGTCCGGCCCTGCACCTCCACGCCGTGGCGCAGCAGCGTGGCGAAGTTGCGCGACAGGTTTTCCGGCGTCATGCCGAGGCGCGACGCCAGGGTGCGCTTGTCGAAGGGAATGTCGAACTGCTCGCTGTTGCCGCTCCGCGCGGCCTCCCGCAGGATCCAGTTGGCCAGCCGCTCGACGCTGGTGCGAAGCTTCTGGCTCTTGAGCTCCTGCACCATCGACCGGTACGCGTCGGCCAGTTCGGCCGCCATGGCGTGGGCGAAGGCGTTGTCCTGCGCCATGATGGCGTGGACCATGTCGGTCGGGATCATGAGGATCCGAGACGGGTCGAGCGTGCGGCCGGCGGTCAGCACCGGCTCCCGGCGCACCACCGCGGCCAGGATGAACGTCGCGATCGGCCGCAGGATGGCGATCGTCGTCTCACGCTCCGCGTGCCGCGCGAAGAGCTCGACGGCCCCTTCCATCACGACGCAGAGGAAATCAGGCACCTGTCCGCGCTCGAACAGGACCACGTGAGGTGGAAATCTCTGCAGAAATGCCGGTTGCACGAGCGCGTCAAAATGCTCGTCGGCCATGTCCCTGAAAAGGGGGAGATCCCTTATCGCTGCCGCATCCGTACTGCGCACCACTGTTTTTCTTCCCGATCGCCGAAGCCGCGGTGGATTGACGAGGCAAAGCCATCCCGGGTGGGGATTGAACGTGGGCGTGCACCGGTTGTCGCCGGCCCCGTTCGTAGCCTCATCATACCGCACTTCGGGGTTTCATGCTTGTTTGCTGTGAGATTGATCGAACGGCGCGAACCATTGCGTACACGTGCCTCGGCCGATTGACTGATCCCTACCTCCGACGTGTGCCAAGCCTTCCCGTCGCTCTCCGTTTACAGCTAAACGGTCGCCACGGAAACGCGTCAGGCCTTGTTGCGTTCCGCCAGCCGGGCGTAATTCCCTGGCGCCCGACATCGGTTTCGCGGCTCAAGGAGATGACGCATGCCTCCCCAGCTCCCCACATCGGACGGCGTTCCGATCGGCATCCTGACGGTGTCGGACCGCGCGAGCCGCGGCGAATACGAGGACAAGGGCGGACCCGGCATCGTCGCGGCCCTCTCCGACATCCTGGCCATGCCCTGGCGGGCGGTGGCGCGGATCGTCCCTGACGAGAGGCCGGCGATCGAGGAGGCCTTGCGCCAGCTCGCCGACCAGGAGCGCTGCAGCCTCGTCCTGACCACCGGCGGCACCGGCCCCGCACCGCGCGACGTGACACCCGAGGCGACCGAGGCCGTCTGCGACCGGATCATGCCCGGATTCGGGGAACTGATGCGCACCGCGAGCCTGCGGGAGGTGCCCACGGCCATCCTGTCGCGCCAGCTCGCCGGCCTGCGGGGACGCAGCCTGATCGTCAACCTTCCCGGCAAGCCCTCGGCCATCCGGACCTGCCTCGACGCGGTGTTTCCCGCCATTCCCTATTGCCTCGACCTCATCGGTGGCGATCGGCTCGACACCGACCCGGACGTCTGCCGCGCATTCCGCCCCAAGGCGTGAGGAAGCAGCCTGTCACAACCCGTTACAATCGGGGGGTGGTTCATTCGTAAACAAAGGGTTGACGCTCCCGCGCGGGGAATGACATAGATTGAGCTTAAAGAAGAAATATCGGGTGTGAGTTCGGGTCGAATGTCCGTCGAGGGTCAGGCGAGACGGGAAAAAAGCGGAAAATCACCTCCGACGCTCCTCGAAGTGTCGGTGGCGCTGGTCGTTGCGGTCCTGCTCGTCCTGACCGGCGTCCGGCTGCTGGGTGGTTTCGGCGTGGTTCCCTACCGGGGAGGGCAGGCGGCGATCGCGGCCGATGCCCCGGTGGAAGGGCTCGTCCTGACGAAAGCCTCGCGCACGTCCCACTGATCGGCAGCGCGCCGTTGCGGCACCCGCGAACGGTCTCCATTTGACTTCGCACCTGCAGCAAGGCATAGATGCGCTGCATCGCTCGCGGCGCCAAGGATGCGTGATGCGGATCGTGGACGATCCGACCTGCCGTAAGCACCGGGCCTGAACGCCCTTCCTTCTTTTCCGACCTCCCTTTCACGCGGGGCGTCCTCCGGCCGATTTCGGCCCTCAGGAGCCCGCCGGCGTGCGCGCCAGCGCGTTTCTGCAACGCGAAAGTCGAAGCTTTGACAACCTTTTCCGATCTCGGACTCGATGCCGCCCTCCTCAAGGCGCTGGCGACCGAGAACTACGTCACGCCCACGCCGATCCAGGCCAAGGCGATCCCCCATGTCCTCGCAGGCAAGGACCTGCTCGGTGTCGCCCAGACCGGTACCGGCAAGACCGCAGCCTTCGCCCTGCCCATCCTGCACCGTCTCGCGGCGGCGCCCCGCCCGGCGCCCCGCAAGGGCTGCCGCGCCCTCGTGCTGAGCCCCACGCGCGAACTGGCTAGCCAGATCGCCGAGAGCTTCGAGGCCTATGGCCGTCACCTGGGCATGAACGTCACCGTGATCTTCGGGGGCGTGAAGATCGGCAAGCAGATCCGCGACATGATGAACGGCATGGATGTCGTCGTCGCCACCCCGGGTCGCCTGCTCGATCTCGTCAACCAGCGCGCGGTCACGCTCTCCGAGGTCGAGACGATCGTCCTCGACGAGGCCGACCAGATGCTCGACATGGGCTTCATCCACGACATCAAGAAGCTCGTGGCCATGTTGCCGAAGAAGCGCCAGAGCCTGTTCTTCTCCGCGACCATGCCCCCGGCCATCGCCGAACTCGCCGACCGCTTCCTCAGCGATCCGGTGAAGGTGGCCGTGACGCCCGTGGCCACCACCGCCGAGCGGATCGACCAGAGCGTCATCTTCGTCGAGACCGCCCGCAAGCAGGCGCTCCTCACCAAGCTCCTCGACGACAAATCGATCGAGCGCGCCCTCGTCTTCACGCGCACTAAGCACGGGGCCGACCGCGTGGTCCGCCGCCTGGCGGCCTCGGGCATCCCGGCCGGCGCCATCCACGGCAACAAGTCGCAGCCCCAGCGCGAGCGTGCCCTGGCCGACTTCCGCGAAGGCCGCGCCCGCCTGCTCGTGGCGACCGACATCGCCGCGCGCGGCATCGACGTCGACGGCGTCAGCCACGTGATCAACTTCGACCTGCCGAACGTGCCGGAGAGCTACGTGCACCGCATCGGCCGCACGGCGCGCGCCGGCGCGGCGGGCGTAGCCATCTCCTTCTGCGACGGCGAGGAGAGGGCCTACCTGCGCGACATCGAGCGTCTCACCCGCCTGAAGGTGCCGGTCGTGGCGCTTCCCGCCGACCTGCCGGTGGTGCCGGACGCTCCCCGCCAGGACAGCCGCCCGCAGCAGCCGCAGCGCCAGCCCGGCCGCGGCGCGCCCCGGCCCGAGCGTGGCCAGGACCAGCAGCAGCAGCGCCGCAACGGGGCCCAGCAGGGCCGGCCGCGCCGCGACGCCCGTCCCGACACCTCCGCCTTCGAGGTGGCCCGTACCGACCGCAACCCCGGCGGGCGCATGCGCCAGGGCGGCCCGTCCGCACCGCGGGCGGATGCCGGCCAGGGCCAGCGCCAGGATCGGCCCAACGGCCAGCAGCGCCAGGACCGGCCCGCCCAGGGGCGCGGCCAGGCCGAGGGTGCCCGTCGCGACGATCGCCGTGGCCAGGGTGGCCGGCCGGCCCGCAAGGGCGGCGCGCCGCGCGCCTGGACGAACTGACGTCATGCTCGCCGCCCCTCGTTCTCGGGGGGCGGCGAGGTCCGCGCCGGCGGGCCGACCCGCCACGGCGCGCGCGTGACCGCTTGCCGTCCGCGGCGCGGCACGGCATCGTGAGAGCCCTCGCGAGGAGGGTGCATGGAGCCAGGTGACCAGGCCGAACTGATTGCTTGGCTCGCCCACGCGACCGTGCAGGGACTGCCCTTCACCACCATCCACACCCATGTCTGCGAGACGCTGTTTCGCGCCGGCCTGCCGCTCGAGCGGGCGCACGTCTCCGTCACCACCCTCCACCCGACGGTGAGCGGCCTGGGTTTCACCTGGCGGCCGGGAACGGCGACGATCGCCGAGAACTACGCCCATGCGGGCTATTTCCGGCCGGCATGGCGGCAGAGCCCGTTCCAGCACATGATGGCCCACGATCTCGGCTCGATGCGGGTCCGGCTTGATCGCGTGCATCCCAGCATCGACTTCCCGATCTTCCGCGACTTTCGCCGCGAGGGCCTGACGGACTGGATCGCGCTGCGCCAGATGTTCGACTGGGCGGCCCCGCGCACGCCCTTCGGCCAGCTCGGCATGATCGGCTCCTGGTCGACCGGCGCGCGCGACGGCTTCCAGGACGAGCACGAGGCAGCGCTGCGCGCGCTCTCGGTGCCCCTCGCCGCCGCCGCCAAGAGCCTCATCGTCCAGGACATCTCCCGCGACGTCCTGGCCGCCTACATCGGGGCCGACGCCGCCGAGCGCGTCCTGGCGGGCGAGGTGACGCGGGGCAGCGTGTCGGAGATCCCCGCGGTGATCCTGCTCGCCGACATGCGCGGCTTCACGGCCTTCAGCAACGCGCATCCGACCGGCGAGGTGATCGAAAGGCTCAACCGCGCCTTCGACGCCGCCGCCCATCCGATCGCGGAGCACGGCGGGCAGATCCTGAAGTTCATGGGCGACGCGCTGCTCGCCGTGTTCCTCACCGGGGGCGGAGACACGCTGGCCGCCACGGCGACACGTGCGCTGCGGGCGGCGACGGCGATCCAGGCGCATGCGGGCCCTTTCGCCCTCGACGTCGTGGTGCACGTGGGCGAGGTCCACTACGGCAACATCGGAGCGTCCGACCGGCTCGACTTCACCGTGATCGGGCCGGCCGTCAACGAGACGAGCCGGATGGAGCCCCTGTGCTCCATGCTCGGCGAGCCCATCCTCGTTTCGGCGAAGGTGGCGGCACTGATGCCGGCGGGCGTCATGCGCTCCTGCGGGTGGCACGCGCTGCGCGGTTTCGAGGCGCCGCGCGAGATCTTCGCGCCGGCCTGAGCCTCCCCGTCCGTCCTGTGTGCAGGCTAACATGTTAGTTGCCAACGTCAGCAACGTGGATTAGCGTCCGACACGATCGCGCGGGAGCTTCGAACACGAGCCCCGACGCGGCGGTCCGACCGACCGGCCGGACACACAAGCGACGAACGCCCTGGGGAGGAACCATGAGCAGCGAAAAGACCCTTCGCCCGTCCGGTATCGACGTCACCCGCCGCAGCCTGCTGAAGACGGGCGTTGGCGCGACCGCGCTGGGCGTCATCGGCGCGCCGGCCCTCGTGCGCACCGCCAACGCGCAGTCGAAGTTCGACTGGAAGCGCTTCAACGGCGAGCAGATCGACGTCATGCTCGTGAAGAACCCGCGGTCCGACCTGCTCCAGGCGGCCGAGAAGGAGTTCACCGAGCTCACCGGCATCAAGGTCTCCTCGGAGCAGATCCCCGAGCAGCAGCAGCGCCAGAAGGCGATGATCGAGTATTCCTCGGGCCGTCCGACCTTCGACGTGACGATGCTCGCGCTGCACGTCCAGAAGCGCCTGTCCTACAAGGGCAAGTGGACCGAGGACCTGCGTCCCTTCATCAACAACCCGGAGATGACGAACCCCGAGTTCGACTTCGCCGACTTCGGCAAGGCCGGCCTGTCGTTCGCCACCCAGGCCGACGGCGTCATGAACACGCTGCCGCACTTCGTCGACTTCTGGATGCTCTACTACAACAAGGAGATGTTCCAGCAGAAGGGCGTCGAATACCCGAAGTCGATGGACGACATCGTCGCCGCCGCGGCGAAGCTCAACGATCCGTCCAAGGGCGTCGCCGGCTTCGTGTCGCGCGGCCTCAAGAACGCGAACATCCCGGTCTGGACGAGCTGGCTGCTGGGCCAGGGCCTCGAGACGATCGATCCCGCCACGGGCAAGCTGAACACCGACGGCGCCGAGGCCATCTGGGCGGCGGAACTCTACCGCAAGCTCAACAAGGACTACGCCCCTCCCGGCACGATCGGCTTCAACTGGAACGAGTGCCAGACGACCTTCATGCAGGGCCGCGCCGCCATGTGGCTGGACGGCATCGGCTTCGCCACCCCGCTCGAGGATCCCAAGAGCTCGAAGATCGTCGGCAAGGTGGGCTACGGCATCACGCCTCCCGGTCCGAAGGCGCACCATTCGGCCATCTTCGCCGACGGCATGGGCATCTCCCAGGCCTCCAAGAAGAAGGGCGCGGCCTGGTATTACATCCAGTTCATGGTGGGCAAGAAGCACCAGCTCGCCATGCTCAAGGCCGGCGCAGGCTCGCCCGCGCGCATGTCGCCCTTCAACGATCCGGAAGGCACGAAGTCGTCGATCTTCGCCAAGGACTACTTCGACTGCATGTCCGGCTCCGGCAAGATCGGCCGCCCGGGCCTGCCGCAGATCATCCCGGTCACCGAGTTCCGCGACATCTTCGGCGTGGCGCTCACCAACACCCTGTCGGGCGCCGATCCGGCGGCCGAACTGAAGAAGGCGACCGAGGCCTTCAAGCCCGTGCTCGACAAGTCCGAGCAGGGCTGATCGACGACGCTTCCAGGCCGGGCCTCCCTTCGTGGAGGCCCGGTCCCATCGATCCCGGGGCGGGTGACCGGCCTGGGACGCGCTCCCCCTTTGCCGGCCGCAGGCGGACCGATCCATGACACAGACGACCGCAAGTGCCCTCGGGCCAACCGCTGCACGGGGCTCAGCGCCCTCCGGCAAGCCCTACGACTTCTCGCGCAAGTACTGGGTGTTCGCCGTGCCGGCCACGGTGATCATTCTCGCCGTGATCGTCTTCCCGTGGCTGTTCACGGTGTTCATGTCGGCGGGCGACTGGAAGATCGGCGGCGGCGTCGAGTTCGTCGGCCTGGACAACTTCCGGACGCTGTTCGCCGACGAGCGCTTCCGCGACTCGATGCGCATCACCTTCATCTTCACCGTGCTGGCGGTGGTGATCCCGGTGGCGCTGGGGACGGCCGCGGCCCTCGTCTTCCACAGCGAGTTCCCCTTCCGCGGCGTGCTGCGCACCATCTTCGTCATGCCGATGATGGCGACGCCCGTCGCCGTGTCGCTGGTGTGGAAGATGATGTTCCACCCGCAGCTGGGCGTCCTGAACTACATCCTGAGCCTCTTCGGTATCCCGCCGAGCGCGTGGGTGTTCAGCCCCGAGACGGTCATCCCGACGCTCGTCATGGTCGAGGTCTGGCACTGGACGCCGCTGGTGATGCTCATCCTGCTGGGCGGCCTCGCCGGCCTGCCGAAGGAGCCCTACGAGTCGGCCGTGATCGACGGCGCCAACGGCTGGCACATGTTCCGGTTCATCACGCTGCCGCTGCTGTGGCCCTACATCATGATCGCGCTGATCATCCGCACGATCGATGCGCTGAAGGTCTTCGACATCATCTTCGTGATCTCGGAAGGAGGCCCCGGCACCGCATCCGAGACGCTGAACATCTTCCTCTACCTGCAGGCCTTCCAGTTCTACAAGATCGGCTACGCCTCGGCCGTCGTCGTCATCTTCTTCGGCATCATCGTCGCCCTCTCGCTCCTGCTGCTCTACACGCGGCAGAAGTCGAAGTGGAACGCGTGAGGGAGGACGCACCATGACCACGCTTACCCTCAAGCGCGCCGCGGCCAAGACCGGCTTCGCCCTGTCCGTCTTCGTCCTGGTGTCGCCCGCGATCCTCGTCTTCCTGTGGATGCTGTCGCTGTCGTTCAAGAACGAGGTCGACAACACCGCGTGGCCGCCGGTGTTCATCCCGAACCCGCCCACGCTCGACAACTACGTCCAGGTCTTCGCCAAGAACAACTTCCTGCTCTACCTGTGGAACTCGATCCTCGTCACTGGCGGCGCGGTGATCGTGGGCCTGCTGGTGGGCGTTCCGGCCGGCTATGGCATCGCCCGCTCCAAGTCGGCGAAGTTCGCCATCCTGATCCTCATCGCCCGCATGACGCCGGCGCTCTCCTACCTCGTTCCCCTGTTCATCGCGTTCCAGTGGCTGGGGCTCGTGGGCACCCACGCGGCGCTGCTGATCACCCATCTCGTGATCACGATCCCGATCATCGTCTGGATCATGATCGGCTACTTCGAGAATATCCCGGCCGAGCTGGAAGACGCCGCGCTCGTCGACGGATGCACGCCCTGGCAGAGCTTCCGCTACGTCGCCGTGCCGCTGGCGCGGCCCGGCATCGTGGTCGGCTCGATCCTGGCGTTCATCTTCTCCTGGAACAACTTCATCTTTTCCGTGGTGCTGGGCGGCAAGTCGACCAGGACCCTGCCTTCGGCCATCTACAACGTGCTGACTTTCGAGCAGATCTCGTGGGGCCCCCTGGCCGCCGCGGCGCTGCTGGTCACCCTGCCCGTGCTGCTGCTCACCGTCATCGCCCAGCGCGAGATCGTGGCCGGCCTCTCGGCGGGTGGCCTGAAGGACGGCTGAGACCTCACGAGACCGGCGGACCGACCGCCCACAGGAGTGACTGCCATGACCAAGACCGACGGCCGCTTCGGGCTCTCCGTCGCACTCGCCACGCCGATGACGGCCTCGGGCGCGATCGACTTCCCGCGCCTGGTGCAGCATGCCCGCCGCTGCATCGACGGGGGCTGCAATTCGGTGACCCTGTTCGGCACGACCGGGGAAGGCGCCTCGGTCGGAATCGCCGGGCGGCTGATGGCCTACGGCGCGCTCAAGGGCGCCGGGTTCGACTTCCGCAAGCAGGTGCTCAGCGGTGTCGCGGCCTCGTCCGTGCACGAGGCCATGGACCAGTGCCGGGTGGCGTATGACGCCGACTGCCGCGGCATCCTGCTGGCCCCGTCCTTCTACTTCAAGGGCCAGGACGACGACGGCGTCTACGGCTGGTTCGCGAAGCTGTTCGACGCCCTGGGCTCGTCGGCCCGCGACATGATCCTCTATCACATCCCCTCCGTGACAGGCGTCGCGGTGTCGCCGGCCGTGATCGCGCGGCTGCGCAAGAGCCACCCGGGCGTGGTGATCGGCGTGAAGGATTCGTCCGGCGAAAAGGCGAACACCGAGACGCTGCTGGCCGAGCACGGCGACCTCGCGATCCTGGTCGGCGACGAGCGCCAGCTCGCCAACGCGGTGCGCAAGGGCGCCCAGGGAACGATCTGCGGCGTCGCCAACATCTGCCCCGAGCTCCTCGTGCCCGTCGTCGCCGAGGGGCGGGACGATCCGCGCCTGAACGCGGTGGTCGACGCCCTGGTGGCCTATCCGGTGATCCCGGCCGTGAAGGCGCTGATCGGCCACGTCACCGGCGACGCGGCCTGGCGCAACGTGCGGTCGCCGCTGATGCCCATCGGCGATGCCGACATGGCCGCCCTCGGCGCCGCCTATGACCGGGCGCGTGGCGCCAAAGCCGCCTGACGGACGCGCGTCGATGGTCGGGCGGAGCGACGAAGGCGAGCCACTCAAGCTGCGGGAGAAGGCCTACGACGCCTTCAAGCAGCGGCTCTTGTCGCGCGAGATTCTGCCCGGCCAGTTCGTCTCCCAGCGCGAGCTCGTGGAGGTCACGGGTCTCACGCTCGGCGCCATCCGCGAACTCGTGCCGCGCCTGGAGGCCGAGGGGCTGATCCGGACGGTGCCGCAGCGGGGCATGCAGGTCGCCCACATCGACCTGCCGCTCATCCGCGACGCCTTCCAGTTCCGCATGATCATCGAGAAGGAGGCGATGGCACTGTTCGTGTCGCGCGCCTCCGACGCCGAGATGACCCGCATCCAGACCGCCCACACGTCGATCGTCGAGCGCAGCCGCGCGGGCATCACGCCCGCGCTCCTGGCCGAGGCGCAGGCCGTCGACTGGGGCCTCCACGACACCATCGTCGACGCCATGGGCAACGAGATCGTGTCGAAGGCCTACCGGGTCAACGCCATCAAGATCAGGCTCATCCGCCAGCAGGACATCCGCATCCACGACAGCATCATGGACGGCGTGATGGAGGAGCACCTGCGGATCGTCCGGGCCATGGTCGCGCGCGACGGACAGGAGGCTGTCCGGGCGCTCGAAGACCACATCAACCATGCCTGGGCCCGGGCCATGGGGCTCGAGGAACGCTGAGACCCGGCAGGGGGCGGGGGCCTCCGACGGTCGTTGAGAAGGCCTCGAACGGGGCAACAAGGGGGAGGAACCCATGACGAAGATGTCGAAGACGCTGCTCACCAAGCGCACCTTCCTGGCAGGCGCTGCCGCGGCGGGTGTGTTCATGCCGGCCATCGGGGCCCGCGCCCAGGCGGCCGTGCTGCGCTGGGGCGACGGCCAAGCCCCCAACCACCCCTCGCCGATGAGCGCCGAACGCGCCGCCAAGGAGGTCAAGGAGAAGACCGGCGGGCGCGTCGAGATCCAGAGCTTCCCCGGCGGCCAGCTCGGCGGCTCGCGCGACATGGTCGAGGCCGTGGCGAGCGGCGCGCTCACCATGGTGACGGAAGGCGCGGCGCTGCTCGGCCAGTTCCTGCCTCAGATCTCGATCATCGAGGCGCCCTACATCTGGAAGGACAGCACGCACATGGCCCGTGCGCTGCAGTCGCCGCTGATGGACGAGCTCAACAAGGTGCTCGTCGAGAAGCGCGGCATGCGCGTCATCGCCGTCAACTACTACGGCAAGCGACACGTCACGACGGGTTCGAAGGCCGTGAAGTCGGTCGAGGACATGAAGGGCTTCAAGCTGCGCGTGCCGGAGGTCGACACCTTCAAGGCCATGGCCGAGGCGTGGGGGGCGCGGCCGACGCCGCTCAACTTCAACGAGCTGTACCTGGCCCTGTCCCAGGGCGCGGTCGACGGCCAGGAGAACCCGCTGCCGACCATCCAGAGCGGCAAGCTGTTCGAGGTGCAGAAGTACCTCGTGCTCACCGGCCACATCATCACGCCGCGCCTGGTCATTGTGAACGACGCGGCCTGGAACAAGATCGCGCCCGCCGACCGCGAGATCGTCCTGGCGTCGATCCGCACCGCCGCCGCCTGGCAGGACAACGAGATCCTGTCGCAGGAGGCGAGCCTGGCCGACACCTTCAAGAAGGCGGGCATGACGGTGGTCGAGCCCGACGTCGAGAGCTTCCGCAAGCCGGTGCTCGCGACCGTGCCAGCCATGTTCGAGAGCAAGTGGGGCAAGGGCCTCTGGGATCGCATCCAGACGCTCTGAGCAACGCCGACACCCAACGGCCCGCTCCCGGGAGCGGGCCTTTCCACACCGGAGCTCCCATGACGCCGGCGCCCGTCCGCCTGCTCGACCGTGCCGTGGCGGTCGTGGCCATGGCCGCAGTCGTGATCCTGTGCCTCACCGTGCTGGCGGGAGTGTTCTCCCGCGGCATCGGCGAGCCGGTGATCTGGTCGGACGAGGCGTCGCGCTTCGTCATGGTCTGGCTCGCCTGCCTCGGCTGGATCCTGGCCGGCCGCAAGCGGTCCCACATCCGGGTGCGCTTCTTCCTGGACAAGGTGCCGGAGCCGGCGCGCGGCGTGCTCGAAACCCTCATGCAGGCCGCCGTCTGCCTCTTCGGCGTGCTCACCGCCTGGTATGGCGCCGAGCTCGTGCGGCGCAACCTGGAAATCGAGGCGACGACGGTCCCGATCGCCATGGCCTGGATGTACCTGCCGGTCGTCTTCGCCGGGATCGCGACGGCGCTGCAGGGCGGTTCCGAACTGTGGCAGCAGGTGCGCCGCCGGAACGGCGAGGGGAGGGCGGCGTGACGCAGCTCATCTTCACCATCGCCGGGATCTGGTTCGCCGCCATCCTCATCGGCATGCCGCTTTATGCCTCGATGGGGCTCGCGGCCTTCGCCTTCGTCCATTTCGCGGGGCTCTCGGACAGCATCGTCCCGCAGAAGATGACGCAGGCGATGAACTCCTTTCCCCTGGTCGCGGCGCCGCTCTTCATCCTGATGGGCAACCTCCTCGGCGCCGCCAAGATCACCGATCGCATCGTCGCCTTCGCCAGCGCCGTCATCGGCTGGCTGCGCGGCGGCTATGCCCATGCGAGCATTCTCGCCAGCATGATCTTCGCCGGCATGGTCGGCTCGGCCGTCGCCGACGCCGCCGGCTCCGGCGCCATCGAGATCCGCTCGATGCGCCGGGCCGGCTACAAGCCCGAGACCGCCGCCGCCATCACGGCGGCCGCGGCCACCATCGGGCCGATCATCCCTCCGAGCCTGCCGATGGTCATCTACGGCGTCACGGCGGACGTGTCGGTCGGGCGCCTGTTCCTGGCCGGCGTCATCCCCGGGGTTCTGATGGGCCTGTCGCTGATGACGATGGTGGCGCTGGTCGCCCGGCGCGAAGGCATGGCCGGCAAGCCGTTCCTGGGCTTCGGCGAGATCTGGCGCACGTTCCGCGAGGGCTTCTGGGCGCTGATGGCCCCCGTCGTGCTGCTCGGCGGCATGTTCTCCGGCTATTTCACGCCCACGGAGGCGGCGGCCGTCGCCACGCTCTACGCCCTGTTCCTCGGCTTCGTCGTCTACCGGACGCTGGAGGTGAAGCAGCTTCCGGCCATCCTGGAAGACACAGCCGAAACCATGGGCCTCGTGGCCGCGCTCGTCATGGTCGCCGGCGCGCTCGGCTGGTGCATGTCGATCTCGCGCGTTCCCCAGACGATCACGCCCGCGCTGGTCTCCACCATCAAGGACCCGCTCGTCTTCCTCATCGTCTGCAACATCGTCCTGCTGATCGTCGGCTGCTTCATGGAGGCGCTCGCCGCCATGCTGCTCCTGATCCCGATCATGGTGCCGGCGGCCCACAGCTTCGGCATCGATCCGGTGCAGTTCGGCCTGATCATGGTGTTCAACCTGATCCTGGGCACGATTCACCCTCCGATCGGGGTCGTGCTGTTCGTCGTCTCGCGCATCGCCGGCATCAGCTTCGAAACCATGTCGCGGGCCATCCTCCCCTGGCTGGTTCCGCTTCTGGTGGTGCTGGCCCTGATCACGGTCTGGCCGCCGCTGACGCTCTGGCTGCCCAAGCTCGTCATGGGACGCTGAGCGGCGGCCGCGGGCCGGTGCAACCCTCCTACGCCGCGTGCGTTGCCGTGGCGAACGACGAGGGAGTACCGCCATGAGCAATCGCCAGCCGGAAACCCTGAAGACCTTCGAAGCCGCCGCCCGCGAGGGCGGCAAGAAGCCCGACGACGTGGGCCTGCACGCCACGCCCGAGACCACCCCGCCGCCCGACAGCATCGAGCGCAAGGCCAAGACCGCCACGAAGGTGCTGGACGCGGGCGTCGAGAAGAAGCCCGAGGAGGCGACGCGGGCCGTGCAGGAGAGCAAGGACCCGCGGATCCCGTGAGGGACCTCTATTCTCCTTCAATGCATCAAAGATCCTCATCCTGAGCCACGGCCCAAGGGGCCGTGAGTCGAAGGACGCACCGTCCACGCGCGGCGCCGTTCTGCGTCCTTCGACTCGGCCGCTTCGCGGCCGGCTCAGGATGAGGGGTATGGGTGGCTGGGAGTGCCAGCGTTCACCCCACCCGGAACTCGCTCACCTGCCGGTACACCTGGCCCGGCCGCAATGTCGGGTCGGGGAAGTGGGCCTTGTTGGGGCTGTCGGGGAAGATCTGCGGCTCGATGGCGACGCCGCCGAACGGACCGTACTTGGCGCCGCCGAGGCCCGGCACGGCCACGTTGAGCTTGGCTCCCGTGTAGACCTGGATGCCGGGCTCGCCGGTGAACACCTCCAGCGACAGGCCGGACTTCCGCGACTTCAGCGACAGCGCGTGTCGCAATTCGCCGTGGACCGGCCGCTGTCCGGCCAGCACCCAGTTGTGGTCATAGGCGAAGGGCTGGCCGTCGGAGCCCGCCATGCGGATCGGACGCGGCGTGCGGAAGTCGAACGGCGTGCCCGCCACGCCCAGGATCTCGCCCGTCGTGATGAGGTCGTCGTCCACCGGCGTGTAGAACGCGCCGGCCACCTGGAGGTCGTGGTCGAGGATGTCGGCCGAGCCGTCCAGGTTCCAGTAGGTGTGGTGCGCGAGGTTCATCAGCGTCGGCGCGTCGGTCGTGGCCGTCATCTCGACCCGCAGGGTCGACGGCTCCAGCAGCCGGTAGGTGCAGGTCACCGTCGCCGTACCGGGAAAGCCCATGTCCCCGTCGGCCGACACGAGCGTCATCGTGACCGAGGTGTCGTCATGGTGCCCGAGCTGCCAGACGCGCTTGCCGAAACCCGTGCTGCCGCCATGCAGGGTGTGCTTCCCGGCCTGGTTGCGGACGAGCTGGTGATGCTTGCCGTCGAGCGTGAAGGCGCCGTGGGCGATGCGGTTGGCGTAGCGCCCCGCCGTGATGCCGAAGGAGGGCGAGTGCTGGCGGTAGTCGTCCAGCGTCTCGAGCCCCAGCACCACGCGCTGCGGTCCCCCCGCGGAGGGGACGACGAAGTCGCGCAGGAGTGCGCCGAACGTCACCACCTTCGCCTCGGCTCCGGCCTTCGACCGGATGGTGATCTCGAATACCGGCTGTCCGTCAACGTCGCCGAAGGCCCGAACGCTCATGCGTCTCTCCCCGAAGTGTTTTGGGCTCTCCCTCTCCACCGCCCGGCCGGGCCTGGCCCGGCCGGGACGGCGAAAAGGGAGGTCTTGCCTGGTCTTACCACGTGCCCGTGTTGGGCATCGACTTCCACGGCTCGATGATCGGCAGGGCGTCGCCGCGCTGGATCAGCTCGATCGAGATGTTGTCGGGCGAGCGGATGAACGCCATGCGGCCATCGCGCGGCGGGCGGTTGATGGTGATGCCCTGCTTCATGAGCCGCTCGCACGTCTCGTAGATGTTGTCGACGCGGTAGGCGAGATGACCGAAGTTGCGGCCGCCCGCGTACTCATGCTCGTCCCAGTTGTAGGTGAGCTCGAGCAGCGGCGCGCCCTTGGCCTTGCCGGCCTCGATGTCCTTCTCGGCGGCCAGGAAGACGAGCGTGAACCGCCCCGCCTCGTTCTGGGTCCGGCGGACTTCCACCAGCCCGAACTTGTTGCAGTAGAAGTCGAGCGAGGCGTCGAGGTCGGCGACGCGGACCATCGTGTGAAGGTATTCCATGGGGTATCGTCCCTCGTGCAAGGCTTGATGGGTGGCGGGGGCGCTTGGCGACCCGGCGCGATCCATCCTAAGGTTTAGCGGAGAAGGCGGGCCCATGCACGGCCTGTGCACGCGTGGCCGGCATGACCGACGAGACCGACGACGAGGACCTGATCGCCTTGGCCCGGGAATGGCCCGCCGCCACGGCGTCCTCCGCCCCCGTTTATGTCGACCGTTCGGGGCGCGGCACGCGCCGCGAGCGGGCGCTCGCCTCCGAATGCCCGGTGTCCATCACCTACAATGGCCTCGCCCATGCGGTGATGATGGCGACGCCCCGCGACGTCGAGGACTTCCTGGTGGGCTTCTCGCTCACCGAGGAGATCGTGCGCAGCGCCGCAGAGATCGAATCGATCGACGTCCGGGCCCTGGAACTCGGTCTGCTGGGCCAGGTCTGGATCCCTGCGGACCGGCAGAAGGCCATGCTCGAGCACCGCCGCAATCTCGTGGGCCAGACCAGTTGCGGCATCTGCGGCCTCGTCGAGCTCGAGCAGGCGGTGCGCCGCTACGGTCCCGTGAGCACCGTGCCGCGCGTCGACGCCGCGGCCGTCTTCGCGGCCTTCGACGCGCTTCCGGAGAGGCAGGTGCTGAACCGGGAGACGGGCGCGGCGCACGCGGCCGCCTTCGCCGACCGGACTGGCCGCCTCGTCGCGGTCCGGGAGGACGTGGGCCGGCACACCGCCCTGGACAAGCTCATCGGCCAGCTGGCGCGCGAGTCGATCGATCCCGCGTCGGGCTTCGTGGCCATGACGAGCCGAATCTCGTTCGAGCTCGTCCAGAAGTGCCTGTCGCGCGGGATCCCCATGCTCGCGGGCATCTCCGTCCCGACCTCGCTGGCCGTGGGTCTCGCCAGCACGCACGGGCTCAGCCTCGTTGCGCTGGCACGCAGCGACGGCTTCCAGGTGTTCGCCGACCCGCACGGACTCTTCCCGCCGCATTGACCGCCCGGCCCATCCCGGCTACCCACGCCGCTCCGGCGAGGCCAGTTCAGGGATGCCCTCATGACCGATCATGCTCACGCAAAGGAGCAGGCGGCCTTCTGGTCGATCGTTGCCAGTGCCGTCCTGACGCTCGGCAAGCTGGTTGCGGGCCTCCTGTCCGGCTCCCTGGCGCTGATCTCGGAGGCCGGCCACGGCCTGCTCGACACGGGCGCCACCATCCTCACCTATTTCGCGGTCAAGGCGGCCGACAAGCCGGCCGACGACGAGCACCACTACGGGCACGGCAAGATCGAGGCCGTGGCGGCCCTGGTCGAGACCGGCCTGCTGATGGTGCTGGCGGTCTACGTCCTGTTCGAGGCGAGCCGCCGGCTGATGGGCGAGCCGGCGCAGGTCGAGGCGACCCCGCTGGCCTTCGCCGTGCTCGTCGTGTCGATCGTCGTCGACATCTTCCGCTACCGGGCGCTGACGAAGGTGGCCAAGGAGACCAAGAGCGACGCGCTCGCCGCCGATGCCCTGCATTTCTCCTCCGACCTGGTGTCGTCCAGTCTCGTGCTCATCGGCCTGCTGGCGACCCATTTCGGCTTCAAGCAGGGCGACACGGTCGCGGCGATCGGCGTGGCGATTTTCATCGGCATCGCCGGCGTCAGGCTGGGACGCCGCACCATCGACACGCTCGTGGATGCCGCACCCGCCGGCGCGGCCGAGCGCGTGCGCGCCGCGGTGGAGGCGGTGCCCGGCGTCGTCGTCGTCAAGTCGATCCGGGTCCGCCCGGTGGGCGCACAGGTGTTCTGCGAGGTGCTGGTCGGCGTGGCCCGGATGCTGCCGCTGGAAAGGGTGATCGCGATCAAGGAGAAGATCGCCGCCGCGGTGGCCGGGGAGATCGAGGGCGCGAGCGTCGTCGTCACCGCCGACCCCGTGACGCTGGACGACGAAACGGTTCTCGAACGCGTCCTGCTCATCGCCGCGCGCCGGCGGGTCCCCGTCCACCACGTCACCGTGCAGGATCTCGGCGGTCGGCGCGCCGTCAGCCTCGACATCGAGGTCGACAGCCGCATGAGCCTGGGCGCCGCCCATGGCATCGCCTCCAAGTTCGAGGCCGCCCTGAAGGAGGAGTTCGGGCCCGACACCGAGGTCGACACGCACATCGAGCCGCTGGTGACCGCCAACCTGGAAGGCCGCGACGTCGACGGCCAGCGCCTGGAAGGCATCCGCGACAGCCTCGTGCGCCACGCGGCGCAGATCGGCACCATCACCGACGTCCACAGCGTGCGCGTGCGCGAGACCGGCCACGGGTTGGTGGTCAACTACCACTGCCGGGTCGACCCGGCGCTCACGGTGTCGGTCGTTCACGAACTCGTCGACAGGCTCGAACAGCTCGTGCGCACGGACTGCCCGGAGATCCTGCGGATCGTGAGCCACACCGAGCCGGTCAAGGCGATGGTCTGAGTGGGTCGGTCAGGTTTGGACCCCTGCCATCTCTCATGACGGGTGCTTGAGTCCCTCAGCACGTCCTGCCCGGGCTTGGCCCGGGCATCCACGACTTTGCCGGGGCCGCGCGCAAGGCGTGGATGGCCGGGCCAAGCCCGGCCAAGACGCGGAGAGATCGGCGCCAGTGGGAACTGCGCCGCGGCCGCGTGATCGCGACCGAGGTGTAGCGGCCCGCCGAGGATCTATAGCCGCGGACTGCACTCACACCGGCCGGCCGACACCCACATAGGAGAAGCCGCGCCGCTTCATGTCTTCGGGGCGGTAGATGTTGCGCAGGTCGATCACGATCGGCGTCTTCATCAGGCTGCGCACGCGGCCGAGGTCGAGGGCGCGGAAGGCATCCCATTCGGTGACGATGACGAGCGCGTCGGCACCCTCGACGCAGGCATAGGGATTGGGGGCGTAGCCGACATCGGTCAGCATCGACTTCGCCGCCTCCATGCCCTCCGGATCGTAGGCGCGGATGATCGCGCCCTGGTCCTGCAGCGCGGTGATGACCGACAGCGAGGGCGCCTCGCGCATGTCGTCGGTGTTGGGCTTGAACGTCAGCCCGAGCACGGCGATCGTCTTGCCGCGGACGGACCCGCCGCAGGCGGTGACGACCTTGCGCGCCATGGCCCGCTTGCGCTGGTCGTTGACGGCGACGACCGTCTCCACGATCCGCACGGGGGTGCCGGCATCCTGCGCGGTCTTGGCGAGCGCCTGGGTGTCCTTGGGGAAGCAGGAGCCGCCGTAGCCGGGGCCCGCGTGCAGGAACTTGGACCCGATGCGGTTGTCGAGCCCGATGCCGCGCGCCACCTCCTGCACGTCCGCCCCGACAGCCTCGCACAGGTCGGCGATCTCGTTGATGAAGGTGATCTTCACGGCGAGGAAGGCGTTGCCGGCGTACTTGATGAGCTCGGACGTCCGGCGCGCCGTGAACAGCAGCGGCGGCTGGTTGAGGTAGAGGGGGCGGTAGAGCTCGGCCATCACCTCGCGGGCCCGCGCATCGTCCGTCCCGATGACGATGCGGTCGGGCCGCTTGAAGTCGGCGATGGCGGCGCCTTCGCGCAGGAACTCGGGGTTCGACACCACGGCATAGTCGCCGTCGGGCCGCGTCTCCCGCAGGATCCGCTCGACCTCGTCGCCGGTCCCCACCGGCACGGTCGACTTCGTGACGACGACCAGCGGGCCGGCCGTGGCCTCCGCGATCTCCTTGGCGGCCGCATAGACATAGGACAGGTCGGCGTGGCCGTCCCCGCGCCGCGAGGGGGTGCCGACCGCGATGAACGCGGCGTCGGCGCCTTCCAGCCCCTTGGCGAGATCCGTCGTGAAGGACAGGCGCGCCTCGCGGACGTTGCTCTCCACCAGCGTGTCCAGGCCCGGCTCGTAGATCGGCATCACGCCGCGGCGCAGCGCATCGATCTTGCCGGCATCCTTGTCGACGCAGGTCACGATGTGCCCGAAATCGGCGAAGCAGGCTCCGGACACGAGGCCGACATAGCCGGATCCGATCATGGCGACACGCATGGGCACAGTCTCCTTCAGCCGTTCCGGGTCGTCGGCTTATCCGCCGGGGGACCTTTCGGCAAGCTCGGGCGTCGCCGGCTGGCCATTTCGCGCGACCTCTGCCAATGTCCGCGCCCTTCGGTCTGACATCGTTGAAGGACAAAAACCATGGACAATCCGGTGATCGTCGAGGTGACGCGCGGCGGCGCCGTGGAGTCCCGCCATCGGGGCGCCATCGCGGTGGTCGACGAGACCGGCAAGACCGTGTTCTCGCTGGGCGACATCGACCGGGCGATCTTTCCCCGCTCGGCCGTGAAGTCCCTGCAGGCCCTTCCGCTCGTGGAGAGCGGGGCCGCGGACCGCTACGGCCTCACGCCGGCCGAGCTGGCGCTCGCCTGCTCGTCGCATTCCGGCGAGCCCCTCCATGCGCAGACCTCCGCCGCCATGCTGGCCAAGGCGGGGCGCGATCCGGGCTGCCTCGAATGCGGCGTGCACTGGCCGATGAACGAGCAGGCCGCCCGCGGCCTGGCGCGTGACGGGCAGGCGCCGACGGCGCTGCACAACAACTGCTCGGGCAAGCATGCCGGCTTCGTCTGCCTGTCCTGCTCGCAGGGTGTCGATCCCGCCGGCTATGTCGGCCCCGACCACGCCGTCCAGCGCGCGACCAAGCGGGCCATGGAGGACATGGCCGGCGTGACCTTGTCCGATGCCGCGCGCGGCGTGGACGGTTGCTCGATCCCGACCTACGCCACACCGATCGTGGCGCTGGCGCGGGCCTTCACAAAGCTGGGAACGGGCATCGGGCTCCCGGGCGACCGCGCCGCCGCGGCGCGGCGCCTGCGCGAAGCGGTGGCCGCGCACCCCTTCATGGTGGCCGGGACCGGCCGCTTCGACACACGGCTGATGGCTCTTCTCGGCGCTCGGGTGTTCTCCAAGACGGGCGCGGAGGGGGTGTTCTGCGCCGCCCTGCCGGAGCAGGGCCTCGGCATCGCGCTGAAATGCGACGACGGCCAGGGCCGTGCCGCCGAGGTGCTGCTGGCCGCCGCGATCCAGCGCTTCCTGCCGCTCGAGGGCGATGCCGCCCGTGGCGTGGCCGAGCTCGCGGGTCCGGTGATGACCAACTGGAACGGCATCGAGGTCGGGCGGCTGCGGGCCGTCGGACTCTAGCCGCGACGAGCCGGGAGCGTCAGGCGAGGGCGCCCGACACGATCTCGTAGCCCGTCTGCGCCCGCGTCGGCAGGTGCACCAGGACGATCGTCCCCATGCCCTCGCAGGAGCGGATGCGCAGGCCGCCGCCATGCAGCTCCGCCAGCGAGCGGGCGATGGCCAGGCCCAGGCCGGAGCCTTCGGACGGCTTCGAGGCGTCGAGGTTCACGAACTCGAACGGGCGGGCCAGCTTGCGCATGGCGTCCTTCGGAATGCCGACGCCGGTGTCTTCGACGTAGAGATTGACGGCCTCGCCGACCCGGCGCACCCGCACGGCGACCTTGCCGCCGTCGGGCGTGAACTTCACCGCATTGTTGAGGAGGTGGGAGAGGATCTTGGCGATCGCCCGACGGTCGGCGTGGATCGTGGCTCCGGGGAGAAGGTCGCAGGCCAGCTCCAGGTTGCGGCTGGCGGCCAGGCCGCGGAACTCCTTCAGGGTGCCCTCGACGATCTCGTCGAGCACCAGCGTCTGGCGGTCCATGCGGATCCGCCCGGCCTCGAGCTCGGCCATGTCGAGGATGTCGGCGATGAGGCCCAGCAGGTATTCGCCGCTCTTGCGGATGTCCTTGCAGTAGGCGACGTACTTGTCGGAGCCGAGCGCCCCGAAGATCCCGGCCTCCATCACCTCGGAGAAGCCGAGGATGGCGTTGAGCGGCGTGCGCAGCTCGTGGCTCATCTTGGCGAGGAACTCGGACTTGGCGCGGTTGGCGCTTTCGGCCTCGGCCTTCTGCTCGAGATAGCGCTCGGCCAGGTCGGCGAGCTGCTGGGCCTGCAGCTCGAGCGTCTGCCGCGAGCGCTTGAGGTCCAGCACCATGGCGGTCAGCCGCCGCTCGCTGTCGAGAAGGTGCTCTTCCTGCCGTTTGAGCTGCGTGATGTCCGTGCCGACGGAGACGTAGCCGCCATCCTTCGTCCGGCGTTCGTTGACCTGCAGCCAGCGGGCGTCGGGCAGCTGGGCCTCGTAGCTGCGCGCGCCGCCGACCACGCGGTCGTCGTCGAGCCGGTTCTGCACGACCGGCGGCGTGAGCACCCGGGCGAGGTGCTCGTAGGGCGTGCCCGGAGCGATCTCATCGTGGGCGAGGTTGTGCAGGTGCTGGAACTTGCTGTTGCACATCACCAGACGGTTGTCGGCGTCCCACAGCACGAAGGCCTCGGAGATCGCCTCGATGGCGTCGCGCAGCCGCGCGTCGGCCTGGGCCGTCTCCTGGGCGAGGCGGCGCTGCTCGGTGATGTCGATGGTGATGCCGACGAGGTGAGGATCGCGGTTCTCGCCGTCCCGGACGAGCTCGGCGCGCGCCCGCAGCCAGACCCACTGGCCGTCCGCCGCACGGACCCGGAAAGCCTGGTCGACGGTGGTCGCCTCGCTGCCCGCCAGCGTGTCGGCGAGCGCGTAGAGATTGCTGTCGTCGGGATGGACGAGCCGGTTCACGTCGCCGAAGGACAGGAACTCGCTCTGCCGCTCGTAGCCGAGCATCTCGTACATCGAGTCCGACCAGTAGATCGTGCCGCGACCGATGTCCCAGTCCCACAGGCCGCATCGGCCGCGCGACAGCGCCATGTCGAGCCGGCGGCGAACCTTGTCGCAGATCGCATCCGCGTGGCGCGCCCGCCAGGCCTGCCAGAAATAGGCCGTGCCGATGCCCGACAGAACCAGGGCCGCGGCACCCACGAGCAGCAGGAAGGACGTGGTCTTGGCGCGCCACACCGCCAGCGCCCCATTGAGCGGCTGGACCACGGCCACCTGGCCCAGTCCGCCCTCGAGGGCGCGCACGGTGGCAATGACCGAAACGTTGCCGGGCGCATTGACCAGCATGACCCCGGCCTGGTCGGCGAAGGTCGTGAGCGGCTGGGCGAGGCCGAGCACGTCCACCAGCGTGACGCCCGAGGCGATCCCGGCGGGGAGGCTCGCGACGACGTGCCCGCCCTCGTCCGTGACGAGGACGTAGCGGCCGTGGCGCATCGCATGGTCGGGAACGGCGGTGGCGAGGCGTGCACCGACACGCTGCACGCCTTCGAAGGCCGGGTCGGCGCGCTTCAGCTCCGCGGCGAGATAGGATCCGAAAATGTCGACGTCGCCCACGGCATCGGCGATCGCCTCCTGACGCGTGGTGGTGACCTGCATGAACGACATGCTGCCCAGCGCGCCCAGGAAGATGAGCAGCATGACCGGGACGATGACCCGCAGCCAAGGCTCGGCATCCACAAGTTTTAAATATGTGGGATTCGCCAGAGACCGCGCGATGCCCGGGATACCGGACGCGCGCGCAGGTATAATGGCCGCGATGCTTCGCGCCATGCAGAGCCCCTTTCGGATTCCATCCGTCCCCTTCGGAAGACGTGCCGCATCTATCCGAATCAACCTGATCTGAATCCGAGAGCCGACCGTTTGCAAGAGGTTAATGAAGCCTTGCGTCTCAGTCAGACGTCGATACTACATCTCGTGGTGTGCCTACAAAACCCTACAAGATAACCGTCAAATTGCCGCGCAGCCGACGGTAATTGTTGTCAAGCCAGGCACCGCGTCACGATATCGTAGACGTCGGGCGACAGCGCGGGCGCGGCCGCCACCCGCCGCAGCTGCGCTTCCGCCTGGGCGCGACGCCCGGCCTCCAGGGCCCGCCAGGTCCGGAAAGAGCCCAGGATGCGGGCCGCCACCTGCGGGTTCGTGGCATCGAGCGCGAGGACCATGTCGGCCACGAAGACATGCCCGGCGCCGTCCGCCCGATGGAACTGGGACAGGTTGGCCATGGCGAAGGTGCCCACCAGCGCGCGCGTGCGGTTGGGGTTGGTGAGCGAGAAGGCCGGGTGCTGCATCAGCGCCCGAACCCGGTCGAGCGTCGGCGCCTCCGGAATGCTCGCCTGCAGCGCGAACCACTTGTCGAGGACGAGGGGATCCTCCGCGAACTCGCGGCCGAAGTCCGCCAGGGCGGACTCCCGGGCCTCGCCGGGCACGTGGGCCAGCACGGCCAGCGCCGCGAAACGGTCCGTCATGTTGTCGGCCGAGCGGAACTGGGCCTGCGCCAGTGCGGTGCCGCGCGGGGCGTCGCCTTCGGCGAGAAGATCGAGCGCGGCGTTGCGCAGCGCGCGGCGTCCGGCGCTGTCGGCATCCGGGCTGTACGAGCCCGTGCTCGCCAGGCGCGCGTGAGCCGCGGCGAGCCGGTCGGCCAGGGTGTGGCCGACGAAGGCGCGCAGCGCCTTGCGCGCGCCGACGATCGCGTCGGGATCGATGTCGGTGCCGATCTCGCGGGCCAGGTCGGCCTCGGACGGAAGGTTCAGGACCTGGGCCACGAAGGCATGGTCCGCGCTGCCGTCCACCAGGACTCCGAGCGCCTCGGCGAAACGGGCCGGGAAGTGCGGGGTCTGCCCCGACTGCAGCGCCTTGACCGCGTCCAGCAGCAGCTGCGTCGCGAAGCCCTGGGCCGCCTGCCAGCGGTTGAACGCGTCGCTGTCGCGCTCCAGCAGCACCAGCATGTCGTCGGCGCTCAGGGCGAAGTCGAGGCGCACCGGGGCCGAGAAGCCGCGCAGCAGCGACGGCACGGCCCTGTTCGCCACGCCGGTGAAGGTGACGGAGGCCGTCGCGCGGTCGAGGACGAACACGCCGTCCTCCAGCGTCTGGCCGTCGAGCGTGCGCAAGGGCAGGTCGCCCAGCGCCGGATCGACGAGGCCGAGCTTCACCGGAATGACGACCGGATCCTTGGTCGGCTGGTTCGGCGTCGGCGGCGTCGTCTGGGCGAAGTCGAGCCGCAGCGTCTCGGACGCCTCGTCGTGATGGGCGTGGACGAGTAGCGTGGGGGTGCCCGCCTGCCGGTACCAGAGGGAGAAATGGCTGAGGTCGCGCCCGCTCGTCTCCGCAAAGCAGGCCAGGAAGTCCTCGACCGTCGCCGCCGTGCCGTCGCAGCGCTGGAGATAAAGGTCCATGCCGGCGCGGAAGGCCCGCTCGCCGATCAGGATCTTGAGCATGCGGATGAGCTCCGAGCCCTTCTCGTAGACGGTGGCCGTGTAGAAGTTGTTGATCTCGCGATAGGCGTTGGGCCGCACCGGGTGGGCGAGCGGGCCGGAATCCTCGGCGAACTGCTGGGCCCGCAGGTTGCGCACCTCCGCGATCCGCTTCACCGGCCGCGAGCGCATGTCGGCGCTGAACTCGTGGTCGCGGAAGACCGTGAGGCCTTCCTTCAGCGACAGCTGGAACCAGTCGCGGCAGGTGATGCGGTTGCCGGTCCAGTTGTGGAAGTACTCGTGCGCGACGATGGCCTCGATGTTGGCGTAGTCCGCGTCGGTCGCGGTCTCGGGGCTGGCCAGCACGTATTTGTCGTTGAAGACGTTGAGCCCCTTGTTCTCCATCGCGCCCATGTTGAAGTCGGACACGGCGACGATGTTGAAGACGTCCAGGTCGTATTCGCAGCCGAAGGCGTCCTCGTCCCACTTCATCGAGCGGATCAAAGCGTCCATGGCGTAGCCGGCGCGGTTCTCCTTGCCGGTCTCGACATAGACGCCGAGCTCGACCTGGCGCCCCGACCGCGTCGTGAAGCGGCTGCCGATCCGCCCGAGCTTTCCGGCCACGAGGGCGAAGAGGTAGCAGGGCTTGGGATGGGGATCATGCCATACGGCGAAGTGCCTGCCGGCGGGCAGGTCGCCCGCCTCGACCGGATTGCCGTTGCCGAGCAGGACGGGGGCCTCGTCCTTCGGCGCCTCGATCCGGGTCGTGTAGACGGACATGATGTCCGGCCGGTCGAGGAAATAGGTGATGCGGCGGAAGCCTTCGGCCTCGCACTGGGTGCACCAGACGCCCGAGGAGCGGTAAAGGCCCATGAGCTTGGTGTTGGCCTCCGGCTTCAGCCGGGTTTCGAGCGTCAGCGTGAACGGCACCGGCGGCGGGTTGGGAAAGCGCAGGCCCTGCGGCCCGGCCACGTAGGCCGCCTTGGGCACGGGGATGCCGTCGATCGCCACCGACACGAGCTTGAGCTCGTCACCGTCGAGCGCCAGCAGGCCGCCCGGCTGCCCGGCCGGATTGGGCCTCAGGGCAAGACTCGCGATCACCTGCGCCTCGCCAGGATAAAGCCTCACGGTGAGGTCCACCGTGTCGATGAGCCAGTCGGATGGGCGATAATCCTCGAGCAGGATGACGGGAGCGGTATCGGCAGGCATGACGGTTCCGGGTCTGGCGGCAAGAGGGGCGCAATTAAGCACGGCGGCGGTCGACGAGAAACCGCCAACGCTCTATGGTCCAGCCGGACCGCAACGGAACGAGCGCGATGCAGACCTTCTTCGTCGAGATCAAGTGCAAGCTGGGCAAGACCTACGAGGTGGCGAGCCGCCTCGCGGACGCCGAGATCGCGTCGGAGATCTATTCCACGGCGGGCACCTTCGACATCCTCGCCAAGTTCCACGTCGACGACGACGTCGACATCGGCCACTTCGTCGGCTCCAAGGTCCAGACGATCCCCGAGATCCAGGACACCCACACGATCATCACGTTCAAGGCGTTCTGAGGCTTCGTTCGGTCAAGGCAACGTCCAGGCTGCGCCCACTTCTCAGTCGTCCTGCCCGGGCTTGGCCCGGGCACCCACGACTTTGCCGGGGCCGTCCCTCAGTCGTGGATGGCCGGGCCAAGCCCGGCCAGGACGCGCGGAGGGCGAGGCGCAAGTCGTGGGCAGACGATCCCTCAGCCTCTCACCCCTTCATCCCGCCGCTCGTCAGGCCACCGACCACCCGGTCCTGGAACACGGCGATCAGGATCGACACCGGCACGATGGCCACGATCAGGGCGGCCGAGATGATCGGCCAGGGGAAGGCGAATTCGCCCTGGTAGAGGGTGATGCCGACGGGAAGCGTCCGCTTCACCACGCGCGAGGACAGGGTGAGCGCCAGCAGGAACTCGTCCCAGCAGTTGACGAAGGCGAGGATCGCGGCGGTGAACACGCCGGGGGCCGTCAGCGGGATGACGACGTGCCAGAGCGCGCCGACCCGCGTGCAGCCGTCGATCATGGCGGCGTTCTCGAGGTCGTTGGGGATGTCCTGGAAGAAGGACACCAGCACCATGGTGCACACCGGCATCGACAGCACGGCATAGGGCAGGATCAGCGCCGGCCAGGTGTTGAGGAGTTCCAGCGACCGCATGGTCTGGAACAGCGGCACCACCAGCGAGATCAGCGGGAACATCGCGATCGCCAGCAGCACCGACAGGATCAGGCCGGGGGCCGGCAGGCGCAGGCGCACCAGGGCGTAGGCGGCCAGCGCCGAGACCGTGATGCACAACGCCGTCGACAGCACCGCCACCGCGAAGCTGTTCCACAGGAAGAGGTGGATCGGCTGGTCGGTGAACACGCGGACATAGTTCTGCAGCGTCGGCGCCGCCGGCAGGATGGTGATCGGCAGGCGCATCAGCTCGGTCTCGGTCTTCACCGAGGTGAGCAGGATCCACAGCACCGGCAGGAAGCCGTTGGCGGCCACGATGAGCGCGGCGAGCCAGATCATCTTGCGCTTGTTGGGGAAGCGGGGCAGGGCCATGGCCATGATGACGTCTCCTGTCAGGCCTTGCGCGGGTCGCGGCGCGTATGGCGCAGGTACCCGGTCGTCGCGATCACCGACACGATGAACATCAGCACCGCCAGCGCCGAGCCGTAGCCGAGGTCCAGGAAGTCGATCGTCGTCTTGTGGATGTACATGGCGAGCGTCTCGGTCGAGTGGCCCGGCCCGCCATTGGTCATGGCGTAGGGAATGTCGAAGGTCTGGATCGCCGTGATGGTGCGGAAGATGAGCGCCACCACGATCGCGGGGCGCAGCATCGGCAGCGTGATCTCGACGAACTGCTGCCACTTGCCGGCGCCGTCGATCTCGGCCGCCTCGTAGAGCGACTTTGGGATGGTCTGCAGGCCCGCCAGCAGCACCAGCGCCACGAAGCTCGAGGTCTTCCAGACAATGGCGATGCAGGTGGCCGCGAAGGCGAAGGTGGGGTTCGTCAGCCACGGGATCGGCCCGATGCCGAAGAAGCCCAGCGCGTTGTTCACGAGGCCCTGGTTGTACTCGAAGAACCAGCGGAAGATGAGGCCGGCGAAGACGAGCGGCAGCGCCCAGGGCAGCAGCAGGCCGAGGCGCACCGGCCACTTGATGGAAAAGGGCTGGTTGGCCAGCAAGGCGAGCCCGAGCCCGACAATGACGGCGCCCGGCACGGTGATGACGATGTAGAGCACGGTGTTGAGCGTGCTCTCCCAGAAGCGCTCGTCGGAGAGCGCGCGGGCGTAGTGCTCGAGCCCGATGAAGGGCGTTCCCATCCAGGGCTGGGCGAGGTGGTAGAAGCGCACGCTCGTCGTGAGGAGCTCGATGATCGGGTAGAGCACGACCACGGCGAGCAGCAGGAAGGCCGGGGCCAGGAGGATGAACCCCAGCCGCCGTTCCGAGCGCTCCAGCGGGGAGAGCCGGGGCTTGGCCTTGGGAGGCGCCTTGTCGAGAGTGGCTGCGCTCATGGCGGGCGTCCTGGGCTGAAACGTCGTGCGTCGGTCGGCACGAACTCCCCGCTCGTCCTGCCCGGGCTTGGCCCGGGCATCCATGACTTCGCCGGGGCCGCGCTGAAGTCGTGGGTGGCCGGGCCAAGCCCGGCCATGACGGCTGAGAGGATGGAGCTCACCGAAAAGGGTCCGGAGAGCCGTGCGGGAGGGACGGGGCGGACCCCGTCCCTCCCGCGCTCACGTCACTTGAAGATGGTGCCGAGCTTGGACTGCATGTCCGCGAGCGCGGCGTCGGCGGTCTTCGTGCCGGCCAGGAACGAGTTCATGTTGGTGCGGATGATCTCCGACACCTCGTTGTAGCGCGGCGTGACCGGGCGCGAGCGGGCGGTCTGGACCACCGGCAGGGCATCCTTGAACCACGGGTTCGCCTTCAGCACGTCGGCATCCGTGTAGACGTCCGGGAACACCGGCAGGTGCGAGGCCAGGATCGCCTGCTGCTTAGAGACCTCCGGGCTCGACAGGTAGCGGATGAGCTTCACCGCCTCGGCCTTGTTCTTGGAGAAGGCCGTCACCGCGAGCTGCCAGCCGCCGATGCAGGTGGCCGACTTGCCGGCCTCGTAGGCGGGCATCGGCACGACGCCGGTCTTGCCCTTCACCTGGCTGTCGGCGTCGTTCTCGACGCGGTTCCAGACGAAGCCCCAGTTCATCGTCGAGACGAGCTGGCCGGCCTGGTAGTTCTGGCGCATGCGGTCGGTGACGATCTCGGCGATGTTGGTGGGCAGAACGCCAGCGGCCTTCAGGTCGCCCCACAGCTCGAAGGGCTTCTTGGCGATGTCGGCCGACAGGCTCAGCTTGCCGTTCTTGTCGGTGAGGTTGCCGCCCAGCTGCCACAGCGGGACGAGGTAGGTGCACACTGTGCCCTCGATGGGGGCGCCGGCCGTCTGGAACAGCGACAGGTTGGGGTTCTTCTCGCCGTCCTGGATCTTCTTGGAGGCGTCCTTCAGCTCGGCCCAGGTCTTGGGCGGCTGCACGCCGTACTTCTCGAACAGGTCCTTGCGGTAATAGAGGAACTGCGCGTCGGCGAAGTAGGGCAGGGCGATGACCTTACCGTCGACGATGTTGGCCTCGCGGTAGGCCGGCAGGTAGCGCGCCATGGTGGCGTCCTTGTCGGCGCCGAGATAGCTGTCGAGCGGCTCGGCCCATTGCGCGGCGGCCCACTGCGCCGGCCGGATCACGTCGATCAGCACCACGTCCAGCGAGCTGTCGCGCGAGGCCAGCACGGTGTTGAGGTACTGCTGCTGCTGCTCGGACGTGGCGCCGCCGACTTCGACCTCGACCTTCACGCCGGGGTTCTTGGCCATGTAGCCTTCGAGGATCTGGCGCATGACGTCGGGGCGCTGCTGGCCGCCGGTGAAGATGCGCAGCTGCGTCTGGGCCAGCGCGCTCGACGCGCCGGCCAGGGCGAGCGCCGTGCCGGCGAGCGCGAAGGTGATGAACTTCCTCATGGTGGTGTCCTCCCGTTGTTTATCAGGCTGTCAGGGCTTGCCCGCTTTGCGGGTCGAAGAGGTGGGCATTCGCGAAGGCGCAGTCGACCGGGGTCGTGTCCCCGGGCTTCAGGCCGGCTTCCGCGGGGAAGCGGCCGGTGAACAGGGCGTCGCCGAGGCGCAAGAGCACGAGCGTTTCGGACCCGAGCGGCTCCACCAGCTCGACGCCGGCCGGCACGCTCGAGGGGCCACCCGCGCCGGGCTTCACGTGCTCCGGCCGCAGGCCGAGCACCACGCGCCGACCGGCGGCCGGCTGGAGGCGCTGGCGCGCCTCCGGGCTCACCGGCACGCTGAGCCCCTGGCCGAGAGACAGGCGGCTGATGCCGGCATCGACGTCCGTCTCGGCGAAATTCATGGGCGGCGAGCCGATGAAGCCGGCGACGAAGCGGTTGACGGGCCTGGCGTAGCAGGTGTTCGGGCTGGCGAACTGCTGCAGGTAGCCACCCTTCAGGATCGCGATGCGGTCGGCCAGCGTCATCGCCTCGATCTGGTCGTGGGTGACGTAGACGATCGTCGTGCCGAACCGCTGATGCAGCTTCTTGATCTCGATGCGCATCTCGGCCCGCAGCTGGGCGTCGAGGTTCGAGAGCGGCTCGTCGAAGAGGAAGACCTTTGGGCGGCGCACGATGGCCCGGCCCATGGCCACGCGCTGGCGCTGCCCGCCGGAGAGCTGGCCCGGCTTGCGCTCGAGCAGATGCCCGATCTGCAGGATGTCGGACGCCTCGCGGACGAGCTTCTCCATCTCCGGCTTCGGCGTGCCGCGCATGCGCAGCCCGAAGGCGATGTTCTCGGCCACCGTCTTGTGCGGGTAGAGGGCGTAGTCCTGGAACACCATGGCGATGTCGCGCTCGCGCGGGGGCAGGTCGTTCACGACCTTGCCGCCGATGGCGATCTCACCGTCGCTGACGCTCTCCAGGCCCGCGATCATGCGCAAGAGCGTCGACTTGCCGCAGCCAGACGGCCCGACCAGCACGGCGAACTCGCCGTCGTCGACGGTGATGTCGATGCCGTGGATCACGTCGACACGGCCAAAGGACTTGCGGACCGAACGGATTTCGACTGCCGCCACGCGCCACCTCCCCCGTGCTGCCCAAAGGAGCACAAGCCCGGACGTTGCCGGACCGATGAGCCCACATTGCCCAAGTCTTGTAAAAGATACAAGACCTGTTACGGTCCGTCTCGTCGCAGGGGGGGCCACGGGCTGCCCCGTCCGTCATGTTCATCGGGACGCACCATGGCCGGCGTGCTGTGCGTGGGCATCGCCACGCAGGATTTTGTCTTCGGGCTCGACGCCATCCCGACCACGGCCGAGAAGCACCGGGCACGGGACCTCGCGGTGGTGGGGGGCGGCATAGCAGCCAACGCCGCCGTGGCCGTGGCGCGACTCGGCGCCCGGGCCATGCTGGCCACCCGGCTGGGCGAGGACACCACCGCCCGCGACATCGTGTCGGACCTCGAGGCCGAGGGCATCGACTGCAGCCTGTGCCGCCGCTTCCCCGGCCACCGCTCCTCGTCCTCCGCCGTCCTGGTCGACGCGCGGGGCGAGCGCATGGTCATCAACTATGCCGACGACACGCTTCCCGCCGACGCGGGCTGGCTGCCGCCCCGGCTGCCCGACGGCATCCGCGCGGTGATGGCCGACACGCGCTGGGAGGAGGGGGGCCTCGCCCTCTTCGCCGCGGCGCGCGCCTCCGGCGGCTACGGCGTGCTCGACGCCGACCGTGCCGTGCGCCATCCCGAGCTTCTCTCCGCGGCCACCCACGTGGCCTGGGCCGCGCAGGCCTTGCGCGAGGCCACCGGTCTCCAGGATCCGCGCGAGGGCCTCGCCGCCGCCGCAAAGCGGGCCGACACCTGGATGGCCGTGACCGACGGCGGCAACGGGGTCTGGTTCACCGAGGCCGGGGCCATCGCCCATGAGCCGGCGTTCCCGATCGTCCCCGTCGACACGCTGGGCGCCGGCGACGTCTTCCACGGCGCGCTGGCGCTGGGGCTCGCCGAGGGGCGCGACGCGCGGGGCGCCGTGCGCTTCGCCTCCGCCGCCGCGGCACTGAAATGCACCCGCTTCGGCGGGCGGGCCGGCGCGCCGACGCGGGCCGAAGTCGATGCCTTCATGAACGACAGGACCAGGGAGAACGGGTGATGGAGCTTTCCGCGGGCAAGATCTGGGGCATGCGCCGCATGGCCGACGCGCGCGGGCGGTTCAAGATGACCGCCGTGGACCAGCGTCCCCCCATCAAGGATCCGATCAAGGCCAAGCGCGGCACCGCCGAGGCGCCCTACGAGGACGTCTCGGGTTTCAAGCGCATGCTGATCGACGAACTGCAGGCCGAGTCCTCGGCCATGCTGCTCGATCCGCACTACGCGCTTCCCGGCGGCATGACGCTGCTGTCGCCGGCCAAGGGGCTGATCGTGACCCTGGAGGATTCGATCTTCCAGTCGACCCCGGGCGGCCGGCTCTCATCCGAGATCGACGACTGGTCGGTCGAGAAGATCAAGCGCTGCGGCGGCGACGCCGTGAAGGTGCTGGCCTGGTATCGCCCGGACGCCGACGCGTCGGTGAACCAGAAGCAGCAGGACTTCACGGCCCGCATCGGCGAGGCCTGCGCCCGCTACGACATCCCGTTCCTGTTCGAGCTGCTCGTCTATCCGTTGCCAAACGAGGCGAACCAGACGACGCAGTACATTGAGATGGCGGATAAAAAGTCCGAACTGGTGCTGGAGAGCGTGCGCGTCTTCGCGGACCGGAAGTTCGGCATCGACGTGTTCAAGCTCGAAAGCCCCGTGCCGGCGCGAAACGTGCCGCAGCAGGGCGAGGACAAGGCCGTCCAGCGCCTGTTCGACGAGATGGGCAAGCTTGCCGGACGTCCCTGGGTCATGCTCTCGGCGGGCGCGGGCATGGCCGAGTTCAAGGCGATCCTGGCCCATGCCTATCGGGCGGGCGCCAGCGGCTACCTCGCCGGGCGCGCCATCTGGGCGAAGCCCTTCCAGCAGTTTCCCGACTGGGACGAGATCCAGGCCGGCCTGCGGCGCGACAGCATTCCCTACATGAAGGACATCAACGCGCTCACGGACGCCAAGGCGACACCCTGGTTCGCCCATCCGCGCTTCGGCGGCGCGGTCACGGTGCCCCATTCGGACGGCGATTTCCGCCACCACTACGCCGGGTTCGGAGGCTGACATGGCCCCTCGCATCGGCGTCCTGCCGCTCGCCCGGCCGACTTTCGACGTCCCCTACGCCCAGGAGATGGCGGCCGCGGCCTTCGCGGCCCTCGACAAGGCCGGGATCGTGACCGTCGGCGGCCGGGACCTCCTGTTCGATGCCGACGCGACCACGGCGGCCCTCGCGGCGCTGGCGGGCGAGGCGCTCGACCTCGTCCTGGTGATGCAGGTGACCTTCACCGACGCCACCATGACGGTGAAGATCGCCGAGACGGTGTCCGCTCCCCTCGGCATCTGGGCCTTCCCGGAGCCGCGCATCGGCGGCCGGCTGCGCCTCAATGCCTTCTGCGGCCTGAACCTGGCGATGCACGCGCTCGGCCGGGCCGGCCGCAAGGCGGCGTGGCTCTATGCGGCGCCGGACGCACCCGAGGCCGCGGCGGACGTCGGGGCCATGGCGCAGGGCGGGCAGGGCGTCGTCGCGTCCGCCGAGCCCGTCGGCCACACGGCCGGCGCGGGCGCGGCGGCCCAGGCCGAGGCGGCGCTGGCGGCGCTGCGCGGCACGACGATCGGCCTCGTCGGCGAGCATCCCGCGGGCTTCGACACCTGCCGCTACGATCCGGCGGCGTTGAAGCAGCTTGTCGGGATGTCGGTCCAACCGATTCCGCTGACTCGCGTTTTCGACGGTGCAAGGGCGGTAGCGCAGCCTGAGGTTGAAAGTGCCCGGGCTGCGGCGGACGCCGCGATCTCGGGCCTCGAGGGCGTCGACCAGCCGCAGCTCGAGCGGTCGCTGCGCGTGTTCCGGGCGCTCGAGGGCATCGTCGGCGAAGGCAAGCTGAAGGGCCTCGCCGTCCGCTGCTGGCCCGAGATGTTCACCGACTATGGCTGCGCCGCCTGCGGCCCGATGGGCATGATGACAGGGGCTGGGGTCCCCTGCGCCTGCGAGGCCGACGTCTACGGCGCGGTCACCTCGCTGCTGCTGCAGAACCTCGCCGGCGCGCCGTCCTGGCTGGTCGACATCGTCGACATGGACGCGGCGTCCAACACCGGGGTGTTCTGGCATTGCGGCTCCGCCCCGATCGGCATGGCGGACTCCGCCACGCCGCCGCGGGCCCAGATCCACACGAACCGCAAGATGCCGCTGCTGGCCGAGTTCACGCTGAAGCCCGGCCGGTTCACGGCCTGCCGGATCAGCCAGGCGAAGAACGACACCAAGCTGGTGATCGCCGGCGGCGAGGTCCTCGCCGCGCCCATGAGCTTCACCGGAACCTCCGGCGTGGTGCGCTTCGACCGGCCCGCCGGCGAGGTCGCCGCCGCCCTGATGGGCCAGCAACTCGAGCACCACGTCGCCATGGCCTATGGCGACCACCGCGAAGCCCTGCGGGCGGTCGGCGAGAAGCTCGCGATCCCCGTCGTCGAAATCGCCTGACGCCCGCGCCCGGAGACCACGCCTTGAGCATCCTGCCGCTTCCCGAGGAGCCCTTCTGGTCGCGCCTGCCGGCCCTCTCCGCCGCCGGCGGCGCCACCCGGGCGGGCGACGGAACATTCGTCCTGCCGACCGATGCGGGCGACCTGCTGATCGACGCGCTCGCCGACGGCGTCCGCCTGCGGATCGGCACGCAGGGGCCCGCCTATCCGATCCTGGTGGGCGAACCCCGGATCGAGCCGGCCACGATCGACGCCAATGTCGACCGGACCGTCATCGCCTGGGGCGCTTTCCGCCTGACGCTGGGCTATGCCCCGCTCACGGTGCGGCTGGAGAAGAACGGGCGCCTGGTCCAGCAGTCCGCCACCGACGGGCATTTCGTCCGTGAGCATCGGCTTCCGCCCTTCGCACGGCGTCCCGAGGGCGGCTGGTTCGCGGCCCTCGACCTGGCGGCCGGCGAGCCGGTCTACGGCCTCGGCGAGAAGTGGGGCCGGCTGGACAAGCGCGGGCAGCTCGTCCGATCCCTTGTGTTCGACGCCCTCGGCGTCAATGGCGAGCGCGCCTACAAGAACGCCCCGTTCGCCTGGTCGCCGGGCGCCGTCGGCCGTTCGGGCTGGGGTGTCTTCACCCACACGCCCGCCACGGTGACGCACGCCGTTGGGTTCGATTTGTGGTCCCAGCGTTCCTACGCCATCGTCGTCGAGGACCCCGGTCTCGACCTCTTCATCATGGCCGGCGGCGACGGAGCCGAGATCCTGCGGGCCTACACCGGCCTGACGGGACGCGCTCCGCTGCCGCCCTATTGGTCGCTCGGGACCATTCTCTCCAAGGCCTACTACCGCACGGCCGACGAGATCCTGGAGGCCGCCCGCGAGGTGCGTCGCCGCGGCGTGCCGTGCGACACCATCACCTTCGACGGGCGCGCGTGGCAGGACACCGACACGCGCTTCCACTTCTTCTTCGACCCGAAGCGCTACCCCGATCCCAGGCCCGTCTTCGCCGAGCTCAAGGCGCTCGGCTTCAAGATCTGCATCTGGGAGTATCCGCTCGTCTCCGTGGACGGGCCGTACTTCGCCGATTTCGCCGCCAAGGGATGGCTTCTCAAGGACCGGCGCACGGGCGAGCCGTTCCGCTACGCCTTCGATCCGGAGCCCTTCGGCAAGGTGCTCACGCAGCTCCCGGACTCTGGCATTCTCGATTTCACCCATCCGGACGCCTACGCCTGGTGGTGCGACGCGCACCGCGAGCTCTTCGCGCTCGGTGTCGACATGGTGAAGTCGGACTTCGGCGAGCAGGTAGAGCCCGATTGCGTCGCCCACAACGGCGACACCGGCGACCGCCTGCACAACGTCTATCCGCTGCTCTACAACAAGTGCGTCCACGAGGCGGCCGAGGCCTACGCCTCGCCGGACGGCGCGTTCCTGTTCGGCCGCGCGGGCTGGGCCGGCAGCCAGCGCTATCCCGTGCAATGGGGCGGCGATCCGCAGGCCGACTGGGAGGGGCTGGCGGCGTCCATCCGCGGCGGTCTGTCCTGGGGCCTGTCCGGCGGGCCGTTCCACGCCAGCGACATCGGTGGCTTCTACAAGGACCGCCGTGACCCGGAACTCTATGTCCGGTGGACGCAGGCGGCCCTGTTCATCTCCCACTTCCGCTTCCACGGCATCGGCGAGCGCGAGCCCTGGGCCTACGGGCCTGAGGCGGAAGCGGCGATCCGGCAGGCGCTGGACCTGCGCTACCGCCTGCTGCCCTATCTCTGGCAGGCCGTCGAGGAGGCGTCGCGCTGCGGTCTTCCCGTCCAGCGCGCCATGGTCCTGGCTTTCCCGGACGATCCGGCGGCCCGCGGCTTCGACGAGCAGTGGATGTGCGGACCGGACCTTCTGGTCGCGGCCTGCCCGCGCCCCGGCGGCGAGGTGGAGGTCTACCTGCCCCACGGCCGCTGGCGACGGTTCCCGACGGGCGGCGAGGCGATCGAGGGCGGGCGCGTGCTCAGGCTCACGCTGGCGCTCGACGAGATCGCCGTCTTCGCCCGGGAGGGCGCGCGGATCCCGATGGGGCCCGCGACGACGCATTCCACGGCAACGACCGGCGGCAGGCCGGTCGTGGAGACTTATTGGGAAGGCTGAGGCGAGAGCGCAGCATCCCTGTGAGCGCCTATTCGCCTTTCACGCCGGCCTTGGCCACGGCCTCGCCCCAGCGGGCCACTTCACCCTTGAGATAGGCACCGAGTGCCTCGGGGCTGCGCTGGTCGGCCGGGAACAGCAGGGTGCCGAGATCCGAGAAGCGCTTCTGGATCGTGGCGTCGGCCAGCGCCGTCTGCAGCGCTCCGTGCAGCTTGGTGACCACGGGGGCTGGGGTGCCCGCCGGCGCGTAGAGGCCGTGCCACACCGTCACCTCGAACCCGGGGATGCCGGCCTCGACCACCGTGGGCAGGTTCGGCAACTGCTCGATGCGCTTGTTCGAGGTCACGGCATAGGCCTTCACCTTGCCACCCGTGACCTGCGGGATGGCGTTGGTCGTCTGGTCGCACAGCACGTCGACCTGGCCGCCGACGAGGTCGTTCATGGCAGGGCCCGTGCCCTTGTAGGGCACGTAGGTGACCTGGATTCCGAGGGCCTGGGTGAGCATGAGGCCGCACAGGTGCGAGCCCGAGCCGACGCCGGCATGGGCCACGTTGACCGACGGTCCGTCCTTCTTGAGCTTGGCGAACAGTTCGGCCGCGGTGTTGGGCTCGAAGCCGTTCTTGGCTGCCAGCACGAACGGGCCGTAGTTGACGAGGCCGAGCGGCTGGAAGGCGGTGTTCGTGTCGTAGCCGAGCTTGGGGTAGAGCGACGCGCCCGCGGCGAGGGCCACGTGGTGGATCAGCAGCGTGTACCCGTCGGCCGGCGCCTTGGCGACGCGGCCAGCCGCGGTCGTCCCGCCGGCGCCCGCCACGTTCTCGATGACGACCTGCTGCCCGAGCGTCGCCGACATCGACTGGCCCAGAAGGCGCGCGATGACGTCGGACGGCCCGCCGGCGGCGAACGGCACGACCAGCGTGATCGGCTTGTCGGGATAGGTCTGCGCCTGCGCGGACGTGGCCGCGGCGGTGGCTATGACGAGGGCGGCCGCAAGACGGCGAAGTGAAAACATGAAGGTCCTCCCGGTGAAGCTCCTTGGCGGAGCATTGTTGGGAGAAATCTAGGGCAGGGGAGACGGAGCGCAAGCAACCGCCGTGCGTCCTCCTGCACGGCCGCGGCGCAGCCTGCCCGGAGCTTGTGAATCGCCCCCCCCATCTCCCTCATCCTGAGCCGGCCGCAAAGCGGCCGAGTCGAAGGACGCAGAGTGACCGCAGCGGCCCTTTTGTGCGTCCTTCGACTCACGGCCCTGCGGGCCGTGGCTCAGGATGAGGGGCGTGGGGGCGGTTTGGAGAAAGACTCGCCAGCTCCGGGCAGGCCGCTCAGCGGCCCTGCCGAAGCACGCGGCACCGTTTCGTCGTCACTTCAGGTCGGACACGTAGTGGTGCGCGTCCGTGAGGCAGCGGCTGACGCGCCATTCGGCGGTGGTGCCGTCGAGCGAGATCGCGCGTCGGTCGATTAGCAGGGCCGGGTGCCCGGCGGCGACGCCGAGCGCCGTGGCGTCGGAGGCCGTCAGCGCGATGGCCTTCAGCTTTTCCTGTGCATGCGCAACCGTCACGCCGTAGCGCGTCGCATAGAGGGAATAGAGGTTGTTGGGGATCTCGCCGTCGCCAAGGCCCGGAAAGACGGTCTCGGCCAGCGTCACCGTTTCCACGATGACCGGCCGGTCGCCCAGCGATCGCACCCGCTCGATCCGCAGCACCGGGCTTCCGACGGGCTGCCCGAGCACGCCGGCTTCCGCATAGGTCGCCGCGCCGCGCTCGGTCGACAGGATGCGGCTGGCGGGGAACCCGCTCTCGCCCTTGTCCGGCACGATCTTGAAGAACTGGAACAGGATCCGGGCCTCGTCATGCTCGGCGACGAAGGTGCCGCGACCCTGGCGGCGCACCACGAGGTTCTCGTTCGCCAGCGCATCGAGCGCCTTGCGCACCGTGCCCTGGCTTACCCCGACTTCGGCCGCGAGTTCCATCTCGCTCGGCAACGCCTGCCCCGGCGTCCAGCGCCCGTCGACGAGCCGCTGCACGAAGTCGTCCCGCACTTGCTGGTACAGCGGGCGGAAACCGAGTTTCGGCGGCGGGGTTGCGGTGGACGGGGGGCTGCTCATCGTTGACAGGATAGTCCATCTTATATCTTATACAAGACCGACGAGATCTCCTCGTCATCCCTTTTCCAGCGCTGCGCGACCTTCCGGCTCGGCCGGCCGCGTGGCTTCCGCCGGCCACCGGCCGGTCTCTCCGCGCGCGAAGGATGGTCCGCGATGAGCATTCCGCACTGCCTCGTCCACAGCCCGAAGGATACGGTCGGGGTGGTCGTGGTCGAAGGCCTGAAGGCCGGCACCAACATGCTGTGCCTGATCACCGAGACCGACACCACCTTCAACCTCAAGGCCAAGGCGGACATCCCGATCGGTCACAAGGTTGCGCTCAAGGACATCAAGTCCGGCGACACGATCATCAAGTACGGCGAGGACATCGGCTCGGCCAAGGCCGCCGTGAAGAAGGGCGAGCACCTGCACGTGCACAACGCCAAGACGAAGCGCTGGTGAGGGAGGCCGACATGGCAAAGTCCGCGAAGAAGGCCGCTCCGGCCAAGGCCGCCCCCGTGAAGGCCGCTGCGAAGTCCGTGAACGCGAAGGCGGCCAAGGCAGGCGCCGTGAAGGCCGCGCCCGCCAAGGCTCCTGCCGCGAAGCCGGCCAAGGCCGGCAAGAGCGCCTCGGCGTCCGCCGCCCCCCTCAAGGTCTGGGGCTGGCGCCGCGAGAACGGCCGCGTCGGCGTGCGCAACCACGTCGTCATCCTGCCGCTCGACGACCTGTCGAACGCCGCCTGCGAGGCGGTCGCCAACACCATCAAGGGCACGATGGCCCTGCCGCACGCCTACGGGCGCCTGCAGTTCGGCGCGGACCTCGACCTTCACTTCCGCACGCTGATCGGCACGGGCTCGAACCCGAACGTGGCTGCGGTGGTGGTGATCGGCATCGAGGACGGCTGGACCAGCCGCGTGGTCGAGGGCATCGCCAAGACCGGCAAGCCGGTCGTGGGCTTCGGCATCGAGGGCCACGGCGACATCGCCATCATCGCCAAGGCCTCCTACGAGGCCAAGAAGATGGTGCAGTGGGCCTCCGAGCTGCCCCGCGAGCAGGTCGACATCTCCGAACTGTGGGTCTCCACGAAGTGCGGCGAGTCGGACACGACCACCGGCCTGTCGTCCTGCCCCACCGTCGGCAACATGTACGACAAGCTGCTGCCCCGCGGCATCTACGGCGTGTTCGGCGAGACGTCGGAGATCACCGGCGCCGAGCACCTGTGCAAGGCACGGGCGGCGACGCCCGAGGTCGGCGAGCGCTGGTACAAGATGTGGAAGGCCTACCAGGAAGACGTCATCGAGGCCCACAAGACCGATGACCTCTCCGACAGCCAGCCCACCAAGGGCAACATCGCCGGCGGCCTGACCACCATCGAGGAGAAGGCCCTCGGCAACCTCGAGAAGATCGGCCGGACGTCGAAGTTCATCGACATCCTGGAGCCGGCCGAGACGCCGAAGTCGGGCCCGGGCCTCTACTACATGGACACGTCCTCGGCCGCGGCCGAATGCGTGACCCTGATGGCGGCCGGCGGCTACGTCATCCACACCTTCCCCACGGGGCAGGGCAACGTCATCGGCAACCCGATCGTCCCGGTGATCAAGATCTCGGGCAATCCGAAGACGATCCGCACGATGGGCGAACACATCGACGTGGACGTTTCCGGCATTCTGCGCCGCGAGATGACGATCTCCCAGGCTGGCGACGCGTTGATCGACATGATCGCGCGTACGGCGAATGGCCGTCTCACGGCGGCGGAGGCCCTGGGCCACCGCGAATTCGTGATGACCAAGCTCTATCGCAGCGCCTGATCTCCCGAGGGCCGCGTCTTTGGCGCGGCCTTCGTCCTCGAAGGAGCATCCCCCATGGCCGAACAGGGCTCGCCGGGCCGCGGATCGACCGTCGATGCCGTGGTCGGCATGCGCCGGGCACAGGCCTCCGCCTTCGTGCGCAGGGCCGGACCGGGTCTCGCCCTGTCGGCCGTCGTGGCCATCGCCTCGGTGCTGGCCGAGCCCCTGACGGCCCGCCTCATCGGCCTCGCCACCGGGCGGCCGATCGCCATCCCGGCCGTCGTCATCGCCCTGCTCATCGGCATGGCCATGCACGCCTTCGCCGCGCAGCCACGCTTCGAACTCGGCATGGTCTTCGCCGTCAAGAAGCTGCTGCGCGTCGCCATCGCCCTGCTCGGGCTGCGGATCGCCCTGGGCGACATCGTCGCGCTGGGCGCCGGAACGGTGTTCGTGGTGATCGCCGCCATGGCGCTGACCATCGGGTCCGGTCTCCTGTTCGCGCGCCTGCTGCGCTGCGACGACAGCTACGGCGCACTCTCCGGTGCCGCGACGGCGGTGTGCGGCGCGTCGGCCGCGCTGGCGACCGCCACCGTCCTGCCCCAGACCCAGAACAAGGACGCCGACACCGTCTTCACGGTCGTCGCGGTCAACGCGCTGTCGACCGTCGCCATGGTCGCCTATCCGGCGCTGGGCCCGGTCCTGGGCTACGACGACCGCACACTGGGCATTCTCCTGGGTGCCACCATCCACGACGTGGCGCAGGTGGTCGGCGCCGGCTACTCCGTGTCCGAGACGGCCGGCAACTCGGCCGTCATCGTCAAGCTGTTCCGGGTGTTCCTGCTGCTGCCGGTCGTCGTCGGCGTCGGCTGGTGGTTCGCCGGTCGCGGCGGCGGCGCGCAGAACGCCAAGGTGCCGGTGCCGCTCTTCGCCATCGTGTTCCTGGCGCTGGTGCTCTTGAACAGCACGGGTCTCGTGCCGGGCCCGGTCAAGACCGCGGTGGGCGAAGTCTCGCGCTGGGGTCTGCTCATCGCCATCGCGGCGCTGGGGCTCGGGACCTCCGTCACGGCCATCCTGAAGGTGGGCTGGCGGCATGTCGCCGTCGTCTGCGGCACGACCCTCGTCATTCTCGTCGCGGCCATCGCCGGCCTCGCGATCACGCACTGACCCACGGAAAGGGCCGGCCATGGCCAGCTACGACATCGTCATCACCGAGTTCATGGACGAGGCCGCGGTCGAGACCCTGAAGGCTCGGTACGCCACGCTCTACGATCCCGACCTCGTCGACCGCGCCGCCGAACTGCAGGACCTCGCCGCGACCTGCCGGGCGCTCGTCGTCCGCAATCGCACGCAGGTCCGCGGACCCCTTCTGGCCGCGGCCGCCCGGCTCGAGGCGGTGGGACGCCTGGGCGTCGGGCTCGACAACATCGACGTCGAGGCCTGCCGCGCGCGCTCCATCGCCGTGCTGCCCGCCACCGGCGCCAACGACGTCTCGGTCGCCGAATACGTCATCGGCTCGGCGATGGTTCTGCTGCGCGGTGCCTACTATGTCACGGGCAAGGTGAGCGCCGGCCAGTGGCCGCGCAACGCCCTCATCAACGGCCGGGAAATCAGCGGCAAGACGCTGGGCCTCGTCGGCTTCGGAGCCATCGCCCGCGAGACCGCCATCCGTGCCAGGGCGCTCGGCATGACGGTGATGGCCCACGATCCCTTCGTCGCCGAGGATCACCCCGCGTGGAAGGCCCTCGGCGTCTCGCCCGCCTCCCTCGACGCCGTGATGGGCAATTCCGACGTCGTCAGCCTGCACGTGCCGCTGACCGACGAGACGCGCAACATGATCGACAGCATGGCGCTCGACCTGATGAAGCCCGGCGCCATCCTCATCAACGCGGCCCGCGGCGGCGTCGTCGACGAGCCGGCTCTCGCCAAGGCCCTCAAGGCCGGCCAGATCGGCGGCGCCGCGCTGGACGTATTCGACACCGAACCGCTGAAGGCCGACGCCGGCCACGTCTTCGACGGCTGCCCCAACCTGATCCTGACCCCTCACATCGCCGGCGTGACGGCCGAGTCGAACGTGCGGGTGTCGTCGGTCACGGCGGACAACGTCCTGCGCGTGCTCGACGGGACAAAGTAGGGAGCTCGCTGTCTCTCAGGCAGCCTCTCCCAGGGTCCTCATCCTGAGAAGGCCGCGCAGCGGCCGTGTCGAAGGACGCAGGATGGAGCCGCTGCCGGCGCTCTGTGTCCTTCGACACGCCTGCTCCGCAGGCTGCTCAGGATGAGGAGATGGGGGCGTTGAGTACCGTGACATCGCAGGCATCGAGGACCAACCCATGACCGCAAAGACGCCGCTGGACCGTGCCGAAGCCTGGGTGGCCCGCATCTTCGAGGGCGGCGGCGCCACGCCGGACAATGCCCGCTCGGTGGCCCGCGCGCTGGTCGGCGCCGAAGCCGACGGCCTGAAAGGGCACGGGCTCTCCCGCGTCCCGACCTACCTCGCCATGCTCAAGGCCGGCAAGATCGACGGGCAAGCGACCCCCGTGGCCACGCGGCCCCGCCCGGGCGTCCTCGCCATCGACGCAGCCGACGGCTTCGCCTATCCCGCCATCGATCTGGCGATCGCCGAGCTTCCGGCCGTCGCCGCCGCGCAGGGCATCGCGGCCGCTCCGGTCACGCGATCGAACCATTGCGGCGCGGCGGGCCTGCACGTCGAGCGTCTCGCCGAGACGGGGCTCGTGGCGCTTCTCTTCGCCAACACGCCGGAGGCCATCGCACCCTGGGGCGGGCGGAAAGCCGTCTTCGGGACGAACCCGATCGCTTTCGCGGCCCCGCTCGCCGGTCGCGCGCCGGTGGTCGTGGACCTCGCCCTCTCCAAGGTCGCCCGCGGCAACATCGTCGCCGCCAAGCAGAAGGGCGAGGCGATCCCGCAGGGCTGGGCGCTCGATCCCGACGGCAAGCCCACCACCGACGCCGGAGCGGCGCTCGCCGGCACCATGATCGCCATGGGCGACGCCAAGGGCGCGGCACTCGCCTTCATGGTCGAGGTGCTGGCCGCGGCCCTCGTCGGCAGCCACTTCGCTTTCGAAGCGTCGTCCTTCCTCGACGACAAGGGCGGCCCGCCGCGCACCGGGCAGCTCATCCTCGCCATCGATCCCGCCGCCTTTGCCTCGGGCGCGGGCTTCACCGAGCGCATGACCACGCTCGCCGCCGCCATCGAGGGCCAGGACGGCGCCCGCCTCTCCGGCGCCCGCCGCCTGGCCCTGCGCGAGGCCGCGCGCCGCGACGGAATCGCCCTGCCCGGCGACTTGGTGGAGAAGCACGGGGCGGCATGAGCCGGGCAGTCTGTCTTTACGACGTCTTTACATAGCGCTATCCTCCACACCGGAGGTCGCCATGGCGCAATCTAAGACGCAACGCGATGGGACTGTCCGCGGCCTGATCAATCTCAGGGTCAGCGAACGGGATCGGCAACTCATCGACCAGGCAGCTGCGTCCACCGGGCAGAACCGCTCGGAGTTCATGCTGAACGCTGCGCGCGAGGCAGCCCAGCAGGCCTTGCTGGATCGCGTCCTCTTCAGGACGGACGCCGAGACTTTCGATCAGCTTCTGCGGATGCTCGACGAGCCACCCGCGCCTGCGCCCGAACTGCGCAAGCTGATGGGCATGAAGCCCCCATGGGAGCCCTGACCCCGCCACAAATGTCGCGACCCGAGCCGCTCTCGGAACATCATCGGCTCGAGGCGTTTGACAGTGGCGAGGGTAGCCTCAACCGTTGGTTGTTGCAGCGGGCGAGGGCCAACCAGACGACAGGTGCGTCGCGAACCTACGTCGTATGCCTCGAGACGAAGGTGGTCGGGTACTACGCGCTCGCCACCGGAGGCATCGACCTCGTCTCCGCTCCATCCCGCTTGAGACGAAACATGCCCGATCCGATCCCCGCCGTTGTGCTGGCACGGCTCGCGGTCGACCAGGACCAGCAGGGCAGGGGTCTTGGAAAAGCCCTCGTCCAGGACGCAATGTCCCGGATCCTGCAGGCTTCGCAGGACATCGGCATTGCCTTGGTCCTGGTGCATGCACTCGATGACAGGGCCAAGGCGTTCTATCGGGGCCTGGGCTTCCGTGAGTCCCCTCTCGACCCTCTGGTCCTCATGATCGGCCTCAAGGACGTTCGGGCCGCGCGGCTTATCGGGGCGGCAGACTGACGGCCTTTTCGTGCCAGTCCGCGACATGCCCAATCCGGGACTGCCCAAGCCTTGACCACGGCCGCCCCAAACTCTCCGCTTTGGCCCTCGCATGCGATTTGGCAGTATGCAGGCCATGAAACTGACCACGCACGTCCTCGACACGGCCTCCGGCCGTCCCGCCTCCGGTCTCCGGCTCGTTCTCACCCGCCTCAGCGACGGCGCCATCCTCGCGGATCGGCGAACGAATGCGGACGGCCGCATCGACGGGCCGCTGCTCGAAGGGCCACAGTCGGCGCCCGGTCCCTACGAGCTCGCGTTCCACGTGGCGGAGTATTTCCGTGCGGCGGGCGTCGCCCTGGCCGACCCGCCCTTCATCGACGTGGTGCCGATCCGCTTCGCCATGGCCGAGAACGCGCACTACCACGTGCCGCTGCTCGTCTCGCCCTGGGCCTTCTCGACCTATCGCGGGAGCTAGAGGATGGCGGAGCCCCGGAATGCGATCCGATTTCTGCGCCGCGGCCAGGTGGTGGAGGTGCGCGACGTCGCGCCGCGCGCCACGCTGCTCGACTGGCTGCGCCTGACCGAGCGCTCCTGCGGCACCAAGGAAGGGTGCGCGGAAGGCGATTGCGGTGCCTGCACGGTGATGGTGGGCCGCCTGCGGGACGATCGGCTGGTCTACGAGCCGGTCAACGCCTGCATCTTCCTCGTCGGCCAGGCCGACGGCTGCGAGATCCTCACGGTCGAGGATCTCGCCGTGGACGGGGCTTTGCACCCGGTCCAGGAGGCCATGGTGCGCCACCACGGGTCGCAGTGCGGGTTCTGTACGCCGGGCATCGTGATGAGCCTCGCCACGCTGTACCACGAGGGTGAGCGGCCGGTGAGCCGGGAGGCCGTTTGCGACGCGCTGGCGGGCAACCTGTGCCGCTGCACCGGCTACCGGCCGATCATCGACGCTGCGCTCGAGGTCTGCGGCGGCCCGGCCGCCGATGCCATCGCCGGGCGACGTCAGGCGACCGAGGCTTCGCTGCGTGCGCTGCGCGACGGCGGCGACCTCCTGTGCGGCGGCGAGGACCGCTATTTCGCCGCGCCCGCGACGGAGGATGCACTGGCCGCGCTCTATGCCCGGCACCCGGACGCGACGCTGGTCGCCGGCGCCACGGACGTGGGCCTGTGGATCACCAAGGCCATGATGCCTCTCGACAGGATCATCGGGCTCGGTCGCGTGGCCGGGTTCGACACGATCACCGAGCAGGGCGACGAGATCATCTTCGGCGCCGGCGTGACCCATGCGGTGGCGGCGCCGCACCTGGCCGCGCTCGATCCCGATCTCGGGGAGCTCATGCGGCGTTTCGGCTCGGCGCAGGTCCGGGCCTCCGGCACGGTGGGAGGCAACATCGCCAACGGGTCACCCATCGGCGATCTGCCGCCGGCCCTCATCGCCCTGGGCGCCACGGTCGAGCTGCGCAAGGGCGATCGGATGCGGAGCGTCCCGCTCGAGGACTTCTTCATCGCCTACCGCAAGCAGGACCGCGAGCCCGGCGAGTTCGTCCGGGCGCTGCGCGTCAGGAAGCCCGCGCCCGGCGATCATGTCCGCGCCTTCAAGGTGTCGAAGCGGATCGACGAGGACATCTCGTCCGTGATGATGGCCTGCCGGGTCGCCGTGCAGAACGACAGGATCGTCTCGGCCCGCTTCGCGTTCGGCGGCATGGCCGGTACGCCCAAGCGCGCGGCCAGCGTCGAACTGGCCGTGATGGGCGTCGACGTGACCGACGGCGCGGCCTGGCGCCGGGCCGGCGATGCCGTGGAGGCGGATTTCAAGCCGATGGACGACCATCGGGCCTCGGCCGCCTACCGCATGCAGGTGGCGAAGAACCTGGTGATGAAGGCCCTGGCGGAGATCGCCGGCGCGCCCTCGACGGCGACCCGCGTCGCCGGACAGCGGGAGACGCTCCATGCAGCAGAATGACCGGATCGGAGATCGCCCGTGAGCGCCGCTCCCCTCGACGAACCGCCGCTGCGCCACGTTCGCCAGCCGCTGCCGCATGACTCGGCCGCAAAGCACGTCCAGGGCGCGGCCCTCTACATCGACGACCTGCCGGAGCCGGAAGGGACGCTGCACGTCGCCATCGGTGGCGCGCCGGTCGCCCGGGGGCGCCTGGCGGGCGTGGACCTGGCTGGCGTGAAGGCCATGCCGGGCGTCGTGGCCGTGCTGACGGCCGCCGACGTGCCCGGCAAGAATGACATTGCGCCCACCAAGGGTGACGAACCGCTCTTCGCCGAGCGCGAGGTGATCTTCCACGGGCAGCCGGTCTTCGCCGTGGTCGCCCGCGACCGGGACACCGCGCGCCGGGCCGCGCGCCTCGGCAAGATCACGGTCGAGGCCGAGACACCGAGCGTGACGGTCGAGGACGGCGAGGCGCGCGGCGAGACCGTGCTGCCGGACTACGTCTTCGTCCGCGGCGATGCGGCGGCGACGATCGCGCGCGCGCCCCATCGCCTGAACGGGCAGTTCCGGATTGGCGGCCAGGAGCACTTCTACCTGGAGGGCCAGATCGCGCTCGCGATCCCCGGCGAGGACGGCTCGGTCCACGTCCATTCCTCCACGCAGCACCCCACCGAGATCCAGCACGTCTGCGCGCGGGTCCTCGGCCTGCCCGACGCGCTGGTGACGGCGGAAGTCCGCCGCATGGGCGGTGGCTTCGGCGGCAAGGAAAGCCAGGCCACCCAATGGGCGGCCATGGCCGCGCTCGCGGCCGTGCGCACGGGCAAGCCCTGCAAGCTGCGGCTCGACCGCGACGACGACATGGCGCTGACGGGCAAGCGGCACGACTTCCGTGTCGACTGGGCCGTGGGCTTCGACGGCGAGGGCCGGATCGCAGCGGCCGAGATGGCCTTCCTGGCGCGCTGCGGCTGCTCCGCCGACCTCAGCCAGGGCGTCGTCGACCGCACGATGTTCCATGCCGATTCCAGCTACTTCCTGCCGGAACTCGTCATCGGCTCGCGGCGGATCAAGACGAACACGGTGTCCAACACGGCCTTCCGTGGCTTCGGCGGGCCGCAGGGGATGCTGGCGATGGAGCGCATCGTCGATGCCGTCGCCTGGCATCTCGGCCTCGACCCGCTGGACGTCCGGATGGCCAACTTCTACGGCCCGGACCGCGACGTCACGCCCTACGGCATGGTCGTCGAGGATCACGAAGTCGGCCGCCGGCTCGTGGCCGAGCTGGAGGCCAGCAGCGACTATCGCGCCCGCCGGCAGGCCGTGGCGGCGTTCAACGCGTCCTCCCCCATCCTGAAGAAGGGCCTCGCGCTGACGCCGGTGAAGTTCGGCATCTCCTTCACCCTCACCCAGCTGAACCAGGCCGGCGCGCTGGTCCACGTCTATTCGGACGGGTCCGTGCAGTTGAACCACGGTGGCACGGAGATGGGGCAGGGGCTCTACCAGAAGGTCGCCCAGGTGGTCGCCGAGGAGTTCGGGATCGGCATGGACCGGGTGCGGATCACCGCCACCACGACCGACAAGGTGCCGAACACAGCGCCGACGGCGGCCTCGTCCGGCTCCGACCTCAACGGCATGGCCGCGCAGATCGCCGCACGGCAGATCAAGGACCGGCTGGCCGCACTCGCGGGCGAGATCTTCGGCGTCCCCGCCGCGGAGTTCGCCTTCCGCGACGACCGCGTCTTCGCCGCCAACGAGAGCATCGCCTTTTCCGAGCTGACCAAGCGCGCCTACATGGAGCGCGTGCACATGTCGGCAGCGGGGTTCTACAAGACCCCGAAGGTCGTCTGGGACCGCGACGCGGTGAAGGGGCGGCCATTCTTCTACTTCGCCTACGGCGCCTGTTGCGCCGAGGTTCTCGTCGACACCATGACCGGCGAGTACAAGGTCACGCGCGTGGACATCCTCCACGACGTGGGGCGCTCGCTGAACCCGGCACTGGACATCGGCCAGATCGAGGGCGGCTTCGTTCAGGGCATGGGGTGGCTGACGACGGAGGAACTCGTCTATGACGGCGAGGGCCGCCTGCGCACGCACGCGCCGTCGACCTACAAGATCCCGGTGGCCTCGGACATCCCGGCCGACTTCCGCGTGCGGCTCTTCGACGGGATGAACCGGGAAGAGACGATCTACCGGTCCAAGGCCGTCGGCGAGCCGCCGGTCATGCTCGCCAACGCCGTGTTCTGCGCCCTGGCGGACGCCGTTCACAGCACGGCCCCGGGTCAGCCGGTCCCCCTCGACGCCCCCGCCACGCCGGAGGCCATTCTCAAGGCGATCCAGGCGATTCAGGGGCTCGCTTGATGTGGATTCTCAACTGTAGGTTAGCCATACAAGAGACTCATATCATTCAGGTTGTGCTCTCTGGCAGCGGCGGAGTCTTTCCGGCATGATGCGGTTCTGGCGGCGCCTGGAGCAGGCCGTCGCGGAGCACGGCCAGGCCGCCACGGTGCAGGTCGCCGAGGTCCGCGGCTCGGCCCCGCGTGAGCCGGGTGCCGCTGTGGTCCTGCGCCCGGACGGGGCCTTCTGGGGAACGATCGGCGGCGGTGCCTTGGAATGGGAGGCGATCGCCGCCGCGCGGGCGATGCTGCAGCAGGGGCGGGGCCCGGCCCAAAGGCGCGACTGGCCCCTTGGGCCGGACCTCGGGCAGTGCTGCGGCGGGGTCGTCGTGACGCTCACCGAGACGTTCGACCGATCGGACCTTCCCGAGCTCGCCGCGCTGGCCGAGCTCGAAAAGGCGGGAGCCTTCGCCTGCAGCGCCGTGATCCGCGCCGACGGCCGGGTCGTCCGGGCGAAGCATGCTCCGGCACGAGCCCTGCCGGCGGGTGCGTGGCTCGAAACCCACGGCGATGCGGCCTTTTCCGTCGCCCTTTTCGGCGCCGGCCATGTCGGCCGGGCGCTGGTGCTGGCCCTGGCGCCGCTGCCGGTGACGGTCGACTGGATCGACTCCCGGCCCGAGGCCTTCCCCGCCGCGATTCCGCAGAATGCCGTGCCGAGGGTGCATCCCGATCCCACGGCCTGTGTCGCGGCGATGGCCGCCGGCACCGCTCTCCTGGTGATGACCCACTCGCATCCGCTCGACCTCGCCATCGTCGGCGCGGCGCTGGCGCGGCCGGACCTGGGCCCCGTCGGGCTCATCGGCTCGGGGACGAAGAGGGCGCGCTTTCTCTCCCGCTTGCGCGACGCCGGCCTGGGCGAGGCGGCCGAGCGCCGTCTCGTCTGCCCGATCGGCCTGCCCGGGATCGGCGACAAGGATCCGGCGGTCATCGCGGCCTCGGTCGCGGCCCAGGTCTTGCTTTGGAGGGAGGCACTGCGGAACGAGGCCGGGCCGGCCGCGTCCGATCGGGTCCAGGGTGTCGATGACGACGCGACGGCGGGCCGCAAGGCACTGGGGAGCGGTCATCGCGCGAATCCGCCGGGGCGGGTTAGGATCGGGCGGGGGCGACGAGCCGGAGGACGGACATGACCAACGACAGCGCCGACCATGCCTACCTGAAGCGGGCGGTCGACATCGCTTTCGATCACATGCGCTCGGGAGAGGGCAAGCCGTTCGGGGCCATCGTCGTGCGCGACGGCAAGCCGCTCGCGGAGGGATGGAACAGCGTCTACGCCAGCAAGGACGCCACGGCCCATGCCGAACTCATGGCGATCCGGCGCGCCTGCAAGGTGATCGGCTCCGCCGACCTCGCCGGCAGCACGGTCTACGCCTCGGGAGAGCCGTGCCCCATGTGCCTGGGGGCGATGTATCTCGCCAATGTCGAGCGCTGCGTCTACGCAACGACGAAGGAGGATGCGGTCCGCATCGGCGGCACGTCGCATCTGCTCTATCCGGAGTTCGCCCGGCCGCCAGGCGAGCGCAGCCTGCCCTGCATCCACCTGCCCATCGCCGAGGCGCAGGCCGCCTTCGACGAGTTCCTGGCGACCGCGCGCTGAGAAAGACCGCCCATGGCCGATGACGACCTCGTCCACCTCGCCCGCGCCGCCGCGCTCTCGCGCGAGCGCATGGACGCCAACCTGGGTGGTCCGTTCGGTGCCGTGATCGTGCGGGACGGCAAGGTGCTGGCCGAGGGCTGGAACGAGGTCACCTCGTCCAACGATCCGACCGCCCATGCCGAGGTCGTGGCCATCCGCCGCGCCTGCCGGGCGGTGGGTTCGTTCAGTCTGGCCGGGGCGACGCTCTACACCAGTTGCGAACCCTGCCCGATGTGCCTGGCCTCCGCCTACTGGGCCCGCATCTCGCGCATCGTCTACGGCAACACCCGCGACGATGCCGCCGCGATCGGCTTCGACGACGCCTTCATCTACGACGAGATGCCGAAGGCGCCTTCGGAGCGGGCCATCGCGATGGAACACAAGCCGACGCCCGAAGCCGCCGCCGCCTTCGCCGCCTGGATGGCGAAGGCCGACAAGATCGAATACTGAGGGGGCTCGCCGGCGTGACCGATGCAAGCCGATCGCCCCGTCGCCACGCCCTGCGCAACTCTCTCGGCCGTCATGGCCGGGCTTGGGCCGGCCACCCACGACTTGAGGATGGCCCCGGCAAAGTCGTGGATGCCCGGGCCAAGCCCGGGCAGGACGCGCGGAGGGGCTGGGGGCTTCAGTTTGGAAAGCTTGCTGTTGAGGTTGATCCGGCGCTCGCTGACCTGCAGCGCGGGCGGTAGGACAAGAGCGGGCCGGGGGCACGGAGCGGATGACTGCGTTTGCGTTGGATTGGCTGAACCTGGCTTTGCGCTGGTTCCATCTGATCGTCGGCATCGCCTGGATCGGGGCGAGCTTCCACTTCATCTGGCTGGACTACAGCCTGCGCGCCCGCGAGCGCATGAACGCCGGCGTCTCGGGCACGTCCTGGATGGTGCATGGCGGCGGGTTCTACCACGTCGAGAAATACCAGGTGGCGCCCGCGACGCTGCCCGACGACCTCCACTGGTTCAAGTGGGAAGCCTACCTCACCTTCATCTCCGGCTTCGCGCTGCTCGGCGTGCAGTACTACTGGAACGCCTCGGCCTTCCTGGTCGACCCGGCGGTCCTGCGCATCACCGGCCCCGAGGCCGTGCTGATCTCCCTCCTCAGCCTGGCGGCGGGCTGGTTCATCTACGACGCGCTGTGCCGGTCGCGGATCGGCGAGAACACGCCGGTGCTGGCCGTCTGCGTCTTCGTCCTGATCGTCGGCGCGGCGGCGATCTTCACCCACGTCTTCTCGGGGCGCGGCGCCTTCATCCATGTCGGCGCCATGGTCGGCACGATCATGGCCGCCAACGTCTTCCGGGTGATCATCCCCAACCAGAAGATCGTCACGGCCGACCTGCTGGCCGGCCGGGTGCCGGACGCCAAGTACGGCAAGATGGGCAAGCAGCGCTCGCTCCACAACAACTACCTGACGCTGCCCGTCCTCCTGTTCATGGTGTCCAACCACTACCCGTTCCTCTACGCCCACCCGCAGTCCTGGATGGTGGTGGCGCTCATCGTGCTCACCGGCGGCATGGTCCGGCACTTCCTCAACCGGGTGGATGCCGGCGACGAGCCGCGCAAGGTCGCCTGGGCCCTGCCGGTGGCCGCCGTCGCTCTCGTGGCGACGATCGCCTACACCGCGCCGCGCGGCCATGCGGGCGGAGACGCCGTCACCGAGGCGCAGGCGACGAAGATCGTCCAGACCCATTGCGTCATGTGCCACGCCGCCAAGCCCACCCACGAGGCCTTCAAGGGCAATCCGCCGCCCAAGAACGTGATGCTCGACACGGTCGAAGGCCTGCGCCGTCACGCGCAGCAGGTCCTCGCCCAGGCGGTCGACGGCAAGGCCATGCCGCTCGGAAACGAGACGGGCATGACCGATGCCGAGCGCGCGGCGCTCGGCGCCTTCCTGCGGCAGAACTGACATGACCCTCGACGAGATCAATGCCCTCGACGCCGCCGGCTTCGTCGATGCTTTCGGCGGCATCGCCGAGCATTCCGCCTGGGTGGCCGAGCGGGCGGCGGCATCCAGGCCCTTCGCCAGCCGAGACGCCGCCGTGGATGCCTTCCAGAAGGCGATCCTGGCCGCCGGCGACGACGAGAAGACCGCTCTGTTGCGCGCACACCCCGACCTCGCCGGCCGGGCGGCGATGGCGGGCGAACTCACGGCCGACTCGTCGTCCGAACAGGCGGGTGCCGGCCTGGACCGTCTCACCCCCGATGAATTCGCCCGCTTCACCGCACTGAACGACGCCTACAAGGCGCGCTTCGGCATCCCCTTCATCGTCGCGGTCCGCGGCGCCACGAAGACGCAGATCCTGGCCGCTTTCGAGAACCGCGTCGGCGGCAGCATCGCCGAGGAGCGCCTCACCGCGCTGGCCCAGGTGCTGCGCATCGTGCGTTTCCGGCTGGAAGACCGGATCGGGTGAGCCGCCGCCTCCGGCCCGAGTCCTCACCGCGCACAGGTTGACCTCGGACGGCTCCTCCGCCACACAAACGCTGTCGGCCCGGCGTTCGGCCGGCCGAAGGTGCGTGTGCCGATGCAGGTCGAGACGTTTCCCATTGCCGGCGTCATGCTCGTGCGTCCCGTTCGCCACGGCGACACGCGCGGCTGGTTCGAGGAGACGTTCCGGGCCGACCGCTACGCGGAAGCGGGTATCGCCGACGCCTTCGTCCAGGACAACCAGTCCTTCTCGGCCCGCAAGGGAACGGTGCGGGGCCTGCATTTCCAGCTGGCGCCCTTCGCCCAGAGCAAGCTCATCCGGGTGCTTTCGGGCGCCATCCTCGACGTGGCGGTGGATCTCCGCCGGTCGTCGCCGACCTTCGGCCGCCACGTGGCGGTGCGGCTCGACGCCGCCGGGGGCGCGCAACTCTACGTGCCGGTCGGGTTCGCCCACGGCTTCTGCACGCTGGAGCCCGACACGGCCATCGCCTACAAGGTCGGTGCCTATTACAGCCGCGAGCACGACCGGGGGATCCGCTGGGACGATCCGGATCTCGGGATCGACTGGCCGGTGACGGCGCAGGAGGCGGAACTGTCCGACAAGGACCGGGTCACACCCTTCCTGCGCGACGTCGGGCAGGTCTTCGCGTGACGGGGAGGACGGCGATGCGCATCGTGGTCACCGGCGGCGCCGGTTTCATCGGGTCCGCCCTCGTCCTGCGGCTGGTCGCCGACGGGCACGACGTCGTCACCGTCGACGCGCTGACCTATGCTGCCAACCCCGCCTCCCTCGCCCCGCTCGCCGGCAACCCGCGCCACCGCCTCGTCGAGGCCGACATCTGCGATGCGCCCCGCATGCGCGCCGTCCTGTCGGAAGCCCGGCCGGACGCCGTGATGCATCTCGCCGCCGAAAGCCATGTCGACCGCTCGATCACGGGTCCGGCGGCATTCGTGCGCACCAACGTGCTCGGCACCCAGGCGATGATCGACGCGGCGCGCGCCTGGCACGCGACGCTGGACGGCGAGGCGCGCGCCCGCTTCCGCTTCCTGCACGTCTCCACCGACGAGGTGTTCGGCTCGCTCGGCGCCGAGGGCTTCTTCACCGAGGAGACCCGCTACGACCCGCGTTCGCCCTATTCGGCCTCCAAGGCCGCCTCGGACCATCTGGTGAGGGCGGCCGGCGAGACCTGGGGCCTGCCGATCCTGATCTCGAACTGCTCCAACAACTACGGGCCGCGCCAGTTTCCCGAGAAGCTGATCCCGCTGATGATCCTCAACGCGCTCGAGGGCAAGCCGCTGCCGGTCTATGGCGACGGCCTCAACGTGCGCGACTGGATCCATGTCGAGGACCACGCCGCCGCCCTCGTCGGCATCCTGGAGCGCGGCGCGCCGGGCCACACCTACTGCGTCGGCGCCCGCTCGGAGCGCACCAACATCCAGGTCGTCCGCGCGCTCTGCGCCATCATGGACCGGCTGCACCCGGCCGGCGCGCCGCACGACCGGCTGGTCAGCTTCGTCGCCGACCGGCCCGGACATGACCGGCGCTACGCCATCGACAGCACGAAGGTCGAGACGGCCATCGGCTGGGCGCCGAAGAGGTCCTTCGAGCAGGCGCTCGAGGACACGGTTGCCTGGTATCTCGCCAACGAGGGCTGGTGGAGGCCGATCCGCGAGGGCCGCTACCAGGGCGAGCGCCTCGGCCTCGTCCAGGCGCGCTGAGGCCATGGACGTCCTCGTCCTCGGCGGGGCCGGACAGGTCGGGCTGGAGCTGCGACGGCTCGCGGCTGGCAGCGGCCTCGGTTGCGCCGCACCGACCCGCGCCGAGCTCGATCTCCTGGACGAAGCGGCGGTGCGTGCGGCCGTGGCCTCGCGGCCCTGGGCCTGCGTGATCAACGCCGCCGCCTACACGGCGGTCGACAAGGCCGAGAGCGACAAGGACGCAGCCTGGGCCATCAATGCCGCGTTTCCGGCCTGTCTGGCGGACGCCACGGCCGCGGCCCGCATCCCGCTCGTGCACGTCTCGACCGACTACGTCTTCGACGGCGGCAAGGCCGGGCCCTACGAGGTCGACGACCCCGTCGCACCGCTGGGGGTCTATGGCGCCAGCAAGGAAGCGGGGGAACGCGGCGTGCGCGCCGGCAATCCGCGCCACGCGATCGTGCGCACTGCCTGGGTCGTCAGCCCGCACCGGGCGAACTTCGTGAAGACCATGATGCGGCTTGCCGCCGAGCGGCCGGCGCTGCGGGTGGTCGACGACCAGCACGGGACCCCGACGGTCGCAGCCGATCTTGCCGGCGCGCTGCTCACGGTGGCGACGAGGCTCGCCAGCGATCCCGCGGCCCCGGCCGGCACCTTCCATTTCGCCAATGCCGGCGAAACGACCTGGTGCGGCCTGGCGCGCGAGACCCTGGCGCTCTCGGCCGAACGTGGCGGCCCCAGCGTGCCCGTCGAGGCCATCGCCACGGCGGACTACCCGACACCGGCGCGAAGGCCCGCCAACTCCCGGCTTTCGACCGCCCGCATCACGGCCGACTACGGCATCGTACCGCGCGACTGGCGTACGGCGCTGGCCGACGTCGTCGCAGCCCTCGTTCCCGGAAGGACCAGCCCATGAAGGGGATCGTGCTTGCCGGAGGCTCCGGAACCCGCCTCCACCCGGCGACGCTCGCCATCAACAAGCAGCTGCTACCGGTCTACGACAAGCCGATGATCTATTATCCGGTCTCGGTGCTGATGCTCGCCGGCATCCGCGAGATCCTGATCATCTCGTCGCCCGAATACCTCGACAATTACCGCCGCCTCTTCGGCACGGGGGAGGCGTTCGGCGTGAGCTTCTCCTACGCGGTCCAGCCCCGGCCCGAGGGGCTCGCCCAGGCCTTCCTGATCGGCCGGGAGTTCGTGGGCACCGACCCGGTCGCGCTCGTGCTGGGCGACAACATCTTCTTCGGGGCCGGCATGACCGCGCTCCTCGACCGCGCGCGCAGGCGCACGGAAGGCGCGACGGTGTTCGCCTACCACGTGGAGGATCCCGAGCGGTACGGCGTCGTGACGCTGGGCACCGACGGCCGGGCGATGAACATCGTCGAGAAGCCGAAGAAGCCGGAGTCCAACTGGGCCGTGACAGGGCTCTATTTCTACGACAATGCAGTCCTCGACATCGCCGCAGCGGTGAAGCCCTCCGCCCGGGGCGAACTGGAGATCACCGACGTCAACCGCGCCTACATGGAGCGCGGGCTCCTCCAGGTGGAGCGCATGTCGCGCGGCTACGCCTGGCTCGATACGGGCACCCACGACAGCCTGCTGGAAGCGTCCGAGTTCGTGCGCACCATCCAGCACCGCCAGGGCATGCAGATCGCCTGCCTGGAGGAGATCGCCTACCTGCAGGGCTTCATCGGCCGGGAGCAGTTGCTGGCCCGCGCGAAGCTGTTCGAGAAGACCGCCTACGGGCAATCGCTGCTGCGGCTCGCCGAGGGGCGGTGACGCCTTGAAATGGTGCGCCCACCTCTCCGCGCGTCATGCCCGGGCTTGGCCCGGGCACCCACGACTTTGCCGGGGCCGTCCTGAAGTCGTGGATGGCCGGGCCGGGCCCGGCCAGGACGGTGGCGAGATGGCGGCGAACGGGTCAGGGAGCGGCCGGCCATGACTGAGTCGAGCGCCTTCGACCATCTCCTGACTGCCCTCGGCATCGATCCCGCCACGGCCCTCATCGAGCCCCTCACCGGCGGCGTGTCCTCCGACATCGTCAGGGTCACCGCCGGCGACCGCGTCTTCGCCGTCAAGCGCGCGCTGGCCAAGTTGAAGGTCGCCGCGGACTGGCGCGCGCCGGTGGAGCGCAATGCTTACGAGGTCGCCTGGCTGAAGGAGGCCGGCCGCATCGTGCCGGGCGCGGTGCCACGGGTCCTCGCCGAGGACCCGGCGAGCGGGTCCTTCGCCATGGACTACCTGGATCCCCTGTCGCATCCGGTGTGGAAGGCGCAACTGCGCGACGGCCATGCGGACCCGGCCTTTGCCGCGGCCGTGGGCAGGACGGTGGCTGCCATCCACGCGGCGACCGCGGGGCGGGAGGAGATTGCGCGGCGCTTCGATACGGATGGCATCTTCCACCCCATTCGGCTCGAGCCCTATCTCGAGGCGACCGCCTCTCGCCACCCGGCCGTGGCGGACCAACTCATGGCCCTCTCCCGCCGGACGCTGGCGACCAAGATCGCCCTCGTGCACGGCGACGTGTCGCCCAAGAACATCCTGGTGGGCCCGGCCGGTCCGGTCCTGCTCGACGCCGAGTGCGCCTGGTACGGCGACCCGGCCTTCGATCTTGCCTTCTGCCTCAACCACCTGCTGCTGAAAGGCCTCTGGAACCGCCCCGCGACGGGCGCCTTCCTCGCCTGCTTCGACGCGCTGTCCGCCGCCTACCGCGCCGGCGTCTCATGGGAAGCTCCCGGCGCCGTCGAGGCCCGTGCCGCGGCGCTGCTGCCGGGGCTTTTCCTCGCGCGCGTCGACGGCAAGTCGCCGGTCGAATACATCACCCGCGAGGAAGACCGGGACCTGGTGCGGGCGACGGCGCTGCCGCTCATCGCAGAGCCGCCTGCACGGCTTGCCGACGTGCGAGGCGCCTGGGCGGAGAGGCTGGGCGTTACCTGAATGCGTGCGATACCAGACACCGCCGCGCTGCCAGACGTTCACGCGCTCTTCCCTCCGCGCGTCCTGCCCGGGCTCGGCCCGGGCACCCACGACTTTGTCGGGGCCATCCCGAAGTCGTGGGTGGCCGGGCCAAGCCCGGCCATGACGGTGGAGATGGGACAGCGAACTGGTGAAGCTGACCAGCACGGCGAAATCGCCGGCCGGAAACGCCAAGGAACTCTACCCCAAGGAGCCCCGCCATGACTTCGACCACCATCGTCTCCCTGAAGGGCCGCCGCGTCTGGGACTCGCGCGGGCGTCCCACCGTCGAGGCGGAGATCGTCCTGGAGGGCGGCGCCGTCGGCCGCGCCATCGCGCCGGCGGGAGCCTCCACCGGCACCGGGGAGGCGGTGGACCTGCGCGATGGCGGCGCGGCTTTCGGCGGCCTCGACGTCCGCAAGGCGGTGGCCAACGTGGACGCGCTCATCGCGCCAGCCTTGCGCGGCCGCGATGTCCTCGACCAGGCCGGTCTCGACGCGCTCCTCGTGGCGCTCGACGGGACACCGAACCGCGCGCGCCTCGGGGGCAATGCTACCACGGCCGTGTCCATGGCGGCGCTGCATGCCGCGGCCGCCGCGCGGGGCGTTCCCCTGTGGCGCCATCTCGCCGCAGACGGCCCGGTGAGCCTGCCGGTGCCGGAGATCCAGATCTTCGGCGGCGGCGCCCATGCCGCGCGGCGCACGGACATCCAGGACTTCATGGTCGTCTGCCCGGCCGCGTCGTCCTTTGCCGAGGCGCTGGACCGTACGGCCGAGGTCTACCGCGCGGCAGGCGCGTTGATGAAGGCGCGCGGCCGGCACCAGGGCGTGGCCGACGAGGGCGGCTTCTGGCCCGCCTTCGACAGCAACGAGGACGCGCTGGACACGCTGGTCCGCTCCATCGAGGCGGCGGGCTTCACACCCGGCGACGAGGTGGCCATTTCCCTGGACATCGCGGCCTCCGAGTTCGGCCGCGAGGGCCGCTATCGGCTCGCCCTCGACGGCCGCGATCTCGACACCGACGGCATGCTGGAGATGCTCGGCCGCTGGATGGAGGCCTATCCCATCGTCTCGATCGAGGATCCGGTCGCCGAGGACGATCCGGAAGGTTTCCGCCGTTTCACTGCCGCCTGGGGCGACCGCTGCCAGGTCATCGGCGACGACTTCCTCGTCACCAACGCCGCCCGCGTGGCGCAGGCCGCCGCGACGAAAGCCTGCAACGCCGTGTTGATAAAGCCCAACCAGGCCGGCACGGTGACCGAAACCAGGGCCGCGCTCGATGCCGGCAAGGCGGCGGGCTTCGGCACCATCGTCTCGGCCCGTTCGGGCGAGACGGAGGACGTCACCATCGCCCACATGGCCGTCGGCTGGAACGCCGGCCAGTTCAAGGTCGGCTCCTTCACCCGCTCCGAGCGCATGGCCAAGTGGAACGAGGTGCTCCGGATCGAGGAGGCGCTTGTCGGGACGGCGGGGTTGGCGAGGCCGTTCGGGCGCGGTTGAGAGTTTTTGGGTTCACGCCCATCTCTCCGCGTCATGCCCGGGCTTGGCCCGGGCACCCACGACTTGAGGACGTCCCCGGCAAAGTCGTGGATGCCCGGGCCAAGCCCGGGCAGGACGAGCGGAGGGAGAGCGGCCGTGTCGAAGGACGCAGGACCCCTCAATCGTCCGACAGGGTCAGCAGCACCGGCTGGTGGTCCGAGGCCCTGGTCTCGGTGAAGTACTGCACGTCGACCACGCGCGGCGCGATGTCCTCGGTCACGAAGATGAAGTCGCAGCAGTGCGGCGGCGAGTGGCTCTGGTCGACGATGCAGAAGGAGGGCGGGTGCGGCGTGTCGCCGTGGCGGATGGCCCAGGAATCCTTCAGCGTCGGGATGCCCTCGGGCAGCGGCTCCTCGAGGCGCAGCTTGGCGGAATTGTCCGCCTTCATGTTGAAGTCTCCGGTCAGCACCGCGCTCGCCGTTCCGGGGAAGGGAATGAACGGACCGTAGTACGGTGACGGCGGCGTCTTGGCCCGCTCGGCCGCCAGGCGCTGGGCCTCGCGGATGCCCTCCACCTGCGCCCAACGCAGTTTGTGCGACGACCATTCGAGATGCGTGGTCATCACCCGCAAAGGGCCGAATGGCGCGGTGACGACCGCATCGATCAGCGCGCGAGGCATGTTCGGGGTCGCGTCGGCCTCCCAGGGCAGCATGTAGTTCAACACCTGTCCGACCGGCAGGCGCGACAGCACCATGTTGCCGAAGCGCCGCCGGCGGCCGTTCTCGCCGGGCACGTCGACCGGCGCGCTCTGGATCGCCGTGTAGCCGGGGAACAGCGCCGCCATCGCCGCGAACTGATCGGATCCGTCGTTGTCCTTCAGGTCCGCCATGTTGTCGGAGAGTTCCTGCAGGCAGATCACGTCGGCATCGGCCATGGCCCGGGTCTCGGCGGCGATGCGGCCGAGGTCGCAGCGCCCATCGGTGCCGAGGCCCCATTGGATGTTCCAGGTGAAGATCGTCGTCACGGGCAGGCCTACCGGTTGGTGCAGGAACGAAAACAGGGCCCGCCATCGCGGCGCGCCCTGCGGAAACTGCCACGGCCGCGCGGGCCGTGGCTACGGAAATGCTGACGGACTCAGCCCTTGTGATGGCTCGGCTGCAGCGCATAGACCGGGGTGGGGATGCCTTCCATCCGGGCCTTGAGCTGCAGGGCGAGGAACTGCGAGTAGTGGCGCGACTGGTGCAGGTTGCCGCCGTGCATCCACAGGGCCTCCTGCTGGGTCGGCTTCCACATGTTGCGCTGCTCGCCCTCCCACGGGCCGGGATCCTTCGGCGTGTTGGAGCCAAGCCCCCAGACCTTGCCGACCTTGTCGGCCATCTCCTGGCCGCACAGGTCCGCGATCCAGCCGTTCATCGAGCCGTATCCGGTGGCGTAGACGATGACGTCGGCCGGCACGTGGCGGTTGCCGTCGAGCATGATCCCGTCCTCGACGATCTCGGTCACCTGGCCGTGCACCAGCTTGATCTTGCCGTCGATGATGAGCTGCGACGCCCCGATGTCGATGTAGTAGCCCGAGCCGCGGCGCAGGTACTTCATGAACAGGCCGGAGCCGTCGGCGCCCCAGTCGAGCTTGAAGCCCGCCTTCTCCAGCGCCGCGTAGAAGTCGGCGTCGACCTCGGCGATCTTCTGGTACACCGGGATCTGGAACTCGTGCAGGATCTTGTAGGGCAGGGACGCGAAGATCAGGTCGGCCTTGGCCGTGGTCATGCCGGACTGTACGGCGCGCTCGGAGTAGAGGTCGCCGATGCCGATCTCCATCAGCGTGTCCGACTTGACGATGTGCGTCGACGAGCGCTGCACCATGGTCACGTCGACGCCGGCCTCGTAGAGCGCCGCGCAGATGTCGTGGGCGGAGTTGTTCGAGCCCACCACGACCACCTTCTTGCCCTTGTAGCCGTCAGGCCCGGGATGCTTGGAGGAGTGGTGCTGCTCGCCCTTGAAGCGGTCCATGCCCTTGAAGGTCGGCACGTTGGCCTTGCCCGACATGCCCGTGGCGAAGACGAGCTGCTTGGGCTTCAGCACGATCTCCTTGCCGTCGCGCTCGACGACGACGGTCCATTCCTTGGCCTTGTCGTCCCAGCGCGCGCTCTTGGCCGTGGTGCTCGTCCAGTAATTGAGCTCCATGACCTTGGTGTACATCTCCAACCAGTCGCCGATCTTGTCCTTCGGCGAGAAGATCGGCCAGTTTTTGGGGAAGTCGATGTAGGGCAGGTGGTCGTACCAGACCGGATCGTGCAGGCAGAGGCTCTTGTAGCGGTTGCGCCAGCTGTCGCCGGGGCGCGCGTTGCGCTCCACGATGATGGTCGGCACGCCGAGCTGGCGCAGGCGCGCGCCGAGCGCGATGCCGCCCTGGCCGCCGCCGATGATCACCGTGTAGGGCTGCTTGGTGAAGCCCAGCGTGCTCGCTTCCTCCTCGCGCTCCTCCTTCCAGCTCTTGGCGCCGACGTTGACGCCGTGCTTGGCGCCGAGCGGCCGGGTGAAGCCCGCCTTCTCCTCGTGGCCCTTCAGCTCGACCATGGTGGTCAGCAGCGTCCAGATGAGCCCGTCCTTCAGGCGCATCAGGCCGTATCCGCGGGCGACCTCGGTCTCGAAGCCGAACCAGATCTCGATGACGCCGCCGGCCTCGGTGACCGGTTCGTTCGCCGCGACGTGCCAGTTCGAGGGCTTCACCCGCGCCAGGCACGCCTTGAGCATGTCGCGGACCTGCTCGCGGCCTTCGAGCGTCTTGAAGTTCCAGGTGAACGCGACGAGATCGCGCCAGTAGCAGTCCTCCGCGAACAGTCCGACGGCGGCCTCGACGTCGCCGGCGGAGAGGGCGGCCTCGAAGCGGCCCAGGAAAGCGCCCGCGCGACCTGCGGCTGTGGTGTCCAGCATGTCCTTGTCTCCTCCTCGCGGCGCTGTTTGGTGCGTGCCGTCGTTCCAGACGCCCGGTGCCATGGGGCCGCCGCAGCCCGGCACTGTTGTTCGGCGCAATGGGCCCATGGGGCCGTTCAACGACATCCAAAGCTTGGCACTAGGCGAAAGCGGCCGCAAGCAACCCGGTGACGCAGCGCCAACCTGGGGGCTGGCGACCAGCTTGCATTCTCCCTCCTTCGTCTTGGCCGCGCTTGGCCCGGCCACCCACGACATCGAGCGGCCCAGGCAAAGTCGTGGATGCCCGGGCAGGACGACCGAGGGGAAGTAGAAGGACAGCTAAAGGTCTACCGGATGCCGGCGCGCATGAAGCTCTGGACGAACTGGCGCTGGAACACGAGGAAGCCCACCAGCAGCGGGCCGGAGGTCATCAGCGTGGCCGCCGTGATGACCGACCAGTCGATGCCCTGGTCGACGGACGAGAACACCGAGAGCCCCACGGTCAGCGGGCGGGTCTCGACCGAGTTGGTGATGATCAGCGGCCACAGGAAGTTGTTCCAGTGGAAGCTCACCTGCACGAGCCCGTAGGCCAGGTACACCGGCCGGGCGAGGGGCACGTAGACGCGCCAGAGCACGCCCAGCGTTCCGCAGCCCTCGATGCGTGCGGCGTCCTCGAGGTCGCGCGGAACCGTCATGAAGGTCTGGCGCAGGAGGAAGATGCCGAAGGCCGAGGTCAGGTAGGGCAGGGCGACGCCGAACAGCGTGTCGACGGCGCCGAGCGCGCGGATCGTGCGGTAGTTCACGACGGCCAGGATGTCCGGCGAGATCATGAGCTGGAGCAGCACGAGCGAGAACAGGATGTCGCGGCCGCGGAACTTCGAGCGGGCGAAGGCGAAGGCCGCCAGCGTGCACAGCACGCACTGCGCGCCCACGATCATGATCACGATGATCGTCGTGTTGAAGAAGTAGCGCGAGAACGGCGCGGCGTGCCAGGCGCGCACGAAGTTCTCGAGCGTCAGCGGCGCGCCGAGCACGAAGCGCGTCGAATAGGCCGCCGGGTGGAAGGCGGTCCAGATGGCGTAGAGCAGCGGTGACAGCCACAGGATCCCCAGCACCCAGGCGGCGATGGTGGTGGCCGTGCGGTAGCCGGTCGAAGGGCGATAGGCGGCGCTCATTGGTAGTGCACCCGACGCGAGGCGACGACGAACTGGAAGAGGGCGAGGCCCGACAGCACGGCCAGCAGCACGATGGTCAGCGCGGTGGCGGCGCCCTGGTCCCAGAACTTGAAGCCGGTCTCGTAGATCATCAGCAGCAGCACGTTGGTGGCGTTGTCCGGCCCGCCATGGGTCATGACGAGGATGTGGTCCACCGTGCGGAACGCGTTGATGATCGCGTTCACGAGCACGAACAGCGTCACCGGCGCCAGCAGCGGCCAGGTGACCCGGCGGAAGAAGGTCCAGCGCGACGCGCCCTCGATCGCCGCGGCCTCGCGCAGGTCCGGAGGGATTTGCTGCAGCGCCGCCAGATAGAAGATCATGAAGAACCCGGCTTCCTTCCACACCGCGACGGTGATGATGGCGCCCAGCGCGGTCTCCTGCATGCCGAGCCAGTTGGTCGCGCCGACGCCGAACAGCCGCAGCACCTGGTCGAGCAGGCCGTAGTCGGGCGTGTAGAAGAACAGCCAGATGTTGGCGACCGCGATCATGGGCAGCACGGTCGGCGTGAAATAGGCCATGCGCAGGAAGCCGCGTCCGGGGATGCGGTCGTTGACGAAGAGCGCCATGGCGAGCGCCAGCGCGATCGACAGGGGGATCGTCCCCACCGCGTAGACCGCGTTGTTCCACATCACCTTCCAGAACAGCGGGTCGGCGACCATGTCCTCGTAGTTGCGCAGCCCCACGAAGCGCGACGGCCTGTTCGGCCGGGGCGTCGAGTAGAAGCTGTCGATCAGCGTCGCGACGATCGGGATGTGCGTGAAGGTCGCCAGCAGGACCACGGACGGCAGCAGCAGCAGCCACGCCTCGACCGACCCCGACCAGCGCTGCCACGGGCTCTGCCGCGCGGGACCGGCCGCGGAAGCGGCGAAGGCGGTGCTGTCGGCGGCGGGCTGGTGGGTCACAAACGTACTCCCGCTCGTTGCCGGGAGCTTCCTCCAAGGTCCTCATCCTGAGCAGCCTGCGGAGCAGGCGTGTCGAAGGACGCACCACGGTGCAGCGGCATAGGTGTGCGTCCTTCGACACGGCCGCTTTGCGGCCTGCTCAGGATGAGGACCTTGGGAGGGCTGATCGGTTGCACGGCTCAAATACCCACGAGAAGAACGACCCCCGCCGCGGCGGGGGTCGCAAGACTTGTGCTCAGCGATAGTCCTTCAGGATGCGCTCGGCATCGCGCTGGGCGTCTTCCATGGCCGTCTTGGCCGGCTTGGAGCCGGTGATGGCGGCCTGCAGGCTGTCGTTGAAGACCTTCATGACGCGCTGGCCCTCGTGCACCGTGATCTCGGACACGGCGTACTTGAGCTGGTCACGCGCCACGGCGGCCTGCGGGAAGGAGGCGATGTAGTCCTTCATCACCTTGGTGTCGTAGGCGGCCTGCGAGGTGGCGACGTAGCCGGTGGCGATCGACCATTCGGCGGCGCGCTCCGGCGTCGTCATGAACTTCACGAACTCGAGCGCCATCTTCTGCTTCTCGGCCGGGATGTTCTTGAAGATGTAGAAGTTGCCGCCGCCGGTCGGCGCGCCGAAGTTCGCCTTGGCAGGCAGCATGGCCACGCCGAAGGGGAAGGTGGCGTTGCCCTTGATGTTGGTGAGGTTGCCCGTCGTGGTCCACATCATGGCGAGCTTCTTCTCCAGGAAGTCCTTGGGCGTGGTGCCCCAGGAGGTCAGGCCCGGAGGCTGGACGCCGGCCTTGGAGAGGTCGATCAGGTACTGCAGCGACTCGACGACCTTCGGGTCGGCGAAATTGGTCTTCTTGCCTTCCGGATCGACCAGGCGAACGCCGTTCGCGGTGGTCAGGCCGGTGAAGAGCCAGGAGGTGTTGCCGTCGGTGGGAACCTGGACGCCCCACTGCGTGACGTTGCCCGAAGCGTCCTTCTTGGTCAACTTCTTGGCGAAGTCCATCATCTCCTGCCAGTTGGCGGGACCCTTCTCGGGGTCGAGGCCCGCCTCCTTGAACATGTCCTTGTTCCAGTAGAGGACCGGCGTGGAGCGCTGGAAGGGGATGGCGTAGGTCTTTCCGCCGAGCTTCGCGTTCTCCATGAAGCCCGGGTAGAAGCCGCCCAGCCACGCCTTGTCGGCGTCGGACTTGATGAGGTCGTCGATGGCGACGACGGCGTTCTCGTCGGTCAGCGTGATGATGTCGGCGGCGAGCAGGATCGCCATCTCGGGCGTGTCGCCGCCCTTCATGGCGGTCAGCGCCTTGCCGATCGTCTGGACGTAGTCGCCCGCGTAGATCGGCTTGATCTTCACGCCGGGGTTGAGCTTCTCGAAGTCGGCCGCATAGCCGTCGATGATCTTGGTGATCGGGCCGGAGACCGCGATCGGATAGTAGAAGCGCAGTTCCATGGCCTGCTGCGCGCTGACCGCGGTCGAGGCGGTGAGGCCGGCGGCGAGCGCGAGGCCCGCGGCGGCGCCCATGGCAGTGCGGCGTGTGATGTTCGTCATGGCTTTTTGCCTTTCTCCCTCAGGACGTCTTGGTCAGTGCTTTTGCGTCAGTACTTCCGCGCGCGCGCCGCTGCCTTCGAGGCGGCGGCCCGTGGCGGCATCGAAATGGTGCTCGTGCGCGGGGTCCCAGGTGAGCGCCAGGCGCTCCCCCGCCTGGGCGCGGCGCGAGCCCGGCACGCGCACGAACACCGCATCCTTCTGCTCGCCCTGCACGGCGCGCACGCTGAGCATGGCGTCGGCGCCGAGATACTCGACGCTGGCCACGACCATGTCGGAGCCGTTGCCCGTCGGGCCCGCCGGGACGAGGTGCTCGGCCCGCACGCCCAGCACCTGGCCGGGGATCCGGTCGTGGAACAGGTTCATCGGCGGCGCGCCGATGAAGCGCGCGGCGAAGAGGCTCGCCGGGCGCTCGTAGAGATCGGCCGGCGCACCCGCCTGCTCGATCACGCCGTTGTTCATCAGGATCACCTGGTCGGCCATGGTCATGGCCTCGATCTGGTCGTGCGTGACGTAGACCATGGTCATGTTGAGCCGCTGCTGCAGCCCGCGGATCTCGAGCCGCATCTCGTTGCGCAGCTTGGCGTCGAGGTTGGAGAGCGGCTCGTCCATCAGGCAGACCGGCTGCTCGCTGACGATGGCACGGGCAAGGGCCACGCGCTGGCGCTGGCCGCCGGAGAGCTGCCCGGGCTTGCGCGCCAGATAGTCCTTGAGACCGGTGATCCCGGCCACGCTCTGCAGGCGCTGCTGCTGCTCCGCCTTGGGAACGCCGCGCACCTGCAGGCCGAAGAGAATGTTGTCGGAGACGTCGAGATGGGGAAACAGCGCGTAGGACTGGAACACCATGGCGATCTTCCGGTCCTTGGCCGGAAGCCAGGTCACGTCCTGCCCGCCGATGAGGATGCGCCCGCCGCTGGGATCCTCGAGACCGGCGATGAGGCGAAGCGTCGTCGACTTGCCACAGCCCGACGGGCCCAGGAGCACGCAGAGTTCGCCATGCGGAACGGAGAACGAGATGTCCTTGACGACGGGCTTGTCGTCGAAACGCTTGTCCAGATGCTCGACGTCGATGCGCGACACGCTTGTACCCGTCCCCCCTCGGCCCGTCCGCTCTCGCTCCACGGTGGAGCGGTTCGGACCGGGCGCGATCATGACAGCGTTACGGCGCGGGTCACAACAGTTTCATGACGCGCGCGTGACGCTTGTGACACGAAAGAGGCCCGGGAACGGGGGCTTTCGTCAATAGGTCGGCCACAAACCGGGGGTGGCGATCTCCAGCGCGTGCCCGTCCGGATCGCGGAAATACAGGCTGGTCGACCCGCCCGGCCACCGCACGCGACCCTCCACGGCAATGTTGTGGACAGCGAGATGCCGCTCCCAGGTGGGCAGGTCCTCCTCCGCCGCCGCGAACGCCATGTGCACGGGCCCGCTGCCGTCGTGCGGCGGAATCGTGCCACCCGGCAGCACGGCCGTCTGGGTCGAGCCGCCCCGCCTGAACAGCAGCAGCACACTGCGCCCGGCCACGTCCATGGCGCACAGGCGCTGGTCGGCGAACATCGCCTTCAGGCCCATCACGTCTTCGTAGAAGGCCCGCGCGCGGTCGAGATCGTCGACATAGAGCGCGGTCTCGAGAATGGAGTGGAGCGCGGGCATGGCTCACCTCGGTTGTGCGTCCTTCGACACGGCCGCTGCGAGGCCTGCTCAGGACGAGGACCTTTGTAAGATTTTCAAAATGCTACAATATCCCTCATCCTGAGCAGCGGCCGGAGGCCGCGTGTCGAAGCCTCATGCTGAGCTTGTCGAAGCACGCTGAATGCCTCGTCAGCCCGCGCCCGCCAGGTCCGCCAGCGTGGTGCTCTCCAGCGGTCGGAAGAACTCACGGTGGGCGCGGAACATCAGGTTCGAGATCCTGGCTTCCGCCGGCGTGACCGACAGGAAATTCACCGGACAGTCCTCCGGTTCGAAGGCGCGGGCGATCTCGCCCACGGAGAGCAGCGCCGGCTCCCGGGGCAGGCGCAGGCCGCCCTGCGGGCCGCGCACGGCGTCGATGAGCCCCGCCTGCACCAGGATGTTGGCGGTCTTCTGGACGTTGAGTGGCGTGATGCCGGTCCGCTCCGACAGGAGCGCGGCTTTGGTCAGGCGCGGGTGCGCCACCGCCAACGCGGTCATGATGCGGATCGCGTCGACGGTGCGTTGGTTGAGCCACATCCCGTCTTCATAGCGAGACCGGCGGGCTTGAGCAAAGCGGGGTCGGGACGCGCTCATGGCCGAGGGGTCTCCAGGAGGTCCGGGCGAATGTCGGCGAGCGTCCTGCAGCCGGTGAGCGCCATGGCCACGGCGAACTCCTCGACGAGGACCTTCAGCGCCCAGGCCGCGCCGAGCGGCCCGGCCGCGGCGAAGGCCGTCGCCCAGGCCCGCCCCACCAGGACGGCCGTGGCCCCGAGCGCGAGGGCCTTGAGCACGTCCGTTCCACGCAGGATCCCGCCGTCCATCAGCACGGGCACCCGCCCCGCGACGGCCTCGGCCACCCGGGGCAGCGCACGGATCGACGGGATGGCGGTGTCGAGGGTTCGCCCGCCGTGATTCGAGACGACCACCCCAGCCGCGCCCGACTGGATCGCCGTCTCCGCGTCGCCTGGGGCCAGGATGCCCTTCACCAGCACGGGCAGCCGTGTCATCGCACAGACGCTGCGGACGTCCTCCCAGGTGGGTGCCTCACGCAGGATGTCGCCCAGCGGGTCCTCCACGCGATCGGCCTGGCCGGCCACCAGGGCCCGTCCGCCGGGAAGGTTCGCCGCGGTCACGGTCGGGGGGAGCCGGAAGCCGGCCCGCCGCTCGGCGTCACGAACGCCGGAGATCGGCGCGTCGGCCGTGATCACGATGGCCCGGTAGCCGGCCGCTTCCGCTCGTTGCACCAGGGCGCGGGTCAGTCCTCGGTCCGCTTGCACGTAGAGCTGGAACCACTTCGGCCCGGGGGCCGCGGCGGCGACCTCCTCCAGCGGCGTCGAGGACAGGGTCGACAGCACCATCGGCGTGTCGGTGGCGTCCGCCGCCTGCGCCGCGCCCGCCTCGCCGGCCTCGTGCAGCACAGTGAGGAAGCCCACCGGCGCCATCAGGACCGGGTGGGGCAGGTGCGAGCCGAACAGCGTGCAGGCCGTGCTCCCCCCGGCGAGGGAGCGCAGGACGCGGGGCACGAGCTCGAGCCCGTCGAGGCTTTGACGGTTGCGGTCCCGCGTGATCCCGTCGCCCGCGCCACCCATGAGGTAGGCGAAGGCGCCAGGGTCCAAGCGATCGTGCGCCAGGGCCTCGAAGTCGGCGAGCGAGCCGATGCCGGCGGGGATCCGGTCGAGCTTGGGCTGGATCATTTCAGCTTGTACCGGATGGGAACGACGAGGCGGCCCTGGTCGGGCGTGGCCAGCACGGGCAGGGGCGGCAATGGCTGCGCGCGGGCCAGCATGTCGAGGGCCTCCCGGTCGAGGGCCGGGTTCCCCGAGGGGCGCAGGATCGCGGCCGTCGCGATCCGGCCCGCCCGGTCCACGGTGAAGGTGAGGCGGACCTCGCCCTCGGCGCCGCGCGAGCGGGCCTCGGCGGGGTAGCGCTTGTGGCGGCCGAGATGGGCGAGGACGCTGCGCTGCCAGCTGTCGACAGCCTGGCTCGCCTTGTCCGTGCTGCCTTCGGCCGCTGCCGCGATGACGTCCGACGGGGCGGCCGGCGCCGGCGCCGCGGCGGTGGAGGGCGCGGCCGGCACGGAGGCCTCCTCGGGCTGGGCCTCCTGGGCCTCCGTCGTCAGCTTGCGCTGGTCGTCCTCCTGCGTCTTGCGCGTCTCCTGCTGCGCCACGCGCAGGTCCGGCGGGGGCGTCACGGGCGCGGCGTCCGCGACGGGCAGGTCCCGTTCCGCCTTGTTGGAGAGCATCTCGTCCACCTCGTTGACCGGCGTCGCGGCCGGGGCGGGCGCCGCATCCTGGGCCGCGACGTCGCCTTCGTCCGGCGCCGTCGGCAGGTCCGCGAGCTCGACCGACATCATCGCGCCGAGGTCCTCCATCGAGACGTCGGTGGCGGCCGGCCGGGCCAGCAGCGGCACAAGCAGCGCGGCGTGGAGGCCCACCGCGCCGAGGCCGGCGGCTGCCCAGCGCAGCCTGTCGGTCCGCGTCGTCATGGGGTCCGCGCTCCGGCGGGCGTGCTGCCCCCCTCGAGCCCGACGAGCGCCACCTTCAGGTACCCGGCGCCGCGCAGGAGATTGAGGATGCGCGTCACGTCCTCGTAGCTCACGCTGCGGTCGGCGCGCAGGAAGATGCGCTGGTCGAGGTCGGCCCGGGTCTGCATGTCGATCGCAGCGGTGAAGCGGGAGGCATCGACCGCGTCTTCGCCGACGAGGACGGTGCGGTCGGCCTTCAGCGTCACCACGACGGGCTTGCTGGGCCGGGGTTCCGGCCTGGCATTGGAGACCGGCAGGTCGATCGCGGTGTCGACCGTCGAGAGCGGTGCCGCCACCATGAAGATGATGAGGAGCACGAGGATCACGTCGATGAAGGGCGTGACGTTGATCTCGCCGACCTCGTCGAAGCCGTCGTCGTCGCCGCGGTCGCGCAGGGTCATCGCCATGGCGTCACTCCGCCGCCAGCGCCACCGGCCCCGTGCGCACGGAGCGCTCGAGATCCCGCGAGACGATCCGTTCGACGGTGGCCGCCGCATCGCCCAGCAGGGCCCGGTAGGCGGCGATCGAGCGGCCGAAATGGTTGTAGGCGACGACGGCGGGGATCGCCGCCACGAGGCCGATCGCCGTGGCCAGCAGAGCCTCCGCGATGCCGGGCGCCACCACCGCCAGGCTGGTCGTCTGCGTCTTCGCGATGCCGACGAAGCTGTTCATGATGCCCCACACGGTGCCGAGCAGGCCGACGAACGGCCCGATCGAGCCGATGGTGGCGAGCGGAGCGATGCCGCGCCCCAGCCGGCGCGCCAGCGCCGCTTCGCCGCGCCGCAGGCGCGAGGCCACCCGCTCCTGCGTCGCGCCGCGGTCCGCACCTGGGGGCGAGAGCCGCAGTTCCTCGACCGCCCCGTCGACGAGGCTTCCCACCGCGCTGCCCGGTCGGCGCGCCTGCGCTGCACCGGCCAGCGAACGCTGCGCCGACAGGTTGGCCAGATCGGCCGCCAGCCGTCGCCGTGCCCGGCCGATCTCGACCGACTTGGCGAGCACGATCGTCCAGGTCAGCACGGAGGCGGCGGCGAGCCCGACCATGATCGCCTTCACCACGATGTCGGCGCCCATGAACATCGACCAGGGCGACAGGTCGGTCCCACCCGGCGCGGCGGTGGCCGCCAACGCCGGGGAGAGGGGTGCGGACGCAAAGGCCAGGAGGCCGAGCGCAACGGCGCGAAGCCGGCATGGAGAATGGGGCATGGCGGTTCTCACACCTCCGCCCAGCGGCGGATCAGGTTGTGGTACAGGCCGGCCAGGCGCACGGCGGCCGGGAACAGGGGGCCATGCTCGGCCTGCAGCTCCTGGATCGTCTGGTCGAGGTCGAAGAGCATGGTGCGCGCGCCCTCGTCCCGCACGAGGCTCTGCAGCCAGAAGAACGACGAGACCCGTTCTCCCCGGGTGACCGGCCGGACCTGGTGCAGGCTGGTCGAGGGGTAGAGCACCATGTGGCCGGCTGGCAGCTTCACCTCCTGGGCGCCGTAGGCCGTTTCGATCACGAGTTCGCCTCCGTCGTAGTCGTCGGGATCGGTGAGGAAGAGCGTCATGGACAGGTCGGTGCGCAGCCGCTCGCCGGTGCGAGGGACAACGCGCAGGGCATTGTCCACGTGGACGCCGAAGGTCTGGCCCGGCCCGTAGCGGTTGAACATCGGCGGCAGGATCGTCTTGGGCAGCGCCGCCGAGATGAACAGCGCATTGCGGCCGAGCGCGCCCAGGATGAGCTCGCCGAGCTCGGCTGATTCCGGCGCCTCGGCCGGGATCTGGAGGTTGTTCTTGACGGCGCTCGACTGGGCGCCCGCCGTCGCGCGCCCGTCCTGCCATGGCGCGCGCGCCATGACCGTGCGGCACCGGGCGACTGCGGCGGCGTCGAGGACGTCGGGGATGCAGATGAGCATGTGCTGGTCCCGTGTGGGCGGCGGGCGGAGACGAGGGCTCCGCCCGCGCGCGGCCGTCAGAACTTGGCCTGGAGGGAGAGGAGGCCGACGCGGCCCGGCGCGATGTACACGTAGGGGGTGCCCGACCTGTAGAACGCGTCGTAGAGCGTCTCGTTGAACACGTTCAGCACCTGCACCTTCGCGGTGAAGCTCTTGTTGAACGCGTATTCCGCCATCACGTCGAAACGGGTTCCGCCGGGCAGCTTGTTGTAGCCCGTGGGCGTCGCCACGCTGACGCCGCCGACGTTGACGGTGCCTGCCCCGTAGGAGACCGCGGCCAGCGAGCCGCCCAGGATCTCGCCCGTCCAGGTGACCTGGGCGCCGACGGTGAAATCGTCGGTGACCTTGTACTTGGTGAGGAGGTTGGCGGAGCGGTGGGCGATGTTGGCGAGCGGGCGACCGAGCGAGGAGGCGAGAGCGCTCGCCGTGACCTCCGACTGCATCACGACGGCACCGCCGAAGACGCTCCACCGGTCGGTGATGTTGCCGGCGAAGCCGACCTCGACGCCGCGGATCTCGTAGGCGGCGGTGTCCTGCAGGACCGTGCCCACGGTTTCGCGGGCATTGTCCTTGGTGGTGCGGAAGGCTGCCACGTTCAGGGTGAGATGCCGGTCGAGCACCTCCCACTTGGCGCCGGCCTCCATGGCCGTGTTGCGCTCGGGGCTGAACACCGCGTTGGCGGCGACGAGGCCGCCATAGGCGTCGCCGTTGCCGTCGAGCTCGGACCCGACCGGGTTGCTCGACGTCGCGTAGGCGACGTAGAGGCTCGCTTGCGGCACGGGCTTGTAGGTGAGCCCCGCGCTCCAGTTCGGCATGAGGTCGTCACGCGACACCGAGGCGGCGCCGAACGGCGTGCGCGTGATGGAGTAGTTGTCGATCCGCGTGCCGACGTTGAGGATCAGCCTGTCCTGCCAGCTGATCGTGTCGAGCGCGAAGAGGCTCAGCGTGTCGACCTTCGTCTTGGCCGGCTGGTTGTTGCGGACCGGCGCCCCGACGGTCGCGATGGAGGCGGTGGTCGGCGCCCACAGATTGGTCGTGATGCCCGTCGTGCAGGTGGGATTGCATTCGACCGTCAGGCCGGAATAGCCGTCCTGCGAGACGTCCTCCCGCTGCGCCTCCACCCCGAAGACGGCGGTGTGGCTCAGGGGGCCCGTGTCGAAGCGCCAGGTGGCGTCCGTCTGGTTGGCCACCGTGCGGTTCACCTGGTAGCGGCTGGCCGGGGTTGCGGCCACCGTCCACAGCGCCGGATTGGGGTTGCTGAGGTTGGGCGTGCCCGGCTTGGAGGCGACGTAGTCGGTGACCGTGTAGCCGTAGCGAAGCTTGTTGGTGACGGTGAGGAAGGGCGAGATCTCCCACTGGCTCGTCTGCGTGACGAGGTCCTGGGAGTTCTTCTGGAAATCGCGCGCGGTGACCCCGTAGAAATTGCTCCGCCGCAGTCCGGACTCCGTGAACGGCCGTCGCGTGCGGGGATCGAACGGGATGCCCCAGTCGGGCATCTGGTCCATGGAGACGTGGTAGTAGTCGAGCGACAGCTTCACGTCCTGCCGTGGCCGCCACAGCGCGGCGAAGGAACCGCCCCACCGGTTGTCGTAGACCTGGTCGCGTCCGGCCACGTCACCGGCCTGCAGCAGGCCGTTGAAGCGCACCGACAGGTCGGGGTTGATCACCTGGTTCACGTCGGCCGTGAGCCGCTTCGTCGCATCGGTGCCGAAGGTCGTGGTGACCTCGCGGAAGGAGCGGTCGGGCGCGGCCTGCTTGGTCACGATGTTGACCGCGCCGCCGGCCGTGCCGCGCCCGTACAGCGTTCCGGCGGGTCCCTTCACGATCTCGACCTGCTCGGTCATGAAGGTCTCGCGCGTGGTCACGCCGGATTCCCGCACGCCGTTCACGTACATGTCGTTGCGGGCGTCGAAGCCGCGAATGAACACGCGGTCGCCGAAGGCGTTGCCGCCTTCGCCGGTGCCCAGGGTCACGCCGGGGGTGGTGCGCACGAGTTCGCGCAGCGACGTGGCGCCCTTGTCCTCGATCACCTCCTTCGGGATCGCGGTGATCGTGCGGGGCGTGTCCAGGAGCGGCTGGGTCAGCTTGGTCGAGGCCGAGCGGTCCACCTTGTAGGGAGCGGCGGGATCCGCGTAGGGGTCGGCGCCGGCCGTCGCGCCACCCGTGCCGCCGACCCCGCCCGGGCCGGGCTGCCATGCGTTGGCCTGGGTGGGGGACTGCGCCGCCGGCGTGGTGCTGCGGGCCGCCGGCCGCGGCTTGCCCGGCTTCTTCTTTCGTTGCACGGCCGGCGCCTCGACCGTGAGGGAGGGGAGGGAGTCCGGCTCGGGAGCGGCCTGCTGGGCTGCGGCCTCCTGGCCGGCGAAGATCGCACCGAGGCAGACGGCCGCCGAAGCGGTGCGGAAGGAGAGGGGGGACTTGATCGAGGACATGGATTCCCGTTGCCCGTCCCGGGGAAGGACGGACGTGCTCCTGGATGAGAACGATGAAGGGCCGCAACCGGTGCGACCGGTCCTCTACATCATTGTTGATCTATTGCGTCAACAACAAACATGCAGATTAGAAGAGATGTAAAGTGCTGAAAGGATTGGGGTTTCGGCGGCGTCGCGGCCCGGCGTCCAGCGCACGCGTTTGAACAGAGGCGAAATTCGCCCCTGTGCGGCAGCCCTCGAGAGTGGACGTTTCGGACCTGCTAGCGGGTCGCCGCCATGGCGGGACCCTGCCGCGCCATCGAGGAAATGTGCAGGGCGAGGCCCTTGCCGAGGCAATCGTAACCCGTGTCGTTCATGTGGAACTGGTCGGGCGAGAGACCGGCAAGGAGGTCGTCCGGGCTTCGCTCCGCCCATCCCTTCATCATCGCGTAGCGCGAGAAGACCGGGATGTTGTCCTCGGCGGCCACGCGGCCGATGGTGGTGACCAGGGCTTCGTAGGCCTCGGGGTTCTTGATCCCCGGGAAGTACTGCGGGTCGACCAGCACCAGGTCGGAACGGCTGGCACGGATGGCCTGGATGCCTTGATCGAGATTCGCCCTGAACGCGTCGGCCGTTTCGCCGCGCAGGGCGTCATTGGTCCCGAGTTGCCACACCACGAGGTCGTACCGGCGTTCCTGGAGGGCGGCCTCGAGCCGCTGCAGGGTCCTCGGTGCCGTTTCGCCGCCGATGCCGGCATTGACGACGGTGATCTCCGCCCTCGGCCAGCGCGCCGCGAGCGTCGCCTCGAGGCGGCGGGGATAGGCGGCATCCGGGCCGCTCGCACCGACGCCCTCCGTCGAGGACGATCCGATGGCCAGGACGGTGAGGGAGCGGCGGCGCAGCAGGGCTTCGGCGACCGCGGGAAGCTGCCGACCCTGCTTGAGGACGCGCAGCGAGTCGCAGGCGAAGGTCTTCTCGACGGCTTGGGCTGGGCTTTGGAGCACGAACAGGGCGAGAAAGCCGGCGACAACCGCCAGACACGACCGAATCCCCGGGGCAAGACCCCGTGAGGAGGTGGTACCCTGCATTCTGCAATCCCCCGACCGACCCCGTAGCGTCGACCACTGCGTCTGAACGTAGCATGAATGATCGCGCAACGGTGATCGAAAAAGCGGGTTGGGGCATTGAACTGAGACCCCGTTTGGAGGATTTGTTAACCCTGTGCAGTGCAACATCCGGGCGTGTCCGGGATGAGAAGACCCGGCACGACCCCGATCGACAGCACCGGTTCCGCGGCGGCGAGCAGGAAGAGCTCCCCCGGAGGCGGTCGTTTTAATGGAGCTCCGGCGTGCTGGCAGTCCGGCCCGATGACCAGAAGCAGCAGGCCGCCCCCGGTGGGGACGGCGCGCGCGTGCTGAGCATCGATTTCTGGCGCGGCTTCGCCATCGTCACGATCTTCATCAACCACATTCCGGGCAATCTCTTCGAGGCCTACACGCACAAGAACTTCGGCTTCTCGGATGCCGCGGAGCTCTTCGTGCTGCTGGCCGGGATCGCGGCCGCCTTCGCCTATTTCCGGGGCTTTTCGTCCCGGCCGGCGCGCACCGTCATGCGGATCGGGCTGAGGGTCTGGACCCTCTACATGGCCCACCTGACCCTAATCGCGATCTGCGGGGCAATCGTCGCCTACGCCGTGCTCGTGACCGAGGACACGCGCCTGCTCGAGGCCACGCAGTTCGACCAGATCATGGGCAACCCGCTCTCGGCCACGCTCGGGGTGGCCACGCTGGGCCTGCAGCCGGCCTACCTCAACATCCTGCCGCTCTACGTGGTGCTGCTGCTCATGGCGCCGGCGATGATGAGCCTGTTGCGCGTGTCGCCCTGGCTGGCGCTGGCCGTCTCGGGCCTGGTCTACACGGGGGCGCAGCTCCTCGAGTTCACCCTGCCGGCCTATCCGACGACCGAGGCGTGGTACTTCAATCCCTTCGCCTGGCAGCTCCTGTTCATGACCGGCCTGTGCATCGGGTCGGTGCTCGGCGCCGGGCGCCGGATCCCCGTCGGCAATCTGCTCCTGGCGGCGAGCGTCGCCTATGTGCTGCTGGCGCTCGTGTGGTGGCGCATGGGCTGGATCGTCGATCTGTCGCCGGTGCCCCGCTTCCTGTGGGACTTCGACAAGACGAACCTCAGCCTGCCGCGCCTGCTGCACGTGCTCGCGCTGGCCTGCATCATGTCGCGGCTGCCCGTCGAGCGCCTGCTGCGCCGCACCGGAGCCGGCCGTCCGCTGATCCTGCTGGGCCGGCATTCGCTGCCCGTGTTCTGCGTGGGAACGGTGCTCTCGATGGCCGCAACGCCGGTTCGCATCAGCGAACTGGGACATCCCGCTCTTGACTTGCTCATCATTCCGGGAGGCATAGTCGTCCAGCTTGCGCTGGCCTGGGTGCTTGAATGGTATCGGGGAAGTTCATCGACCGCGTCGTCGCGCGCCTCTCGCGCGCCCTCGGCATCGGCCGATATCGCGCAGGCCTGAGCCGCCTGGCGGCCGCGGTCCTGCTGGCAAGCTGCACGGCCGCCCTGCCGGCCCGTGCACAGGGCTGTCGCGTCCCCGAAGTCTATCTGAAGCTTTCCAGCAACCTGCCCCGCACGGAAAAGCTGGTCGACCGCGGCAACGAGCCGCTGCGCATCCTGGTAATCGGTCCCAAGATCGGTGGCCCGTCCCTGTCCGAGCGCAAGCGCGGCCGCCTGATCCAGGCGCTCGAGCGACGGCTTCCCGGGGTTCCGATCGACCTGGTGGACGAGGGAAGGGGCGCGGTGCCCGCGGCGCGCGGCTTCGAGGCCATGCGGGACGAGGTGGCCCGCGTCAGTCCCCACCTGGTGCTGTGGCAGGTCGGCACCCTCGACGCGCTGGCGGGGGCCGACCCGGAAGTCTTCGGCCGGATCATCGAGAACGCTGCGGAATGGCTGCGGGACCGTTCGATCGACCTGATCCTCATCGATCCGCCCTTCGTGCCCAATGTGGGTCACGAACCCCTGTACTGGCGCATCGTCGGCAAGATCGGGGAAGTCTCGGACCGGTCGCGCATCAACCTGCTGAGGCGCTACGCCGCCACCCAGCACCTCGACAACGAGCGCCGCAAGAGCCCCGTCCCGGTGTCGGATGCCGGCGGTCAGCCCGTCCACCAGGCCTGCATGCCCGATATCGTGGCCGACGCCATCTACAAGGCCGTCACCCGCTGAGACCACGCGCCCGGACCGGACCTCGGGCGCGGACCCGCTGTCTCACATCTGTTTCGATTCGGGGCGAAGGGCGCTCCCTCCCTGCAGGGGCGGGAAACGGGCTCGAGCGTCGAGAGCCACGCGTGCTCACGACGGAAGGCCTGGCTCGACCATGACGATGGAGAGGTGGCTTCGAACGGGGCAAACGCCCTACGGCGGCTGAGCGACTCTCAGCCGCGAGCGGACGAGAACTTGGCCATCGCACCGAGCCCGCGGCGTCGCGGACGGCTGGCATCGAGGAAGCGGGCCTGGTCGGCCGCGATGATGAGGGCGTTGGACAGGGCCGCCGCCTGCTCCTGCGTCAGCAGGCAGGACAGGGATCCCGAGCCGTCCTCGAGATGGAAAGCGACCATCGCCTTGCCCTCGTCCTTCGGGACGACGGCAACATCGGACTTTACCTCAGCGGCGAGGTCATCGCCGTTGAGGTCGGTGTGTACGGACTCATGGTTATCCGACATACGCGCACCTCTACGCCACGCCATCAACGCAACAACAGCGGCAAAGTTCCAAGCGACACACACTGTGCGTGCGAACCGCGGATTCGGCCAGAGCCTGAAGAAGAAAGATCATTGTTGAAACTTCGCCTTCATAGACCCGGAACTATCTTGACAGCCGCTGCGATCCTCGAACGGGGCCACCCCTGTGAGGCAAGAAGGAGTAGTTCCCATGGCCAAGCCCAAGGTCGTGATCCTCGCCGGGGGCCTCGGCACAAGATTGTCCGAGGAGACCACAGTAAGGCCCAAGCCGATGGTGGAGATCGGCGGAAGACCCATCCTGTGGCACATCATGAAAATCTACGCTGCCCATGGCCTGACCGAGTTCATCGTCTGCCTCGGCTACAAGGGCTATATGATCAAGGAATACTTTGCCAATTATATCCTTCATAATTCGGACGTGACGTTCGATCTTTCGGCAAAGAACGTTAAATTCCACTCGAACTCGACCGAGCCGTGGCGCGTCACCCTGGTGGATACGGGTGCCGATACGATGACCGGCGGACGGGTGAAGCGTATCGCAAATCATCTCGACGATGGACCGTTCTGCCTGACCTATGGAGACGGTGTCGCCAACGTCGACGTTTCACGGTTGCTCGATCATCATACTGGCCATGGTCTTCAGGCGACGGTCACGGCGGTGCAGCCGCCCGGCCGTTTCGGCGCCCTGGACATGCAGGGCGACCGCGTCCGTGCCTTCAAGGAGAAGCCGGACGGCGAGGCGGGCTGGATCAACGGCGGCTTCTTCGTCCTCGACCGCTCGGTGGTCGGCCGCATCCGCGACGACGACACGATCTTCGAGCGCGAGCCGCTCGAGGGCCTGGCCGCCGACGGCCAGCTCACCGCCTTCCGCCACCCCGGCTTCTGGCATCCCATGGATACGCTGCGCGACCGCACCTATCTCGACCAGCTCTGGGCGGACGGGCGCGCGCCCTGGAAGGTGTGGTGACCATGGCTGCTCTGTGCCGCTCCTGCCGCGCGCCGCTGACGCGCAGCGTCGTCGACCTGGGCTCGTCGCCGGTGGCCAATTCCATGATCCGCGCCGAGGCGGCGGACCGGATGGAGCCGACCTTCCCGCTGCACGCGTTCGTGTGCGAGGCCTGCCACCTGGTGCAGCTCGTCGACTTCGAGAGCCCTGAGGCGCTCTTCGGCGACTACACCTATTTCTCGTCCTACTCGGAAAGCTGGCTCGCCCACGCGAAGCGCTACTGCGCGGCCATGACCGAGCTGCTCGGGCTCGGTCCGCAGTCCAAGGTGGTCGAGATCGCCTCCAACGACGGCTACCTCCTGCGCTGGTTCGTCGAGGCGGGGATCCCGGTCCTCGGCGTGGAGCCGGCCGCCAACGTGGCCGAAGTGGCCCGCGCCGCCGGGGTGCCCACGCAGGCGGTGTTCTTCGGCCGGGAAACGGCCGAGCGCCTGCGGGCCGAGGGGCACGCGGCCGACCTGATGGCGGCCAACAACGTGCTGGCCCACGTGCCGGACATCAACGACTTCGTGGCCGGGTTCGCGGTCCTGCTGAAGCCTACCGGCACCGTGACCTTCGAGTTTCCGCACCTGCTCAATCTCATCGAGCAGGTGCAGTTCGACACGATCTACCACGAGCACTTCTCCTACCTGTCGCTGGCGGTCGTGCAGGCGCTGCTGGCCCGCCACGGGCTCACGGTGGTCGACGTCGAGGAGTGGCCGACCCACGGCGGGTCGCTGCGCGTCTTCGCCCGTCACGCGGCCGCCGCCGCCGCCCCGTCGGCGCGCGTCGAGGCCATCCGGCGCCGCGAACGGGACGCTGGCCTGGATCGGCTGGAGACCTACGATGCCTTCGGCGCGAAGGTCGTCGGCGTGAAGTATGGCCTGCTCGACTTCTTCGTCCGGGCGCGGCGCGAGGGAAAGTCCGTCGTCGGCTACGGAGCGCCCGCCAAGGGCAACACGCTGCTGAACTACTGCGGGGTCGGGCCCGAGATGCTGCCCTACACGGTGGACCTCAGCCCCCACAAGCAGGGCCGCCTGCTGCCCGGGACGCGCATCCCGGTGCATGCTCCGTCCCGCATCCTCGAGACCCGGCCGGACTATGTCCTGATCCTGCCGTGGAACCTGCGGGACGAGATCGCCCGCCAGATGGCGCCCATCCGCGCCTGGGGCGGACAATTCGTGGTGCCTCTCCCTACGGTTGAGATATTTTAACCGTGCTCCCCTGCGCACGCGACCAAGCCGTGTCGCACAATGGGGAGGAGGGGCGATTCGCCCCGAGCGAGGGAAGGAGACGGGACATGAGGACTTTGATTGCCGCCGCACTGCTGTGCTGCGTCGCCGCCGCGCCGTCCATGGCGCAGGCTCCCGCTGCCAGCTGCAAGGCCAGCGCGACCGAGAAGAAGCTCGCGGGCGCTGCCCAGACCAGCTTCATGAAGAAGTGCGAGACCGACGCCAAGGCGTCCTGCGACAAGCAAGCGGCGGACAAGAAGCTCGCCGGCGCCGCCAAGGCGAGCTTCACCAAGAAGTGCGTGTCGGACTCGGTGGGCGCCTGAGCCTTTCGAGACACAACTCTCTCCGCGTCTTGGCCGGGCTTGGCCCGGCCATCCACGACTTCAGGCTGTCGAAGTCAAGTCGTGGGTGCCCGGGCCAAGCCCGGGCATGACGACGGAGGGGGAGCGCCGTTGCTCCCTCAGCCGACCTTCACCGTCTGGCCCGTCTGGGCCGACTGCGTGGCCGCGTCGGCCAGCATCTGGGCCTTCAGGCCGTCCTCGCCCGACGGGTTGGGGGCGGTGCCCTTGTTGACCGCCGTCACGAAGGCGTCGAGCTCGGCCCGGTAGGCGGCCGCGTAGCGTTCCAGGAAGAAGTTCTGCACCGGAGCGGCCGTGAAGCCGCCGGCCGTGGCCAGTTCGACCGTGGTCTCGTGAACGTTGCCGGCGCGCAGCATGCCCTTGGAGCCGTGCACCTCGATGCGCTGGTCGTAGCCGTAGGTGGCGCGGCGCGAGTTCGAGATCTGGGCGATCTTGCCGCTGGCCGTCTTCAGCATCACCGCCGCGGTGTCGACGTCGCCGGCCTGTCCGATGGCCGGATCGACCAGCGACGAGCCGACCGCGTGGACCTCGACCGGCTCCTCGCCGAGAAGGAAGCGGGCCATGTCCAGGTCGTGGATCATCATGTCGCGGAACAGGCCGCCCGAGCGCTTCACGTAGTCGACCGGGGGCGGGCCGGGATCGCGCGAGATCACGGTGACGATCTCGATGTTGCCGGCATCGCCCGCCGCCAGGCGCTTCTGAAGCGTCGCGAAGTTGGGATCGAAGCGCCGGTTGAACCCGATCATCAGCGGCGTGCCGGCGGCCTTCACGACGGCGAGGCAGGCGCGGATGCGGTCGGACGACAGGTCCACCGGCTTCTCGCAGAACACCGCCTTGCCGGCCTTGGCCGCCGCCTCGATCTGGTCGGCGTGCATGTCCGTCGGCGTGCAGATCACGACCGCGTCGATCGCCTTGTCGGCGATGATGGCGTCGATCGAGGCGACCTTCGCCCCCGTGGCGGCCGCAAGCGACTCGGCGGCGGCGGGAACGGCATCCGCGACGGCGACGAGGGTCGCGCCGGCATGCGCCGCCACGTTGCCGCCGTGGATCTTCCCGATCCGACCGGCGCCCAGAAGTCCGACACGCAGCATGGAAATCCTCCTGACGGGCAGGACCCGAGAGCACCCCTCGGGCACCTCATGGGCCGGCCTTCGTTCTTCGGCGCGCGAAGAATACATGTTCCGAATTGACCTGCGAATGGATTTTTTGTTTCATCCATCTCGTGGCAGACCACCCGTGCCACGGCGTCGGCGCGCACGCAATCGCCCGCCCCCTTCCTTGAACGAGGACCGGCCATGTCTTCCACCGATACGGCGCTCGACGTCGTCACCATCGGCCGCTCCTCCGTCGATCTCTACGGCCAGCAGGTGGGCGGCCGGCTCGAGGACATGGCGAACTTCGTGAAGGCGGTGGGCGGCTGCCCCGCCAACATCGCCATCGGCACGGCGCGGCTCGGCCTGCGCTCCGGCCTCATCACCCGCGTCGGCGACGAGCACATGGGCCGCTTCATCCGCGAGCAGCTGGCGCGCGAGGGGGTCGAGACCTCGGGCGTCCACACCGATCCGCAGCGGCTCACCGCGCTCGTGATTCTCGGCGTGCGCGACGAGAAGCAGTTCCCGCTCATCTTCTACCGCACCGACTGCGCCGACGCCGCCCTCGACGAAAGCGACATCGACGAGGCGCTCGTCGCGTCCGCCAAGGCCATCGTCGTCACCGGCACCCACTTCTCGCGCGCCAACAGCAACGCGGCGCAGCGCAAGGCCATGGCGCTCGCCCGCAAGCACGGCCGCAAGGTGGTGTTCGACGTCGATTACCGGCCGAACCTCTGGGGCCTGGCGGGCCACGGCGCCGGCGAGGAGCGCTACCTGCGCTCGGAGGCGGTGACCGCGCATCTGCGCGAGATCCTGCCCGGCTGCGACCTCGTGGTCGGCACCGAGGAAGAGCTGCACATCGCCGGCGGATCCGAGGTCACGCTCGAGGCCATCCGGGCGATCCGGGCGCTGACGCCGGCCACCATCGTGTGCAAGCGCGGGCCGATGGGCTGCGTCGTGTTCCCCGGCGAGATCCCCGACGACATCGAGAAGGGCATCCGCGGCCCGGGCTTCCCGGTCGAGGTCTACAACGTGCTGGGCGCGGGCGACGCCTTCCTGTCCGGCTTCCTGCGCGGCTGGCTCCGCGACGAGCCGATCGAGACGTGCTGCGCCTTCGCCAATGCCTGCGGCGCTTTCGCCGTGTCCCGGCTCCTCTGCTCGCCCGAAAGCCCGACCTGGGACGAGCTGCAGCAGTTCCTGCGCACCGGCTCGCCGCATCGGCAGCTGCGCCGCGACGAGGCCCTGAACCATGTCCACTGGGCGACCACGCGGCGCCCGCAGGCCGACCGGCTGGTCGCTCTCGCCATCGACCACCGCGCCCAGATCGAGGAGATGGCCGACCAGGTCGGCGCCCCGCGCGACCGGATCCCGGCGTTCAAGGTGCTCGCCGTGAAGGCCGCCGCGCGGGTGGCGGACGGCCGCCCGGGCTTCGGCATGCTGCTCGACGGCACCTATGGCCGCGAGGCCCTGTTCCGCGCCGCCGACCACGACTTCTGGATCGGCCGCCCGGTGGAGAAGCCCGGCTCCCGCCCGCTGGATTTCGACCAGATGGCCTCGCTCGGCGCGCACATCGCGGAATGGCCGGTGCGCCACACCGTCAAGGCGCTGTGCTTCTACCATCCCGACGACCCGCAGGACCTGCGGCTGCGCCAGGACCGCGAGCTCCTGCGCGTGTTCGATGCGTGCCGCACCGTCGGGCGCGAACTGCTCGTCGAGATCATCGCCTCCAAGCACGGGGCGCTGGGGGACGACACCACGGCCCGCGTCGTCGACCACGTCTACGCGCTCGGCATCCGGCCCGACTGGTGGAAACTCGAGGCGCAGCCCAGCGCCGCCGCCTGGTCGGCGATCGCCCGCAGCATCGAGGCCAACGACCGCTACTGCCGTGGCATCGTCCTGCTCGGCCTGGACGCGCCCGAAGCCGAGCTGACCGCGGCCTTCCGCCTTGCGGGCGGCTGCCCGCAGGTGAAAGGCTTCGCCGTCGGCCGCACCATCTTCTCGGACGCGGCGCGGGCCTGGCTCGCCGGCCAGATGTCCGACGAGGCCGCGATCGACGACATGGCCCGCCGCTTCGCCGCGCTCGTCGAGGCCTGGAACGCATCGACGCAGAACGCCTGACAGACACCATTCGCCGGCCGCCGCTGCGGCCGTACCGGGGACAGGAGACCGCCATGAGCAAGACCATCCGCCTCACCATGGCCCAGGCGCTGGTTCGCGCGCTGGCGGCCCAGAAGACGCTCGTCGACGGGCGGCCCGTGCCGCTGTTCGCCGGTGCCTGGGCGATCTTCGGCCACGGCAACGTGGCCGGCCTCGGTGAGGCGTTGCAGGCCGCGCAGGACGTGCTGCCCACCTTCCGCTCCCAGAACGAGCAGGCCATGGCCCATGCGGCCGTCGCCTTCGCCAAGGCGAGCCGGCGGCGCCGGATGATGGCCGTCACCACCTCCATCGGGCCGGGCGCCACCAACATGATCACGGCGGCGGCCATGGCCCACGTGAACCGGCTGCCGGTGCTGTTCCTGCCCGGCGACGTCTTCGCCGGCCGCCGGCCCGACCCCGTGCTGCAGCAGATCGAGGATTTCGGCGACGGCACGATCTCGGCCAACGACTGCTTCAAGCCCGTGTCGCGCTACTTCGACCGCATCACGCGCGCCGAGCAGCTCATCCCGGCCTTCGCCCGCGCCATGCAGGTGCTGACCGACCCGGCCGAGTGCGGACCCGTGACGCTGGCGCTCTGCCAGGACGTCCAGACCGAGGCCTTCGACTATCCCGAGAGCTTCTTCGCCGAGCGCGTGTGGGCGCCGCGCCGCCAGAGGCCGGACGACGCCGAGCTCGCGCAGGCCGCGGCCCTGCTGAAGGGGGCCGAGCGGCCGGTGATCGTGGCCGGCGGCGGCGTCCTCTACTCGGAGGCGGAGGCCCGCCTGAAGACCTTCGCCGAGGCCCACGGAATTCCCGTCATGGAAACCCAGGCGGGCAAGTCCACGCTGGTGGACGGTCATCCGCTGAACATGGGCGCGGTGGGCGTGACTGGCACGGGCGCCTCCAACGCGCTCGCCTCCGAGGCGGACGTGGTGCTGGCCGTGGGCACGCGGCTCGCCGACTTCACGACCGGCTCCTGGGCGCTCTTCGGCAATCCGGGCCGCCAGATCATCGGCCTGAACACGCAGCTCTTCGACGCCGGCAAGCACCGGGCGCATCCGCTGCTCGCCGACGCGCGAGCAGGGCTGGAGGCGCTGGATGCCGCGCTCGGCCACTGGAAGGCCCCGGCGGCCTGGACGGACAGGGCGCACGAGGAAAAGGCGGCCTGGGCTCCGGTGGCGTCGCGCTACACGGCGCCCACCAATGCGGAGCGTCCCTCCGACGCGCAGGTCATCGGCGCCGTGCAGCGCACCGGCGGCGAGCGCGACGTGGTGGTGTGCGCCGCAGGCGGCCTGCCGGGCGAGCTCCACAAGCTCTGGCAGGCGGGAGCCGCGGGCGGCTACCACCTGGAATACGGCTACTCGACCATGGGCTACGAGATCGCCGGCGGCCTCGGCGTGAAGATGGCGGATCCCTCGCGCGAGGTGATCGTGATGGTGGGCGACGGCTCCTACCTCATGATGAACTCCGAGATCGTCACGGCGGTGATGCTGGGCCTGAAGCTCACCATCGTCGTGCTCGACAACCGCGGCTTCGGCTGCATCAACCGGCTGCAGCGCGCCACCGGCGGCGAAAGCTTCAACAATCTCTTCGAGCATACGCGCCACGAGGTGATGCCCGAGATCGACTTCGCCGCGCATGCCGGCGCCATGGGCGCCGACGCCTGCAAGGTCGCGGGCATCGCCGAACTCGAGCAGGCCCTGGCCGAGAGCCGCGCGTCGGCCCGCACCACGGTGATCGTGATCGACACCGATCCGCTGAAGTCGACGGACGCCGGCGGGCACTGGTGGGATGTCGCCGTGCCGGAGGTCTCGCAGCGTCCCGCGGTGCTGGAAGCACGCCGCAAATACGAGGCCGCGCTCGGCAAGCAGTCCGTCGGCGACTGACGTCGCCTTCGCCATAGCCATCGACGGCGGCCGGGCGTAAGACCGGCCGCGACAGGATTTCGGAGACACCCACCATGCCCATCCGCATCGGCGCCAACCCCATCGGCTGGTCGAACGACGACCTCCTCGAAATCGGCGGCGACACGCCGCTCGAGACCTGCCTCGCGGAAGCGAAGGAAGCGGGCTTCGTCGGCATGGAGCTCGGCAACAAGTTCCCGCGCGAGCCCAACGCCCTCAAGGCGGCGCTGGCCCCCTACGGCATGGCGCTCGTCGGCGGCTGGTACTCCTGCGAGCTGCTGACGCGCTCGGCGGAAGACGAGATCAAGGCGATGCGCGCCCATCTCGACCTGCTGAAGGCCATGGGGGTGAACGTCTTCATCATCGCCGAGACGTCCAACGCCATTCACGGCAACCGCGCCATGCCGCTGTCGAAGCGCCCCCACCTCAAGGACGCGGAATGGGCCGAGTTCGGCCGGCGGATGACGCAGGTGGCCGACGCCACGCTCGCCGAGGGCGTGCGCGTGGTCTACCACCACCACATGGGCACGGTGGTGCAGAGCGAGGCCGACATCGACGCCTTCATGGCCGCCACCGGGCCGTCCGTGCACCTGCTGCTGGACACCGGCCACGCCACCTGGGGCGGCGCCGACCCGGCCGCGCTGGCGACGCGCTACCGCTCCCGCATCAGCCATGTCCACTGCAAGGACGTGCGCCCGGCGATCAAGGCGAAGTCCGACGCCGGCGACTGGAGCTTCCTGGATTCGATCCTGGGCATGGGCGACGAGCTCGGCGTTTATACCGTGCCTGGCGACGGCTGCGTCGACTACACCGCGGTGTTCAAGGCACTGCCGGGCTATTCCGGCTGGGTCGTGGTCGAGGCCGAGCAGGATCCCAAGAAGGCGCCCTCGCTCCCCTACGCGAAGAAAGGCGTCGCGCACCTGCGCCAGGCCCTGGCCGCCGCCGGCCTCGCCTGACCCCTTGTGCCCGAGCGCCCGTGCAGCCACGCTGCGCGGGTCCTTCAGAGACAGGACCTGCCAGAGACCGGAACGCCAGCCATGTCCAAGCTCCTGGTGCGGCCGACGCCGCCCGACGCAGACGGCCAGATCCACCGCATCACGCCGCAGTCCGCAGGCTGGACCTATGTCGGCTTCGAAGTCTTCACCCTCGAACCGGGCCAGCAGCTGTCGCGCGACACGGGCCAGGTCGAGGTGTGCCTCGTCCTCGTGTCGGGGAAGGCCCGCATCCGCGCCGACCGACACGATTTCGGCGAGGTGGGCGAGCGCATGTCGCCGTTCGAGGGCAACCCGTCGTCGGTCTACGTGCCGCCGGGGATGCGCTGGAGCGTCGTCGCCCAGACGCCGGTCGAACTCGCGGTCTGCGCGGCGCCGGCCAAGGGCGGCCTGCCGCCCCGCCTGATCGCGCCCTCCGAGTGCACCGAGGAGACCCGCGGCAAGGGCACCAACACCCGCTACGTGCGCAACATCCTGCCGGACACCTCGCCCCACGCCGAGAGCCTGCTCGTCGTCGAGGTGATCACGCCCGGCGGCCACTGGTCGAGCTACCCGCCCCACAAGCACGACGAGAACGACCCGCCGCGCGAGACCTATCTCGAGGAGACCTACTACCACCGCCTCAAGCGGGGCTCCGGCTTCGCGGTGCAGCGCGTCTACACCGACGACCGCTCCCTCGACGAGACGATGGCCGTCTCCGACCGCGACGTCGTGCTGGTGCCCAAGGGCTACCACCCCGTCGGCGCGCCGCACGGCTTCGACCTGTACTACCTCAACGTCATGGCCGGCCCGGTGAAGCTGTGGAAGTTCACCATGGCCCCCGAGCACGCCTGGCTGACGTTCTGAGGGGCTTGGAAATGGCGCGTCCTTCGACACGCCCGCTTCGCGGGCTGCTCAGGATGAGGACCATTTTTGCTTGAGCCCATACTATCCCTCATCCTGAGCAGGCCGCGCAGCGGCCGTGTCGAAGGACGCAGCATGGCCCAACCGCAATGACCACCGAAGCCTCCCTCCGCGAAGAGATCTGCCGCGTCGGACAGAGCCTGTTCGACCGTGGATACACGGTGGGCTCGGCCGGAAACATCTCGGCCAGGCTGCCGGACGGCTGGCTGATCACTCCGACGGATGCGTGCCTCGGTCGTCTCGATCCGGCGCGGCTTTCGAAGATGGGCGCGGACGGCGAGCAGATCTCCGGCGACCGGGCGTCGAAGACCATCCGCCTTCATCGCGCCATCTACGACGCCGACCCGGCCGTGGGCGGCATCGTGCACACGCATTCGACCCACCTCGTCGCCCTGTCGCTGACGCCCGGCGTGGATCCCGCCAACATCATTCCGCCGCTCACGCCCTACCACGTGATGAAGGCGGGCCGCATTCCGCTCATTCCGTACATGCGGCCCGGCCACCCCGACGTGACAGGGCTCGTCGCGCCCCACGTGCGCGCCGGACGCGGCGTGATGCTCGGGCGCATCGGCCCGACCTTCTGGCACGAGACCGTCTCGGCCGCGGCCGCCGCGCTCGAGGAGGCGGAAGAGACGGCCAAGCTCGTCTTCCTCACCCGCGGCGCCGTCCTGCCGCCCCTCGACGAGAACCAGATCGCCGACCTGCGCGAGACGTTCGGCGCGCGTTGGTAAGCGCGCCGTCCTGTCGTATGGAAGGACCTCACACGAAGAGGAGGTCGCCATGCTGCTGGGCGTGATCGCGGACGATCTGACAGGCGCGACGGACGTGTCGCTGATGCTGGCGCGCGAAGGCATGCGGGTCGTGCAGACGGTCGGCGTGCCGGCCTCCGCTTCGGCTCTGCCCGATGCCGACGCGGTCGTCGTCTCGCTGAAGTCTCGCACCAACCCGGCCGCCGAGGCGGTGGCGTGGTCGCTCGCCTCCTGCGAGGCGCTGCTGGGCGCGGGCGCGCGCCAGATCCTCTTCAAGTACTGCTCCACCTTCGACAGCACGGACGAGGGCAACATCGGCCCCGTCACCGAGGCGCTCGTGGCGCGGCTGAAGGCGCCCTGGACGGTGGCCTGCCCGGCCTTCCCGGCGAACGGGCGCTCGGTCTACCAGGGGCACCTGTTCGTCGGGCAGCAGCTGCTCTCCGACAGCCCGATGAAGGACCATCCGCTGACGCCCATGCGCGACGCCAACCTCGTGCGCGTCCTGCAGCGCCAGACCAGGCTGCCCGTCGGCCTGGCGCCGACCTCGACCGTCAACAAGGGCGCCGCTGCCGTCCGCGGCGCCTTCGAGGCGCTGGCCAAGGATGGGCCGGCGATCGGCATCGGCGACGCCATCTCGGACGATCACCTGCGCATCCTCGGCGAGGCCTTCGCCGGCCAGCCGCTGCTCACCGGCGGCTCGGGCATCGCGCTGGGGCTGCCGGCGAACTTCCGCCGCGCGGGGCTTCTCGGGGACGCGGGCGAAGCCCGCAGCTTCGGCGCTCCCGCCGGACATTCCGCCATCCTGGCGGGCAGCTGCTCGGCCGCCACGCGAGGCCAGGTGCAGGACGCACAGGAGAAGGGCGTTCCGGCCTTCGCCCTCGATCCGGTGGCGATCGCCGCCGGCCGCATGACGGCCGCGGACGTGCTGGCCTGGGCCCGCCCCAAGCTCGGCGCGGCGCCGATCCTGGTCTATTCGACCGCCGAGCCCGAGGCCGTGCGCGCCGTCCAGGAGCGCTTCGGCCGTGACGAGGCCGGGGCCATGATCGAGCGCCTTCTGGGCGAGGTCGCCAAGGGCCTCGCGGCAGCCGGCGTGAAGCGGCTCGTGGTGGCCGGTGGCGAGACGTCAGGTGCCGTCGTGGGCGCACTCGGCGCCGCCGCACTGGAGATCGGACCGGAGATCGACCCGGGCGTGCCGTGGACGCTCACGGCCGGCGGCGAGCCGATGGCGCTGGCCCTCAAGTCCGGCAACTTCGGCACCCGCGACTTCTTCACCAAGGCGCTGAAGATGCTGGGGTGAGGACTTCGCGGCACCTTGTTGCCTCGCCTCGCTCTCTCGGCGCGTCCTGCCCGGGCTTGGCCCGGGCACCCACGACTTTGCCTGTGCCAGACGATCCGTCCCCGGCACAGTCGTGGATGGCCGGGCCAAGCCCGGCCAGGACGGCTGAGAGAGCGATAGACCCTCTCAGAACGTCTTCGCCCCGCGCACCAGCACGCTGTAGGCGTACATCGACGTCGTCCCGCAGATGTAGAGACGCGTGCGGTGGCGGCCGCCGAAGCAGACGTTGGCGACCACCTCCGGCACGTGCACCTTGGCGATGAGCGTCCCGTCCGGGTGGTAGACGTGCACGCCGTCCGCGGCCGAGGTCCACAGGCGGCCGTCCTCGTCGAAGCGGAAGCCGTCGAACAGTCCCTTGGTGCAGGTCGCGAAGACTTCGCCGCCGGAGAGCGAGCGGCCATCGGCGCCGACGGTGAAGACGCGGATGTGCCGCGGGCCGTTCTCGACGTGGGTGGCGCCGGTGTCGGCGACGTAGAGCTTCGATTCGTCGGGCGAGAAGGCAATGCCGTTCGGGCGCACGAAGTCGTTGCAGGCGATGGTGATCTCGCCCGTCTGGCCGTCGACGCGGTAGACGTGGCAGGCGCCGATCTCGCTTTCGGCCCGCTCGCCCTCGTAGTCGGAATCGATGCCGTAGGCCGGGTCGGTGAACCAGATCGAGCCGTCGGACTTCACCACGACATCGTTGGGCGAGTTCAGCCGCTTGCCCTGGTACCGGTCGGCGATGACGGTGATCGTGCCGTCGAACTCCGTGCGCGTCACGCGCCGCGTCAGGTGCTCGCAGGACACCAGCCGGCCCTGGCGGTCCACGGTGTGCCCGTTGGTGTTGTTGGCGGGCGTCCGGAACACTGAGACCGAGCCGTCGGTCTCGTCGTAGCGCATCATCCGGTTGTTGGGGATGTCGGACCACACGAGGTAGCGGCCGGCGGGGAAATAGGCCGGGCCCTCGGCCCAGCGGCAGCCCGTGTAGAGCCGGTCGAGCTTCGCGGTGCCGTTGAAGAGCTTCTTGGCGCGCGGATCGAGCTGCTCGTTGGGAACAGGGTGGACGTCGGCATAGGCCGGCTGCGGAGCGTCGGGCTTGTCGGTGAACATCGGGATCCTCCCTGGTCGGGCGTCGGTCTTGCTGGCGTCGATCTTGGCCTTGAGGTGCGCCACTCAGGCGCGCCACTCTGGCCGGACCGGTGCCGCTCGGCAAGGCCCGGGACGCAGATCGCATGCGCTCTCACCGATGGTCCCCTTTCAAGACGGCCCGGCTTGCGTCTACGATGCGCAGGGATCGTTGTGGGAGGATCTGGGATGTCTTTTTCGCGCAGGGTGTTTCTCGCGCTCACGCTTGCAACGGCGGGCCTGATGGGCGTGGCGCAGGCCGCCCCCAGGAAAGACCTGACGTTGGCCATTCCGCTCGAGCCTCCGCACCTGGACCCGACGGCGGGCGCAGCGGCTGCCATCGGCGGCGTGGTCTACGCCAACGTCATCGAAAGCCTGACCCGCATCGATGGCGCGGGCCAGCCGAAGCCTTCGCTCGCCGAGAGCTGGACGATCTCGCCGGACGGGAAGGTCTATACGTTCGCGCTGCGCAAGGGCGTGCAGTTTCACGACGGGTCGGCCTTCACCGCCGAAACGGTGAAGTTCAATCTGGATCGGGCCCGCGCGGCCGACAGCACCAATCCGCAGAAGCCTCTGTTCGAGCCGATCGACACGGTCGAGATCGTCGACCCTGCGACCGTGAAGGTGACCCTGAAGCGTCCGACGGGGCTCTTCCTCTTCAACATGGGCCAACCCGCCGCGGCCATGCTCACGCCCGGCGCGGTGGGGGACGCCAAGACGAAGCCGGTGGGCACGGGACCCTTCAAGTTCGAGAAGTGGTCGAAGGGCGCGAGCGTCGATCTCGTCCGCAATCCGGGCTACTGGGGGCCGGCATCCAAGCTCGACAAGGTCAGCATCAAGATCATCGGCGATGCCTCCGCGGCCTTCGCGGCACTGATGGCCGGCGACATCGACGCCTATCCGAACTTTCCCGCCGCGGAACAGCTGGACCAGTTCCGCGCCGACCCGCGTTTCAAGGTCGTGGTCGGCAACACGGAAGGCGAGACGATCCTCGCCATGAACAATGGCCGCAAGCCGTGGGACGATGTGCGTGTGCGCCGGGCAGTGTCGATGGCCGTCGACCGCAAGTCCGTCATCGACGGGGCGATGTACGGGCTCGCCAAGCCCATCGGATCACATTTTCCGCCGCAGGATGCAGGCTATGTCGATCTCACGGGCAAGTATCCGTTCGACGTCGCCAAGGCCCAGGCGCTCCTGAAGGAGGCGGGCGTCGCGCCGGGCACGAAGTTGCGTCTCGTGCTGCCGCCGCCGGAATACGCGCGCAAGTCGGGTGAGATCATCGCCTCGCAGCTCAAGAAGGTGGGGCTGGAGGCCGAGATCGTTCCCATGGAATGGGCCCAGTGGCTCTCGGACGTGTTCAAGGGCAAGAACTTCGACATGACGATCATCTCGCATGTCGAGCCTCTCGACCTCGATATCTATGCGCGGGACGACTATTACTTCGACTACAAGAGCCCGGCCTACAAGGCGCTCTACGCCGAGATCGCCGCCACGACCGACACCGCCAAGCGCATCGAGCTCTACGGGAAGGCCCAGCAGATGCTGGCCGAGGACGCCGTCAACGTCTGGCTCTACGTGCTTCCGAAGTTCGGCGTGTGGAACGCCAAGCTCAAGGGCCTGTGGGAGAACATGCCGATCCCGGTCAACGACGTCACCCAGGCCAGCTGGGACGAGTGAGCTGCGTTGCCGGCCTGCGCTGCAGCCGCTGACCGTGCTCGGGTGAAGGCCTCCATCCTTCCGCGCGTCATGCCCGGGCTTGGCCCGGGCACCCACGACTTCGGGGTGGTCCAAGCAAAGTCGTGGATGGCCGGGCCGAGCCCGGCCAGGACGGCGGAGAGTTTGGCGGCCGACCCTGCGAGGGCCGCGCGCCGCGTGCCAACGGCCGGGCAGCCCTGATGCTGTCCTTCGTCCTGCGCCGCTTCGCCTCGCTCGTCGCCACGCTGGTGGTGGCGAGCGCGGTCGTGTTCACGGCCATGGAGGTGCTGCCGGGCGATCCCGCGCAGGTGATGCTGGGCACGCAGGCGCAGCCCGACACGCTGGCCGCGCTGCGCACGAAGCTGGGCCTCGATAAGCCCGCGCCGGAACGCTACGTCGCCTGGGTCGGCGGGCTGGTCCGGGGCGACCTCGGCACCAGCTACACCTACTCGACCCCCGTCTCCGAGCTGGTCGGCGAGCGCCTGCAGGTCTCCCTGCCGCTCGCCCTCCTGGCGCTGTCGCTCACCATCCTCGTGGCCATCCCCGTCGGTGCCCTGGCCGCCGCGCGCCGCAACTCGATGACGGACCTCTCCATCATGGGCGTGACCCAGGTCGGCATCGCCGTGCCGAATTTCTGGTTCGCGATGCTGTTGGTGATCCTCTTCGCCATCACCCTGCGCTGGCTCCCGGCCGGCGGCTTCCCGGGCTGGGGCAACGGGCCCTGGCCTGCGCTGCGCGGCCTGATCCTGCCGGCCGTGGCGCTCGCCCTGCCGCAGGCCTCGATCCTGGCGCGCGTCATGCGCTCCTCGCTGCTGGACACGCTCGGGGAGGACTACGTCCGCACCGCCCGCGCCAAGGGCCTCTCCGAAGGGCAGGCCCTTCGGCGCCATGCCCTGCGCAACGCGCTGATCCCGGTGCTCACCATCGTCGGCCTGCAGTTCTCCTTCCTGATCGCCGGCACCATCGTCATCGAGAACGTGTTCTACCTGCCGGGCATCGGGCGGCTCGTCTTCCAGGCCATCAACCAGCGAGACCTCATCGTCGTGAAGAGCGTGGTGATGCTGCTGGTGGCGAGCGTCATCGTCGTGAACTTCCTCGTCGACATCGCCTACGCTATCGTCGACCCGCGGCTGAGGCGACGCGGGTGAACGACACGGCCCTCATCGCCCCGTCCACGGGCTTCTTGCGCCGGGCCCTGCGCCACCCGAGCTTCCTGACCGGGGCGGTGATCGCGCTCGCCATCGCCGCCACCGCGGCCCTCTCGCTCGTCTGGACGCCGCACGACTACACGGCGATCGACATCGCGCTGAAGATGCGCTCGCCCTCGGCCGATCACTGGCTGGGAACGGACCCGTTCGGCCGCGACACCTTCTCGATGATTATGCGCGGCGCGGTGACCTCGATCGCGGTGTCCTTCGTGGCGGTCGGCATCGGCATGGCCATCGGCGTGCCGCTCGGCCTGCTCGCGGCGGCCCGGCGGGGCGGACCCATCGACCACGCGGTCATGCGCACGGCCGACTTCGTCTTCGCCTTCCCGGCGCTCCTCATCGCCATCATGCTGCGCGAGGTATTCGGGCCGGGCGTCACCAACGCCATGATCGCCATCGGCATCTTCAACGTGCCGGTCTTCGCCCGCGTCGCCTATGGCGCCTCGCTGCCGATCTGGCAGCGCGACTTCATCATGGCCGCCCGGGTCGCGGGGAAGGGCAGGGCGCTCATCACGCTGGAGCACGTGCTGCCCAACATCGCCAGCGTGCTGATCGTGCAGGCGACCATCCAGCTCTCGCTCGGCATCCTCGCCGAGGCGGCGCTCTCCTATATCGGGCTCGGCGTGCAGCCGCCGATGCCGAGCTGGGGCCGCATGCTCAACGAGGCGCAGACCTATATGGCCATCGCGCCGCGGCTCGCGCTGGCGCCGGGCCTCACCATCGTCGCCACCGTGCTGGGGCTGAACCTGCTGGGCGACGGGCTGCGCGACCTTCTCGACCCCCGCCTCGCCCGGGAGCGATGACGTGTCGCTGCTGTCGATCGAGGATCTGGACCTTTCCATCGCGGGCACGCCGATCCTGCGCAAGGTGTCGCTGCAGCTCGCGGCCGGCGAGGTGCTCGGCGTGGTGGGCGAGTCGGGGTCCGGCAAGTCGCTGACGGCGCTGACCGTCATGCGCCTCCTGCCGCGGCAGGTCCGCACCGCCGGGCGGGTGTTGTTGGACGGCACCGACGTCCTGGCCCTGTCCGAGGCCGCCATGTGCGAACGCCGGGGCCGCGCCGTCGGGATGGTGTTCCAGGAGCCGATGACCGCGCTCAACCCGCTGAAGACCATCGGCGCCCAGGTCGCGGAGGTGTTCAGCCTCCATCTCGGCCTGTCGCGCGCCGACGCCGAGCGGCGGGCCTCGTCCGTGCTGGAGCGCGTGGGCCTGCCGCCGGCGCGCATTCCGCCGACCCGCTATCCCCATGAGCTCTCCGGCGGGCAGCGCCAGCGCGTGGTCATCGCCATGGCCGTCGCCCTGTCGCCCAGGCTCGTCATCGCCGACGAGCCGACCACGGCCCTCGACGTGACGATGCAGGCGCAGATCCTGAAACTGCTGCGCCGGCTCGTCGCCGAGGACGGCGCCGGGCTGATGCTCATCAGCCACGACCTCGCGGTCGTGGCCGCCATGGCCGACCGCATCGCCGTGATGCGCCGCGGCGAGGTCGTCGAGACGGGGCCGGGCGGCGCCGCAGCGTTCGAGGCGCTCGTGCATCCCTATGCCGTGGCGCTGCGCGAGGCCTCCGCGCACGAGCCCGCGCGACCGGCCGCGCCGCCCGGGGAGCCGCTTCTCACCGTCGACAAGGCGGTGCGCGACTATCCTCTGCCGCGACCGCATCCGTTCGCCGCCCGCCGTCACAACCGGGCAGTGGACGGGGTGAGCTTCACGGTGCACCGCGGCGAGAGCGTCGGCCTCGTCGGCGAGTCGGGCTGCGGCAAGTCGACCCTGGCGCGCGCCGTCCTCGCGCTCGAGCCGCTGCAGGGCGGCCGCATCGCGCTCGCGGGGCACGACCTCGCCGGCCTCCGGGGGCCCACGATGGCCGCCTTCCGACGACGGGTGCAGATGGTCTTCCAGGACCCCTACGGCTCCTTCGACCCGCGCCACCGGGCTGGCCGTATCGTCGGCGAGCCGCTGCGCCTCCTCGACGAGCCCATCGCGCCCGACGCGCGCGGCCGGATGGTGGCCCAGGCGCTCGTCGAGGTCGGGCTCGCCCCGGGCGACGCCGACAAGTACCCGCACGAGTTCTCCGGCGGCCAGCGCCAGCGCCTCGCCATCGCCCGCGCCCTGATCACCCGTCCGGACCTCGTCGTCCTGGACGAGCCCGTGTCGGCGCTGGACGTGTCCATCCGCGCGCAGATCCTGGACCTGCTGGCCGACCTGCAGACGCGCCTGGGGCTCACCTACCTGTTCATCTCGCACGACCTCGGCGTCGTGCGCGCCATGACCGACCGCGTGATGGTGATGTCCGGCGGGCGAATCGTGGAGGAGGGCGACACCCGGACCGTTCTCGACCATCCCCGCGACCCCGTGACGCGCGGCCTCGTGGACGCCTCGCAGCATCTGGATCGCCTGCTGTCGCAGGCGTGAGAGCGAAGGGCGACGTCCCGCGGGCGGCTGCGAATTCTGGCGCGAATGGAGGGGCTTGGAAGGTCGTGCCGCTGCGTCAAAAACACGGGACCGCGGCATTCGGCCGGTAACCTCAACCGGAAGAAGAAGCGCTCTTGATCTTCCCGCGTTTGCCGTTATGTCTCGCTTGCGCCAAAATGAAACAAATCATCTCACGGCGCCGTCGCGAGCCTGCAGCATGTCGTCCTTTCCACGCCTGCCGTCCGTCTGGGACGGACCCATGGTTCTCCGGCCGGAGCCTCCGGTTCTTTCCGTCCAGAAGGGCGTGACGGTGACGATCTGCGACGAGGTCGCAACCTGGTTCCGTGACCGTGGCCTCGACGTGTCGCGCGAGGCGGAACAGATTCTGCGGGCCCACATCCACGCCAAGGCGCACGACACGCAGCTGGCCGGCTGAGGCCGCACGGGGCTCAGCTTCACCCGCGTCGTCTTCGGCCTGCGCCGCTCGATCGCAGGCCGCCAACCTTACGCTGGTCCTGGCCAAGCCTGGCCTCACACCCACGACCCAGGATGACCCCGGCAAAGCCGTGGATGCCCGGGCCGAGCCCTTCGGTATGCACACCAATCATTCTCGATGACTGAGCGCGTTCTCCCTCCCCTGCAGGGGAGGGTGGATCGCGCGAAGCGCGAGAC